>CAIQKM010000017.1 GCA_903872345.1 uncultured Verrucomicrobia subdivision 3 bacterium | reverse complement strand
CGGGAGTCGGGGCTACGGTTGGGGGTGTCGTGATGGGTTTGAGAATGTATTCTTTCATAGATGTGATGATCAATAGTTGGAACTACGTTCGTAGCGTGGCACTGAATGGTGTCGCGTTCAACCCATCATGGCATCTAACCAGCCCGGCAATCATATTGTCGGGTGGAACCTGGCTTGGTCGCGGCCAGTTTCAATTCTATTTCAATACGACGATGGGCCAGGATTACATCGTGCAATACTCGACAAATCTGTCTCATTGGACGTCAATGGCCGAACTTGGCGGAGATGGAAACATTTACACGCTCATTGATACCAATGCCAATACCCCTCAGCGATACTACCGGATCGTGTCGCCGTAAGCTGCTATTGGGTGACCGCTTTATGTGCTACCTTGAATGTCTAGAGTTCCCCAACCATTATGACAAACAATTTCTGCCCCCCCAAGCCCCCATTCATTGGGCAGTCCGCCTTCACAAAGCCGCTTTTCACGTCCCTCCTCGCCGCCATCTTGCTCCCCTTATTCATCCCCGCCGCCTCGGCCGCCGGATTGGTTTTGGCCGATCACGCCCGCACCGACTATTCCATCATCATCGCCTCAAATGCCAGCCCCACGGTGAAGCATGCGGCGGCCGAACTG
The DNA here is from genome assembly GCA_903872345.1 of uncultured Verrucomicrobia subdivision 3 bacterium. Classification (GTDB taxonomy): domain Bacteria; phylum Verrucomicrobiota; class Verrucomicrobiia; order Limisphaerales; family UBA11358; genus UBA11358. The sequence continues at coordinate 214,875 of CAIQKM010000017.1, read as the reverse complement.
GCCGATGATCTGAAGCAAATCTCCGGCGCGGTGTTTCCCGTCCTAAGTGAGAAGCCCGGTGGCCCGGCGATCTTCGTGGGTGCCAGCCCTTGGCTGCCCGCCGCCTTCGGTAAGGTGCCGCTGGACACCCTGCCGCCGGAAGCGTTCGTACTGCGTACGGACCGGCATAATCTCTTCCTGGCCGGCCACGACGACCGGGGCACGCTCTATTCTGTCTATGCCTTGCTGGAAGACCATTTGGGCGCCCGCTGGTATGCGCCCGATGTCACCCTTCTGCCGCCCCAAGAGGTGGTGCGCCTTCCCAGCTTGAATGAAATGCAGTCGCCGGCCTTTGACTATCGGGATACCGACGAGGCGATTGTTTTCGCCAATGCGCCATGGGACGCGCATCTCAAGTTGAACGGGGTTAGTGTGCCCGCTCAGGCCGACTTGGGCGGCATCAACCGGCTGTTCAACGGGGCGGAGAATTTTTACGCCCTCGTTCCGCCCGCCCGCTATTTCGCCGACCACCCGGATTATTTCAGCCTCGTGGACGGCCACCGCAAGGCCTCGCCGGACTCCCAACTCTGCCTGAGCAATCCCGGCGTCTTCCAAGTGGTGGTGGACGCCTTGGTGGCGGAGGCCAAAGCCAATCCCTCGGAACTGACCCTCGGTCTCTCGCCCAATGACGCCGTCGGCGGCAACTGTCAGTGCGACGCCTGCCGCGCCGCCGATGCCAAGTACGGTTCCCCCGCCGGCACGCTGCTCGCCTTCGTGAACAAAGTCGCCGGGGCCGTCCAAGCCGCCCTGCCGGACCGGAAAATCTGGGTCGAAACGCTCGCCTATCAATACAGCGAAAAAGCGCCCGCGCCCGGGACCATCGCCCCGGCCGACAATGTGCTCGTCTGTCTGGCCCCCATCTACGCCTGCGACGGCCATCCGCTCGCCACCGACCCGCAGAACCGTAAATCACAAGCCGCGCTCCTGGCTTGGAATAAGGTCGCCCCCGGTCATTTGCAAATCTGGCACTACGTCACCAACTTTGCCCACTACCTCCAGCCCTATCCCGACTGGGATGAACTGGGCGCGGACCTGGCTTACTACCGGTCGAACGGAGTTTCCGGGATGTTTTGCGAAGGCGATTATCAGGGAAACGGCGAGTTGCAAGCCATGCGCACCTGGGTCATCGCCCACCTCTGCTGGAACCCGCACCAGGACGTGTGGCCGCTCGTCCGAGATTTCTGCAATGGCTACTACGGCCCCGCCGGCCCCGACCTCTACGCCTACCTCCAGCTCTTCCACGACCGCTTGCAGCAACCGAATATCCACTTGCACCTCTACGATCCACCCGCGTCCCCGTTGTTCAGCCCCGAACTGCTAAAATCGGCCAACGACCTTTTCGACCACGCCGAGACCGTCGCCACCACCCCGGAGCTTAAAAGCCGCGTTGCGGAAGCCCGTCTGGGAATTCGCTACATCGAATTGGCCACCCATGTTCCCGGCGAGCATGCCTTGACCGCCGACCGTACCGCCTTCCGCGCCCGCTTGGATCCCTTCCTCACCGACCTCGCCCGGTTCAAAATTGCTTCCCTGTCCGAAGGCCATACCGCTGGTGAATGGATCGGGCGGATGAAAGCTGCCGCCGGGGAATAATGCTGAATCCCGGTAAAATCGAACCATTACTTGACTACTGCCCTGTATTTAATTAATCGCACATTGAATAAGATGAACCAGATTATCAATGCTAACGAAAGTCTCTACGGCCGCATTTTTGATGCAGTGTTTTTTCTAACACCCTTATCGTTTTTTCTATTCATCGCACCCTATTCGATGCACCCCATAGAAGGGGATTGGTTTTCCTACCTTTTCTATTACAGCATGTTCGCAGGCGGGGTGCTGGTTTGGTTCTTAATACTAAACAGGATTTTTAAAATCTGCTGGTTGGAAATTGGCGGAGGTGTTGTTGAAAAACATCAGGTCCTGTTTTTATTTTTCAAAACCAAAAAGGCAATCAGGGTAGGCGATTTTTCCTCAATTAAGGTGTCTGAAACGAAATCGTTTCTCACATATAGTTTTTATGAAGTGAGTTTCAGGCTTGTATCCGGCAAGGAGGAGACGCTAAAACGATTTGATTCTAGTAGCGAGGCCGAAAGATTCAGGAACGGTGTTATTCAAATGTTTGCTGAAGGATAATCAGCAAAGCGAGGCAACTCGATAGGGTGCGTTTTCTTTGCAAGGGCAACTACCGCTCACCCTGCGATCAATGCCCTAACTTACATACAGCGCATTCTGCAAATCCCGCACCAGCATCCCGCTCGTGATATACCGCCGCTCCGGCTGCATTTGCAGGCATTTTAATATGGTTCCTTCCAGCATGGGGGGAATGTCCGGGTTGTGTTCGCGGGGCGGAATCGGGCCGGCGGGGCTCATCTGGGCGGCCAGGATTTCGGCCGGGGTGTTGCCGGGAAACGGCTTTTGATTGGTCAGCAGCTCATACGCCGCCACGCCAAAGGAATAAATATCGGCGCGGGCGTCCAAGGGTTCGCGTTTGAGCTGTTCCGGGGCCATGTAGCCCGGCGTGCCGGCGTTTTTGGCCATCCGCACCGGCTTTTCGGGGACGGGCAGGGCGAGGTCAAAATCAATCAGCCGCACCGCGCAATTCCGGGAAATCAGCACGTTCTCCGGCTTGAAATCCAGGTGCATGTAGCCGCTTTCATGGACGTGGCTGAGCCCGGTGGCCATGTCGATGAGGATTTGCGCCACATTTTCCACCAGCAACGGGTCCTGCCGCGCGTAAAGTTCCTTGAGATTGTCCGCCTCCACGTAATCCATCGTCAGATAGCAGGTCCCCTCCGCCTTGCCGTGTTCCACGTAGCCGACGATATGCTCGCTCTCATTCAACTGCGCCAGCACCTCGCAGCCGCGCCAAAACTGGCGGCGGGCGCTGAAGCTGAAGCGCAATTCCCGCTTGAGCCGGCGCAGGGCATAGGGCTTGCCGCGACCGTCGGTCACGAGCCAGATCTCGGCCATCCCGCCGGAATTGATCAATTCCCGCAGGTAGAACCGTCCAAATTTTTGTTCTGCCGGATCACCAGCCAACGCATGCGCCATACTTCTGTTTAATTAACACAGCCAAGCCCCGGGCGCGAATAAAAATCCGTTGGCGGGAAAAAGTTGCCAGTTGCCAAGCCGGAAAAACGTCTTATTGTGAGGGCTGTGCGACCATTTTTGGCACTGATTCTTTATACCGTGGTTGTCTTTGTCGGCGGAGCGCTAATGGCGCCCGGCCTGTGGCATTTGGCCCAATGGGGGGCTCAACTGTTCCCCGGCCATTTCTTTCAGAGTCTGGCTCATTGCCCGTTTCACCGGTTCATGGACCGTGCCTTCCTGATTCTGGCGCTGGCCTTGCTTTGGCCCCTGCTGCGAATCCTCGGGGTGAACTCGTGGAAGGATCTCGGCCTGGTTTCCCCGGCGGGGCAGGGGAGCCGGTTGTTGGGCGGACTCGCCGTCGGTTTCATTACCTTGGGATTGGTGGCGTTATTGGCCGTTACGGTCGGCGGACGGACGCTGGTTCATGCCTTTAACCTTGCCCGGATTACCGGCATCTTTCTTAGCGCCCTGACCACGGCGGCGGTGGTGGCGGTGCTGGAGGAAGTCCTGTTTCGCGGCGGCATCTTTAATGGCCTGCGCCGGGTGATGTGGTGGCCTGTGGCTCTGGGCATCGCCAGCCTGATTTATGCGCTGGTCCATTTCCTTCAGCACGGCGAAGTGACCGGCCCCGTCCACTGGTATTCCGGTCTCGCCCTGTTGCCCGCCATGATGGCCGGTTTTGCCGATGTTTCCGCCCTGGTGCCTGGCTTCTTCTCGCTCGCCCTGGCCGGCCTCCTGCTGGGGTTGGCCTATCAAAAGACCGGCACCCTCTATTTTTCCATCGGCATGCACGGCGGCTGGATTTTCTGGCTGAAATTTTATCGCTCCTTCACCACCGATGTGCCCGCCGCCACCACCTGGCTGTGGGGGACCGGCAAGCTCATTGACGGTTGGGCCGCGTTCTTTGTCCTGCTCCTGAGTCTGGCGGTGGCCTGCCGGTTTCGGCTCCCCGCCAAAAATGCCTCCTTGGCCATGTCCTCATGACTCTGGCGGCTGTCCAGACGGGATGCAAAGCGGGGTGGAACACTCTGCTCGGATTCTTCTATCCGGAAATCTGCCAGCTTTGCCGCTACGAACCCGCATCCGCCGCCGTCGGCTATGTCTGCGAACCCTGCCGATCACTCGTCCGCCCGGTCCGTCCGCCTTTTTGCCGGAAATGCGGCCTCCCCTTTGACGGCGACCTGACCACCGAATTCGAATGCACCAACTGCCGCGACCTCGACCTGCATTTTACCTCCGCCCGTTCCGCCGTCGTGGCCCGCACCGTGGTTTTGGAAGCGATCCACCGCTTCAAATACCAGCGCCATCTGTGGTTTGAACCCTTTCTGGCCGGCCTGCTTGTGGCCGAAGCCGGACCGGCGTTGCGGGGTGGCGGCTGGGATTTCATCGCGCCCGTGCCGCTGCATCCCCTCAAAGAACGCGAACGCGAATTCAACCAGGCCGGCCTGCTGGCCCGGCATTTGAGCGAAGCCACCGGAATTCCCTTGAACGAACGGGTGCTTTGCCGTGTCTCAGCTACGGCCACCCAAACCCGCTTGACCCGGGCAAAACGCGCCGCAAACATGAAAAACGCCTTTGCCGTCCGCCAAGGGGTAACGGTGGCCGGGCGACGATTCGTGCTCATTGATGATGTTTTTACCACGGGCGCAACCACTAACGCCTGCGCGCAGGCCCTGAAGGCGGCCGGGGCGGGGGAAGTTTGTGTCTGGACAGTTGCCCGCGGACTTTGAATAATAATAAACGAACATGGCTACGACATTTTTAGCGAAGACGGCGTTGGGCGTGGCGCAGGTGGAACCGGCGCTGACGCCGCCCACGGTCAAACCCACCCTGCCCAAGAAACCCAAGCTGGGCTCCGGCCGTTCCCGCGACCGCAAACGCGAAATCCCCGAGGGCCTTTGGATCAAATGCCCCTCCTGCTCCGCCATGGTGTTCGACAGCGAACTCGACGCCAACCTCAAGGTCTGCACCAAGTGCAGTCACCATTTCCCGATCGGCGCCCGCGAACGGATTCATTCCCTCGTGGAAACCTGCACCTTTGAGGAAATGGATGCCGACCTTTCCAGCGTGGATGTCCTGAAATTTTCCGGTTACAAGGGCAAGCTGGATCGCGACCGCAAGGGCACCATGCTCAAGGATGCCGTGGTGACCGGTGTCGGCAAAATCGGCACCCATCAGGTCGCCCTCGGCGTGATGGATTTCAGCTTCATGGGCGGTTCCATGGGCTATGTCGTCGGCGAAAAACTCACCCGCCTCATCGAACGCGCCACCGAAGGCAACTGGCCGGTCGTCATTATTTCCACCAGCGGCGGCGCCCGCATGCAGGAAGGTTCCATCAGCCTCATGCAGATGGCCAAAACCTCCGCCGCGCTCGCCTACCACGCCCAGCGCCGGCTGCCCTACATCAGCGTTTTGACGAATAACGATTACGGCGGCGTCATGGCCAGCTTCGCCGCCCTCGGTGATTTGATTCTGGGTGAACCCGGCGCGATGATCGGCTTTGCCGGTCCCCGCGTGATCAAGGACACCACCCACGCCGAATTGCCCCCCGGCTTCCAGACCGCCGAATTTCTCGTGGACCACGGCTTGATCGATGCGATTGTTCCGCGCAAGGAAATGCGCGATCAATTGATCAAGTACCTGGACTATCTGACCACCGGCAAGAAGAACGAGAATTAAACTTGGCGGGATGTCTTTCTTTTCCGTCAAAGGCCGGGCCGGAGCGTATCTGGCGACCCTGTGGGTTCTGCTCACCGGGCTCTCACACTCGTTCGCGGCGGAATCCGCCACCGGGCCAACCCTCCGCCTCGATTACGGCGTGGGCGACCAAGGCTTCAATCCCGTCAGCGACTTCATGTACTTTGTTCCGCTGATTTCGCCGGAACACGTGCTGCTCGCCACCAATCTCGGCAATTCCCAATGCGCGCGGGTCGTTTCCTTCACCAACCACATCACCGGCAAATCGTTCTCCGCCACCTGCGAATTCGAATTCACCGGCGACGGCATACAGCGGGACACCTTTGAACACGTGGTGGGCATCCAACGTCATGAAAAGCAGCTCAAAACCACCCATTTGCTGGCCCATCAGCTCAGTGCCATCACCGTGGATGGTGACGGTTCCGGGATTGTGGAAATTCAAGGCTCCCTGATCAAGGGGCGGTATGTGGTAAACGAAGTGAAGATGCGCTTCAATGCCCGTGGCCGGAGCAGTCCCGTCAGCATCACCTTGGAAGACATCCGGCTCCGCGATGGCACGTATAGCTACGAAAATGAAACCGTGGCCCGCGTGAACGCCCTCCAATTCCGGCGCAGCGCGGAGCATCCCAAAATGGAAGTCACCCTGGCCTCGGTGAAGCGCAAGGATGCCCCCAATAACGCCTGGCAGAGCTTTCTGGGCGGTTTGAAGGGCGCGGCGGCCAACATGATGCTCCCGCCGCTGAATGTGGAACCAGAAGGCGAACAGGCCATGCTGGACTTCGGCCTGGCGTTGGTGACCAAACAGCCAACCTTTACCTTTCCATTCGCACCCCGGCTGAAGACGGGGCCAGCACTTTCACCGTAACCGCCCATTGAAGTAGTAGCAGCCGATCCCCCCATCACTCCCCATCACGCGGCGGGAAGTCGAAGGTAATCTTACCCTTGCCATCCATCACCAAATACGCCGGGAACGGTTTGCCCGCCTTGGAAATGAACTTGTCCAGCAGGTCGCTCTTCTTGGTCGCCAGAATCTTCTGCGCCTGCGCCAGTTCGATGGGCTGTTCCAGGATGCTCTTGCCAATCTTGAACCGGCACGGCTTCGTATCCGACTGCGATTTCTCGCAAATGTAGCCCTGTTCGGTGTCAAAAATCTGACCGCCGCACTTGGGACATTTGCCCAGCGACACCATGCCCGTGAAATCAATCTTCGGCAGCGGCTCGGAGGATTTTACGCCGCGACCTTTCTTCTCACGGGGCGCGAATTCAAACGCCGTCTTGCCATCCTTCACGATCAGGAAGGCCTCAAACTTGCGGTTGGTCTTCTTCGAAATAAAACCCTTCAGCAGATCCGTCTTGCCGGTGCTGAGCAGTTTCTTGACCTGCTCCACCGAAATCTCCTGCTGCAAAATGATTTTGCCCGTGCGGAAATCGCAGCTCTTCTCGGCCCCCGCCTGTTTTTCGCAGACGTAATTCATCCCGCCGTCAAACACCTGCGCGCCGCATTTCGGACATTTGCCCAGCGGTTCCTTGCCGGTGAAATCCATCGGGGCGGCCGCCTCGCCGTCCTTCTTGTCGTTGCCGAAATCGAATTCCACCTTCTGCTCGGCGTTCATTTTCAGCACTGCCGCAAAGGGGAAACCCTGCTTGCTCATGAAGCCCTGGAGCGGCCCGATCTGCCGTTCCGTGATCAGCTTCTCCACTTCCTCGGGCTCGAACATGCGGCTGCACAGCGTCTTCCAGAAGGCGAAATCGCAGCCTTCCTTCACGCACTGGTACTGCTTGTATTTCTCGTGGATCTCGCCGCCGCACTTGGGGCAGGGGACGTTGAGCGTGCCAAAGTCGCCGGGAATCGTGTCGTGCTCAAACTGCTTCGCGCGATCCACAATGCGCCGGGTCATGTCCGCAATGCCGGCCATGAACTGATCACGGCTGATCTGCTTGCGCTGAATCTGCTTGAGCTGGAATTCCCAGTCGCCGGTCAGTTCGGGCTTCGTGAGTTCCGGAATGCCCAGGCCGTTGAGCAGTTCCATCAGTGAAAACGCCTTCGCCGTGGCCTGCAATTCCCGGCCCGTCCGGTGAATGTAACCTTCGTAAATCAGCCCTTCAATGATCGCCGCGCGCGTCGCGGGCGTGCCGAGACCTTTCTCGTTCATGGCCTCGCGCAATTCATCGTCGTCCACCAGTTTGCCCGCGCCTTCCATGGCGGAGAGCAGGGTGGCTTCCGAATAGCGCGCCGGCGGTTTGGTGACGTTCGCCTTCACCTCGATCTCCGTGGTCTGCACCGTTTCGCCGGCCTTCACCGGGGCCAGACTCGGCGTTTCGTCGGAATCCGATTCCTTGCCGTAAACCGTCAGCCAGCCGGGGCTGACCAGCACCTTGCCCGCGCTCTTGAAGGCTTCGCCTTCCACCCGGGTGATGCGCACCGTTTCCAGAAATTCCGCCGCCGGATAGAAAATGGCCAGGAACCGCTTCGTCACCATGTCGTACAGCTTCTGTTCCGGCTCCGACAAATGCTTCGGCGCCTGCGCGGTGGGAATGATCGCGAAATGGTCCGACACCTTGGCATTGTTGAAAATGCGCTTGTTTGGGCGCACCCAGTCGTTCTTCAGGATCGTGCCGGCAAACGGGGCGTAGCTGGTCTCGCCCAGCATCTGTAACGTGCCGCGCACCGTGCCAATATAATCTTCCGGCAGGGCGCGGGAATCCGTTCTCGGATAGGTCAGCACCTTGTGCTTTTCATACAGCGCCTGCGCCAGGCCCAGCGTGTTCTTGGCGCTGAACCCGAAGCGCGAGTTCGCGTCGCGCTGCAAGCTCGTCAAATCATACAGCAGCGGCGACATCGACGTCGTGGGCTTGCTCTCTTCGTTGACAATGCCCGGTTTGCCGAGGCATTTGGCCTTCAGCGTTTCCGCCGTGGCCTGATCCCAAATGCGTTCCGCCTTGTGATGCTCGTCCTCGGAGCGGACGAATTTTTCATCGAACCAGCGTCCCGCATAGCTGCCCGCCGCCGCACCGAACGTGCCCAGCACTTCCCAATAATCCTTCGAGATGAACTTGCGAATCTTCGCCTCGCGTTCCACCACAATCGCCAGGGTGGGGGTCTGCACCCGGCCCACGGTGGTCTTGAAAAAGCCGCCCAGCTTGGAGTTGAACGCCGTCATGGCGCGCGTGCCATTGATGCCCACGAGCCAGTCGGCCTCGCTGCGGCTGATCGCCGCGTCGGACAGCGGCATCATTTCCTCATCCTTGCGCAACGTGGCAAACCCCTCCCGGATCGCCGCCGGCGTCATGGATTGCAGCCACAGCCGCTGGATCGGCTGCTTGGCCTTGGTATGCCGGACAATGTTGCGGAAAATCAATTCGCCTTCGCGGCCGGCGTCGCATGCATTTATGATGCGGTCCACGTCCGGGCGTTTGATCAGCTTTTGCAGCGCGCGCAACCGGCTGGCCGTCTTTTCAATGGGCTCCAGGTCAAAGTGCGGCGGAATCACCGGCAGACACTTAAATGTCCACTTCCCGCGCACGGCTTCGACGCCGGGTGGGGGAATAATGGTCAATAAATGCCCGACCGCCGACGAAATGACGTATTCGTCGTTCTCAAAATAGTCTTCCGACTTCGTAAACTTGCCGAGCGCCTTCGAAATGTCGCTGGCGACCGACGGCTTTTCCGCGATGATTAATGCTTTACCCATGCAATGCGGCCAATCTTTAAGCCGCACGACGGGTGTCTTGCAACTCATTTTTTTTATTTTAATTTTATTTGGACCCCGAAAAACGATGTTTTTTGCCGGTCCAAAAACCGCTTTGGAAGCGCATGATCGCCTTGTTTTACAAGGGTAAAACGTCTTTCAGCCGCCGGCGGTTTGCTGGTGATAAATTTTCGGCGTAAATATTTTTTGGGTTTTGGTGCTTCGCCGACATTGGGCAAGGTCCGAGACAAAATCACCCCGACCAAGCTAAAGCTTGCGTCTGCCCCCATCGGCGCGGCGTATCCGATCCGGCGGAGCGCGGCTGTCCCAGCCGCAGCGCGTGGCCAGGCCAGGCGGCGGCGCAGCTTGCACATACCGTGTTGGCGGAACAGCGGGGGCGTGAGAAGTTCAGCCCTGCCCGGTCTGGCGTCACGCTGCGGCTGGGACAGCCGCGCTCCGCAACGTTTGGCGACCCGTGCCGTCATTCGGGGGTGGCAATGTCAGTCATGCGCCCGGTTGCTAAATCGGCAGCTCCCGCACATTGGCTTTTCCCCAAAATTCGCCTAAACTGTCCCCGCATGGCATCGCCAGAAAACATTGTCGTCATCCGGGACCTCACCAAACGCTATTCGCAGGGCGAAATCGAGGTCACCGCGCTCGACCGCGTGTCGCTTGAGATCGCGACTGGCGAGTTTCTGGCGCTCATGGGACCCTCCGGCTCCGGCAAATCCACCTTGCTCCATATCATCGCCGGCGTGGACCGTCCCACCAGTGGCGAATGCCATGTGCAGGGCGTGGATGTCGCCCGCCTCAACGAATCTCAACTCGCCGACTGGCGCAACCAGAACATCGGCTTCATCTTCCAGACCTTCAACCTGATCCCCGTGCTGACCGCCGCCGAAAATGTGGAGTTGCCCCTGCTGCTCACCCAGTTGAACCGCTCCCAGCGCCGCAAACAAGTCGCCGCCGCGCTGGACCTTGTCGGCCTGAGCGACCGCTCCCACCATTTGCCCCGCCAACTCTCTGGCGGCCAGGAACAACGCGTCGCCATCGCCCGCGCCCTCGTGACCGATCCGGCGTTGATCGTGGCCGATGAACCCACCGGCAACCTCGACTCCCATAGCGCCCAGGACGTCCTCACCGCCCTGCAATCCCTCCGCCGCGACGCTGGCAAGACGATCATCATGGTCACCCACGATCCCAAGGCGGCGGCTTTTGGCACGAGGCAGATCCACTTGGAGAAAGGCGAGCTTTCGTGATTTACAATTTGCAATTTCCAATCGCCAATTTGACTTTTGTGCGGTGATTTGCAACCAAGCCATGCCACAAACCAAACCAAACTAACCGATCAGCCTATGAATGCCGAAGACATGAAGAAGCGGGCCAAACAGTTTGCCTTGCGAATTTTGAAACTGGCGGATTCGTTGCCACGCACCCCATCCGGTCGGACATTGTCCGGGCAAGTTGTCCGGTCAGGCACATCGGTGGCGGCGAATTACCGGTCTGCCGGCAAGGCCAGGTCAAAGGCTGAATTCATTTCCAAGTTGGGCATTGCCGAAGAAGAGGCGGATGAAACCCAACTCTGGCTGGAGTTAATCGTTGAATCGGGTCAGGTCCCGGCCAAAAAACTGGACTCACTGTATAAGGAAGCCTGCGAACTAACCGCCATCATCGCCGCTTCGAGAATATCCGCGCGCCAAAATAAATTGGCCATTGGCAATCGTAAATTGTAAATCCCCGTGACCATTCCGACGTTCATCCTCAAGAACGCCCTGCGCAACAAGCGCCGCGCCATCCTGTCCATCTCCAGCGTGGCCGCCAGCCTGTTTTTGCTGGTGACGTTGCAGGTCGCCTTGCGCGAACTCACCCTGCCGCCGGAGAGCGCCGGGGCCGAGTTGCGCGTGGCCGTGCGGAACCGCATTTCCCTCACCAACCCGCTGCCCGTCCGCCAGCGCAGCCTGATTGAAAAAATTCCCGGCGTCGCCGCCATCACGCCGTTCACCTGGTTCGGCGGCAAATACAAAAACGAAGGCGGCATGACCTTTGCCCAGTTTGCCATTGACCCCAAAGCCCTCGGCACCGTCTTTGCCGAGGCCAAAATGGACATGACCGGCTACCAGACCTTCGTGGCGAAAAAAGATTCCTGCGTCATCGGCAAGATCACCGCCGACAAGTACGGCTTGAAAGTCGGCGACCGTTTTTCGCTCGATAGCACCGTGTATCCCGGCTCACTCACCTTCGAGGTGGCCGGCATTTATTCCGGCACGCCCGACGACCGCAACATGCTCTTCCGTCAGGATTACCTCGACGATTCCATCGGCATGCCCGGCTACGTCGGCATGTGGTGGCTCAAGGTGACCTCGCCCGAGGCCATGCCCGGCGTCATTGCCACCGTGGAAAAAACCTTTGCCAACAGCTCCGCCGAAGTGAAGGCCGAGAGCGAACGCGCCTTCCAGCTCGGCTTTATTTCCATGCTCGGCAACATCCGCATGTTGGTCGCCTCCATCAGCACCGTGGTGGTGTTCACCCTCGTGCTCGTGGCTGCCAGCACCATGAGCATGTCCATCCGCGAACGCTTCCGCGAACTCGCCGTGCTCAAGGCCCTCGGCTTTCGCCGGCGCGAACTCTTTGCCTTCATCCTCGCCGAAAGTTTCGGTCTCTCCGCCGCCGGGGCCGTGCTCGGCATTGGCACCGCCTACGTGCTCTACACCTATGGCAACATCAGCCAGATGACCCATGGCATCCTCATCTCGTTTGAGGTCACCCCGCGCATCATCGGCTTCGCCGCGCTGGTGGCCGCGCTGCTGGGCATTATCTCGGCCATCGCGCCGGCCGTGGCCGTCACCCGCATGAGCGTGGTGCAAGGACTCAAAACCTTGGACTAAAACCGCGATTAAATCATGGCCCTCCCCATCACCTACAACCTGCGCAACGTGGTCATCCGCTGGCGGTCCACCTTGGCGACCATCATCGGGATCGCCTTGGTGGTGGCCGTGTTTGTGCTCGTGCAGGCGCTTGCGGTGGGACTGGAAAAATCCGCCAGCAACACCGGCGACCCGCGCAACGTCATGATCGTTCGCAAAGGTTCCACCGCCGAGTCCAGCAGCATGGTCTCCCTCGAACAATTTCAGACCCTCCATTACTGGCCGGAAATCGCCCGGGACGCCGCCGGCAAACCCATTGTCTCCGCCGATGTCCTCACCCTGATCAGCCAGCCGCGCATTGATGGCAAGGGCGAGGCGAATGTTTCCGTGCGCGGGCTTACTCCCATGGGCATGGAACTCCGACCGCAGGTCACCCTCGTTGCCGGCCGCTGGTTTACGCCCGGCAAACGCGAGGTGGCCGTCAGCTCCCGGCTCGCCCGGCGCTTCGCCCGCTTTCACATCGGCAATCAATACCGCACCGCCGGCAACACCTTCACCGTCGTCGGCGAATTCGATGGCGGCAACACCGCCTTCGATTCCGAAGTCTGGATGGACGCCGACGAAGCCCGCGCCATCTTCGACCGGCAAAGTTATTCCAGCGTGCTCGTCCGCGCCGTCAGCCCGGCGGCGGCGCTCGCCATCAGCGCCAAAATCGACACCGATAAACGCCTGCCCCTGCGCGCCGATTCCGAGGTGAAATATTACAGCGAACAAACCTCCACCGCGCTGCCCATCAAAATCCTCGGCAACTTCCTCGCCACCGCCATGTCCATCGGCGCCGTGTTTGCCGCCATGAACACCATGTACGCCAGCGTCGGCGCGCGCACCCGCGAAATCGGCACCCTGCGCGTGCTCGGCTTCCGCCGCCGCACCATCCTCGCCGGCTTCATCCTCGAAGGCGCGCTGCTGGCCGCCATCGGCGGCGTCCTCGGCTGCCTCCTGTCGCTCCCGTTGCACGGCTATTCCACCGGCACCATGAGCTTCAACACCTTTAGCGAAACCGTGTTTCAATTCCGCATCACCCCCTGGCTCGCCTGCAAAGGCATCCTCTTCGCCATCACCGTCGGCATCCTCGGCAGCCTCCTCCCCGCCATCCGCGCCGCCCGCCTCCCCGTCATCGCCTCCCTGAAATCCGTATAACCGGAGCGCGGAGCATCCGCTCCATCAAACCCATCCAACAGAGCCCAACCATCCCCCGGGCTGAAGGCCCGTAAGGTTATAGCCCAGGCAGAAGCGAGTCGGCGAGCGGAGGCCTGGGTAGATGCCTCAAATCATTCCCCGGCCTGTAGGGCCGGCACCGCGTCAATGCGTATCGGCGTGCCGGCCCTACAGGCCGATAGATACATTATGACGATTATCCCAGGGCTTGCGCTACGCGCTGCACCCTGGGCTATAACCTTGCGGGCCTTCAGCCCTAAAACGACGCTCCCTCATTTCCTCCGCGCCTCGGCGTTAATCCCCGTCCCCATCCGTGTTAATTCGTGTCCATCCGTGGTAAAAAATCTTTAAAACGTCTTCCGCCATAATGCGTCTTTATCGTTAAAACATTGGCATTTTACCGAATTGGGGAAATTTTCCCACGCCTTTTCCGCCTGACCCCGTTTTCACCCAATGTTTATGCGGGTTCCGTAAAATCAGTTTTCTTGATTTAAGCTGATTTTCAATTTTCGACCCCGCTTTTCCCCAATAACCACGGCCCTCCCACCCGAGTGCGCTGTGAGCGCGTATTATTTTTTCCGCCGACCTGCCATACTCAGCCAAAAACCCATGAACCAACCATCGCCTCCCATCGGAGCGCGCCCGTCCCCGGGCGCAGCAATAACCAAGCCCACCAGCCACCCCGCCAAGCCCACCGCCACCGCTCACCGGCGCCCGTCCCCCATGTGGAGTGCGCGGACATGTCCGCGCTTTGAACTGGGAGACATGTCTCCCAGTCCCACCTTTCGTCCTTTGTGTCCCTTCCGTCCCTTCAACCACAACCTATAACCCCTAAAGCCATGAGCCGCATCGGCAAAATCGCCCGTCTCCCGCAAAATATCCGGGACCAAATCAACGAAAAACTCCACGAAGGCGTCCACGGCGTCACCATTCTCCTGTGGCTCAACGACCTCCCCGTCGTCCGCGCCATCATGGCCGAATGCTTCGGCGGCCAGGCCATTGGCCCGCAAAACCTCACCAACTGGAACCAAGGCGGCTACCTCGACTGGCTCGCCCAAAAAGAAATCGAACTCCACACCCGCGACTTCCTCGCCACCAAGCCCATCGACGGCACCTTTGCCAGCCACATGGCCACCACCATCATGGCCCGCTACGCCGCGCTCTTGTCCCGCGTCCCCCTGGAAGGCCCGCCGCCAGCCGACATCTGGCGGCAAATGGACGCCCTCCACCGCCTGAACAAGCAGGTCATGCACCAGCGCCGGGAAGAACTCCACGAACGCGAAGTGAAGTGCAAAGAATCCAAAGAAGAACGCGACTGGGCCCTCGCCGAGCCGAACATCCCGCCCGACCCGCCCATCCGCGACCCCAAGTACAAAAAGAAAAGCAAAGCCACCAAGACCAAAGACGGTAAATCCAAGTCCGTCAAGAAGTCCAAAGACAACGAGCCAGAGACCGAGGAAGAAGAGGACGAATTCTTCACCGAAGAATTCTACCCCGAAACCTTCGCCGCCATGGCCGCCGAAGAAAAAGATCGCAAGAAAAAAGGTTTAAAACCCGACCCCGACGACGAAGGCGAACCTATATAGCCATCACGAATCAACCTTGATAATTGCTTCAAAAGCCAAGCAAATCCCGGTAAATCAAGGTAAATCCAGAATCAAATTTAACCCGATTATGTAACCGAAAACCACCACCAAAACCCCGCGCACCAATTCAATAAACTGGTAGGGCGGCGGTGCCCCGCCGCCCCATCTAAGTGTAGCGTCCGGCCTGCCACCGGATTCCCCGCTCATAGCCAGCCGACGCCTATCGCGCCATCATCCCGGAGCACGTTCCGCCATATCCGGTCAGCTCCGCCGTTAGTCCCCATTCAAGCTTGGGACAGGCCAGTGGCGTTGTATTTCTCACCCTGCATTTGCAGGGGACATAAACGGCACTGGACAGGACAAATAATTCAGTTTAGAACGTCGTTTATGAAACGGGCTAAAAGCACACTTTGGTGGTTCCCCGGTATGTTAACCCGCATCAGCAACCTGGTTTTGGCGTCGTTGTTTTTGTTGCTGGTTTTGTTCATTGCTTTGGCGATGAATTGGCCGGACAACTGGGGGTTGCTCTCGCCGCCGCCTCATCCATTGGTTGATCCGAGACCGTTTTATAACCCGGTGGTTGCCTGGACGATTTGCGTTTCGGTTATTTGGGTTTGGGTTGTTTCGTCTGTGTTTCTATTTGCCCGTCGCCGGTTTGCCTGGTTCGGCAGCTTGTTTGGCGTTGGTTCAGCGATATGTTTATTGATGGGTATTTTGATTGAAGCGGTGTGGAAAGGTTTTTTCTCAAGTCGGACGGAGGAATATTCAAGCTTTGCCGCCTACGCAATCGGAATGATTTTCGGGTTCGGTTTTCTCATTAGTTGGTTAACGTTTTCTATTGCGGTATTTATCGGATTAATCAAAAACCGCAGAGAGTTGGTATAAAATTTGATGACGATGCCGGACTGCGCGGGCGCTCCGCTGGTTAGCTTCGGTGGCAGCGGCAGGCATACGCCCATGAAAATTGGTTCGGGTGATTATCATTTTGCATCGGGGCGCGGTTGTCATAACATCGGCCTTCAATTGAAAACCACCATTCCCGGATTGAACAGGTTGAAGGCTTTGACTCTGTGCTGGCTCTTGGTGGGCCTGCTGACGGCGAAAGCGGTCGCAACACTCGGCGTGAGCCAATTGCGTTGTGAAGGGCGTGAGAAGCCCATTGGGATGGACGTTCTCCAGCCGCAGTTGAGTTGGGTTTTAACTTCGGATCAACGCGGCGAGCGCCAGACGGCTTATCAAATTTTGGTGGCTTCATCCGCCGGCCAACTCAACGCTGACCATGGAGATCTGTGGGACAGTGGCAAGGTGCCGACCGATGCCAGCGCCCAAATTGCCTACGCCGGTCAGCCGCTGGCGGCTCATGAGACGTGCTATTGGAAAGTCAAGGCTTGGGATCATGCCGGCCAACCGTCGGATTGGAGCCCGTCGTCCTCATGGAGCATGGGATTGCTCTCGTCGAACGATTGGACCGCGCAGTGGATCAGCGATCCGGTGCTCGCGGACCCGGCCAACCGGCCGCTGGCCCCGGTCCACTGCTACCGCAGCGAACTGGCTGCGCGTCCCGATGCGGTCAAATGGATCGTCCTCGACCTCGGTGCGAGCAAGCGGCTGAATGCCGTGGACCTTTTGCCCGCCCGTCCGCCGGGCCAGAACAGTGATTTCCGCACCGCGATGTTCCCGCTGCGTTTCAAAATTGAGGCGGCGGAGCAGCGGGATTTTAGCGATGCGCGGCTGGTGGTGGACAACACGGGCAACGATTATCCCAACCCGCGCCATGACTCGTGCCGGTTTCAGTTCCCGGCGGTCACGGCGCGTTATGTCCGTTTAACCGTCACCCGCCTGGCCTGCTGGGATGGCCAGGATTTCGGGGTCGCTTTGGCCGGCATTTCCGTCTTTGATGGCGCGCAGTCCGTCGCCGTGGGAGCGGGAGTGGCTTGCTCGGACTCCCTTGAATCCGAGCTCTGGTCCAAAAAATATCTCGTGAACGGCCGGTCAGCCGTCGCGCTGGTGGATTCGCCGGCCTTGGACGCGGGCATGGCGGACTCGACGAAACGATTCACCGTCTCGCGCGTGCCCCTGTTGCGCCGGGAATTTAATCTCAACGGCCCGATCCGCCGCGCCACGCTTTCCGTTTCGGCGCGGGGATTTTACGAGGTGCGGATCAATGGCCGCCGCGTGGGGGATGAACTGTTGGCTCCCGGGTACACCGACTACGGTGCGCGCCTTCAATATCAGACCTGCGATGTCACCAGCCTCCTTCGGCCGGGCACGAATGCCATCGGCGCGTTGCTGGGTTATGGCTGGTATGCCGGCCATATGAACCTGTTCGAGATGCGTTGCATCTACGGCTATTTCCCGCAGTTTCTCGCCCAACTCGAGGTGGAACTTGCGGACGGCACCCATGCGCGTCTGGGCACGGATGGCCAATGGCGCAGCACGCTGAACGGTCCGGTGCGCTGGTCGGATTTGCTGGATGGCGAAGGTTATGATTGCCGCCGGGAACTGTCCGGCTGGGATCAGCCCGGGTTTGACGACCGGGCCTGGCAGCCCGTCTGGTCCCAACCGCGCAACGAAGTACCGCTGGTGTGGGATCGCACCCAGCCGGTGCGGGGCATCCGCGAGTTCAAGCCGGTGGCCGTGAAGGAAGTAAAGCCGGGTGTCTATGTGTTTGATTTCGGTCAGGAATTCACCGGCTGGTGCCGGTTGCAGGCGGCTGGTCCGGCCGGCACGCATGTGCGGCTGCGCCACGCCGAGCTGGTTTCGCCGGATGGCAATATCGACATCGGCACGCTCATGGGCACGCTCCAGGAGGAAGATTACATCCTCGATGGCCAAGGACCGCGCAGGCTCGAACCGCACTTCACCTATCACGGTTTCCGTTATGTCGAACTGGCGGGTCTCCCCGGTCAATTAAAACCCGACACGCTGGTGGCGGTCAATGTACGCACGGACGCCGCGATAGCGGGGCATTTCAAATGCTCAAACGAATTGTATAACCGCATCCAGTCGGCCGCCGCCTGGACCCAGGCCAACCTGCTTTTCGATGTTCCGAACGGCTGTGCCGCCCGTTCCGAACGCGTCGCCTGGATGGGCGACATTCGGCCGTGTGTGCAGTCGTTGTTGTTCAATTTCGACACCGCCCCGCTCCTGACCAAATATTGCGCCGACATCCGGGATGATCAGTCGCCCGATGGCCGTTTCACCGATATTGCGCCGCATGCCCATTTGCGCGGCACCACCACCTGCGTGGGATCGCCGGGGTGGGGGGACGCGGGCGTCTCGCTCCCGTGGGATGTCTATGTGAACACCGGCGACCGGCGGCTGCTGGCCGAACACTTTGCGGCCGCGCAGCGCTGGGTGGAGGTCATCCATGCCAGCAACCCCGATTTGCGCTGGCGGAACAATCGCGGCCAGGATTGGGGCGATTGGATGAGCGCCGGCGTGGAGACGCCCAGAGAGATTGGTGCGACCGCCTTCTTTGCGCACTCCGCCGACCTGTTGGCGCGCATGGCCCAAGCTTTGGGACGCCAGGAGGACGCCGCGAAATATCAGGCCTTGTTTCAAGGCATCCGGCAGGCGTTTGTGCAAGACCATGTCAGCGCCACCGGCATCATTGGCGGACGCGTTCCCGGCCAGCCCGTCATGCGGGATGTGACCGCCATGGTTCGTTCTCTGATCAACAACGGCACTTTGAACTTCACCGTGCATAATGATGTGCTCGGGGGCGATCCGGCGCTTAATCAGATCAAGAATCTTCACCTCGTCATCCGCCGGGGAAACGAAACCGAGGACCAGTCCATTGTCGAGGGCGGCAAGGTGGAAGTGAGCGGTCAGAATGGCCGGCCGGTGAAAGTCGTTTCGGCCGCCTATGGCTATGACGCGACCGACTTGGGCGACACGCAGGGCAGCTATGCGCTCGCGCTGCGCTTTGGCCTGCTCGATGAACCGTTGCGTTCCCTGGCCGCCAAGCGGCTCGACGAACTGGTGGTCCGGAACAAACATCACCCCACGACCGGATTTTGGAGCAGCGTGGAAATGCTGCTCGCCCTGGCCGATGCCGGTTATCAGGCGGACGTCGCCAAAATGATGAACCAGCGCGATCAACCGTCCTGGGGTTACATGGCCGAATACAACACCACTTTCTGGGAGGCGTTCAACGCCAACCGCCAGAATCTGTCCCTCAATCATTGGACGCACAGCGCGGTCAGCGAATGGCTCTGGCGCAACGTCGCCGGGCTGAACCCGGATGAGCAGCATCCCGGCTATCAAACCTTCACGATTCATCCGCGTCCGGCCCGGGAAGTCACCTGGTGCCAGGCCAGCTATGATTCCATTCGCGGCCGGATTGTCAGCGACTGGCAGACTGAGGGAAACCAATTCACCCTGAAGGCAACCATCCCCGCAAATACCACGGCCACGGTTTATCTGCCGGCGAAAACGGTTGAAGCGGTCACCGAAAACGGAAAGCCGTTGGCGCAGGTGGACGGAATAAGCAACGTGCGTTCGGAAAATGGCTGCGTGGTTTTGCAGGCGGGCTCGGGCCATTACCAATTTGTTGCTGAAACCGTGCCGTCGCCTTAAACCGTAATGATGCAGTTCATCCACCGATAAACAGCATCACTGGTTTCGGTGATAGGCGGTTAACCGGTTTGGGGCATTTGCGGGCCCGGGTTCCTTGTTTATGATGGGGTTTACACCATGCTGTCGGTTTTGCCAACGGCATTCCCGTCCACGCAACACAACCCGATGGTTGCTTTCAGTTGCGTGCGCCCCGAGGGAAACAGGATTGAATGATATATGCAAACATACACGCTGTTCTCCGCATCATTGCGATCCGGCCGCAGATCGCCCGGCAGTTTGAAAATGCCGAAATGGCTGGCGCTGTGTCTGGTCATCGGGACGGCCCTGACCGCGACCGGCCGGGGTGGCCTCGCCGTGGTGAACGGCGACTTCAGCGACCTCACCGGCCTGACCCCGGGTAACGATGGCTGGTACGCCGGCCTGCCGCCCGGTTGGAACGGGACGAGCAACCTCTATACCCTCAATGCCAGACAAGGGACAACGCCGCCGGTCTGCAATCCGTCCCAATCGGGTCGTCTGTCCCAACCTATTGGCACGTTGGAAACGGCCGGCGATGTCGTGCTGACGTTTGATGTCGCGGATGTCTTCCATGGCGAGACCGTCTTGCAGGCGTCCATTTTGGACGGCGGGCAGCGCCTGCTTGCGACCGGCGAATTTATGGACGGCGACCGGCAAACGCTCGTGGCGCCGCAGGTGCCCGCCGGCACGGCGATTGTCATCCAATTCGCGGCCACCCAATTCACCCCCGCGCTCGACAATGTTTCCGTGACCGTCCGGGAACCGGGTTCCGCGGCAACCCCCAAGCCCGTGGCCGCCGCACCCATCACCGTGGCCGCCTACTACTATCCCGGCACCCATCCGGATCCGCGCTGGGACAAGAACAAATATCCCGGGTTCACAGAGTGGGATGAGATCAAAGCCGCCAAGCCGCGCTTTCCCGGTCATGTGCAGCCCAAACCGCCGCTCTGGGGCTATCAAAATGAGGCCCAGCCCGAAGTCATGGCCCAAAAGATTGCCGCCGCCGCCGACTATGGCGTGAACGCCTTCATCTTCGACTGGTATTACTACAACGACGGGCCATATCTGGACGATGCCTTGGACCAAGGCTTTCTCCACGCCACCAACAATGCCCGGGTGAAGTTTGCCCTCATGTGGGCGAATCATGACTGGTATGACATCCAAGGCTACAATCCCGCCGACAACAATCTCAAGCTGCTCTATCCGGGCAAGGTCACGCCCGCGACCTGGGATAAAATTTGCGACCTGGTCATTGCCCGCTATTTCAAGCATCCCAGCTATTGGCTCGTGGATGGCAAACCGTATTTTTCCATCTACGAAATGAGCCAGTTTCTCGACAGTTTTGGCTCGATTGAAAACGCCCGCGCCGCAATCGATCAATTCCGGGCCAAGGTCGTTACCGCCGGCTTTCCGGGTTTGCACGTCAATGCGATTGTCTGGGGGCAGCCGAATCTGCCCGGCGGCAAGACGCCGCCCGGCTGGCCCAAACTTTGCCGCGAGCTCGCGCTCGACAGCCTCACCAGCTACACGTGGGTGCATCACGGGTCGCTGGATAACGGTACGTTTCCGACCTCCGATTACGTCCGGGGCCGCCAGAAATATCTGTCCTTTTGGGCGCACGCCAAAGTAGATTACGCGATTCCCTATTTTCCCAATGCCATGATCAATTGGGACAACAGTCCGCGCGCCGCCGCCAACGCCGATTGGAGCCATCCCGCCGGGCCGACCGTGAACTCGGTGGTCACGGGCAACACGCCGGCGGCGTTCCGGCAATCCCTGGAAATCATCAAACGGCGGTTGCTGGCCGCGCCGGTGCAGCCGAAAATCGTCACCATCAACGCCTGGAACGAATGGCCCGAAGGCAGTTGCCTGGAACCCACGCTGCAAACCGGCTATGGCTATCTCGAAGCCGTCAAATTGGTCTTTGCCACTCCCCAATAAACGCCCGCTGACGGCCGGCTGCGCTTTGACCGCGGCGGCCTGCGGGTTTGCGTCATGGCCAATTTGCCGAAAGAACATCTTGTTTGGTATTGTGCGAAAAGTGGGGCATGCTATCGGCATCTGCACCAGTCGATTATTCATTTTATTTCGTTAAGACGCTGCATGCTCCGTGGCGCGTCATGCCTTGGAGCGTGGCTGCTGCTCCTCGTGCTTTTGGCCTCGTCCGCGCCGGCATTTGCCGATGGCGATGCGACCAATGACCAGAAAGCCCGGATGGAAATGGCGAACACCTACGTGAGCCCCACGAACGGACTGGGTTCCTGGATCTGGGCGGATAAAACCGAGGATAACCAGACTTGTCAGTTTTGGCATGCCTTCGATATTCCCCCGGATGCGAAGGTCGCCAAGGCGCGGCTGGTCATGACGACGGACAACGAATTTACGCTCTTTTTGGATGGCCGTGAATTGGGGCGGGGCGCCGAATGGCGCGAGTTGTTTGTCTATGATTTGACCCCGTTGCTCGCGCCGGGCCGGCACATTCTGGGCGTGCAGTGTTTCAACGGGTCCTTTTTTGCGGGCATGCTTTTGGGTTTGCGGGTTGACCTGGCGGATGGGCGCAACCTGGAAGTGAAGTCGGACCCGAGCTGGCGGGTGGTGCCGGATGGGGCGGGCCGTTGGAAAACCCGTGCCGAGGCCCCCAAGGACTGGCCGGCCGCAACCGTCATCGCGCCCTTGGGCGGCAGTCCCTGGTGGACGGCCCCCGATGCGGTGATCATGATGCCGTCACTGAAGCCCATCAAAGTGTACTTCTGGCAATCGGGCTGGTTTCAAGTGTTGCTCCTGACCATCTGCGGGCTGGTCATTCTGGTGAGCCTCCGGCTCATGACCCAGTTGGCGTTGCATCGCAAAGAGCGGTTTCTCCTGCAGCGTGAGCGCGCCCGGATCGCCCGGGATATTCACGATGACATTGGCGCCCGCATGACCCAGTTGGTGCTGCACGGCGAGCTGGCCCAAAATGAAGAGTGCGCCAATCCGGAAATCCGCCAGCAACTCACCTGGTTTTGCGAGGAAGCCCGCGGTTTGCTGTCCACCATGGACGAGGTGCTTTGGGCCGTAAACCCGCAGCGGGATACCTTGCGCGATTTTGCCGCCTATGTTTGCAAGTATGCCGAGGGGTATCTGGCTTCGACCAAAATCCTCTGCCTGTTCGAGGTGGGCCCGGAAATGTCGTCGGCCGCCTTTGACCTGCCGCTCCGGCGCAGCCTCCTCATGGCCATCAAGGAAACCCTCAACAACGCCGCCAAACATTCCGGCGCCACGGAACTGCGCCTGAAAATCCACTGGGAAGGCCAGCAACTGGCGGTGGTGGTCGAGGACAACGGCAAAGGCTTTGATGCCGCCGCGCTGAAATCCGAGCGCAACGGTCTGGCCAACATGGTGCAGCGGATGAACGAACTTGGCGGACATTGCCGCATTACCAGCCAGCCGGGCCGGGGATGCCGGGTTGAATTTATCGTTCCCTTGCGCCATCAGCGGGGTAGCATCTGGAACTGGCTTTGGTCCGGCAAAAAACTGAACGAAACCGGCCAGGGCCGGACCGACGAACTTGCCCAACACCATGATTCCTCCAAATGTTAAAACTGTGAAACCGGCCAAAAGCGGACGAGCGGCGGATCCCGTCGCCCGGCGGCAGATCAAAGTCGCCCTGGTGGAGGACCAGCCGAAGGTTCGCGAAAGCTGGATCAAGCTCATCAACTCGTTTCCGGACTTCACCTGCACATGCGCCTGCACCACGGGCGAAGAAGCGGTGCGCACCATACCCATTGAGATGCCGGATGTGGTGCTGATGGATATTTTTCTGCCGCGCATGTCCGGGATTGAATGCACCGTGCGGCTCAAGGCGTTGCTCCCGCAAACCCAGATCGTCATCCTTACGGCCATGGATGATCAGGAACTGGTTTTCCTGGCGCTGGAAGCGGGCGCCGATGGTTATCTGCTTAAGCGCACCAAACCGTCGGATTTGCGCACCGCCCTGCTGGATGTGCTGGGCGGCGGCGCGCCGATGACCAGCCAAATCGCCCGGCGGGTGATTGAGTCATTCCGGCAGAAGGCCAAAATCCGGGATGAATCCTCCCGCCTCTCGATGCGCGAAGAACAGATTTTGGTGCTCCTGTCACAGGGCTATTCCAACAAGATGATTGCCGACAAGCTGGCCCTGAGCGTGGATACGGTGTGCAGCCATTTGAAGCATGTCTTTACCAAACTGCATGTGAGTTCCCGCACGGAGGCGGTCGTGCGTTACATGGCCTCCAAAACACCCCAATAGGGCTTGGCGGGAATTCTGCTAGTTTGCCAAAACATCAAAACGCACCACCTCGCCGTTGGCGCATTCGGCATTGACGGTAAAAGGGCGGCAGCAGACGTCGCAGTCGGATACAAACTGCTGGTGCGCCGTGGTGGTGTCCACGGTGATTTCAAAGTGCTGTCCGCAGTACGGACACTCGATGTCGATCCATTCGTCCATACAAATTCCTGGGTTGAAGTTGATTCAACATCTGCGC
This sequence comes from uncultured Verrucomicrobia subdivision 3 bacterium, assembly GCA_903872345.1. Lineage (GTDB taxonomy): Bacteria > Verrucomicrobiota > Verrucomicrobiia > Limisphaerales > UBA11358 > UBA11358. The sequence goes on along the minus strand of CAIQKM010000017.1, from coordinate 190,591 downwards.
ATTGGGCTGGAAAGTCAAATCCCCGGGCGATATGTTTTCCGCCGGGCCGCCCGCCGGCGGCCGCCACAGCCTATGGACATTCAAAATCTGAACCACGTGCCCTCCTTCACCACCAAGGACGGATCGGAAATTCGCGAGCTGCTGGCCTACCGCAATTCCGTCATCCGAAACCAAAGCCTGGCGGAAGCGCGCGTGCCGGTGGGCGGCAGCACCATGGAGCATTACCATGGGGTGACCGAGGAGATTTATTACATCACGGAGGGCAGGGGAGAGCTGCGGATTGGTGAGGAAGTCCGGCCGGTGGCGGTGGGCGATGCCATCGCGATTCCGCCCGGTCAGAAACACAAATTGTGGAACACCGGCACCGTGGTGCTGAAGCTGCTCTGCATGTGCGCGCCGGCCTACGAGCACGCGGATACGGTCATCACCGAGTCGTGAACGCCGGCCGGGCGGCGTTAAGGGATTTGCCCACGGCGAGTTGCATCACGTTTTCCTCGGTACAATCGGCGCGTTCCAGCACGCCGGCGATGGCGCCTTCGTGCATCACGGCAATCCGGTCGCTGATGTTCAGCACCTCCTCCATGTCGCTGCTGATCATGAGAATGACCGCGCCCCGGTCGGCAAGCTCCCGCATCAGCCGGTAGATTTCCGCCTTGGCGCCCACGTCAATGCCGCGGGTCGGTTCATCCAGAATCATCACGCGCGGGTTCATGGCCAGCCATTTGCCCAGCACCACCTTCTGCTGGTTCCCGCCGCTCAGGTTCAGAACGCGGGCCTCGGTGGTCGGGGTTTTCACCCGCAGCGCCGCCACCTGATCCTGCGCCAGCTTCCGCTCGCGCCGACCGTTGATAAGGCCGAGTTGCGAAAGGGTTTCCAGTGAGGGCAGGCTGAGGTTTTCCCGCACGGATAGTTCCACGACCAGGCCCTCGGTGCGGCGGTTTTCCGGCGCGAGGTAAATGCCTGCGTCAATGGCATCGCGCGGTTGGTTGATCGTGAGCTGTTGTCCGGCCAGCGTGATTTCCTGCTCCGGCGAAGGTTCCAGTCCCACGATGGCTTTCATGAGCTCCGACCGCCCCGAGCCGACCAGTCCGGCAAAGCCCAGAATCTCGCCGCCGGCGGCATCAAAGGAAACCAGTCGGCCGGGATAGCGGGAGGTGGATGCGTTACGCACCTGGAAATGGTTGGCAATGCGCGGAACGGTGGAGGGAACGTAGCGGTTTTCGATCTCACGGCCGACCATCATGCTTACCAGCCGGTCATGGCTGATTTCATCACGGGCAAGTTCGCCGGCATTTTTGCCGTCGCGCAGAACCGCCACCCGGTCGGCGCAATCGCTGATTTCGCCCAGCCGGTGCGAAATGTAAACTATGCTCACGCCTTGCTCGCTCAACTCATGGACCAGTTCCAGCAGCCGTTTGGTTTCTGTGAGCGTAAGGCTGGAGGTCGGCTCATCCATGATGATCAGCCGCGCATTGAGCGACAGCGCCTTGGCGATTTCCACCAGTTGCTGCTGCGCGATGGACAGGCGGTCGAGCGGTGTGTTGGTGGGCACTTCCAGTCCGAGCCGCCGGATGAAGGGCGCGGCGTCGGCGTGAATTTTTCGGGCGTCAATGAGACCCAAGGGGTTTCGCGGTTCGCGTCCGAGAAAGACATTGGCGGCCACGTCGAGGTTGGCCAGCACGTTCAGTTCCTGATGGATGAAGGCGATGCAATGGCGCATGGAATCGGTCACGCCTTGCAGGATTACGGGCTGGCCGTCGATGAGGATTTCCCCGGCATCCGGCTGATAGACGCCGCCGAGGATTTTCATGAGGGTGGATTTGCCGGCGCCATTTTCGCCGCACAAGGCGAGCACTTCGCCGCGTCTGATGTGCAGGCGGACGTTGTCCAAGGCAACCACGCCAGGAAATCTTTTGGAGATCCCGCGCATTTCGAGCAGGGGTGTCATGCTGGGGTAACGGTAATCCGGTAAATGGTGATGTTGCCAGGCTGCTCCCGCAAGGCGTTTTCCTTGCGTAAACTGACAACGACTGAAAACAAAAAAGTGGCGATGCCCGGGGGCATCGCCACTTGGTGAGAACGGTCAGTTCAGAAGAACTTGATGTAGAAGATGACCACGCAGGCCACCACGATGAGGCTCAACACCACATCCAGCATATTCCAACTGGCCTTGGTGGCGGCTTTTTCTTCCGTCGTTGCGCCATACCAGGTGTACCGGACGGTCTTGGCGTCGGGCGCCTTGGTCACGAGACTGATGACGACCATCAGCAGGGCGGTCAGCACAAACAGACCTTCGCAGTAATAGAGCCAGTGGATGTTCCAGAAGTCGAACAGCAGGCCGTTGTGCGTGGCCCGGATGGCGGCGATACCCGCATCATACTGGGCCTGGTCAATCAGCTTGTGATAGTGGTCCACCTTCAGCTTGGTGACGGCTTTCGCATCGCCATGCATCACGAGGTCGGCGGCCAGACGGGCGAACCCGCCCACCATGCCGATCACGAACGCCCACAGCGCGGCCGGGGCGGTGGCCCGCTTCCAGAACACGCCCATGCCGAACAGCACGGCAATGGCGGGGGAGAGGTAGGCCTGCACGTTCTGCAAATATTCATACAGCGGCATTTGCAGGTTTTTGATCACCAGCACCCAGCAGATGCCGGTGAGCACGATCACGCCCGTGGCAATACGGCCGACGATGACTTCCGTTTTGCCCGAGGCATTCGGATACCATTCGCGGTAGAAGTCCATGGTGAACAGCGTTGCGGAGGCGTTGAACTTGGAGCCCAGCGAAGCCATGAGGGCAACGATCATACCGCAAGCCACCATGCCGCGCAGACCGTGCGGCAGGATTTGCGCCACCATGGAGGTGTACGCCGCGTCGCCGCTGGTCTTGAAACTCGTGCCGGGCGTTTGCGTGAGGGCAAAGGCGATCATACCGGGCACCAGGAAGATGAAGACCGGCGTGAGCTTGAAGAAACCGGCCAGAATCGTACCGCGCCGGGATTCCTGCTGGTTACGGCCCGCCAGCACGCGCTGGACGATGTATTGATCGGTACACCAGTACCAGAAGCCGATGATGGCCGAGCCGGGCAGAATCGCCAGCCAGGGCCAGTCGGGATCGTTATTGGAACGGATCAGATGGATGTTGTCGCCGGCGGCGGCCACGGTGGCATGCCAGCCATCCACGAGGCTGCCATGGCCCAGGGCGCGCAGACCCATGTACAAGATGCACAGCGAGCCAAAGATCAGCACTGGGGCTTGCAGCACCGCCGTGTACATGATTACGCGCATACCGCCAAACACCGTGTATAGACCCGTCGTGAAGGCCAGCCCCAAGGCGATTACCCAGAAGATGTCAATCCGGTTGCCGAAGATGTCCACATGATCCACGTTTAAGAGCGTGCGGATGACAACGTCGCCCGCGTAAATCGTGGCGGCGATTTTGGTCAGCACCAGACTGACCATGGTGAGGAGACTCAGCACGTTGCGGGAGCCGCGGCTGAAACGGAGTTCGAGGAACTCCGGCATGGTGAACACTTTCATGCGGTCGTACAACGGCACGAACGCCCAGCCCAGGATCAGAATCCAGTAGGCGTGCATTTCCCAGTGGGCCATGGCCATGCCGGTGGCAAAACCCGCGCCGGCCAGACCGACCAGATGTTCGGAGCCGATGTTGGAGGAGAAGATCGAGGAACCGATCTGCAGCCAGTTGGCATCCCGTCCGGACAGGAAGTAATCCTTGCCGGATTCGTTTTTCTTCCGCATGGAGAACAGGACGGTGATCACCATGCCCACGGCGAACAGGGCGATGATTACCCAGTCGAGTCCGTTAAACACGGAGCCGTGGTTCACAGCCGCGATGGTTTCCCCCAGGCTGTTGGTGGCCGTCTCGGCCGCAGTAGCCGCATTGGTAGCGATGTCGTTCATAACACTTTTTTCCGAAGCAACGGATTATTGGTTGCCAAACTTGTAAACGATGGTGTTGTGGTAGGTTTCACCCGGCTTGAGCACCACGTTCGGGAAGTTGGACTTGTTGGGTGAGTCGGGATAGTGCTGCGGTTCCATGCAGAAGGCGCTGCGATGCTTATAGACCTTGCCGCCCTTGCCGATGATCGTGCCGTCGAGGAAATTGCCGGCATAGAATTGCAGGGCCGGTTCATCGCTCCAGACTTCCAGCGTGCGGCCGGAAGTCGGTTCCACCACGCGCGCCATCAGACCGTATTCGCCGGGCGCCTTGCTGCTGATCCAGTTGTGGTCGTAGCCGGGGCCGTATTGCAGGACGGTGTCGGGATCGTTGATGCGCGCCCCAATGGCCGTCGGCGTGCGGAAGTCAAACGGCGTGCCGTCCACCGGCTTGATTTCGCCCGTGGGAATCAGACCGGCATCCACCGGCGTGGTGCTGTCGCCCTTGATGTAAACGACATGTTTCAGAATGTTGCCGTTCCCCGCGCCGGCCAGATTAAAATAGGAATGGTGCGTCAGATTGACGACCGTGGCCTTGTCGGTGGTGGCGGTGTATTCCAGTTTCAACGCATTGTCTTCGGTGAGCGTATAAACGGCCTTCACCTGCAGATTGCCCGGGAAACCTTCTTCGCCATCTTTGCTGAGATAGGTGAGGGTCAGGACGGGGCCGTCCACGCTCAGGGACGGGGCGGCCGTCCAGACGACTTTGTCAAAGCCCTTCAAACCGCCGTGCAGGGAATTGGGGCCGTTGTTCGTCGCCAGCGTGTAGGTCTGGCCTTCCAGCGTGAATTTTGCGCCGCCAATGCGGTTGCCGTAGCGGCCGATCAACGCACCGAAGTAAGGCGTTTTTTTGTCGAGATAACCATCGAGGTTGTCATAGCCGAGCACGACGTCGGCAAAGTTGCCGTGCTTGTCCGGCACCGACAGGGATTGCACCACGCCGCCGTAGGTCATGATGCGCGCCTGCGCGCCTTTGGCGTTGCTGAGGGTGTAGATGTCAACGGCCTGGCCATCGGGCGCAGTGCCAAAAGCATCCTTGGTAATGGTGGAGGTTTTGTTCGTGGAGGGCATATCGGCGCATCCTGCCAAACTGGCGGCGAGCAGTCCAGCCACCATTGTTTGCAATATGGTTTGAGTAATGTGGGACATAGCTGAGTTGGTTGGTTTTTAGTGTTGGAAAGCTTTTATGTGTTCAATGACATCGGGGGAGACGCGCAAAACTGTGCCATGGCGCATGCCTTTTGGAAACGATAATTGCGGCGAAATGTCCTGCCAGTGTTTCAGGTCGGTGGATTTGATGCCGCCATAATAATGAGGGTTTACGTAATGGTCAAAATAGATGTAGTAAGCATCGCCGATTTTGATGCCGGACGGACCTTCTACCCAGTCCGGGCTGATCGCCGGACCCGCCGGGCCGTAAGGCCCCGCTGCACTGGTCGCTTCCGCCAGTCGGATATGTTTCTTCACCGGATTCTTGGTCTCGTCTTTCACCACGAGATAATACTTTCCATTGGCGGGCAGGATCATCGCATCAATCACATTGAACCCGCCGTCGTACAGCAGTTTCGTGGGGGAGAAGGTGTTGAAATACTTCGTCGTGACGTAATAAATGCGGTGATTGTTGTCGCCGGCGTTTTCGGTTTCGGGAAACTTGCCGGGGATGGTGGTGGCCCAGAAAATCAGCCACTGCTCATTGGCCGCGTCATAAAACAATTCCGGCGCCCACACGTTCTTCGCGGTCGGATCGTTCTCCATTACCGGGATGGCCCGCTGTTCAGACCAGTGGATTAAATCCGTGGAACTGGCATAGCCAAACACCGGCGGCCGCCCCCAACTGGTGGTCCAGACCAGATGAAACACGCCGTCCGGGCCGCGTTGCAGACTGGGATCGCGCATCAACTGGCCGCCCACCTGCGGTTTAAGAAAGCCGCTGCCATCGGGAGCTTTCAGCTCGGTCCATTTCAACCCGTCCGTGCTGGTCGCCAATTGCAGGCCGTTCTGACCATTCGGTTCCCGGAAAAACGTGTAGAGGTACACGTCGTTCGTATCGGCCGCCCGGGCGGGAAGCAGCACCGACAGCCAGACGGCCAGCAGCAGGCCAAGCCGCTGAAGCAGCGTTGCCTCCGGTCGGTGGCAGGGGAGGGTAAGGTTGAATTTCACTAGGTTTTAAAGCGGTTTGGTTACCGTCTATTTCTGCCCGTAATACGCTTTCGGGCCGTGTTTGCGGAGAAAATGTTTGTCCAGCAACGCCGACTGCATCGGCTGCAACTTCGGATTGATGCGCAGGGTTTCGCTATTCAGCCGGGCGATGAATTCGAGCACGCCCGCATTGTGAACGGCCCCGGCGACATCCTTGCCCCACGTGAATGGCCCGTGGCTGGCTACCAGCACGGCCGGATGATGCAGCGGATCATACTTCAATTGCTTGAACGTCTGCACAATGACTTCGCCGGTGTTAGCTTCGTATTCGTCTTTGATTTCCGCCGGCGTGAGCTTGCGGGTGACCGGCACGTCGCCATACCAGTAATCTGCCTGCGTGGTGCCATAAGCCGCCAGTCCCTGGCAGGCTTGCGCCCATGCCGTGGCATAAAGGCTGTGCGTATGCACCACGCCGCCAATGTCCTTGAACGCGCGGTACAGCACCAAGTGGGTGGCAGTGTCCGAACTGGGCTTCAGATTGCCTTCCACGACTTTGCCGTCCTTCAGCGAAACCACGACCATGTGCTCGGGTTTCATGCCGTCGTAGGGCACGCCGCTGGGCTTGATGACCATCACGCCCTTTTCGCGATCCACCCCGCTGGCGTTGCCCCAGGTTTCAATGACCAGACCTTTGGTGACGAGGTCCAAGTTCGCCTGACAGACCTGCTTTTTAAGTTTTTTTAGCATACAATTTTTAAACCACGGATTAACACGGATAAACACGGATGAACACGGATGAACATCACAACGACGCTTCGTGTCTTCCCTTACCGCTGCCATTAGTGTGATGGTGACAAGTGATCCCCGTTAGGGAGACGCTTGAATATTCCAAGCCACTGTATTTGCAATGGTAGTTCATAATTATTCTTGGCTGTTTATGTGACGAACTGCATCATGCCGTTAATCCGTGTTAATCTGTGCCCATCCGTGGTTAACAAATCATTTTCTGATTTGACTGCGAATTTCAATGAGTTCCTTCATCACGCCATAAAGGTTGCCGTTCCATTCCTTCGTGCCGAAGGCGTCGTGCAGTTCCTTGTAGCAGGCGTAGAGTTTTTTGTACACGGCATGGGCCTTGGCATTGGGCTTGTAAACGATGGGCTTCAGGCCGGTCATTTTCTTTTGCGCCGTGGCATAATCCTTGTGCGCGCCGGCAATGACCGCCGCCGCGATGGCCGAACCGAGCGCGCAGGTCTGCGCCGAACGGCTGATCTTCATCGGCCGGCCGGTCACGTCCGCGTAAATCTGCATGGTCAGCGGACTTTTCTCCGCGATGCCGCCGCAGTTGACGATCTGCGAAATCTTCACGCCGTATTCCTCCATGCGGTTGATGATGGTCAGCGCGCCGAACGCCGTGGCCTCCACCAGCGCGCGATAGACTTCCGCCGGCGTCGAGTAAAGCGTCTGGCCGACGAGCAAGCCGGTGAGCCGCTGATCCACCAGGATGGTGCGGTTGCCGTTGTTCCAGTCCAGCGCCAGCAAGCCGCTTTCGCCGGGCAGGAGCTTCAGCGCCTGTTCATCCAGCGCGCGGTGCGACAGCTTCTCGCCGTGCGGCTGGATGTAATTGACCCACCAGTTGAACAGGTCGCCCACCGCCGACTGGCCGGCTTCAATGCCGAAATAGCCGGGCAACACGCTGCCGTCCACGATGCCGCACACGCCGGGAACATCCGCCAGTTTGGCGGTGTTCTCGCGCACGCTGATGTCGCAGGTGCTGGTGCCGATGATTTTGACGAGCGTGCCGGGCGTGACGCCGCTGCCGACCGCGCCGAGATGGCAGTCGAACGCGCCGACGGCCACGGGAATGCCCGCCGTCAAACCGGTTTTCTTGGCCCAGCCGGCGGTCAGACCGCCGACCGCGCGGTCAATCGTGTGGACGCGCGGGGTGAGGCGGGCGCGCAGTTGCGCGAGCTTGGGATCGAGCTTGGCCAGAAATTCGGCATCGGGATAACCTTCCCATTTGGCGTTCCACATGGCCTTGTGGCCGGCGGCGCAAACGCCCGCGATGAATTTGTCCGGATGCTCCGTGCCGGTGAGCGACGCGGGCACAAAATCGGAGAGTTCCACCCAGGAATGGGCGGCGTTGAAAACCGCCGGCGCGGTGCGCAGGCAGTGCAGCAGTTTACTCCAGAACCATTCGCTGGAATAGATGCCGCCGCATTTGGCGAGATATTGGGGCCGCATTTTTTTGGCCAGGGCGGTGATTTCCGCCGCCTCGGCCACGCTGGTGTGGTCTTTCCAGAGCCACGCGAGCGCGGCGGGATTGTTCGCAAATTTTTTCTGGAACACCAGCGGCAGGCCGTTCGCATCCACGGGCAGGGGCGTGCTGCCGGTGGTGTCCACGCCAATGCCGATCACCTGGGCGGGTGAGAAGCCTTTGACATTCTTTTTCGCGGTGGCGAGGGCCTCCTTGATGGTGATTTCCGCACCGTTGACGTAATCCAGCGGATGTTGCCGCGCCAGATTCGGGTCGCGCGCCAGGATCACGCCTTGCGTGCCGTGGGCGTAGGTCCAGACGGCGGCGGCAACTTCGTTGCCGTTGGCGACGTTGACAATTAGGGCGCGCACCGAGTTGGTGCCGTAGTCGAGGCCAATCGTATATCGTGTGCTCATGAAAAAAGGTCTGATAGTTGTAAGGTTGCGCCGGGGTTAGTTTTTGGTTTTGAGGCGCAGCACCGTGAAGGAATTGCCGGGGAACGCGCGGGTCAGGCTGGTGCCGCTGATGTCAAACGTTTCGGTCTTGGGTGCAACCTTGGTCGGCTCCGCCAGTGAGTTTTCGTCCGACGGGCTGTCCGAGGTCAGCACCGTGGCCGTGCCCTGGCCGGTCAAACCGCCAATGCCTGACAGTTCCACCGTGGTGGCGAGGGGATTGGCGTCGGTGTTTACCACCTTCACGATGACTTCGCCCGTTTGCTTATCCAGCGAGGAGCAGGCGTAGAGCGCCTTGACCTTGCTGTCCGATTCATAGTTCACATCATGGACCAGTTGCCCGTCCAGGTAGCACTTCGCATTTTTGCCGCTGATCACGACCTTGATGTCATACCAGCGGTCGGTTTCAATGTGGCCGGGTTTGCTGTCGATCGTGCCGCCATTTTCAATCGCATCCTGCGTGTTGACCCAGCCGCCCAGATTCCACCAAACGCGGTCTTCATCACCGGCGATGTGGAACAAAATCAGGAACCCTTCCGCGCCATGAAGTTTGCGCGCCTTCAGGGTAAGGGTGTAATCCGACCAACTGCGGTCGCCCGCGAGCGCACGCACAAATTCCTTCTCGGAATTTTCCTGCAAGGCTCCGTCGGCCACGGTCCATTCGCCGCCGCCGAGTTTTTTCCAGCCCTCGGAATTTTTCGAAAAATCCGAGGTGAACAGCACTTTCCCGTCCGGGGCGGTGACTTTGACATCCTTGTACTCGGCCGCCGTGTTCCAGGTGCCCACGCCGATCTGGCCCTTGGTGGAGCTGGTTTCGGCTTGCGGGGAATCCACCGCCACGGGCAGGGTGACGTCACCCCGGTTGCGGCTGAACATCTGCTGCACGTAGTAGCCCGGCAGGCCGTACCATTTGGAGCTGTCGAAATTGATCAGGTCGGGATTCCACGCGCGGTGATTGAGGTTCACCAGCAGCGGGGCGTAGCTGGCCATCCGGACGATGTCGGAATTGCGCTCCATGCCGGTCATGAAGGCGGCTTCGCCAATGGCGGCGCGCAAATTGCCCTTACCGCACTTGGAGGTGACCGCGTATTCGCCGATGAAAATCTTCGGGCCCTTGCGGTTATAATTGTCATACTGGCCGGCCCGGTTCATGAAGGATTCCGGCGATTCATAATAATGTTCGTCCACAAAATCCGGGGCCGGTGTTTTGGGATAGGGGCCGCCGCCCAGATCCGAGTTGCAGACAAATTGCAGGTAGGGATATTTCGCGCGCAGGGCGTTGACATACAGCGGCCAGCGGGCCAGGTAGTTCGGTCCGCCGTTTTCATTGCCGATTTCCATGTACTTGAGGTTGAACGGCGCGGGATGGCCCATCTGTGCGCGGCGCGCGCCCCAGAGGGTGTTAGTGGGACCGTTGGCAAATTCCACCGCGTCCAAAGCGTCCTGCACCCACTGATCCATCCGGTCGAGCGGAATGACTTCATGATGCGACATGCCCACGTTGATGCAAAACAGCGGTTCGGCGCCGAGGTCTTCGGCGAGTTGCAGGTATTCGTAGAAACCCAGGCCATGCGTGGCGTAATAGCCCCAGATGTTCCACAGCGGGGTGCGCGTATCAATATTGCCAATGGTGTTCTTCCAATGGTTCATGTGCGCGAAATCATCGCCCTCCACCCAGCAGCCGCCGGGAAAGCGCAAAAAGGAGGGATGCAGCGCATCCAGCGATTCGGCCAGGTCCACGCGCAGGCCGTGATCTTTCCAGGTCCTTTCCGGGAGCAACGACACCATGTCGAGACTCAGGCTGCCCTTGCTCTTGCCGGAAATTTCCAGCTTGGCGTTGGGGTCGGTGCCGGCGGCCTTCAGTTCCAGCGTGTAATATTTCCAGTCGCCCGTGGGGGACGGCAGTTCGCCGGCGGCCAACTCCTTGCCATCCACGCCCAGCAGCGTCACCGTAAGCGGACCATTGAAACCGGCGGCGGCCCGCGCCGCCAGCTTCAGCCGGTACGTTTCACCGGCGACGATATTCATGCCCCAGTAACCGGAGTTTTCCACGATGAACGCCCCGTCCGTTTTCAGCAGCAGACTGCGGCGGTTGAAGGGGTTAAGCGGGTGGCTGTCGTCAATCTTGGCCACCGCGCCGCTGATGTTCCAGTCCGTCGGTTTGTCCGCGTCCTCAAACGACCGGTTGCGCACCATTTCCGGATAGATGCCGCCGTCGGCGGAGAGGTTGATGTCCTCGAAGAAAATGCCCCACAGCGTCGGCGCTATCTCGTGGCCGGGTTTGTCCACGGACACCGATATTTTCGCCGGCTCGGCGTTGGTTGAAATGATGGCCGCCAGCACCGCGCCGGTCAGCCAGGATTTGACACAATCGTTCTTCATGGGGAGCAATTTTCTTCGAGGCGTTGGATTGGTTGGTAGTGGGGGCGGCTTAGGAAACCCAGCCGCTCTTCAGGCCGTACGCGCAATCGTTCCAGACCAGTTCCTGCTTGAACTGGCGCAGCTTCGTGTCGGCGTCAATGACGACCACTTCCAGGCCGGCGATCGCGCCGAAGTCTTCCAACATCTCGGTGGTGACCGCATGGCTGAAGCCGGTGTGATGCGCGCCGCCCGCGTAAATCCAGGCCGCGCAGGCGTCCTCGAAATTCGGCCGGCACTGCCACACCGCCTGCGCCACGGGCAGTTTCGGCATGGGTTGCTCGGGTTTCACCGTGTCCACTTCGTTGATGAGCAGGCGGAAGCGGTTGCCGAAATCCATGAGCGCCGCATTCAGCGCGGGACCGGCCGGCGTGTTGAACACGAGGCGGGCCGGATCGGCCTTGCCGCCGATGCCCAAGGGGTGTACCTGCAACGACGCCTTGCCATCGGCAATGCTCGGGCAGATTTCCAGCATGTGCGCGCCCAGAACCACCTTGCCGCCGGGGTTCAGGTGATAGGTGTAATCTTCCATGAAGGACGTGCCGCCCTTCAAGCCTGCGGCCATGACCTTCATGGCGCGCACCAGCGCGGCCGTCTTCCAGTCGCCTTCGCCCGCGAAGCCGTAGCCTTCCGCCATGAACCGCTGCGGGGCCAAGCCCGGCAACTGCGCCAAGCCATGCAGATCTTCAAACGTGGTGGTAAAGCCTTTGAAGCCGCCCGTCGTCAGAAATGCCCTCATGCCGAGTTCAATGCGCGCCGCTTCGCGGATGGATTTGTGCCGTTTGCCGCCTTTTTGCAGGTCCTTGGCCACTTCGTAAACGTCTTCGTACGTTTTGACGAGCGCGTCAATTTCCTTGTCCGACACTTCGGTGACGTACTTCACCAGATCGCCCACGCCATAGCCGTTCACGGCAAAGCCGAACTTGATCTGCGCCGCCACCTTGTCGCCTTCGGTCACGGCCACTTCGCGCATGTTGTCGCCAAAACGCGCGAACTTGGCCGTCTGCCAGTCGGCCCACGCCGCCGCCGCGCGCGCCCAGGCGCCCAGCTTGGCCTGCACGGCCGTTTCCTGCCAGAAACCGACGACGACCTTGCGGCTCAACCGCAGCCGGCTCCAGATGAAGCCGTGCTCGCGGTCGCCGTGGGCGGCCTGGTTCATGTTCATGAAATCCATGTCGATGCTCGCCCACGGAATGTCGCGATTGTATTGCGTGTGCAGATGCGCCACCGGCTTGCGCAGCTGCTTCAGGCCGTTGATCCACATCTTGGACGGCGAGAACGTATGACACCACGTGATCAGCCCGATGCACTTGGCGGCGTTATTCGCCGCCTGGCACAATTCGGTGACCGCGTCCGGCGTGACGAGCACCGGCTTGAACACCACCTTGACCGGGATGGCTGGGGCGACATTCAGCGCTTTCGCAATTTCCTGCGAATGCTGCGCCACGGCCTTGAGGGTTTCCGGTCCGTACAAATGCTGGCTGCCGGTGACAAACCAGACTTCAAACTGCTTCAGGTTGATGTTCATAAAGGGTTGCAATTGGGTTGGGTGTGTTTAGATGTTGATCAGATGAATTCGTTGATGAGATTTTCGAGATATTCCTGGCGGCCGCTCGTGTTCGGCGTCACTTCGCCCTGCTTCAGGATGTAGGCTTCGATTTCCTTGAGGCTGGCCTTGCCGGATTCGATCTTCGCGCCGATGCCGGTGTCCCAGGAGGCATAGCGTTGCTTGACGAATTCCGCCAGGCGGCCGTCCTTGCGGATGGCGGCGGCAATCTTGAGGCCGCGCGCAAACGCGTCCATTCCGCCGATGTGGGCGTAGAACAGGTCGATGGGTTCGAAGCTTTCGCGGCGCACCTTGGCGTCGAAATTCACGCCGCCGGTGGTGAAGCCGCCGTATTTCAGGACGGACAGCATCGTGTAGGTGGTCAGGTAAATGTTCGTGGGGAACTGGTCGGTGTCCCAGCCCAGCAGCTCGTCGCCGGTGTTGGCGTCAATCGAACCCAGCGCACCGGCCGCGCCGGCCGTTTCCAGTTCGTGCTGCATCGTATGACCCGCCAGCGTGGCGTGATTCGTTTCGATGTTCAGCTTGAAATGGGGCAGCAGATCATATTCGCGGAGGAAATTCAGGCAGGCCGCCGCGTCGGAATCGTACTGGTGCTTGGTCGGTTCTTTCGGCTTGGGCTCGATGTAGAACTGGCCTTTGAAGCCGATCTGTTTCTTGTAGCCCACGGCCAGGTGCAGCAGTTTGGCGAGGTGTTCCTGCTCGCGCTTCATGTCCGTGTTGAGCAGGGTCATGTAACCTTCGCGGCCGCCCCAGAACGTGTAGCCTTCGCCACCGAGTTCATGCGTGACTTCCATGGCTTTCTTCACCTGTGCGGCGGCGAACGCAAACACATCGGCGTTGCAGCTCGTGCTTGCGCCATGCACGAAGCGGGGATTGGAGAACAGATTCGCCGTGCCCCACAGCAGCTTCACGCCGGTGCGTTCCTGCTCTTCCTGCAAAACTTCCGCGACCGCGTCAAAATTCTTGTTCGATTCCGCGAGCGTTTTGCCTTCCGGCGCCACATCGCGGTCATGCCAGCAATAGTAAGGCGCGCCGAGTTTCTGGATGAATTCAAACGCCACGCGCGCGCGTTTTTGCGCGTTCTTCACGGAGTTGGAACCGTCGTCCCACGGACGCTGCATGGTGCCGGCGCCGAACGGATCGCTGCCCGTGCCGCGAAAGGTGTGCCAGTAAACCACGGCGAACCGGAGATGTTCGCGCAGGGTTTTGCCTTCGACGATTTCCTCGGGATTGTAATGTTTGAAGGCCAGCGGGTTTTTCGACTGGGGACCTTCGTAGGCGATGCTGCTGATGTTGGGGAACGCTGATTTCATGGTACTTTGGTTTTGTTGGTTTGCTAAGCTTCCGTGCGTTGTAACTCGCGCGAAAAGGGAATCTTGCCGGCGTGACGATGGCTGTCGCCGGGAACGAGAAAATGGTCAATGCCCAGGGCGGCCAGCCCGGCCGTCCGGCGGCGGGGCGGGGTGAGGCAGGTTACCTCGCCGAAACGGGCCCACATGGCTCCGCGCTTGATGGCGGTGGCCAGATGCTCCACCACGGTGGGCGGCAATTCGTTCAGGCTGCCGGTGATCACCACATGGCGCAGGCCCAGCACATTCAGGGCCCCCGCAATCACGGCGGCGGCGGCTTCCAGCGATTCCACGAGCCACGGCTCCAGGGCATTCTCCGCGAGATGTTCCGCCAGGGCGTGCCAGCTCTTGGTTTTTTTGGGGTGGGTTTGGGAAAAACTTTCCAGCAGGCCGCGCGTGGAGAGCAGCGTTTCAATGCAGCCGGTCGCGCCACAACCGCATTCGCGCCGGTTGCCCAGCACGGGCGTGTGCCCCAGTTCGCCGCTGATGGGCAGGGGATTGGCGAGCGGTTTGCCCTGCACGATCACCGCGCCGCCGATGCCTTCCCCAAAGTCCACCAGCAAAAAATCTTCGCACTCGGGATAGACGGTCAGATGGCCGAAGGCCAGCGCCTGCTCCTCCTGCACGAGCAGCACCGGACTCGGCCAAATCCGCCGGATGATCGCCGGCAAATCCGCCGTTTCGCTCCAGTGAATGTTGGGGGAAAACAGAATCCGCCCGCCCGCGCTGTCAATCACGCCGGGCACGCTCAGGAGAATGCCGAGAAATTGTTTGCCGCCGAGCTTGCCGGCCGCCGCCTTCAATTGGCGTTCCCATTCCGCCGCCGGATCCTTGTGGGATTTTTTGACCGTAAATGACACCTGCCAGTGGTCCTCGTCCATGCCGCCCAGCGGCAGTTCGGCGAGTTGGGTTTCTTCCAAGCCGAGCTGAAGCCCGAGAAACTTCGGTTGCGACCGGTTTAATTGCAGTTTGCGGCCCGGACGACCCAGTCGGGGTGTATTGCCGCCGTTTTCGGCCGCCTCACCCGGAACCTCAATTTCCTCCAGCACGCCCTGTTCAATCAGCGCGTCCGCGATCTTTCCCGCCGTCGGCTGGCTCATGCCCAGCGACCGGGCGAGATCGGCCCGCGAGGCCGTTCCGGCCTTTTGCAGTTGCCGCAACAGGGCATGCTTGTTCAAGCGGCCCATGCGGGAGGGGGAGAAGATCATTAATTAATTAAGTTACGAAATATGCCCGGGGTCAAGCGGGAAAATAAAAAATTTATCGTTTGTCCCGGGCAAGCCGGATAGCGCCCTAATGGCACTTGCGGTTTTTGCCACGGGAATGGCTTGACGCGCCGGCCTGTTCATATTTATCGTGCGCCATCATTTTCCATCAACAAACCGTGAACCATATTCACCAAAAATCATGATAGCTCCCGTATCGAATTCCTCGTCCGGTGCCAAAAGCGGCGGCGGCCTGTTCCGCACAATCGACGGCCAGAACCTCTTCATCACCTTTGTGCTGGTCACCACCCTTTTTCTGCTGTGGGGCTTTTGCAACGGCATGATTGACATCCTCAACAAGCATTTTCAAGACTCACTGCACATTAACAAGGAACAGTCCGGTCTGGTGCAATCCGCCAATTATCTGGCCTATTTCCTCATGGCGATCCCCGCCGGGCTGATGGCTCGCAAATTCGGTTATAAGGGCGGTATTTTGGTCGGTTTGTCTTTGATTGCGGCCGGGGCGTTCTGGTTCATACCCGCCGTCCACATCGGCGCCTACTGGGCATTCCTGCTCGGCCTGTTCGTTATCGCCACCGGCATGACCTGTCTCGAAACCATTGCCAATCCCTACACCACCGTGCTGGGCGGGCCCGACCACGGGGCCACCCGCATCAACATTGCCCAGACCATCAACGGCGGCGGCTGGATTCTGGGACCGGTGGTTGGCGGCCAGTTCGTTTTTGCCGGCGGGGAAGGGGCCAATGCCAATGCCGGATTATCCACGCCTTACATGGGCATCGGGGTGTTCGTGGCCATTCTGCTGATTATTTTTGCCGTCTCCAAGGTGCCGGATTTGCATGCCGAAGATGAAAGCCAGAAATCCGCCGGGCAAAAATCCAGCCTCAAACCCACCTCCGGCCAGTTGGCCGGCATCGGCCTCACCCTGGCCATTATCTGCGGCCTGCTGTATTTCTTCATCGCCCCGATTCTCGGCCTGATTTGGGCGCTGCTCAGTCTGCCTGATGCCCTGTTCCAGCCGGTCAAATTCGGTTTGCTGATTGTGGCTTACGTCGCGGCGTTCCTGCTGGTTTCCAAAAACTGGGATATGTTTCGTCGCAAACATTTTACCTTCGGCATCGGCACTCAATTCCTCTATGTGGCCGCGCAGACCGGCATCTTCAGTTTCTTCGTGAATTATGTGCTGGAAAATGATCCCGGCGTGACGAAGCTGCAGGCTTCCTCCTGGCTTGGTTTCTTCGGATTTGGTTTGTTCATGCTCGGCCGTCTTTGCGGCAGCGCGGTTATCAGCCAGTGCAAACCGCAATTGGTTCTCGCGGCCTATGCGGCCATCAACGTCGTGCTAACGGTCGTGTGCATGGGCGGCGGCAAGACGGGTCTCTATGCTTTGTTCGGCACTTTCTTCTTCATGTCCGTCATGTTTCCGACCATTTTTGCGCTCGGCATCCGGGGGCTGGGTGAGTACACCAAACTCGGTGCGTCCATGATTGTCATGTCCATCGTGGGTGGCGCGATTGCCGCGCCGTTCATGGGCCACATTGCGGACACCCATTCCATGCGCGTCGGGTTCGTGGTGCCGCTGGTCTGCTTCGTGTTGATCGCACTTTACGGATTGGTCTGGCAGAAGCTCGAAAGCAAAGACAGCCAGTCCTGAGATAATCATTGATATACGGCGGCGCGCAATTCCTGCGCGTCGCCTTTTTTGTGGCAGCCGATGGCAGGAGGCTCAAATCTATTCAACGCGGCGGCGCCGAGCACGCAGAGATTCGCAGAGAAGACAATTTTCGGATGCGGGAAGCCGCCTAGTCCTTCCATTCTCATGCCCCCATCTCTGCGATTCTCCGCGTTCTTGGCGTCTCCGCGTTGAATCCCCCCGTCACCACACTTCCACCGGCCCCTTGGGCACCGGGATGTGCTGGCGCGTGACCGAATCGGGCTCGCGCATAAAGGACGCCACCAGCGGGGCCGGCTGAAACCGCACCTGCAATTCGCCGTTCCCGTCCAGAAATGGTTCCCGCCACTGGAGGTAATTCTTTAGGATGACCTCAAATTCCGCGCGCGTGGACATCCGCACCACGTGCTTGTTGAATTCATGGCACGGACCGAACCGCTTGGAATACCACGGCGCCACCTTGCGGAACATGCGGCAGCCCAGTTCCTCGCCGAATACCTCGATCATCAGGTCCAAATGCCGCACCAACACGCGCACGCGTTCGTCAAAGGACGGCTCCGGCGGCAGTACGTTGGTCAGCATATATTCCCGGGTGCGCTTGAAGATCCATGGATCGTAAAACGCCCCGCGCCCGACGCTTACGCCCGCGCAGCCCGTCTCATCGAACATCTTTTTGGCGGCCTGCGGCGTCACCACATCCCCGTTTCCAATGACCGGGATGGATCGCACTGCCTCCACCACCTTGCGGATGCCGGCCAAATTCACCGTGCCGCCAAAACCCTGTTCTCGCGTGCGGCCATGCACAAAAATTGCCGCCACCCCCGCGTCCTCCAAGGCCCGCGCCAGGTCCGGCGCGGTCAAATTATCATCATCCCAGCCGAGCCGCATCTTGGCGGTTACCGGGATTTTTACGGCATTCACCATGCCCCGAACGAGCGCAGCCGTCTTGTCCAGTTCCGTCATCATGGCCGAGCCGCCGCCCACCTTCACCACCTTGCGCACCGGGCAGCCCATGTTGATGTCAACGGAAACGGCTCCGCGCGATTCCACCACCAGCGCGGCGTCCCGCATCTCCTCCGCCACCGATCCGAAAAGCTGCACCGCCAGCGGTGAATCCGCCGGGCGTGTTTCGATCAGCTTGTACGCCTTGTCGCGCTTTTCCAGCAGCGACCGCGCGTTCACCAGATCCGTGGTACACAGCCCCACGCCGCCGACCTCCCGCACCACGAGACGGAAGGGCAGGTTGGTATAACCCGCCAGCGGCGAGAGGAACAGGTTGGACGACAATGTGAGCGAACCGATTTGCACCGGCATAGAATATGGCAAACTGCCGGGTTTTGAAACTTCCGAAAAATAATCTGTTACCTTTTCCCCGCTGTGTAAATGATAGGGGTGAAATGGTGAATGACGACATGACATTGCTGCGGGACTACGCCCGCCAGCATTCCGAGGAGGCGTTTGCCACCCTGGTATCGCGTTACGTGAATCTTGTCTATTCCGTGGCGTTGCGGCAGGTGGCCGATCCGCATCTGGCCGAGGAAATCACCCAGGCGGTGTTCATCCTGCTGGCGCGCAAGGCGGACTCGCTTGGTGCGGCAACCATTCTGCCCGGCTGGCTGTGCCGGACGGCGCGATACGTCAGCGCCAACGCCCTGACCATTCAACGGCGGCGGCAACGCCGCGAACACGAGGCCCACATGCAATCCCTTTTGAACGAAGCCGCCGCCGAACCGCCGTCCGATGAAACCTGGAAACTCATCGCGCCCTGGCTGGATGGCGCGCTGGAACAGCTTGGCCGGAAAGACCACGACGCGCTCGTGCTGCGATATTTTGAAGGCCGGAATTTTCAGGATGTCGGCGCGGTTTTGGGAACCAGCGAAGACGCCGCCAAAATGCGGGTCAGCCGCGCTTTGGAAAAACTCCGAAAACTCCTGCTGAAACGCGGCGTCCGCTCAACCGCCGCCATTCTGGCCGTCACCATCTCCGCCAACTCCGTTCAAGCCGCCCCGGCGGCGCTGGCAAAATCCGTTTCGGTCATTGCGGCAGCCAAGGGAGTGGCGGCTGGCAGCTCAACTTTAATCCTCGCCAAGGGAACGTCTGGTGTGATGGGCTGGGTGAAAATGAAAATGACAATGTTGGCCGGCACCGCAGTCCTTTTGACTATGGCTACCGCCACCATCTGGAAAGACCTTGATCCCATGCGAATATTGGGGGCTTCACCCATGTTGGTCGTGCAACCGACCCGGCATGCCGATGAGCCGGGCGCCTCCCGGGTGATGCCGGCGGCCGCCGGCGGGCAAATGGCGGGACGCGGCGTAGATATGAAGACTTTGATCGAGTGTGCATATGGAATCAACTTTACGCGCCGGATTTTTCCGGCCGATTTGCCGCGCGGCCGATACGATTTCATAGATACCTATTCTGACCATCCGCGGGAGAAGCTTCAGGTGGAATTAAAGAGGCAATTTGGGTTGGTGCAACGGTCTGAAATCCGCGAAGAAGCCGTACTGTTTTTGGAAATAGATCCCAATATCCATGCGGTGCCAATTTCCGGAGCCACCCTTCAAATCACTTCTTTGCCCAAACTATTGCACGAATGTGAAATGTTCCTGGGCACGCCGGTGGTTGACCGAACCGGCACGAACCTGCCGGCCAAGATTTCTTTTTGGTGGCCCATATTCAGGAATTACGCCAACGCCGATCTTGCCCGGGATGAGTTGAAACAGGCGTTGCATGAACAGCTCGGTCTCAAGCTTGTGCCGGGTCGCAATCCAATTGAGATGCTGGTGATCGAAAAGTTGAGTGATGTCGGCGGATTGGTCCCCGGCAATCATAAATGAATTTTCTCCGGCCACGTCAACCATTCGTTGAAATTCGGTTCAACTTATCGCTCATTTTAATAAGTTGATGCGTGACGGTTTCAGGTTTTGGGGCGCATGACAAATTTCTTCCCTGGCGGAGCGGACTGTGTCGAACACCAGTCGCAGCAACGTGGTTTACAACGGGTGTGGAGCAATCCGGCGCGGTTTGAGGTTTGGAGTTCCGGCTTCAGCCGGTCCCCGCCGCCGCCGGAGCGC
The DNA here is from genome assembly GCA_903872345.1 of uncultured Verrucomicrobia subdivision 3 bacterium. Taxonomy (GTDB): domain Bacteria; phylum Verrucomicrobiota; class Verrucomicrobiia; order Limisphaerales; family UBA11358; genus UBA11358. The sequence goes on along the minus strand of CAIQKM010000017.1, from coordinate 170,474 downwards.
GGCTGTCTCAGCCGCAGCGTGCCGTCAGACCGAGCCGCGTTGAACTTCTCACGCTTCCGCCGTTCCGCCAACACGGTGTGCGCGAACTTCGCAGCCGTCTGGCCTGGCCACGCGCTGCGGCTGAGACAGCCGCGCTCCGCCAAAGGGCTGAAGGCCCGCCAGGTTATAGCCCAGGCAGGAGCGAGTCGGCGAGCGGAGGCCTGGGTAAATGCCATCAAATCGTTCTCCGGCCTGTCGGGCCGGCACCGCGTCAATGCGCGCCGACGTGCCGGCCCAACACGGAAGAAACAAGGAATCTTCGTTTCCTTCGTTGGCTTCTGTTCAAAAAGCCGCAACCGCGTTGCGGTTGAAGTCGGTTTGGTGGCGTGTACCCTGGGTAGCTCGCCGACTCGCAACCCAGGGCTTTGGGCCGGAATCCCCTTGGGATTCTCAGAAGGTTGGTGGCCGGACGATCCGGGCTGGTGTCCGCAAACGCAATTTACACCGCCCCGGTTCGTGCTATACTGTCTCTTCTATGAATTCGCCCAAGCGTCAGCGCGTGGTCTGCGGGATGAGCGGAGGAGTTGATTCCTCCGCCACGGCGGCTTTGTTGCTGGAGCAGGGCTACGATGTCATCGGCATCACCCTCAAGCTCTGGCCGCAGGACTGCGTGAACCGCGCCGAGGATAAGTGCTGCGGTCCCCAGGCCGTGACCGATGCGCGGTCCGTCTGCAACAAGCTCGATATCCCGTACTACCTCATCGACGAATCCGGCGAATTTCAGAAGCACGTCATCCAGTATTTTGCCGATGAATACAAGGCCGGTCGCACGCCCAATCCCTGCGTGATGTGCAATCAGAACCTCAAGTTCGGCCGCCTCATTGACCGTGCCGACCAGTTGGGCGCCAACTTCATCGCCACCGGCCATTTTGCCGGCGTGGAAAAGAGCGCCGACGGTTCCCGCATGTTGCTCAAGCGCGGCCGCGACCGGCGCAAGGATCAAAGCTATTTTCTCTTTTCCCTCCGCCAGGATCAGCTCGCCCGCATCCTGTTTCCCCTCGGCGAAAAGACGAAGAGCGACACCCGCGACGTGGCTCGGCATTGCCAGCTCAAAACCGCCGATAAGGAGGAGAGCATGGAAATCTGTTTCGTGCCGGACAACAACTACGGCGGATTCCTTCAGCAGGCCAACCTGGTGCAAAAGCATCGCGGCGAAATCACCGATGTGCATGGCCACGTGCTTGGCCATCACGACGGCATTGAATTTTACACCATCGGCCAGCGGCGCGGCCTCGGCATCACCACCGCCAAGCCCGTGTACGTGGTTGAACTGGACCCCGAAACCAACCGCGTCGTTGTTGGCGATGAATCCGCCCTCGACCGCGATGAGTTCATTGCCGAACGCTGCAACTGGCATCCGTTTGAGCAACTCGCAGGCCCCCTCGAAGTCATGGCCAAAATCCGCTATAACCATCCCGGTACCGATGCCACCATTACCCCGTTGGAAGGTGGTAAAGTGAAGGTAAAACTGCATACGCCCCAACGTGCCATCACGCCCGGTCAGGCCGCCGTTTTTTATCAGGACGACCTCGTGGTCGGCGGCGGGTGGATTATGCGTTAATCAAACATCCGCCAGGTGAACGTTATGTTCCCGGCAAAAATGTTTCCAGCGATGGCGGTCATGAAAATAGCGCAGTAAACTCACCGCGCCCCACGTCAGTCCACTCGCCTGGGTGGTCTTGTCCGCCACCGCCCGCCGCAGCGCGGCGAAGCCTTTGCCGGGATATTCGGTCCAAGTCCGGCCCACCGCCCAAAGAAAATGCGCATCGCTCCCGCCGTATTCCGCCAGCGGTTCCGGGCGTCGACGGTTCTTCCAGGCCACCCGCACATTGTTCCAGCATTCGGTCACGGTCGAGTTGCGGGTCTCGATTGCGTCGAAGGGGAGGTTGATCACCAGTTGCCCAACCCCGGCAAAATCCTTCAGCCCGGGCACCCAGGCCAGCGGATGCGGGGCCAGCGCCAGGCCGCCTTGTTCGTGGATGGCGGCGACGGTTTCGGCGGCGCTCATATCCCGGGGGATAAGCTTTGAAATACCAATGCCGAGGATGTGGCCATCGCGCGAGGAGATTTCGAGTCCGGGCACCAGTTCGAGCTCGTGGAGATGGTCGTTTTCCGGACGGAGTTGAAATTCCCGGGCACGCTGCCAGCCATCGAGGGTGTTGTGGTCGGTAATGGCAATCAGGTCCAAATCAGTGCAGACCGCGACGTAATTCAGGAGCATGGCCGGGCTCATCATTCCATCGCTGGAAGTGGTGTGCATATGGAGATCGGCTTTGCCCATGGCGGTTTCTTTTGGTTGCTGCTGCAATTAAGAACCCGTGGGGCAGGTACGTCAATGGGGATTTCGCCCCATTAATTTGAAATCTCAAAATTTGAAATTTGAAATCAAGCGCTCTATCACACCGTTTTTGGTGTGCTGCGAGATTCACCTTTTTTATCTTTTTACGGCAGTGTTTGGTTGAAAGTTGCCGCTCGTTTTTTTGATCCGCTTGGTTACGGACTGCTTGGGTGAGACGCCGCTGACCTTTGATGGGGGACTCCTGTAAGCTTCCAGCCCAAGCCCGTAATTGGCGCGAGCAGGATTCAGCCATAGTTTTGATGGCAGGAATTTTTGGTCGCAAATGGGCAAATCGCGCCAGCCTTTCCAACAGGCAGAGCATCGAACGCACCTCGCCAGCCGAACCACGGGCAATGTAAACAAAGTTTAGCAACTCCTGCGTGGTGCCTCGCTCGAATCCTTCCGCCACATTGTTGGAGATGGAAACCGCCGCCCGTTCCAACTGGTCTTGCAAACTGCGTTGCCGGGCGAAGGTGGGATTTTCCGTCAATTCGTACACGCGTTCGGCCAGCCTAATGGCCTCTTGCCACACCGGCAATTCCTCAAAACGTTGGTAGGTCATGGTTTATTTCAAATTTCAAATTTGAGATTTCAAATATATTGCATTATAAGTGCATCATGGCAAGGGTATTGCGAATAAATTGTGCCGTCCGTGAGCCAAGCATTTAGCTTGCGGCGAAGCAAGCTGCTTTGTTAGCCTCCCCGCCTATGGCAGCCATTGGGCGGTTCCAAAAAGACAACGAGATCTTCCATGCCAAGGTGGTGGATGGAGAAATCTTCCGGTTGCACGGAGACGTGTTTGGTTCGCCGACCTTCGATAAAAAGCCCACGCCGCGCAAGGGCGTCAAAATTCTGGTCCCGGTTGTCCCCACCAAAATTATCGCCGTCGGGATCAACTATCTGGATCACGCCCGCGAGATGAATCGCGAACTGCCCAAGGAACCGCTGATCTGGTTCAAGGCCACCACTTCATTGTTGCCCGATGGCGGCAAAATTGAAATTCCCTTTCCCCAGCATCGCACCGATTTCGAGGCTGAACTGGCGATTGTCATTGGTCGCAAGATTCGCAATGTGGCCGCCTCCTCGGCTGGCCGCTACATTTTCGGTTACACCGCCTCGCAGGACATCAGCGACCGCACCATCCAGAAGGCGGAGTCCCAATGGGCGAGGTGCAAATCGTTCGACACCTTCACGCCGCTCGGACCGTTCGTGGAAACCAAAATTGACCCGAACAACCTCAGCATCCAGCAATTTCAAAACGGCCAGTTGCGGCAGAATTCCAACACCAGCCAGCTTATTTTCAAGCCGGCGGAAATCGTGAGCTTCGTCTCCACCAACCTCACACTGCTCCCGGGCGACGTCATCCTCACCGGCACCCCCAGCGGCGTCGGTCCCATCAAGTCCGGCGACAAGCTGGAAGTGCGGATCGAAGGCCTCGCGCCGCTGGTGAATACGGTGAAGTAAGTTTTATTTTATGGTTCGGTTCCGGGCCATGCTTCTTGGTTTTACTCTGTGCCTGCTGGCGCGGCCGGGGCAATGCGCTGATATAACGGCAGCGCTGGAGTCGGACTTGGAGCTTCGCCTATTGCATGGTCGGTTGGAAGCGTTGGCGACCAATTCGGATCTGATATTTAAGGGGGAGGCGTTGGCCACGATGCGCATCACCAACCGGGCTTTTACGGTGGCATTCAAAGTATCGGCAACGGAGTTCCGGGTCGTTTCTGTTCTAAAGGGTACGTTGCATACCAACCGGGTGACCTTGTGGCATTATTCGGGCGAACCGGATAACGGACCGGGTTGGAGTGGACCGTCGCCGCCGGTTTGTTACCATTTTAATCCTGGCTCCGCTTATGTTGTGATGTCCGCCAATCTGGACCGGGAGGACATTTATTATACCCCCGCCGCCGGTGCGATATTCCCCGCAAATGTTTACCGCCAGATCGCCGATTTCCCCATAGGCGGCGAGGATGGCATTCTTCGCACACGCGATCGGCAACCGCTCAATGTGACCGACATCAAAGCAGCCTACAGCCTTGAGTTGGGCCGATTGCTCAAGGACGGCAATCCCACCAATCGAATATATGCCATTGAGCAAATGCAGTACATGGGCCTGTTGGGAAACAGACAGAAAAATTAGCCCGGGCGCGACCTGAAACGGCTGATGTGAGATCAGGATCGCATTACCGAAAGCCTGCGCTCCTATTTGCCGCTGTCATACGAGGGCAGGTTAACGCGGATGGCCGCCGGGAGCAATTCGCTAGGCAATAGTTGGGTAAATCCAATTGTAGGCGAATGACATGTCATCAACAACGGACTGTAGTGGTGGTGCTGTCATTGACTCGATTTGCCTCCCCATTCAAAGCCCAAAAAGTGGCAGCCCCAAGTGGCAGTATTAAAATATATTCAATTTTTTTTGGTGGCGGCGAAGCGGTGCAAGCAGTTGATTGTATTCAACCTAAGAGTGGTGCACCCAATAGGAGTTGAACCTATTATTTCGCTATTCTCGCTGCTGCTGGTCTGGGGGATTTCATTGCTATTCATTGCCCATAGACTAGCAACTAAACGCCTTTAAAATCAAGACAATTCGTGATTCTATGGGCAATTTGCGGCATGATTTTCTGTGCAAATCCTGTGCAATCCTACTAGCCTGTGCAAAGGTTGTGCAAACTGCAAGTCTGGCCCGGAATTGTGCAAAGGTTGTGCAAACAATCGGCCTGCCATTTCGGCCCGTGCATTAGTGGCAGGCACGCGGATAATACGGTGCGGGCAGGTTATGAAGGGGATTGCCATGGTGAAACCGAATATGTGACCACACCCCCTTTCTAAACATGAGTGACGGGGCACATTTTCCCCCTGTATTGCCGGAATCCACCCTGAATCCTGCCCGCGAGGGGTGAAAATGGCTTTACACCTGTTTTGATTCGCCGGACGTGGAATTGCCGGCCCGGATGATTCAAACGCGCTATGGTCAATTTGGCGGGGCGGGGCATGGCTTGGGCGATGGCCACCGGAAAAATTTTCGCGGGTTGGTATTACGCAGTTGATCTGAGTGCTGTTTAGTTTTGTGGAAAAACTGACCGTCTGAATTTACAATTACCAGCCACTTATCTCGCTCACAGGAATTTCAAAGTTAATTTTACCAATCCCGCCAAAATTTGCTGCGGAAAATTCGAGATGGAAGACATGGGCAGTAGAGTCAGGAATTTCAAACCCCAACATGTCTTCACGTCCAGTCTGAGGTCGTATCCGGTCTGAATTTGTGAAAAGCTTTTTATTAAATGGGTAAGGCGGCACCCATCCGTCGGCCATTCCATTCGGATTTTTCCACCCAATACTTTTTTTGCAGACATTTCCCTTGTCATCCGTCAAAAGGGCGTCTTTTCTGAATGTTGTAAAATCATATATTCTGTTAGTGCTGTGATTAGAAATACTAACTGTAAACAGTAGAAAATTGCTAGTCTTCACAATTAAACCCCTCTCATTTGGACTCTCTCCAGTGGTGAAGCCGTGAACAATGTCAGTTATTTCAACATCAATATTTCCCTGTTGAAATACCAGTGCGTCTTTGCTCTGACCGTTATGATTCAATGAATTTGTCGAGCCGCTTTTGGCGGGCTTTAATTTATTATCGGCAGCAAATCCAACCGCAATAATTCCGATGGTTATTGCTAAAGCGAAAATTCCAATCATCCAAACCAACATGGACTTGTTCAACATCGATTTAGAATTAATTCTTCCCTGAGATGGAAATACATATTTCTGCTCAAATTCTGCTTGTGTCGCTGATAGATAAATAATCCCTTCTATAAGACCAATCAACCCGGTTATTATCCACCCCCAACCGCAGGTTGCTACCCCTGCAATTATGTAAATACAACCTAATTGTGTTTTACCCATGTAAAATTTGTGAATCCCTAGTGCGCCTAGGAAGATTGCAAAAAGGGCGGCCGCAATATGGTTGCAATCCCTTTTTTCACCAGTTCCTGAAATAGTAGCCGATGCATCTTGGAGCAGATAAATTGCACATGCGGAGCTTACTTGTGGCGAAAAATCTACTCGCATCCCTTTTGTTGGGAATTTTCCGCCTTCTTTCCATTCGGTGCCCTGAAACGAATAGCGTTGACCATCATCCCCGGAAATAAATCCAAGATTTGTTTGTACCGTGAAATCAAGAATGGTGCCTCTTACGGATTTATCCCGAATGTTTGAATCGAGTATTGGTGGTGTGTTTGATGCGGTAACCAACACTGTTTCCTGTCCACAATGGGGACACGCTACGGATTCGCCAGCGCGGGTGGCGTCAAATTCGATATTCCCGGCGCAATGCTGGCATGGGCTGATTACAAAATTTTCAGGCATAATTTCCTTTCCGCCTGCTCATGCCGCCTAAAATTAAAGGGGCGCGAGCCTAACGCACCTCAGTAGAGGCACCGCGAAGCGCCCATGCAAAGAAGTGAATCAAGCCGCGCCCGATGGGCGCGTGCTCGACGCAGTCTCTTTGCATTTGAAAATTCGCGGTTTTCTACTGAGACTCGCAGCCGAAGCTACGCAAAATGTTTGTTATGTGTTTTTTCTGATCGTGTTTTGACTGACGCTTTGATTTAAACACGAATGGCAGGGGGAGACAATACCCCATTTTGCAACCACTCCATGCGCGGGCGGACGGTAGTCATTTGCCACCATGGCCGTGGCCGCATAAAGCGGGGGTGTCGGAAAACGGGGAAAATCTCATTTCCCGCTGGAATCGTAAGCTTTGGCCATTCCGGCCAGTAGGGCCGAATACCCTTTTTGCTCACTTTTCGCGCCTGCGCGCCCGAGTCGTGTATTCGTGCCGATTATGAAAGCTATATCCCGATCTGAGGTTCGCCATTCCCGATTGAACTTTTTGCGGATGGCGCGGTGAATTGCCGTCTTGGTCGCACCATTTGCCAGCATTCGGGCGACATGGCCGCGTCGCTGGTCAATTTGGGCGTGCGTCCCCTTGCGGTATGGTTTCCGCTGGCCAGGCCGAATGACACCCGGCCGGGGTCGGGTCGGTATTTTAATCATTGAATGAAATAGCCTGAAGCCATTTAAAACGTGCCGAGCTTTTGTTTGGAATGTATTCGACTGTTTTTTCTATTGCCCCCAACCTGGCAAGCTTGTCCCGAATCCACGCCGCCCCTTTGCCAGTGATTCCCAAACGTTCCGCAAAGTTGTCCCGCACAATCGGAAAATCGGCCGCGCCGTCTAGCTCCGCTTTCCGAGCGTAGCTCCGCAAGATGCGAAACGCATCCCGCTCATTATCGGTTTCCAGCCGCAGGAAAATATCCCTCTCCGGTGCCGACAGTGCCGCCATCCATTTATCATGCAACCCGGCCCACAAATTTTCAAAGCTTTCCAAGTGTTCCGACTCGGTTGCCTTTGTTGCCGCTGTCTTGGTTTGAAACTGGGCGGATGCCAGCCGACGTGCCATGTTCCGCCCCACTTGGTAAAAAACTTCCCCAACCAAGTCAGCCAACTTCCCATTTCGGGTTCCGGTGGCGGAGATACCCAGCTTGTTAAGCAGTTCCCCTTCCCGGTAGAGAGAGACAGAGAAAGAAGTTTCTTTCTTTGTATCGGGGAAGTCAGTTTCTAATTCATTGCTATTCAAGGGGGCGGTTTTAAACTTCCCCGATAGGACGGATTCAAGGGAAGTACGGCAATTTTCCCATACGATTTGCGAACAAGTATCCGTGCCGGGATTCCAGCAGCCGGGCGCACGCATCCCTTTGCCGAATCGAGACGTCAAACTGTCCGGCGGGAAGATTTCGCAGACGCCGGAGACTATGACTGTTCCGATTGTGGCCACAACGGATTTCAAAAGCCGAACCCATTCGCCGGTGGGGTGGAAGTCCGGCGAGATCGCCCATACATGCCAACCGCCACTGCCTGACGATTCAAGAATCACGGCCACGTCTGGCACGTTCAACAATACACGAAATGCAGCAAATGCCAATTCCCGCGCCCTGTCGGCCTGTCCTTCTTGGTGCGCGTCAAAATCCATACCACCCCAGCGTGATTGTTGCCGGTCGTTGGTTGAATAGGGGACGAATGCCAGCCGCGATTTTGGCAAACTGGCGATGCTTGAACATGCCCAGGATATTGCCCGATGGACGGGCAACTTCTTTGAACGGACGTATTTTTTGCAACCGTCTTTGTCTCTAAAGCCCATAACGAAATGGGTTGTGTCGTTTCCGTTGTGAAGATGCTCGTAAAGCGCGGCCAATTCGCTACGCGTCCATACGGTGTCAGCTTGTTTCGGCTGCCAACTCATAACAGCTAACGCATTCAATCCTGTGTCTTTGCGGAGAGCATGGGTTTGCAAACGTTTTGCCGATTGCGCCATCGGTGGACGTGGTTTTGGCGGGTTGTCAATCATGGCCTTCGCCGATCTTTGTATCAAACACCCGGCCTTGTTCGGTTATCTTGTCAAGATACATTAGCTCCAGTCTGGAAATTGCCCCGCCAGCTTTGAACCTCGCGCCAACGATTACGCCTCTCATAAAAGTTGCAAAAGATGCCGCCTCATCAAGGTCTGCCCGCCGCTCTGGAAACTGAGCGTAATAACTTTGTTCGTGTAAAGTTTCACAATGCAGCGGGTCATCCGGCCCAATTATCTGAACAAACTTCGCCATTGTGGCCAAAGTTATTGAAATGCCATGCTCAATCCTGATTTCAAGTTCGGCCCGTCTGGCTTGTTCTGCCGGGGTTAGCGTGTCTTTCTTTGGTTCCGTCAGAAGCAAATATGCCCCGGACAAATCGGCAACACTTGCCGATTTCAGCCGGTCACGTTCGTTATGACACTGGATATAGTTACGGGCGGTTCGTTCGGAAAAAGGTGCATTTGCTTCAAGCCAGGGTAGCCATTCTCCATGCTTTAAACCGGCTTTAATCTCGGACAGCAATCCGCCGATACGGATGGCCTTGGCAAGCGATGTACGGGCGGCATCCTGAATATCCGAATGTAGTTGCAGGATTTCCGCTAATGATAATGATTGAAGGGCTATTTTCATTCGGCACCTCCCCGCTGTATCCGCAATAGGGCGGATTCAACACTCGGCCAATGGAAAAGATTCCTTCGGCCTATTTTGACATGTGGAATTTTCCCGGCCGCTCGCCAGTTGAATAAAGTCCTGCGGGAAATTGGAATCCGCGCCAGAATTTGTTTTTCGTCGAGGAATGAATCCCCGCTCGCCGTTGCTGTTTGTTTCAGGTCGTTAACCATATATACACACAATGGCAAACAACCCCAAAACCATCATGGCATATATTAACCCTGAATTTAGGACACGGCGGATGACTTTTTAGCAATGCTCCGAAAAGCCTGCTGGATGCGTTTTTTAATATCCCGGCGAATCAAGGCGCGGTGGTTTCGCATCAAGACTTTTTTACCCGGATTATTTGGACTTTGCTCTTTGTAGGCATCCCCTCGCCAGTAGCTCTTGAACTCTTCGCTGTCCTCAAAGTTCTCGCCCATGCGATGAATAAACATTTTTTCGGCAGTTTTCCACCATTGCTTATAGGTCTGCCTTGAAAACGGCGGCAGGGCAACCAACTCTCCTTTAATTTTATTCTCAAATAGTCCGTTACTCCAAATTGACCCGGCATCGTCATTTCGTATCCTGTTTATATAATCAGCCAGTTGATATGCGATTCTTGTTTCAGTGCTAAAAAGAGAAAATGGTTTACCTTTCAGATTGAACCCGGATGATTTCCCCAGACCGATTTTTCCCATCAATAATTTTTGATTTTTGGCAAAATCAGGATGATGACTGACGATGCCAGGAAAACAGATTTCTAGGTTTGCAATTGTCCTGAAATTGGCCGGTGCTTTTTCGGCAGCAGAATGAAGGGCGGTCACGGCGGCGGTAGCGATTAAGTGGAGCCGTTTGGCAGCATCAGGATATTCACCAGCGCACAGACACAACATTTCAAAATATAAATCTATTTTGTCTCTGCTGTTAAAAAAATCAGGAACATCGGAAAATTTACGTCCTCGACTTTTGCTCAAAAGGTTCGCCGCACATAAGGCAAATTTAAAGACCGGGTCTTTGTCTGGATGCCACGGTATCCAAGCTTCGTTTTCAATCCGTTCAATTTCGCGCAGTTCCTTATCCGATTTGTGCTTGCTGTTGGTGGTGCCGGATTTGCTTTTCATTTTTTATGGCGGGATTTATCCCGCGATGGCCGACTTGAGGCGCACGTTGAACCATTTTTCCGCGTCGGCTTTCGTGGCCAGTCCTTTGTAATGGCTGTGAATCATAGCGGGGGAATTACCCGCTAGTGCGGCGGTCAAATTTTCGTTGGATTCAAGGGCGAAATGGTAGGTGCAAAAGGCGTGGCGCAGTCCATTGCGGCGAATCGAAATTGCCAGATCATCCCGCAACGTGGCGAATTGTTCCTGAAAGTAATTCCCGCCACTGGGATACACCTTGCCGGTTTTGTTGCGACATGATTTCAGCCAAGCAGACAGGGCCGGGCAGATTTTAACCAACCGGCGCTGCCGGGTTTTGGATTTTATGGCGGTGACTTCGATATGCCCCTCGACACGCCAAACGTCTGCCCAGTCCAAGCGCATGGTTTCTTCGACGCGCAAACCAGCGAGACCGCCAATGGCGATGGCTGAACGCAATTCCGGGTTGGCGTTATCCAGAAACTTCTGCAATTCGTCTGGCCGGTAAAATTCAGTATCCGCCAAATCAACAGTTTCCCGCGTCATGCCGTCCGCTTCAAAGAGGCGATGATTCGCGGGCAGATAGTCCTGCCGTACCGTCCATGCCAGAAACATTTTTACGGTGGCCCGGCGGTCATTGCGGCTTTTAGCAGAAACGGCCCGGTGTTTTTGAATGAAGGTATTCAGAAGTTCCTTGCTCAAATCGCAAACCGCCGTACCGGGAAAGGTGGCGGCAAAATCATTCAACCATGAGCGGACATTGTTGGCATAGACCGGGGACAGTTGCGCCCGTTTCCCGTCTTTGGCTTCGCTCCGGTGCTTACGGCTTTCCAGAAAATCCCGGACGGCATCGGCAATGTCTATACGCTTAACAACTGCCGCCGTTTGCAAATAACTGTCAATGGCTTCATGCGGTGGCCGGTTGCCAAGTTTGGTGATGATGTCGGCATAATCGGAAACCGCCCCTAGCAAGGAGAACTTGCGCCCGGTGGACTGGTAGAGCATGGCAAGGCGTTCAAACGCGGCAATGGCGTCCTGGGACTGGCTGGCGGACAAACTGGCGGCTTGCGAGCCTTGCGCGATTTCCCGCACAATGCGTTCGGCGGCGGCTTTGGCATCGGAATAGGCGGCAAACGTCTGCATCTTGCGTTTGCCTGCCGTGGTGAAGGCTACGCGGTAGTAAGCGAATGAACCGGCGGGGCGGTAGATTTTCGCCGTGCTATTGCGGTGGCGGATGGTAACTGGAAATTTCACACGTTTATCCGGGGATCGTACCGGATTTTGTGCAAACTCTGTGCAAATTTCCGGGCGTGCTTCATTTTCCTTAGGAAAAGTGGTGCACCCAATAGGAGTTGAACCTATAACCTGCTGATCCGTAGTCAGCCGCTCTATCCAATTGAGCTATGGGTGCGCCAAAGGGACGACAAAACTATCTTAACCGGGCAATGAATGCAAGGTTTCAATTGCATGAAAAACGGGACAAAATTTATCAGGAGCCCGCCCTCACTCCAGCAACTCTTCCGTGGAAGTGATCTGATCCTGCATCAGCTTCAAGATATTGACGGCGCGGGTGGTGGCGGTGTCCTCGGTTTCCCCGAAAAAGTCCTTCAGTTCCACCCGCACTGCGGCCATGGGATCGCCATTGCGGTCACGGAAGGGCAGGGTGACGACCACCGTATCGGTGCCGCGGCCAAAGAACACCTTGCCGTCGGTGATGGCGGATTTTTCCGCATCCGTGCCGGGATGGCCGACGTCATCCGCCACATTGCTGGCGATGGCTTGCGTGGCGTTGTTCGTGTTCAGGGTGTAGATCCGCAGGCCGACAATACGCGGCTGTTTTTCGAGGATCCGGTCCACCAGGGCCTGCGCGGCGGGCACGCGGGGCACGTAATTGACGCTGGCGTCCGTGAAATAGGTGACGGCATCCGACTTGGTCCAGAAGCCCACCTTGCCGGTGGCAAAGGTGGTGTCATTCAGCGGTGGCATGGCGGGTTTATCGTCCAGCCAGCAAATAATCTGGGTGCCTTCGCAGGTGACGGCCAAGGTATGCCAGGTGCCGGTGGTGATTTCCACGGCGGGTCCGATCGGGGTGGAGCGGGTGCCGTTGACCATCTTGTAAAAGCGGATGTTATGGCCGAGGGCGCTGACGCGGAGTACGTAAAAGTTGGTCGGGTTCTGGTAGCGGAAGACAATGCCGCCCATCTGTTCGATAAAGCCGCTGACCAGTTTGAAGCGGGTGGTGAACTTGAAATCACGGAAGGTGTACCCGTCATAAACACAGAGCGGGAAATGTTCATCGGTGGCATCGACAGCCGTCTGGGCGAGAACACCTTGGCGGATCGGGGGCGTCACTTTGGGGTCGGCGGTGGCGGGGGGGACCGCATCGGTTTGGATCGACCACTGGCCGGGCAGGCCGGCGCCGGCCAAGGCGGGGCGAAAACCCGGGGGCAGGGGGCCGGCGGGGGTGCCGGCCAAATTGAAATCAATCTGGGCGCCGATGACCGGCCAGCTCAGGCCCAGGATCAGGGCGGAAATGAATTTGCGCATGCGCCCAAGAGTAGCGAATTCGGACGCGGGGACAAGCCCGTGCATTTCGCATCCGGTCAACCGAAAAAACTTGCGCCCGATGGGGATTTACATACTTTCACCAGCAGTCAGCGCTGCCAAAACAATTCAGAAGCAGCTACCGTCAGAAACATGGGATTGGAGCATTTGCGGGGTTGCCATCCCGGCATGGCGGGTTGATCATTGTCTGTCAGCATAAAAACCACAAATAACGGCATAAGACACTATGAAGATCGAACAACAGGTACTCTCTACATTTACCGAGCACATGCGGACCGTGAAATTTACGGGCAAGACCCAGCTGGTAATTATTTTTGGTTCGGTCGAACGACTGGAAGCGCCGGGGGAATTGCAGAAGATCGCGGCGGCCTTTCCCGGGGTGCCGATTGTGGGCTGCTCCACGGCCGGTGAAATCAGCCGCAATGGCGTGGTGGAACACCGCACCGGGGTGACGGTGACGACGCTGGATATGGCCAGCACCGATATCGCCATCGAGCGGGCGGTGATTCCCAGCATGGCGGCCTCCGCCGAAACCGGCGCGGTCCTGGGCAAGGCCCTGCTGAAGCCGGATCTCCGTTATGTACTCGTCTTGAGTGACGGCCTGAAGGTGAATGGCGCGGAACTCGTGCGCGGCTTGCGCGGCGCGCTGCCTGAAACCACGGTCATCAGCGGCGGGCTGGCCGGGGACGACGCGCGTTTCGGTCGCACCTATGTAGTGCAAGGCAGCGAACTGCTTTCCGGCCAGGTGGTGGCGGTCGGCTTTTACGGCCGGAAATTTAACGCCCGCGTGATGTCCGGCAGCGGCTGGGTGTCTTTCGGCATGGACCGTCGCGTGACCCGTTCCGAGGCGAATGTGGTTTATGAAATTGACGGCCAGCGCGCACTGGACGTGTACAGCGCCTATCTAGGCGAGGAAGCCGCCAACCTGCCTGCCACGGGCCTGCTTTATCCGCTGGCCGTACGCATCGCCGATGGCGATGAAGGGCTGATCCGCACGTTGCTCGCCGTGGACCGTGAAAAGGGTTCGCTGACGTTTGCGGGTGACGTGCCGCAGGGTTCCAATGTGCGCCTGATGCACGCGAACAACCGCCAGTTGGTCGCCGGTGCCGGCACCGCCGCCGAACTGGCCGTTCTGCCGGCGGGATCCGTTCCCGCCCAGCTTGCCTTGCTCTTCAGCTGCGTCGGCCGCAAGCTGCTCATGGGCAGCCATACCGACATGGAGATTGAGGAAGTCGCCACCCACCTGCCGGCGGAAACCGTTATCAGCGGATTTTATACCTACGGCGAAATCGGCTATTATAAGGACAGCGGCCATTGCGAGCTCCATAATCAGACGATGACCGTCACGACCTTGTCCGAGGAAGTTTGAGTCACAATCTCAGATGGGATGCATAACGTCCTCCGCATACAGTTGAGGAAATGGCTGGGGTTGAAGCCGGAGCAGGCGCGCCAGCTTGATCTTCAGGATGTCCAGTTGCGCGAGCTGTCCAAACAGATCACGCCGGAGATGTTTGTCACGCTCCTGAATGATATTGATGTCAGCTACAACCAGTCCGAGCAGCAAAACAACCGGCTGAACCGCGCCCTGGAAATCAGCACGGCGGAGAGCAACCGGCTGAATGATTCGCTCCGCAGTTCCAACCTGCGGCTGGAGCAGACCTTGGATGAGCTGGCCAAGCTGGTGCGGGATCTTTCCTCCGAAATGCCCGGGCTGGTGCATCCCCCGGAAAAGGATCAGGGCAATGAATCATTCCTGCTGGACGCGGTGCGCACCCTGATCGCCGGTCAGCGCGAGCTGGTGAGGGAAAAAGAACTCAATCATCAGCTGCTCCTCCAGGAAAATGCCGAGCGCAAACGCGCCGAGGAAAACAGCGCGCGCGAGGCGGCCAAGTTGTCCTCCATGATCGCCGGCATGGATGAAGGTGTGGTTTTTGCCGATACCAGCGACACCATCATCGAGGTGAATGAATGGTTCTGCCGGTTGACCGGTTTTAACCGGCGGGATTTGCTGGGCGAGAATCTGGCGGCGTTGCACGCGGTGCTGATCCCCGACCGCGTCAACCAGGCCATTGAACAGTTCCGCCTGAATCCGGCTTCCGCTCCCGTCATCATCCAGCGCCAGCTCGCCACCCGCGAAGTCATCCTGCGCCTCCAGCCGATTTACCGGCAGGGTCATTACGACGGTGTGCTGCTCAATACCATTGACGTTACCGAACTGGTGGAAACCGGCCGCCGCGCCCAGGCCGCGAATGTGGCCAAGAGCCAGTTTCTGGCCAACATGAGCCACGAAATCCGTACGCCGCTCAATGGCGTGATTGGCATGACCGGCCTGTTGCTGGACACCGAACTTTCCCTCAAGCAGCGGCAGTATGCGGAAATCGTCCGCACCAGCGGCGAGCATCTGCTCGGCCTGCTCAATGACATTCTGGACCTGTCCAAGATCGAGGCCGACCGGCTGGACATGGAAATGCTGGATTTCGACCTCCGGGCCACGCTGGAGCAGGTGGCGGAAACGCTGGCGTACCGGGCCCAGGAAAAAAATCTGGAATACGTGAACTGGCTCGAACCTTCGGTGCCAGTGCTGTTGCAGGGCGATCCCGGGCGGCTGCGCCAGATCATCATGAATCTGGCCGGCAACGCTATCAAGTTCACCGAACGCGGCGAAGTCATGGTGCGCGTCACGCTCGAATCGGCGGCGACCGAGTCCGTCACCGTCCGTTTTGAAGTGCGCGACACCGGCATGGGCATTCCGCCCGACCGGCTGGGATCATTGTTTCAGCCCTTTACCCAGGTGGACGCCTCCACCACGCGCAAATTTGGCGGCACCGGGCTGGGGCTGGCCATCTCCCGCAAACTGGTCGAACTGATGGGCGGCCAGATCGGTGTGGAAAGCCAGGTGGGCAAGGGCACGCTGTTCTGGTTCACCGCCGTGTTGCACCGGCAGCCGGTCAAGGCGGTGATTGATGTTGAAAAGGAAGAGACGGGCATTGCCGGACGGCGCATTTTGGTGGTGGACGACAACGAGTCCAGCCGTCTGCTGTTGCGCACCTTGCTCCTCTCGTGGCGCTGCGAACATGCCGAGGCCGATGGCTGGCGCGGCGGCCTGGAACATTTGCGCCGGGGCGTGGCGGAAGGCCGGCCGTTTGATGTGGCCATTCTCGACATGCAGATGCCGGAAATGGACGGCGAACAACTGGGCAAGACCATTCGCGGTGATGCGATGTTCAAGCAGACCAAGCTGCTCATGCTCACCTCGCTGGGCTGGCGGGGGCCGTTGTCGCGGCTGAAAATGCTGGGTTTCTCCGCCTGCCTGAGCAAGCCCGTGCGCCGTTCACATCTGCATGACAGTCTGATTTCCATCATTACCGCCGCGGAAAATGCCGGCCCTGCCGCCGTGACCTCCGATTATTCCGCCCGCGCCCCCGCCGGCGCGGAAGAGCACTTCAAAGCCTCGCAGAATTGCCGCATCCTGGTGGTGGAAGACAACAGCATCAACCAGCGTCTGGTGATGCTGATGCTGAACAAATTCGGCTATCGCGCGGATGCCGTGGCCAATGGCAAGGAATGCGTGGATGCCCTGTCCAACATGCCCTACGACCTCGTGCTGATGGATTGCCAGATGCCCATCATGGACGGCTACGAAGCCACGCAAACGATCCGTTCGCCCGGTTCGGCCGTGCTCAACCACAACATCCCGGTCATCGCCATGACGGCGCATGCGCTGAAGGGGGACCAGGAAAAATGCCTGGCCGCCGGCATGAACGATTACGTCAAAAAACCGCTCGTGCCACAAATACTTCGGGATACGATCGCGCGGTGGGATCCGACCGCGGTTAAGAAGCCTTGAGCCGTTGTCGGCCGGCTTCACCGCCTTGACATTCCGCCCGCCGTGCGGTAGAACTCATTCGCAATGATGCGTTTCTTCTCATCGGCCATGATGAACATGGCGATTATTATTCGCTCCGGCTCGGGGCGGGGATGAACGCGCATTGATAAACTGCCGCTAATTTCCGAAAGCCCTGAGTTTAACACTCAGGGTTTTTTGTTTTTTAAAAATCAAACCAATATGAATACCCAAACAGCCTCTCCGGTGACCCTGTCCGAAATCGTGGCGGCGCGCGCGCGCCTGAATGGCGCGATTGTGCGCACGCCGTGCGTGGAGTCGGCGGCGTTGAGCGAATTGACTGGGGTGAGGATTTTCTGCAAGCAGGAGCATTTGCAGCGCACGGGGAGCTTCAAGGAGCGCGGGGCGCGCAATGCGTTGGCGCAACTCACGACGGAGCAGGCGCGGCGCGGGGTAATCGCGGCGTCGGCGGGTAATCATGCGCTGGGGCTGTCGTGGCACGGGCGGTTGCTGGGCGTGCCGGTGACGGTGGTGATGCCGAGGTTCGCGCCGTTGGTCAAGGTTTCGCGGTGTCGCCAGTTCGGCGCCAACGTGGTGTTGCATGGGGACACTTATGACGAGGCGCGGCGCGAGGCGGCGCGGTTATCTGCGGAAGGACAATTGACGTACATCCATCCGTTTGATCATCCGCACGTGATCGCGGGGCAGGGGACGATGGCATTTGAAATACTGGAGCAGGCGCCGGACGCCGAGGTAGTCCTGGTGCCGGTGGGCGGCGGCGGACTGCTCGCGGGGATGTCCACAGTGTTGCAGGCGTTGAAACCGGATTTGCAGGTGATTGGGATTGAGCCGGCAAATGCCGCGAGTTTTGCCGCCGGCCTGACTGCGGGCGCGCCGGTGCGAATCAACACACAATACACGCTGGCCGACGGTCTGGCGGTGGCCGAGGCGGGTAAACAGACGCTGGCGATAGTAAAGCCGCTGGCCCATCGGCTGGTGGCGGTGAGCGAGGAATCGCTGGCGCTGGCGATCCTGCGGCTGGCGGAATTGGAAAAGTGCATCATTGAAGGTTCCGGGGCGGCTGGACTGGCGGCGTTGCTGGACGGCAAATTGCCGGAACTGGCGGGCAAGCGGGTGGTACTGTTGTTAAGCGGCGGGAACATTGATCCGCTGGCGCACAGCCGCGTGATCGAACGCGGTCTGGCGGCGGACGGACGCATCTGGCGTTTCGATGTACTGCTGAATGACCGGCCGGGGGCGCTGGCGCATCTCGCGGGCGTGCTGGCGGCGGCCGGGGCGAACGTGACGGAGATTGTCCATAACCGCACATTTGCGGGTCCGGACCTGTCGCGCGTGCATGTGCTGTGCACGGTGGAGACGCATGACCGTCACCATATTGAGGTGGTGAAGCAACGGCTGGCGGAGAACGGGGTGGAGTTGTGGAATGGCGGCTTGGGGGGCATCAGTTCATAGGCTGCCTGCCTTAATTCCACCAAACGCCGCGAAACAACTGTTCTTGTGCAATAGTTCCACCTGGCTGAATCCCACGGTGCGCAGCAGGTCCAGTTGAAACAAGAGCGGACGCGGAGAATCCTCTTTGGCAATGTAGTCAAAGACATGGTCGCGATAAGCTTCGTCCTTGAGCTGCGCCAGGTAGGCGCCGTAGCGTTCCCACATGAGCGACTGCACCCGGGCATCCGAATGTTCGATGAGATCGGAGATCCACAGGGAACCGCCGGGCCGGAGTGCAGTGTAAAATTGGGCAAAGACTTGATGCCATTCGGCCGTTTCCCGCAGGTGATGCAGCACGGCAGCGGCGCAAATGAGATCGTATTGCCCTGCCGCCAGCGGCAGCTCGCGGATGTCGCCTTGCAGCGCCGTCACCCGGCCGGCGGTGGCGCGGCTTACGCGTTCTACGGCGCGGTCGAGCATCGGGCGACTGAGGTCCACCAGCGTCACATCCAGGTTTGGCAGTTGCTCCAGAATCATGAGCGAATAATTACCCGCCCCGCAGCCGACATCCAGCAGCGCGGTGGCGTGAGGCGTAACGCGTGCGGCCGTCGCCGCAATCAACGCCAAGGACAGCGGCGCATCAATCGTGGCGGATTGGCCGGTTTCGAGGTTGGAGAACCGTTCGACATCGGCGTCAAAACGTTCCCGGATTTGGGTGACGGTAGATTTGGTCATGGGCTAATCAGCTCGTTCTGATTGAATATGTTTTGGCGCGGATTGTGAGGCAAGCGGCAAAATGGGGTTGCCTATTCCCGACCCATCGTTCAATCCCTCGCTATAAATGAAGAAATGGTAATTTTTGGCGTCATCGGCGCAAATAGCGCTGGAAATAGCGGAACGCCCCGGTTATTTTGGCCCATGGTTTTGAATTTTGAAAACCAGCAGAAGCCCGGCAGGAATTTGGAGTATGCTGGCGGTTGGTGGACAACAGCCGGAAAACTTACGGGAGTTTTCCATGCCCGCCCGTGCTGTGGCCGGTCGGACATGGTTTCAAAATCGGCGGCAACAATCCTTCTCTAAAATATACGAATGAGTTCCCCAACCGTGGAAAATCGCTGGCCGGCGCAGATCAAATACATCATTGGCAACGAGGCCTGCGAGCGCTTCAGCTATTACGGCATGCGCAGCATTCTGGCCGGGTACATTACCGGGGCGGTGCTCCAGGGCGGCCTCGGGCAGACCGATGATCAGGCCACAGAAATTGTTCACTTGTTTGTGTTTGTGAATTATTTCATGCCGCTGCTCGGGGCGTGGCTGTCCGACAAGGTGATCGGCCGCTACCATACCATTCTTTGGGTTTCCTTGTTTTATTGCGCCGGTCACGGGGTGCTGGCGTGCAGTGATTTGGCGGGGAGTGTGCATGGCAAGATGGTCTTGCTTTGCACCGGGTTGGGCCTGATTGCTTTCGGCTCTGGTGGAATCAAACCATGCGTCTCGGCCTTTATGGGCGACCAGTTTAAGCCGGAACAGGGGCATTTGTTGCAAAAAGCTTATGGGGCGTTTTACTGGTCCATCAACCTCGGTTCCTTTTTTTCGTTCCTCGTCATTCCCTGGTTCAAAAATCATTACGGCTACAGCATTGCTTTTGGCGTTCCCGGCATCCTGATGGCGATTGCCACCTTCGTTTTCTGGCTGGGCACCAAGCATTATGTCCGCGTGCCCACCAGCCGCGAAACGAAGAACGCCGGGTTTTTCCAGGTGATTTTCACGACGCTGTTCATCCCTTCTGCGAGTGGTCAGGCGGGATTCTGGGCCAAAGCCCGCACCCGTTTCAGTGACAAGGAGGTGGACGCTGCGCGGTCGGTGCTGCCGGTCCTGTTTGTTTTCGCGCTGGTGCCGGTATTCTGGTCGCTCTTTGACCAGACCAATACCACCTGGGTGTTGCAGGGCGAAAAAATGGTGCCCGCCAGTATTCTGGGCTTTAGCATTGGCGCGGAGGAGATGCAATCCGCCAACCCGGCAATTGTGATGGTGCTGGTGCCGTTGCTGACGCTGCTGGTTTATCCGGTGATTGGAAAATTTGCCGCACCGCTGCGCCGGATGGCGTATGGCATGTTTCTCGCGTCGGCTTCCTACCTGATCGTGGCCGCGTTGCAAAAGCAGATTGAAGCCGGGGTGCAGTTGAGCGTGCTCTGGCAGGCGGTACCCTACGTGGTGCTTACCTTGGCGGAAGTGCTGATTTCCACGACCGGTTTGGAATTCGCCTTTCGCGAAGCGGCCCCGGAAATGAAGAGCAGTATCATGAGTTTCTGGCTGTTGACGGTGGCCTTCGGGGATTTGCTCGTGGCGGTCCTCACCAAAGTTCTGGCCAGTGCCACCAACAGTTCCGCCTCGGTGAGCACCGACCGATTTATGCTCTACGCGGGCCTGACGTTTGTGGTGGCCATTCTGTTCAGCCTGGCGGCCTCCACCTACCGCTATCGCGATGCGGCGGCGGCACAGGGGAAGTGAGGGTGAGAAGGCTGCACCATGAACCCCGGTTTTTATTCCAGCCGCTATCTTCACCTCAGTCTGGTCTGGTCGGTCGTTGTCGTGATGACGGTCGGGATTTGTGAAGCCGGGCCCAAAGCCAAGTCCAAGCCCAAACCGGCCATCGATCAGGAACAGCAGAACGTAAATTTTCAACAGGCGTTTACGGCGGCTTTTTACCGGTGGGACCGTAATCATGATGGGAAAATTGATTTAAAGGAGGTCAACGCGGTCATTGAAGATCCGCAGATACACGGCGATGAATCTGCGCTGGCGGCCGTGCTGCGCCGGCGCTTGCATACGGATGAAACCGATGACACCAAAACTCTGACCTTGCCGGAGGTTCAGGCCCTGGCGGACGATCCGCAAATTCAACGGCTGATAATCCGTTACGGCCGGCATATCCAGTCCATCAATCATTCCCTGTTCCTGCCGGAAGATCCCAACCTGGCCAACTTTCATCAGGGCGGCATGGGCGACTGCTATTTGCTGGCGGTCATCGGGTCCATGGTTTACCAGCATCCGCAGGCCATTCGCGCGATGGTCCGGCCACGGATGGATGGCGGTTACGACGTTCATTTTGGCAATGGCCGGGACATATCTGTTGCCCCGGTGACGGATGCGGAACTGCTCATGGGGGCGACCGAGGGCAGCAACCATGGGATCTGGCTGTCGGTTTTGGAAAAGGCGTATGCGCATTTCAGCGTGGAGGCGCGGGAGGCAAAGACCGGTGAGGAATTGGCACCTGATGACGCAGTGGTGACGGATCTGATCGGACGGGGCGGTTACTATGCGCCGGTGATTTCGCGGTTGACCGGTCATAAAACCGCCGGCGTGCCGACGGGTCGCTGGCTGAAGGAGGATCCGGCGGGGGCGCCGCAAAAGCTGCACGATTTGCTGGTGAAGCTGACGGCTGATCACCGGTTGATGGCGACCGGCACGCGCAAGGACAAGACTCTGCCGAAAGGCATTCCGCATGGCCATGTGCTGGCGGTGCTGGATTACAGTCCCACCACCCATATGGTGCGGATGTTTAATCCTTGGGGCAATCACGTGAAACCCACCGGGCCGGCGGGATTGGTGAATGGCTATCCCACCGAACGCGGCGTCTTTGATGTCCCGGCGGCGGATTTTCTGCAGATCTTTTCCAGCTTCACGTACGAGACGGACAAGCCGGTCAAGCGTTAGCAGATTGCTGGCAAAGGAGTAAGGTTTGGTATTGGCGGGATGCCCGGTTCCGCCGGCCTTATTAGTCAGTCAAGTTATCAACTCCCGTTTGCTAGGAAGGTAATTTGTGCTATAATTTACAATGATTCAGAAGGCAAATTCCCGGCTTCGCATTTTCCCGTGTTCTTTGTTTTTGCTGGTTATCCAAGTGTTTTCAGCCAGCGCGGCCACACCCCTCATAGTGGTGACCAACACCCCGCCGTTTGGCACGTTTGGCAATCTGGAAGGCTATGTTCGCAATGTCAACCCAGCGACCAACAGTGTGGCGGTGTTTATTTTTGTGGCGGGCGGCTGGTACAGCAAACCCTATTGCGCCAGCCAGTTGACCACGATCCAAAGCAACGGCAGCTGGAGCGCGGATATCACCACGGTTCCCTCGGATACGAATGCAACGGAAATCGCCGCCGTGGTGGTGCCGTCGAATTACAGCGCGCCATGTGGCAACGGGACCAATAGTCTGGTGATTCCCGCTGATGCCCTGGCGGAGGCGTATGTGATTCGCACGAATCCGGCGGTGCGCCAGCTCAAGTTCTCCGGTTACACCTGGTCGCTGAAATCCAGCGGCAGCAGCACGGATGGTCCCGGGCCGAATTATTTTACCGACAGCACGAATAACAGCTGGGTGGATTCGCTGGGATATCTGCACCTGAAAATCACCTATACGAATGGCGAGTGGCTGTGCCCGGAGATCATCAACAACCGCAGCCTCGGCTATGGCCAGTATCGCTTCAGCGTGAACAGCCCGGTGAGCGTGCTGGGCTCGAACGTGGTGCTGGGCATGTTCACGTGGAGCGATGACGCCGCCTATAACGACCGGGAAATTGACATTGAGCAGTCCCGCTGGGAATACTCCTACGGGCCCAGTGATGTGGAGGACTATGCAATTTCGCCCTACAACTATGGGCAGGTGCTCAACTTTTCCCTGCCGGTCACGGTCACGAATTCCACCCACAGCTTCACTTGGCAGTCCACGAACGTGGCCTATCAAAGCCTGAACGGGCGGTATGTTTCGCCACCGGCGGCCACGAACATTCTGGCGACGTGGAATTGTGCCATTGGCGTCCCGCCGGCCGGCGGCGAGCAGGTGCATATCAATCTCTGGCTGGAGAATGGCACGCCGCCGCAGGGCAACCAGCCGGTGGAGTTGGTGATGACCAATTTTACTTATGTGCCGCTGGGTCCGCCGCCGATTGTGCAATGGCAGGGGTGGCAATATGCCAACGCATCGTTCCAGGCAAAGATGACCTGCGTGCCAGAGTGGCATTATGTGATCCAGTCCTCCAGCGACTTGGTGAACTGGACGGATGTCCAGACGGTGATTCCGACGGACACGACTTACCAATTCATCGTCCCGGCGGCGACGGCGGCGGGGAGCGGTTCAACTTCGGACGGAACGGGTGGCACCGGTGCTGCCGGGGGGACAGGTACCGCCACCAACACTGCTGTCCCGACCGCGTGTTTTTTTCGCATCGTCACCCTGGACTGAAGTTCATGGCAGCTGCAGCTGATAGTAGGATTGCGGAGTATTGGCTTTGATGCTGTTGGTAAAGTTAAAGTTGCCATTGCTATCAAACTGGTTCGTCAGTAAGCGGGTCCAGTTGCTGATCGTGGTGGCAGGGTTGGTGCTGCCAAGCAGATAATAGTTGGCGTTGGCCACACCGCCGGTACCGGAGAAATTCAAGCCATTCGCCGTCACGGACAGATTTCCAAAAACCGGTTTGCTTGCCACCGCCACGGACAGGATGCCGCTGGCATTCAAGGCGGCGGTGTTCCAGGCCAGGCCCGTTGCCAGCGCGGGCAGGGTGACGCTGGCAAAGCTGCCGCTGGCAAAGCTGCCGCTGTAACTGGCGGCATTGAACAGGTTGAAGGTGTCCCCGGCCGTCAGGGCGGTGCCGCCGGCGTTGGTGACGATCAAGGTGCCGCCGGCGTTCAGCGTGCCGCTCAGTGCCACCGTTGTGCTGTTCATGGGGGAGTGCGAAAGTTGCATGATCGTTGTGCTCCCGCTGGCGAGCGTCAGATTGTTTCCGAGGGTCAGGGTGGTGGCGGCGTTGCCGGGCGCGAGGGTGCCGCCGGAATTGACGGTGACGTTGCCGGATATGATGCCGCTGCCGGCGAGGGTGCCGCCGCTGGCCACGGTGACCGCGCCGGAGCCGGTCGCACTGCCGGTGAGGTTGCTGACGAGCAGGGTGCCGCCATTGATGCTGGTGCCGCCGGTATAGGTGTTCGCGCCGGTTAGCGTTTGGGTGCCGGAGCCGGTTTTCACAATGACGACGGCCGGGTTGCCGGTGTAGCCGCCATTTTGAATGGTGCCGTCAAAACGGGTGTTGGCATTGGCCCCGCCGATGGTAAACGTGGCTGTGGTGGATGCCGAGCTGGCGCCTTGCAGAAACGTGTTGGCACCGCCCGCGAGTCCGCCCAAAGCGATGCCAAAGGGACCGTTGCGGATGTTGCAATAATTGTTGCCGGTGCCGAGGTTAAAAATGGTGCCGGTATTGCCGGAGGTGCCGTTCAAACGCAGAGTAATGGCCGCGCTGCCGAGGGTGAGGGTGCCGCTGCCGGAAACCGCACCGGTAAGATCGAATACTTTGCTGCCGCCGCTGATGTAGAGGGTGAGCTGGCCGGCATCATTCAGGCTGGCAATGCCGGTGCCGCTGGTGCCGTTGCCGGTGATGGTATTTGTTCCGTTGATCAGGACGCTGGGCAGGCCGTTGGCAGTGACGACGTTTACGGAGGCGGTGCCATTCAGTGTCAACGTGCCGCTGGCGGGGATGGCGCTGCCGGCGGAAAAGGTGAGGGTGCCGCTGTTCAGCGTGGTGCCGCCGGTGTAGCTGTCCGTACCACTCAAGGTCGTGTTGCCGCAGAGGGATAGCGTGCTGCCGGTGCCGGAGATATTTCCGGAAATGCTCAACGTATTAGTCGAGGCATTGGTCACCAGCAGGCTGCCGTTCACCGTGAGCGGCGCGGCAATGATGTCGCCCTTGCTGGCGGGCAATTCCAACAGTGTGGCGGTTCCGGGAGTATTATCAAAGGTCAGGCCGCCCCCGCCCGCCGCCAGTGTGAAGGCTCCGCCGCCGGTACCAAGGCTGAGCGAACCGACGGTGATGGCCTGGTTTAAGTTGATGGTTTGCGCGGCGGCGATGGCCGAGTTGACGGTGACAATGGTTTGCGCGCCGTTGGGGAAGGCGGTGCCAATGTTCCAATTGCTGGTTACATTCCAACTTTGCGCCGCACTGGTGAGGGTGTTGATCCAGAAAAATCCGCCCGCCGCCAGCGACGGCGTGGCCGAGGCTTCGGTGGAGAGCGGGCTTTGACCGTTGGGCCCCTGCGAATAGACGACGTAGTAATAGGTCGTGCCGTTGACGAGATTGGAGTGGATGAAGGTGGTGTTCGTGGTGTTCACCAGCGTGGTGTAAGGTCCCCCGCTGTTGGTGGCGGTTTGCAACGTGTAATTGGTGGCCCCCACGACGGCGCTCCAGTTCAGGGTGACCAGGGTGTTGCCAGCAATGGCGCTCAGGCCAGGCGCGATAGGGGCGCCGAGAACGACCACGGTGGCATTGGTGGAAACGCCGCCGATATTCATGGCGTAGAGGTTGTAGAAATAGTTGTTGTTCGTGTTCAGCCCATAATCCTTGTAGGTCGTTTCCGTGATGGTTTGCAAATAGGTGAACGGTCCGCTGGCACTGGTGCCGCGATAAATGGCATAGCCAATCGCCCCGGAAACGGCCGACCAATTCAGGGTGATGTTGGTGGTCACGAAGGAGCCGGTGAGCGAGCCGGGCGCGGTCGCCGGGGCGGCGGGCAGGGGCACGCCGATCACCGCCGCCGAATTGGTGCTGGTGCCGCCGGGACCAGTCGCTGTGATGGTATAGCTGTAAATGCTGCCGTCTGTCAGGGTATTGTCGGTAAAGGTGGTGCCGGTATTGGTGTTGTTGAGCGGGATGGTGCTCAATGTATTGGAGGAGCCGCCCCCGGTATTCACCAGCGTGGAGCGCCAGAGGGAGTAGAAGCTCGCGCCGGGGGACGCGTTCCAGGTCAGCGACACGCTTTGATGTCCGGTGGCGCTGACAGTCAGGCCGGTGGGGGCGGCGGTGGCGGTGGCGGCGATGCCGGTCGAAGGAGTTACCGCCGCACTTGGCGGCGAGTTGGTGCTGCTGCCGGTCGGGTTTATGGAGCGGACAACATAATAGTACGTCGTGCCATTTACCGCCGTGGTGTCCAGATAGGTGGCGTTGTTGGTGCCGCTGCCGCAGACGGGGCCGGTGACCCCGTTGGTAATGGAAACGTAGTTCGTGCCGGACGTGGTGGAGCGAAGGAGATTGTAACTGGTGGCCCCCGGCGTGACGGGCCAGCAGACGAGGTTGCAATTGTTGCCGGGATAGGCGAGGACGCTCGCCGGGGCAGGGGGGACATAGCCGGTCAATTCCAGCCGGAGATAATCATACATGGCGTGATCGGCAAAATAGCTGCCACCAATCTGGCGGATGCCAATGGTGATGGTATTTGCGCCGGCATGAAGTTGGGAGCCGGGGAAGGTAACGCGTTCATCGGAGGCGGCGGCATTGTTGCCCTCGCGGATGTTGGAGTCGCTATCACTATAACCGGTATAATAACCGCTCGTGGGGATGCTGGTGGTGGGCGTGCCGCTCACACCGCTGACACTGCCGAGGTTGTTGCCATTCACCGTCAGAATAATGGCGGAATAATAGTCCGAGGTGAGGCCGAGATATAAACACGCCTGCGCACCGTTGGTGGGCGTGGTGGCGAGGTTGAAGGTGATGGTGGCTGTGGAGTTGTTGTAATTACCCGCGCTGTCGGTGACCACGGGCAGGATAAAATTCCAATCGGTATTCCAGCGGCTGGAGCCGACCACGTAGTTAAGGCCGCTCGGGAAATCGAACGGATATTCCAGCCAGCGGCTCCAGATGGGGCTGGGATAGGCGGGGCTCGGCCCGATTTCACCCACCCACCAGTCGTCGCCGTGCCGGAATTTGTTGCCCACGCGGCTGGGGTAACCGATTTCAAAGACGGTCGGTCCCACGCGCGCCGGGGTCCAGGTGACGGTGCCCAGATTATTGGTCGCACCGCCGGTAACGGTTACAGCAAATGGCGTGGCCGGGAGGTCCCGCAGCACCGGGGGATTGCCGCCGGTCTGGTTTTGCGACATGAAGATGGCTGGTGCGCCGGGGCCAAAGGCATAGAGCGTGTAGTTCGCTCCGGCAATCACATTGGGCAGCGTGAAGTTGCCGTTGGAATCGGTCTTCACCCAGAATTGATAGGGCTTCATCCACTGCTGGAAATCATACGTGCCGGTGGAGGTGACGGGTTGTTGAATCGCGCCCACCCACAGGCCGCCGGCGGAGGCGTTGGGATTGCCGCTGTCATTGATCACGAATTTGCCGGCAATGGCGCCGCGACCTCCAGCTAGGGCATAATTGGCATTGGTGAACCAGTAGTAGGGCCAGGCGGCCTGTTCGGCCGCGCCCTGGGCAAGGGCATCGTTATAGAGAGCTTGGGCGGCGAGGTTGGTGGACGTGAGCGTATTCGTGACGTTGTTGCAATAGATAAAGTACGGCCCGTAAACCTTGGTCCAGATTTCGCCGTTGGCAAAGTTGCCGTCCGTGCCCATGTTGTAATGCCCGCCGTTGTGCATGTTCAGGATGGTGGTGCCGATGTGCTCCATCAGTTCGCGCTTGAGCGGGCCGCCATTGCAATATTCGGAGCTGGCGGAGATGTTCCACAGGCCCACATTTTTGCCGGCGACACCCACGCTGCTCCAGCCCCAGACGTGATTCACGCCGAGGTCGGCGCTGTACTTGTATTTGTCCTCGTACTGGCCGGCGTACATGCCATTGGTCCAGAGGGAGACTTCTACGGGCGCGCCTTGCACGCCAATGGCGGAGCCGCCGGATACTTCCATCACGCGGTTGCGGGTGGCATCCACACTCATCCAGTTGAAGAGGGAGCCGGCGTAAATGTTGTCCCGGGTTTCGCCCATGCCCATGGGGCCGTCCGTGCTGCGATGCCCCCAGATGGCGGTGACATAAAAACCGGTGGACCCGCGCAGCAGGGAAAAGTGAACTTCCATCAGACCGTTCGTGCCGGAACTGCTGAGCAGACTGATTTCGGCGTAGGCACCGCCATTACTGGCGGGGTCGGAGACCAGGGTGTACGTATAAGAGCCGGTGCCAAAGCCGCCCAATTCCCAGTAGAGCTGACCGCCGTTGTTGCCGCCATTGAGCAACTGATTAGTCACGGTGCCGCCGCCATTGTTGTAGGTGTAATTGATCTGGTTGATGGTCGCGCCGGACTTGGTGCAGAGCAGGGAGATGATGCCGTTGGCGATGGTGACGGTGCTGCCGCTGTCCGTTAGGGTCACGGCTGGGCCGGTACCCGTGCCACCGCCCGCAATGTTTCCCCAGGCGAGCCAGCCGGTTAGCAGCCAGATTGTCAGGGTAAACAAACAGTTTGCCCAAAACGATTTGACTGCGAAAATCGGGGCAGGGCAGGGGGTTAGGCGCGGGTTAATCACGGGTACAAGGATGTGTATGACCTAATGTCCCACGTAACCGGGGCTTTTTCCATCACCAGTTCTGTGGATGTCAGTCATACAAACCGCGTTCGGTCATATTTTTATCCGAGGCCAATGGGACGATCTGCGCTTGTCTTTCGCCGGCATATTCCGGATGTTGACGGGCATTAGCACCATCCCATGAAACTTCGCCATGCCTGCGTTTTGTCTGTCCCGGCCGCCGGCCTGTGGCTGTCGGCCACCCTTGCCGTTGCCGAACCTATTGACCGCCACGCGCTGGTCACCCGGCACAATGTTGAATTGCATGCGTTTGACGTGAGCAATCCGTTATCCGTGGGCAATGGGGAATTTGCCTTCACCGTGGATGCCACCGGCTTGCAGACCTTCCCGAAAGCGTTCGCCCAGACCACGCCGTTGGGGACGCTTTCCGACTGGGGTTGGCACACCATTCCGAATACGAACGGCTGGGACATTGATCATTATGAATTTAAAGAATACGCCGACCTAAATGGCCGGCCCGTGCCGTACGCCGATGTCCCCGCCGGCAAGACGTCGCCGGAATACAAGTGGCTCCGCGAAAACCCGCACCGGTTGCACCTCGGGCAGATCGGGTTTGTGCTGACGCATGCCGATGGGACGGCGGCCGGGACGAATGATTTGACGGACATCCACCAAACGCTGGATTTGTGGAATGGCGAAATCAGCAGCCACTTCAAGTTTGATGGTGAAGCTGTGGATGTGGAAACGGTGTGCGATCCCCGACAGGATGCCATGGCGGTGCATGTGGTGTCGCCGCTGGTGAAGGCGCATCGCCTGGCCATTCAGATTCATTTTCCTTACGGCACGGGCGAAACGGTCACGGCGGATTGGAGCAAGCCCGAGGCTCACGAGACCCGGTTCTCGCAGGATAAAATCAACATGGCCCAGTTTCAGCGCAAGTTGGACAACGATGCTTACACGGTGGAAGCGAAATGGTCGGCGGGCGCGGTGATTACGAACACGGCGCGGCATCAGTTTGAAATCCGGCCGCAGACGGCGGCGGACACATTGGAACTGACGTGCGAGTTTCTGCCGCCGGGCAAGGCGGCGACGCCGCTGGCGGGGTTTGCTTTTGTGAAGGACGTGGCCGCGCAGCATTGGCAGCAATTCTGGCTGACCGGCGGGATGATTGATTTGTCGGGCAGCAAGGATCCACGCTGGTTTGAACTGGAGCGGCGCATTGTGCTCTCGCAATACCTGACGGCCATTCAGGATGCGGGTAATAACCCACCGCAGGAGACGGGGCTGACGTATAATTCGTGGGAGGGTAAATTCCATCTGGAGATGCACTGGTGGCATGAGGCGCATTTCGCGCTGTGGAACCGGCTGCCGCTGCTGGAACGCAGCCTGGACTACTACCAGAAAATCCTCCCCCGTGCGGAGGGCACGGCGAAGAAGCAGGGCTATGACGGGGCGCGCTGGCCGAAGATGACGAGTCCCAGTGGGGCGGAGTCGCCTTCGCCGGTGGGGCCGTTTCTAGTGTGGGAGGAGCCGCATCCGATATTCTATGCCGAGCTGTGCCGGCGGATTCATGGGGACCGAGCCACGCTGGAGAAGTATCGCGATGTGGTCTTTGCCACGGCGGAGTTCATGGCCAGTTTCGCCACGTGGGATGAAGCGACCCATCGCTACGTGCTCGGGCCGACTTTGCAATGTGCGCAGGAGATTTTTCCGAAGAACCATACGTTCAATCCCACCTTTGAGCTGACCTATTGGCGCTGGGCGTTGGAGACGGCGCAGTCCTGGCGCGAGCAACTCGGTCTGGCGCGCGAACCAAAATGGGACAAGGTGCTGCAGGGGTTGGCCAAGCCGACAGTTGCGGAAGGCAAATATGTGTTCGCCGAAACCACGCCGGACTGCTACACGAATCCCAAATGGAATGCCGATCATCCGGCGGTGGTGGGCGCGCTGAGCTTTGTGCCGGGGCCGGGTGTGGATGCCGATACCATGCGTCATACGCTGGACTGGATCTGGGGCAACTGGAACTGGCCGGACACGTGGGGCTGGGATTATCCGATGATCGCCATGACGGCGGCGCGGGTGGGCGAGCCGGAGCGGGCCATTGATGCGCTGTTGCTGGACACGCCAAAGAATCACTATGGGCTCAATGGCCACGTTTATCAGCGGGCGAATTTGACGATTTATCTGCCGGCCAACGGCGGTTTGCTCTATGCCACGGCGTTGATGGCCGCCGGTTGGGACGGTGCGCCGAAGGGAGCTGCTCCGGGATTTCCGCACAACGGCCAGTGGCAGGTTCGTTCGGAAAACCTGCACCGGGGACCATAACCATAAATGGTGATTGTTTGACTTCGAATTTTTAGGTAATTTCCCGCAGCCAATTCCCATTTTTATTGATTCCAATGACTCACAACAATATTGAACAAGCTTTTGTCCTGGCCCGGGAGCGTTATGCCACGCTGGGTGTGGACGTGGACCATGCGCTGAAAACTCTCGCGACGATTCCCGTTTCGCTGCACTGCTGGCAGGGCGACGACGTGGGCGGTTTCGAAAACGCCGGCGGTGCGCTGGGCAACGGTTTGGCCGTGACCGGCAACTATCCCGGCAAGGCCCGCACGCCGGAAGAATTGCGCGCTGATCTGGACCTGACGCTGTCGCTCGTGCCTGGCAAACACCGGTTGAACCTGCACGCCTTCTACGGCGAGTTCGGCGGCAAGAAGGTGGATCGCGATGAAATCACTTCCGAACATTTCAAGAACTGGATCGCCTGGGCCAAAAAGAACGGCCTCGGTCTGGATTTCAATCCCACCTATTTCTCCCATCCCAAGGCGGCGGACGGTTTCACGCTGACGAGCCCGGACAAGGCCGTCCGCAAGTTCTGGATTGAGCACGGCATCCGCAGCCGCGAAATCGGCGCGGCCTTTGGCAAGGCGCTGGGCAAGACCTGCGTGACCAATGTTTGGATTCCGGACGGTTACAAGGACACGCCCGCCGACCGCGTGGCTCCGCGCGCCCGCCTCGCGGAATCGCTGGATGCGATCTTCAAGAAACCCATTTCGCCGAAGCTTAATCTGGACGCCGTGGAGCCCAAGCTGTTCGGTATCGGCAGCGAAAGCTACGTGGCCGGTTCGCATGAGTTTTACCTCGCTTACGCGGTCAGCCGGAAAAAACTGCTGACGCTGGACGCCGGGCACTACCATCCCACCGAAGGCATCGCCGACAAGATTTCCAGCGTGCTGGAATTCCTGCCGGAGATTCTGCTGCACGTCAGCCGCGGGGTGCGTTGGGACAGTGATCACGTGGTGATTCTGAACGACGATCTGCTGGCTATTGCCCGCGAGATTGCGGTGAACGGCTTTGAGAAGCGCGTGCACATCGGCCTGGATTACTTTGACGCCAGCATCAACCGCGTGGCGGCCTGGACCATTGGCACGCGCAACATGTTGCGCGCACTGCTCATTGCGCTGCTGGAAACCCCGCTCATCCGCACCGGTGAACTGGCCGGCGATTTCACCACGCGGCTGGCCTTGCAGGAAGAGGCGAAGTCGCTGCCGTTCGGCGCGGTATGGGACTACTACTGCGAGAGCCAGAGTGTGCCCGTGGGCGAAGCCTGGCTGGCGGAAGTGAAGCGCTACGAAACCGAAGTTTTGAGCAAACGTTAATCGGATCAATCCAATCATAATCAACTCATGCAACCCAATCCCTTACTTGGTGTCGTCTTCCACTGGCTGGGCGGTCTCGCTTCCGGCAGCTTCTATGTGCCCTACAAGGGCGTGCGGAAGTGGTCGTGGGAAACCTTCTGGCTGGCCGGCGGGCTGTTTAGCTGGCTGATCTGCCCGTGGATCGGCGCGCTGCTGCTCACGAATGACCTGTTTGCCGTGCTGAAAGAAATTCCGGCCCATACCTTCTGGATGACGTATTTGATGGGCGCCCTGTGGGGCTTGGGCGGTTTGACTTTCGGTCTGACGATGCGCTATCTCGGCATGTCGCTGGGCATGGCGGTGGCGCTGGGCTATTGCGCGGCGTTCGGCACGCTCGTGCCGCCGCTGGTAAAAGGTGAATTCGCCGACAAACTGCTCAACCATGCCGGCACGAGCGCGGGCGGCCCGTTGGTATTGTTGGGGGTGTTCGTTTGCCTGCTGGGGATTGCGCTCGGCGGTTTCGCCGGCGTGCGCAAGGAGCGCGACATGGGGAACGACGGCAAATCTTCGGCGATCAAGGAATTCAGCCTGTGGAAGGGGCTGGCCATCGCGACGTTCTCCGGGGTGATGAGTTCCTGCTTTTCCTATGGTTTCCAGTTCGGCGACCCCATCACCAAAATTTCCGCCAGCCATGGCACCGGGCCGCTGTGGGTTGGCCTGCCGGTCATCCTGGTGATATTGCTCGGCGGCCTGACCACCAATTTCCTGTGGTGCGTTTTGTTGAATTTCAAGAATGGCACGGGTTATCAATACTTTGCCTCGCATGTCCGCGAGGAACACGCGCATCACGGCGGCACGGGCGGCGGCGAACACGGCCCGGCCGGCACGGAGGCGGCGGCCGCGCCGGTGACCGATCTCAAAATTCCCGTGCTCGGCAACTGGTTCTTCTGCGCGCTGGCGGGAACGTTTTGGTATTTCCAATTCTTCTTTTATCAAATGGGCGAAAGCCAGATGGGCAACTACAAATTCTCCAGTTGGACGTTGCACATGGCCAGCATCATTATCTTTAGCACGCTCTGGGGCATCTACTTTAAGGAATGGCGCGGCGCGAAGCCGCTGACCAAATCGCTGGTGGTCGTGATGCTGCTGTTCCTGGTTGGCTCGACCTGCATCATCGGCTGGGGCAACAAGGTCTCGGAAGACGCGGCCAATGCCAAGGCGGCGGCCCAGGTGGAAACCCCGGCGGCTACGGCGGTGCAGAAGTGAGGCCGGCCCGGGGCTGACCCGAACAAATTCGTATCACTGGTTGGCGCAGACAGAGATGTCTGCGCCAATTTTTTCAAAGAGCGAATGAGGGGGCGAGATAGGGGCGCCACCTTGCCTCAATTCGCTTCCTCATTTGCCAATGTCGGAGCGGAATGGAACTTGTCGGTTTACGTGGGGTGAATTAATGATGTGGCTAATTTCGCCATGGTACGGGGCGATGGCACCATTTACCATGAGTGACAATAATGGGCGATCCGATGGCAGGCCGGACGCTACATTTAGATGGGGCGGAGGGGCCTCCGCCCTGCCAATTTGTTGAATTGGTGTGCGGGGTTTTGGTGGTGGTTTTCGGTTACATTATGCGGTTGGTTTGATTCTGGATTTACCTTGATTTATCTGGATTTGCTGGGGTTTTCAACAAATTCTAAAGGCTGAATGCCAAAGGCTAAAGTGGGTTACAGGCGTTGATGTGAAGCAGTGGGTGAGGTTCTGGATTGGGGGCAGTGGCATGCGCCCCTGCCGGTTTGAATGGGGCTTATGACTTGCACAGCGCATGGGCTAAAGGGATGAGCACCACCTCACCCCGGCCCCCCATTTACCAATGGCGGAGAGGGAGAAAACACGGCGGGCGAAGGGTTTTAACGATGTCACGGTTCTGGATTGGGGACAGTGGCAGGATGCGCGGAGAGGGAGGGAAGCCTGTCGTGCGGACGGTTTTGACGATTTATTTTTGCAACTGATAGAATTGCTGGTTGCCGGAAAAGGGCAGGGTGACCTGCCACTGCTGGCCGTTCAACTGCGGGGTGGCGCCGACGGGATACCAGCCGCCGCCGATCAAATTGGTGGCGGTCATCACCGTGTAACCCGCCGCATTCGCGGGCCAGGAGAGGGTGAGCGCGCTGCTGGTGAAGGTGGAAGTCATTACCGGCCGGTTTGTGCTTAACAGTTGGTCCGGCCCCAGCGCCTGCGTGGCGGCGATCTCCGGCGCGGAGAGCGCGCCGTTGTAGATGCGAAATTCATTCAAGGTGAAATCCGGATACGGATCGCCGCTGTACAGCGAGCGGCCGATATAGCTCAACACGTTGTTCACCGAACTGAACGGGACGGTCACGGCATTGTTGATTCCCGCCAGCGTGCCGTTGGTGTAGAGGGCCACCGCGCCGGCCGGCGGATTGAATACGGCGGTCACATGCAAGTTGGTGTGGTAGCTGAAATCGAAATTGCCATACGCGTTCTGTTCGCTTGAATAGTTGCCGCTGGTGATGGCGATGCGCCCGGACTGCGGCGCGCAGAAGATGTAATTTTCGCCCGAGCTGCCGCTGGTGGTCCCGAAGCCGAAGAAAAAGCAATTGGCCGGCAATTGGTCGGGGAAGGTGGCCCAGGCTTCCACGGTTACCGCCGCGTCATTGCTCAGAATATTGGGCGGGAGTTGGACATATTGCTGGCTGGAGGCAAGCAGCGCCAGTTGGCCGCCGCCGAAGGCGCCGCCGCGGGGCAGGGTGCCGGTCCAGGCGGGGCCGCCGATGGAATCCGCCGTGTTGGTCCCGGAGGTTTCGCTGAAACTATACCGATGGGCGAGGGTGGTGGGCACATAGAGGACGGTCACATTTTGGGTGGCGGCCAGTCCCAGGCTGCCGTAGCGCGCGATGATGGCGGTGGTGCCGGGGCCCACGCCGGTCACGTTGCCGTAGAAATCCACGGTGGCGATATTGGTGTTGGCGGAGGAATAACTGATGGCGTAGCCGGGATTCGCGGTAAGATTGCTCCACGTACCCGCTTGCTGGCCCCAGACCGTGGAGGGCACGAGCTGGTTGTTGTAAATCGGCGACGTGAGCAGCAATTGCAAATTGGTATATGAATTCAGGCCGCCGGTGTTGAGCCGCAGCACGGACAGCGAATTGGCCGGCAGCGTCAGCGTAAAATTCGTGCCGGCGTTGGCAATGGTGTTGGTCACGGGAAAGACATACGCGGGCGACGCGAGGGAATTGGCGTCCCCGGAACTGCCGGACGCCAACTGGACGACCGTGGCATTGGTGGCAATGGAATTGACGCCGCTCACGTTGAATGTCGTGGCCAGCGGCGTGCCGTAGGGGTTGACCGCCTTGATGATGATTTGGTTGGCGGCGTGCGCAAAGGTGGACGAGGCGAGCAGTCCGCTGGGAGTGGTGTACGTGTAGGTCTGCACCAGGGAGTTGTTCAGATAGCAAGAAATCGTGGAATTGGTCAGCACAATGCGCAGGTTGTACCACACGTTCGTGGCGAGCGCGGTTTGGGAGACTTGGGCGAGCGTGGTCTTGGTGCCGCCGGACATTTGCTCGATGCCATCCTGGGTGTTGCCCCAGCCGCCGACATTCCACCACATCCAGTTGTTGTCATCCAGAAAGTTGAAGAGAATCAGAAAGCCTTCCGCGCCGCTCACCTTGCGCGCCTGCAGGCTGATGGTGTAGCCGGACCAGTTGGTGCTGCCGGAAGTTGAATAACAATCCGTCGTGAGCGCGCTTTGCTGGTAGGTGCCGTTGTTAGTATTCCAACTGCCCGCATACACCCGCCAGCCGTTGGTGCCCGAATTGACGAAATCGCTTTGATACAGCGTCACCCCGTTGCCGGTCACAACGATATTCGTATATTGCGCGGCCGTGTTCCAGGAGCCGACGCCGATGCCGCCGTGCAGGCCGGCGCCGGCCGTGTTGGTGGCAAGGGTCACCGTGGCGGGGAGGATGGCGTCGCCGCGATTTTGGCCGAACAATTCCTGCACATAGTAGGAGGGCGTGCCGAAGAGACCGCGCGCGCTGTCATAATAAATCATGTCCGGCAGCCACTGGATGCTGTTCAGATTGGCAAAGAGCGGCGCGTAGGAGGCCATCTTAACGACGTCGGAGTTGCGTTCCATGCCGGTCATGAAGGCGGCTTCGCCCAGCGCGGAACTGAGATTGCCATAGGCGCCGTAACCGGAGGTTACCGCGTATTCGCCGACAAAGATTTTGGGGCCGGTCCGGCTGTAACTGTCGTATTTGGTGGCATAGGAAATGAAGGTGCTGGCGCTGGAATAATAATGTTCATCCGCGATCTCCACCGGCCGGCTGGTGGGCAGGCCGCCCCAGTTGGGGGAAATCAGATGGATCGCCGGATAGTTCGACCGGATGGCATCATAAAAGTAGGCGAAATTGGTGTTGTAATAGGCACCGCCGTTTTCGTTGCCGATCTCCAAATATTTCAGATTGAACGGGGCGGGGTGGCCGTTGGCCGCGCGCAGTGCGCCCCAGGTGGTGTTGGTGGCTCCGTTGGCGTATTGGATGAGATCCAGGGCATCCTGGACCCACGGGCCAATCTGGCTGCCGGGTACGGTGTTATTGGTGCTGCCATTGTAGCCGAGCGCCAGCCCGGCGTTGATGTCGTACAGCGGCTCCATGCCCATGTCTTCGCAGTATTGGAGATATTCGTGAAAGCCAAAGCCGTCGGTGGACCAGTAGCCCCAGGCGTCGTTGTAATGGCCGGGCCGATGGGCGCGGTCGCCGATGGTTTTCTTCCAGCGGACCGAATTCGTGAGCGTGTCCGCTTCGATAAAATTTCCGCCCGGGAAACGAAAGAAAGACGGATGCAGCGCGGCGAGCATGCCGGCGAGATCGGTCCGCAGTCCGTTGGTGCGACCGTAGGCGGTGCCGGCGGGGAAGAGTGAGACATAATCCAGCCACACGGTGCCGGGGTTCGCGATGCTGATGACCAGTTGCGCGTTGGTATCCGAGGCACCGGCGGTCAGGGTGCCGGCAAAATGCTGCCAGTTCGTGGTAAGTCCGCCAAAGACGGATTGGGCATAGATTTTGGTGCCGTCGGAACTTTCCAATTGGGCCGTGACGGGGCCGGAAAACCCCGTCGCGCCCATGGCATAAAAATTCAGGTTGTAATTGGAACCGCTTTGGAAGGTCATGCCCCAATAGCCGGCATTGCCCGCGCCCACGCTGCCGGCGCCGGATTGCAGGGTGAGCTTCAGCGAATTGGGAATGTTGGTGTTGAGGGGTTGCGTGGCATCCACGCTCATGGCGCCCACGGCTGAACCGGCGGTGACAAATGTCCAGAAGTTGGCATTGGTCGAAGTATAAAAGGCCGGGTTGCGCACCATCTCCGCGTAGATGCCGCCCTCGCCGGCGTAGTTGATTTCCTCGAAGAAAATGCCGAAGAGGTTGGAACTCACGACGGCGCCGGGTTGCCCCGCCGCAATGTTCATGGTGGCGGCGGCCTGACCGAACACAGATTCGCCGGCCAGCAAGGCAAAGGCGAAGACAAGGCTTGGGATTTTCGGAAAGTTCAAGGTGGCTTT
Source organism: uncultured Verrucomicrobia subdivision 3 bacterium (assembly GCA_903872345.1). GTDB lineage: Bacteria > Verrucomicrobiota > Verrucomicrobiia > Limisphaerales > UBA11358 > UBA11358. The sequence continues at coordinate 132,538 of CAIQKM010000017.1, read as the reverse complement.
CAAAGTCAGGTCAAAAAAACTGGGCGGCGACCGGAGCCGCCGCCCAGCATGATCAACCTAATGTCTGCTTAATGGTTGTAATTGGTGTTGCTCAGAATGTAGAACTGCTGCTGACTGCCGGCGGTCACCACGTTGGTGCCGTTGAAGGTGAAGCTGCCATTGGCGCTTACCACGTTGGTGGCCACGGTCCGCCACTGATTCAGCGGCAGCGCCACATTGGTGCTGGCCAGCAGGTAATACGCGTCGTTTGCCTGGCCATTGAGGCAGGTAAGCGCGATGTTCGTCCCATTCACCATGGCGAAGCTGGTGATAACCGGCGTGCTCGAGAACGTTCCCGGACCCGGGCTGGGCACCACCAGGCTGCCGGTGCCGGCGAAGGAGGCCGGCGTGGTGGTCGCGTTGTAAACGCCGGGCGACTGCGTGACGCCGTTCAGCACGAGCGCGCCAACGCGGTTGGTGGTGCTGAAGTCGAGTTTCAACTGCGCGCCGCCGGCGATGCTGACCGTGGAATTCGTGGCGATCGTCGCTTGCGCCAGTTCCAGCGTGCCGGCGCTGACGGTGGTGTTGCCGGTGTAGGTGTTGGCCGCTGTCAGCACATTGGTGCCGGCACCGGTGGAAATCAGCCCGCCGCTGGTATTCGCCGCCGGCGGCAGACCGGTAACGGTCGCGACCGTGGCCGCCCCGCCGCCGCTCACGACGAAGATCGGCGTGGCGGTGTAATTCTGGCCGGGGCTGGTGATGAGGATATTCGTCACCGTGCCGGCCGTGCGGTCAATCTGCGCGATGGCCGTCGCGCCAAAGCCCGTCGTGTCGCTCGCGGCGTTGGTGATGACGATGAGGGGCGGGGCGATGTAGCCGCTGCCGCCGGTGAACGAGAGGATGCCAGACACGCCATTGCCCGCGGGCGCGAGCAACGGCTGACCGACCGTGACCGTGTAGCCGTTGTTGTCCAGCGTCGCGCCGCCGCCATAGATCGCGGCGCCGCTAACATTGATCAAGTTCGCGCTGTTGGTGCTGGCGCGCAAGGTGCCGCCGTTGAAGTTAAGCTGGCCGCCCGCAAGCGCCGTGTAGCTTGGTCCATTGTAGCCGGTGACGATGCTCGCCTGGAGCAAGCCGCCGTTCAGGTTCAGGACGCCGGCCGTATTGCCATCGTAGCCCAAATACACACCCACGTTGGCGGTGTTGGTAACCGCGCCACCCTGGAGGTTGATGACGGCCGTTTCGTTGGCGTCCCACGGTCCCACCATGCCGCCGCCGGCGTAAGTGAGCAGGCCGCCGAAAACATTCAATTCGCCGACGGTCGGCGCCACGACGCCGCCATTTTGGCGGGCAATGACAAACCAGCCGCTGTCGGCAAAGGTGCCGCCGTTGAGTTCGAAGAGGCCGTTGCCGGCACTGGCGCTGAAGTTCATGCTGCCAGTGGTCGCTTCACCGCCAACGCAGACGCCGGCGACCTTGGCCGTGCCGCCGGACATCTGATAATAGCCAAAGCCGCCCGCGGCATTGCCCAAGTCCAGGTCGTCCACCGTGCCGCCATTCAGCATCAGGCTGCCGGCCGATTGATAAACCGCGCCGACGGCATTGCTCGCGTTGCCGACGAACACGTAGGTTCCGCCCAGCTCGCCGGCCAGATTCAACACGGTGTTTCCAACCGCGCCACCGACCGTCACGCTCGTGCCGTTTGAAACCACGCCAAGGGAGGTGACGGACACGTTGCCGGCATTGAACACACTCGCACCCGTGTAGGTGTTGGTCGCCGACAAGATCAGGCTGCCGCCGCCATTCTTGGTCAGGCTGCCGGCGCCGGTGAGTTCGCCGGCGAGGGTCGTGTTGTGCGGACCGTCAACGGTGACGAGATTGCCGCCATTGTCCAGGGTCTGACCGAGGGTCAGGTCGCCGGCGACCGCCGTGAGCGTTTCCGGGGCCGTCAGGGCAACCGGGACGTTCAGCGCTTGCGCGTTGGCGGAGTTGTTGGCCACGCCGCCGCCGGTCACCGTCAGGATGCTGCCGTTGGCCGTGCCGATATTAAAGCTGCCGGCCGTGTTGCTGAAGGTCACGCTGGTGACGCTGTAATTGTTGTCCAGCGAAGGTGTGAGCCGGGTGGCGCCGGCAAAGGTCAGGCTGTCGCCGGCGAAGCCGGGGGCGGCGGCGTGGCTCCAGTTCGGATTGGTGTCGAAGTAATCATCCGGACCGGCGCCGAGCCAGACGTCATTGGCCAGGGTCACCGTCACCAGCGTGCCCGCCGTGGCGCTCTGGCTGGCGGTGTCCGTCACCGTGGCGAGCAGCGAGTAGGAGCCCGGGGTGGTGGCGGAGGAGGCCGCGATCGTATTGGTGTAAACGTTGCCGGTGCTCAAATACAGCGGCTGGGCGGAGGAGCCGCCCAAGGTGCTGGCATCCACCGTGACCGTGCCGACGGGGCTGCTGCCCGGGGTGGCGGTGACGCTGATGACGATCGGCTGATTGCGGCTCGCGGTGGATGGCGTGGCCGTGATGGCGGCGGTCGGCGGGGTGGTGGCGGTGTAATGCAACACCACCTGGCTGCCGTTGGCCACGACCGTGTAGTTGGCGTAATTAACCGGCCGGACATCCCAGACCGGGGTCGAGAGGAAGCCGCCGGTAATGCCGCCATAATAGTTCACCAGCACGTAATCACCGGTGGTATCCAGGCTGTGGGTGGTGCCCAACGCCTTGATGTGAATGACATTGTTGTTATTCGTGAGGGCACCGTAGATGGTCACCTGGTCGTTGGCCCCGGTGTAACTGTCGCTCAGCGTGAAGGTGGCCGTTGCGGCGGGCGCAAAGGTGGCCGTGTTATACAGCGTGAGCGTGCCGGGCGTACCCGGGTCGCCGGGCGAGAGGTTGCCCGCCACCGTCACAGCGCCGTCCACCGTGCCGATGCCGCCGAGAACGCCGCCCGTAGCCACGTAGGCCGGGCCGGTGACGGTGCCATCCACCAGCAGGGTGCCGTTGCTTACCGTGGTGAGACCGGAATAGGTGTTGGCCCCGGAGAGCGTCAGCGTGCCCGTGCCGACTTTGATCAGCGCGCCCGCACCGGAGGAGTCGGCGATCACGCCGGGGAAGGTGAAGTTGCTGGCATTGCCCAGCGTCAGCGTGCCCGGTGCGCCACTGATGTCATCGAGCAACACATTGCCGGAACCGGTCAGGGTGCCGATGGTTTGGGACAGGCCGCCCACATCGAGCGTGCCGGAAGACAGGGTGACCGCCGTGGTCGCGGGCAGCACCTGACTGTTGTTGTTGGAATACAGCGCCTGGATTTCCGCCTGGCTCAGGGCGCGGTTGTAAACATAGACTTCGTCGATCAGGCCGTTCAAGCCCACCTGGCCGTCGGCTTCGCCGGGGCCGTTGCCGCCGATGCGCAACTGGGAGCCCACGCCATTGCCGGACCAGGCGTTGTAGGACAGGCTGTCCAGGACGCCGTCCACGTACATTTTCTTGACGCCGCCGTTGTCGGTCATCACCACGAAGTGCCAGTTGCCGTCATTCACGACGTTGGTGCCGGTTTCCCAGCCCTGCGCGTAACGGACGCCGCCCGCGTGGGTGCCGCCGCCGGTGCCGCTGTTCAGATAGAAGGTGGTGTAACCGCTGGCCCAGGCCGTGCCATTGCCCTGATACATATAGGTGCCGCCGGCGGTGGTGGTTTGGAGCCACATGCCCCACGTCCAGTTGCTGGCGTTGTTGAAGTTCACCACCGGGCTGCTGACCAGCACGTAGGCGTTGCTGGAGGCGCCGGAGGGGATTTTGAGCGCGTTGCCAAAACGGCCGCCGGAAACGATGGTCGCCGTGCCGGTCAGGGTGCCGTCCATCGCCGAACCGCCGGAACCTTGATTCACCACGGTGGTGCCGCTGACGTTGTCAAAGGTCAGGTGCAGGATCGGGGCGGCCAGTTGCAGGGTGCCGCCGCTGATCACGGTATTGCCGGTGTAGCTGCTGCTGCCACCCAGGGTCAGCGTGCTGCTGCCCGACTTGGTCAGACCGGCGTCCGCCGCGCCGCCCAGGGCCGGGTCATGCAGGAGGTCCTGGTTGATGTTGATCGCATAGCCGCCGTCATTGATGAGCGCGCCATTGGTTGAAACATAGGCCGCACTGAGGCCGGACAGAAGTTCCGGGGCCGCCGCCGCCGCCACCAGGCTGCCGCCGTTGAAGTAGAACTGCGAATTGCCGCCGAAGGAGGTGATGGCCGGAACCGTCAAGGTGCCGCCATTGAGATTGTAGGTGTAGTTGCTGCTTAACGCCGTGCTGCGGCCGAGATACAGGGCGCCCGTGCCGCCGGGGGTGATGCCCGCATCCGAGTAGAAGGTCACCGTGCCGCCGTTCTGCACAAACGCACCGTTGGCGGCATAGGCATTCGCCCCGAGCGAAATATTGGCGTTGGCCCAGAGGTTCAAGGCCGCCGAACCGCTGAGATTCACCTGGCCGGTGGCGTTGGTGAAGTTGGCCACTTCCATCTGCTGGCTCTCCACGTTCGCCGTGCCGCCGCTGAAGTTGTAGGTGCCGGCGCCGCCCGCATTACCCGTTGCGGAACCGCCGGAGCCCACCGTGAACCACTGCGCCGAATTGATCGTACCGCTGCTTTGGTTAATGATGCCCGCGCCCGCCGTCGTGGAATTCCCCGAGATGCCGCCCAGGATGATGCGCTGCCCGTTCAGGGTGCCATTGGTGACATTCAAGGTCGCCGTTTCACCGGCGTAGGGCGCAATTTCGATGTTCTGCGCCGTGGTTCCCTCCGTGCCGCCGCTCAGGACGTTGAGGGTGCCGCCGAGCAGGGTGGTGAGACCGGTGTAGGAGTTGCTGGCGGTCAGATTCAGGGTGCCGCCGCCGGTCAGTGTCAGATTGCCGGTGCCGGAGAGGTTGCCATTCACATTCAGGCCGCCGCCGGCCAGGTTGAAGGTTTGGGAGGCGGCAAAAGCCACGGGCACATTCAGGGTCTGCGCGCTGGCCGAGTTGTTGGTCAGGCCGGCGCCCGCCAGGGTGAGCGTGTTACCGGTCGCATTGCCGATGGTGAAACTGCCCGCCGTGTTGCTGAAGGTGAGGCCGGTGAGCGTGTAGTTGGTGTTCATGGTCGTGCTCAGCCCGGCCGAGCCGGCGAAGATCACGCTGTCACCAATCAGTCCGGGGCCGCTGCCGCTAACCCAGTTCGGGTTCGTGCTCCAATTGGCATCCGTCGCGCCGTCCCAGGTTTGGGCCGCCGCCACCACGGTCAGGGCGGCACCCGCCGAGCCGGTGAGGGGCGTGCTGTCGGTGATCGTCGCATTCAGCGTATAAGCGCCGACGCTGACACCGGCCGGAACCAGAACCGTGTTCGTATAGACATTGGCCGTGCCGGAAAGAACCATTGGAACCGCGGTGGACAGGCCCAGCGGGCTGGCATCGAGTGTCACCCCCGTGGCCGGATTGATCGTGCCGCTGCCGGGCGTCACCGTTACGCTGACCAGCGTATTCTGGTTGCGCGTGACCGTGGCCGGACTGGCGGAAGCCACCGCAATCGGCGGGGTCGAAGCCGTGTAATGCAACTGGATGTTGTTGCCGGACGTGATGACCGTGTAGTTCTTCCAGTTAAGCGGCTTGACGCCCCAGACCGGCGTGGAGGAAACCGTGCCGGTTATGCCGCCGGCCGCCGTGATCAGCACATAATCCGCCGTGGTGTCCAGATTCCCGGAGGAGCTCGGGGCATTGAGGTGAATGGCGCCGTTGATGGTCAGCGCACCGTTCACCACGATTTGATCGTTGGCCCCGTTATACGTGGCCCCCAGATCAAAGTAACCATACGCGCCCGAAACCAGGTTGAGGCTGGTGTTAAACGTGTTGGTGCCATAGCCGCCATCGGTTCCCGCATATATCCGGGAACCGGAAACCGTCGATACCGCACCGTTGAAGCTGCCATTGCCCAGCAGGCTTTGGCTGCCGCCCAGAGTATAACCACCGGTCACGGCGGAGACATCCAAGATGGCGCCGCTGTTCACCGCGATATTGCCGCTGGCCAGCGCGCCGCTGCCGCTGAGCGCCAGGGTGCCTGCCGCCACGGTGGTATTGCCCGTATAGGTGTTCGCGGTTGTCAGGGTGACGGTGCCGGCGCCGGACTTCGTCAGGCCACCGCTCACATTGGCCGCGAGCGAGACCGTGCCCGCGGTCGCTGCCGAGCTATAACCGCCACCCGCCAGAGTGATGGTCGGAGCCGAGCTGTAACCATTGCCGGGGCTGGTCACCGTAATGCCCGTCAGGGAACCGCCGGAAACCGTGGCATAAGCCGTGGCATTGCTGCCGCCGCCGCCGCTGATGAGCACCTGCGGGGGAGTGACATAGCCCGCGCCGCCGGTGCCGACCGCGATGGCGGTCACGCCATTGCCCACGGGTGTCTGCAACGTCTGGCCGAGGCTGATTGCCTGGCCGTTATCATTGATGAAAGCGCCGCCGCTGTAAACATACGCCCCGCCAAGGTTGGTGAGGAAGGCGGTGTTGCCGGCCGTGCCCGCTTGCAGCGTGCCGCCGTTGAAATTCAGAAACACAAAGGGATTGGCACTGGCCACGCCATTGCGAAAACCGAGGGTTTGCAGCGTGCCGCCGTTCAGGTTCAGCGTGCTAATGTTACCGGCGTTGCCGGCGGCATTGTAGGCCGAACCTTCGTTCAGTTTTACCGTCAGACTCGGGGTCAGGAACTGGGCCGTGCCGCTGATGGTCGTCACGTTGGTTTGCGCGCCGGCCGCCCAACTGATTGTCAAGCCGTTGAACGCCCCGTCAGCAGGGGTGCCACCGCCGACGATCTGCACCGTGCCGCCGGAAAGATTTACAACGCTCGATTCGCCCACCGCGCCGCGGTTGGCGAGGAAATAAGTACTGCCGCTGTTGGTCAGGTTGATGGTGCCGCCGCTCATGTCAAACTGGCCGAACGTGCCCACGCCGCCGCCGGAACCGGCCACATCCACTTCGCCACCCAAATTCAGGGTGCCCCCGGAGAGGTTATAGTAACCATAGGCGCCCGCCGTGGTGCCAATCGCAAAGGCGCCCAGGTTGACGTTTGTCACCGTCACGGTGGTGCCGGCCGACTGGTAAACCGCGCCCGCTTTGCCATTAACATTGCCGACCGCCAAGGTGTCCGCGCCGCCGAGGTTCAGGGTGCCAGTGTTGGTGACCACCAGCGTGCCGCCCGCCACCGCCACGGAATTGGTGATCGTGTTGCTGCTCGTAAAGGCCAGCGTGCCGCCGCTGACGGTGGTGGTGCCGGAATAACCGTTATTGCCGCCCAAAACCTGCGTTCCGCCGCCATTCTTAACCAGAATCAAGTTGCCTACCGTGTTCGTGATGCTGCCCGTAAAGCTGGCGCCGGCGGTGTTGCTGATCGTCAGGGTGGCCGTGCCATAGGGCATGCTGTTCAACACCGTGCCGCCGCCGTTAAGACCGCCAATCGTCTGCGGGCTGCCATAAAGATCCACGTTGGCCCCGCTGTTGACCGTCACCGGGCTGGCGGGGGACAACTGGCCGATAAGGCCCGCTGTCGAGGCATTGGTCACGGTCATCAGCGCCTGCACTTCCGCCTGGCTCAGGGCGCGGTTGTAAACATAAACTTCGTCAATCAAACCGTTCAGGGCGGTCACGCCGTCGCCGGTTTCACCGCAGGCGCCGAGCCAGAATTGGGTGCCCGCGCTTGCGCCCGTCCATTGGTTCTGCACCATCGCATCCACGTTGCCATCCACAAATTGAGTGAGAGTGACGCCGTTGCACTCCGTCACAATGAAATGCCAGTTGCCATCATTCACCGACGCCGTTCCTTCAATAAAGCCGCGGCCGTAACTGACCCCGCCGACCCTTGTGCCCGCCGACGTGTTGGTGGTGCCGTTGCTCAGGTGGAAGATGGTGTTGGCGGTGGTCCAGCCACCCGCGCCCTGATACGCATAGACAGCGCCGGACGCGGAGGTTTTGAGCCACAGGCCGATGGTCCAGTTGGCGTTGCTGGAGAACAGCACCACCGGGCTGGGGATGCGCACGGAGCCGGCATTCACGCCGGTGCCGATGCTCAAGGCATTGCCGTAGCGGCCGCTCGTCGAGATGCTGGCGGTGCCGTAAAGCGAGCCATTCATGGCCGTCCCGCCGGTGCCGCCGTTGATTACGTTGGTACCGGTCACGTTGTCAAAGGACAGGTAGAGCACGGGTCCCGCCCCGGCTTTCAGCGTGCCCGAGCTGACGGTCGTGGCCCCGCTCAAACTGTTGCTGCCGTTCAAGGTGGTGGTATAGCCGCTCACGGTCAGGCCGCCCGGACCGCTGATGGGGCCGTTCAGGTTGATGGGGCCGTTGGCCGAATTCACCGTCAGCGTCGTATTGGTGGTCAGCACCGTGCTGCCGAAAATGCCGTACGTCTGGGTGGAGGCACCGGCGGCATAAACGATGCCGTTGCTGCCGGTAAGGTTGTTGAACGAGTAAAGATTGTTGGTCAGACCTTTCAACAGGAGGCTGGAGGAGCTGGCGACCACCGGGGCCTGCAAGGTCAGTGAACTGCCGGCAAAAAAGTAATTCGCCGAATCCGCCGGGGTGCGCAGAACGTTGGTGGAGGTGACGTAATTATTGCCGGCCGCCGGGGCCGCGCCGGAATCCCAGTTGCCGATGGTGTTGAAGGATGAATTGCCCAGCGCATCGCTGTTCGTCAGGGTGATTACCTGTGACTGCGCCAGGACGGGCACCAGCAGGCTGGCCAGCAGCAACAGCCGGCGGGAGGTGTTAGGTGTTGTATGTTTCATGAGTTAGGTATTGGTTGGGGAAATTGCGGTGGCAAATTTAATTAAGTTGTCTTATTAATTAAATTCAAGAACGCGAAGACTATTTCGTTTCGACTTTGCTTCATTTGGTGGATTTGTCCAGAAAGTTTAGCGGAAGGGTGATTTTTTTAATACCCCTCAATTGAGGGGGGGCGGGCCCACCCGCCATGTTGACACCGGCGTGGCCACGCCGGCTGGCGGCTGTCTAGAGATCTGTTTAATAGCTTCCGCCGGTTATGGATAAACCAGCCGGTAAAATACATTGGTTTGGCTGGGGCTGATAGGCAGGGAGATCAGGTTGGTCGCCGCCGAGCCGTTAACCGTGGTCCACGCGGCGGAAACGGTCAGGCCAACCGTATTCACCTGCAACCGCCAGCCTGTATGATCCGCCGGCCAGGCGAATTGCAGGTTGCTGCCGCCCGTTGCCGGGGTGATGGAAATCGGCGAGGTGGCGGCCGGCCGGGCCACGACCTCCGCCGAGTAACCCGATTCCGCGCCCAAGAGATCCAGCGCCGTGACCACATAATAATAGGCCTGGCCGTTTTGCACCGTGGTGTCGGTATAGGCCAGGTTGGTGACGGTATTGAGCACCTTCGTGTAAGGACCGCCGGACGTGGTGCCGCGATAAACGTTGTAATACAACCCGTTGCCGGACCAGGAGAGCAGAGCGCTTTGGTTGGTGTAGCTGATGGTCACGGCGGGCGGCCCGGCGGTGGCAATGGTGATCGGCTGGTAGGGTTCCACCAGCCGCCATTGGGTGGCGGTGCTGGGGGCGGGATCATTGGCCAAGCCAAAGGTAATGGCCGGTGCGGTGCCGGTGGCATTGATGCTTTGGGAAGCCGCCAGATTGTCCAAGTAGTAATAACCGTTGCTGTCGGGACCGTTAAACCACCAGTCCACGGCGGAATTGGTGGTGCCGTAAGGCGCCAGATCCAGTGTGCCGCCGTTGTCGCGCAGGCGGCGACCATCGTTGAGCGAGATGATGTACCAATGGTTGGCGGCGGAGGCCGGGAGCAGCGCCCATTCCGTGGTGGCATTCCGGACGTAAATGGAGGAGGCGACCGGCGTGCTGCCATTGGTTTCGGTGATGCGAAAACTCGTGCCCAAGTTGTGCAGAATATAGGCGCGGCGGGCCTGCAAGGTGAGGTTGCCATCCCAGGCGGCGTAGAGTTCGCCATAGGGGGACAGCGTGGTGCCGGTGGTGAAGAAGTTGGCGCGATAACCGCCGCCGCTGGTCTCGCTCTGCCAGGGATTCACCGGATTGGTTCCGGTGAAGGGGAACACGGCATAGCGCTTCAAAAACTCATTGGCGGAGCTTTCCGCCTGCCACATGAATTCGGCGAGGAAATTATAATTATCGTCCTCGGTCCAGTTGGAGGTGCCCGCCCAGTCCACGGGCGAGAACTCCGTAAGCCAGACCGGATAACCGAACGTGGTGTAAACCGCCCGGAGCTGCCCCATCAGCGAGGAGGCATTCGGGGGAACATATTCATGCACGGCCGACGCATCCAGCCGGTAGCTGTTGTTGGTGAGCAGACTGTAGAAACCGTATTGCCAGGCATCAAAGGTGTTTTGCACCGCCGGCCCGACAATGGGCAGATTCAGGGCTTCGATTTGCGGCCAGTTGCCGATGACGCCGTTGGTGCTGGTGTTGGACTGGGTGGAGTTGTCCGGCTCATTGTAGGCCAGCAGATAGTCGGGCGGCGCCTGGTTCAGCCAGCCGGTATCGCGCGACTGGGCATCGCTTAGCGGCTCCCAATACTGGGCCGAATAAATCATGGGGGTGAAATTCACGGAGGCGGGCAGGGAAGTCCCCGTGTTGTCATTGTAGTTGTAGGCCCAGCTCAAACCGAACTGGGCGTAGTCGCCCTCATAACCGGCGCAGCCCTTTTTGGGATAATGCGTCTGATAGGAAAAGCCCCAGAGCTGCGCGGGATTTGTCGAAGCGTTGGCCAGGGTGACGACCGCCGGGCTGCCGTTGTCGGTTTGCAGGGCGTAATTGCTGGCGCGGCAGATGAGGCGGTACAGGCCGTTGCCGGCATCCACGAAATACCACTGCTGATACGATGCGGCCCCGTAGGTCAGGGCGGCGACGCCGGTGCCGACCGAGGCCACGCTGCTCACCGTCGCCAGGCACTGCCACGAGGAATGCTGGCGGATGCGGAAGGTGCTGTTCTGATAATTGTAGAGGAGTTCGTACTGCTGGTTGGCCGCCCCGTTGGTGTAGGGGGCCTGGCTGCTCCCATTCGCGCCGAGTATCAACGCCTGGCCGTTGAGCGCGTTGGTGATGGTCCAGAAGCCGTCGCCAAACGAGTTAAAATTGAAACGGTTCGTCGGGAACGTAACGGTTATGAGCCGGTTGGCCACCTTGCCGCCATAGCTGACGGTGAGGTAGGCGGAGCCGGGCGCCAGAGCCGTCACCTGACCGGCGGCATTCACGGTGAAGAGATTGGTGTTGGCCGAGGTGAGCACCGGCTGACCATAGGCAAACAGGTTCACATTGGTGACACCGGTGAAATTGGCGTAGATCACCGGGGTGAGGGTGGTGTCCACCAACAGATTGCTGGTGGCGATGGACAATGATTGCAATGTGCCGGCATTGGTGATGATGAGATTCGGCCCGGTCGCGGCATCATAGGCAATTTGCGCGGCCCCCAGCGCGCCGTTGTAAATGCGGAACTCGTCAAACGAGGCGGCCAGATAGGGATCCCCGCTGTAGAGCGACTTGCCGATGTAACTGTAATTATCCACCACCGAACTGAGCGGTACGGTAAGGTTGGTATTGATGGCGGCCAGAAAACCGTTGGTGTAGAGCGCCTCATATCCGGCATAGGGGGCAAAGACGGAGACGATGTGAACCTTCTGGGCATTGGCCAGCGACCCGCCCGCCGTCGCCGATTGCTCCGAAGGATAGTAGCCGGGGGTGATCGTAATGCGCGCCGCCGACGGCCCGGCCGGGGACATAAAAATATAGTTGTAGCCCGTGTTGCCATTGGTATTACCGAAACTGAAACAATACGAGTTGGCCGCCACCGTGCCGAAGGTCGCCCAAGTTTCCAACGTAATGGCCCCCTGATTGGTGATCAGATTGGCAGGAAGCTGAAGATAGGTGCCATTCGTCCCGTCCAGCACCAACTGGCCGCCGGTCACGGTGGCATCGCCAAAATTGGTGCCCCACGCCCCGCCGATGCTGTCACTGGTGTCATTCGTAAAACCGTAACGGTGCGCCAGAAAATTGGCCGCGCCAATATTCACTGCGGCAATGGAACTGGTCACCGAGTTGCCGGTTGCCGGGGTCACCACGCAATAATAATTCCCGGCATTGGTGACGCTGGCGTTCGTGAAGGTGTAAGTGGCATTGGTGGCTCCCGCCAGCGGCAGGTTGTTTAAATTCCATTGAAACGTGGTCGGGAAGGCGCCCGCGACGCCCACCGACAGGATGCCGGTGCCGCCATAATCAACGCCTTCCTGGCCCACCGGCTGCTGGGCAATGGTGGCCGTGGCGGGCTGGAACATCATCTGATTCGCGGCCCGGGCCACGCTGCTGAGGCGGACTTCATCCATTTTGCCCAGAAAATTGGCCAGCACCGGCGCGGCCCCGCCGCCCGGATTGCGCGCCTGATTTCCGATGGTCAGAATCGTGGTCGCGGTGGAGGTGCCCGGCAGATTGGACGTCATGTTCGTGCCGTAGATGCAATCCGCATTGGTGCGGCTGGGATCCATCAGGGTCCAGTAGAACAGCAGGTTGCTGGTGCTGTTCGCCGTGCCGTTGTACGTGACAGCCACGTGATACCAAGTGTTGGAAACAATGGCATCGGGTCCGTTCGTGGGAATCGGGGCCACGGCGACGGTGGTGGTGCCGTTGATGAACTCGATCCCGACCACGCCGGTGCTCCGCCCGCCGGCCGCAAAACCGACCGGGTCCAGCCGCAGTTGCATTACCCGGGTGCCGGTATTGTCCGCATCGAGATTTAAAATCTGCAACGGCTGGTTGCGGTTGGGATTGAGGTTGTAATTGTTGGTGGGGTTAAATTCGATATGCAGCAGCGCTTCATACGTGAAGGCGCCGCCGCTGCCCGCATAAGTCACGGCTCCGGGCGTGCCGACATTGCCCGATCCGGCGGCCATCAGGACGGCGTTCGAGGTGGTCAGCGTTCCAAAGCTGATGCAACCGGCGAAGTTGTTGGTCAATCCGCTGTAGTTGGTCGCATAGCTTGGCTGGCCAAAAACCGGTCCGCCCGTCGCATAGGTCAAGTTGACTCCGTTGGCGGCCGCATCCACGCAGGGCGCGGCGGACTCATCCAAATGCCAGAGGTGCAAGGTGGCGGCATCCGGGGTATAGGGACCAACAATCAGGGCGGCGGCAAAATGAGGAAGTCCCGCAGCCAGTAACAGGGCGAGAACAAAGGCAGGTAATTTCATTCAAGATGGATCGGGCAATTCAAACAATAATTTAGCCCAAACCGGACGGGATGCTATCCCCCTCAATTGAGGGGGGATTTGAGGGGGATAAGTGCAGCCGGGCCGGAAACGGCATCCGAGGCAATCGGACGAATCAGACTGGGAACATCCTGACACTTGCCGCCCCGAGACTGAATCGCTGAGCGCCACCTCACCCCAACCCTCTCTCCCCCATTTACCAATGGCGGAGAGGGAGAAAGCCCGCCCTGCGAATGGTTTACGGCCTGACCACGGCTTGGGATTTGAGGGCAGCCGGGGCGACCGACGGATCAGACCTCGCCGGTTTCCTGGGTGCCCTTGAACCGCGCCACCGCTTCGCCGCGCGTGTGGACATGCAGCTTTTCGTAGATGTTTTTCAAGTGGTCGCGCACCGTTTCATAGGTGACGCCCAATTTGACGGCGATCTCCTTGTTGACGAAGCCCTTGGACAAGAGGGTGAGAATTTCCTCTTCGCGGGGGGTTAAGCGGGTGACAGCCGTGTTTTTGGCGGGCTCCCGGCGGAAGGAGGAAATCACGCGGCGGGCGATCTCGCTGGTCATCGGCACGCCGCCGTTCAGCACTTCCATTACCGCCGCCTGCAAATCCTCCGGACTGCACCGCTTGAGCAGATAGCCGTCCGCGCCCGCTTCGAGGGCCCGGAAAATGGTGTCGCTGTCGGCCGAGACGGTCAGGATGAGAATCTGCGTCTGGGGAATCAGCGGCCGCAGCCGGGCGGTGCAGGCGATGCCGCTCATGCGCGGCAGGCGGATATCCATGAGGACCACATCGACCTGTTCTTCGGGCAGCCGGCGCAAGGCTTCCTCGCCCGAGGCGCAGGTGCAGACGCATTTAAACTTGGGAATGCCGTCAATCAGGCGGGTCCAACTGTCGCGGACATCGTCGAGGTCTTCCACCAGGGCAATGCGGATGATTTTGCGGGAGGCGGGAGGAGGGGGAGTCATAACTTGATTCGATTCATGCGTTCACGGCCGGTCAGCGGCATGAGAAAGGTAACCCGGCTGCCTTGGCCGGGCGTGGAGTGAAACTCAAAGCTGCCGCCAATGTCCGCCAGCCGCTGTTTCATATTGGTCATGCCGTTGCGGTCGGAATGGTCGGTTGCCGGGGCCAGCCCGCGGCCGTTGTCTTCCACGACCACCCGGAGCGAATTGCCATCGACTTCCACCAGCAATTTCACTTCGTCCGCCCCGGAATGCCGGGCGGCGTTGCGGATGGCCTCCTTGACCGCCAGCATCAGGTTGCGGCGTTGCGGCAGGTTCATGGGAATGGGCGGCAATTCCGCCGCCATTTCCTGCCGGCAGCGGATGGACGTGGAGGCCAGATACTCCTGGGCATGCTCGGCAATGAAGGCGGAAAAATCCTTCACCGTATCCCGCTGGGGATTCACCGCCCAGACGATCTCATCCATGGAATGGAGCAGGGTGCGGGCCTTGACACAAAGTTTGTTCAGCCGGTTGCGGGTCTCGCCCTGGCAGACGTCCTCGCGCAAAACCAGTTCGCCGAGCAGGGTCAGTTGCGTGAGCCCCGAGCCCAGATCATCGTGGATGTCGCGGGCGATGCGCGCCCGCTCGCGCTCCAGCAGCCGGTCCGCCCGGGTTTGCAGGGCCAGTTGCAGGCCCATGCGCAACCATAACACCACCGCGACCAGACAGACGGTCACCAGCACCGCCAGAAACCAGCCATTCTGCCAGAAATGCACGACGGAGGGAATCAAAGGCGGAACTTGGATGATCTGATGCGGGTACCGCCACCATGCCTTGCCCGCATAACCGACCACCTGCGCGGGCAGCCAGTCCGGCCCGGCTTCGTCCCGGGTCTGCCAGTTGCGAACATTCGCGGGCGCGATCCGCCAGGTCGGATTTGAATAGACTTCCAGTGCGTGGCCGTCGGCCAGCTTGATGTGGAGGCCGGCGATTACGCCGGCGTCCAGGGTGTCATTGAACGCTTCCACCGCCAGAACATGATGGCCGGGCGACATCAGCAAGGTGAGGTCATATTCCGCCAGACTGTTGGCATCGCCGCCGCGCCCAATTTCACGACCGTCGAGATAGACCGTATAACTGTTGTCCGCCGTCATTCGCAGTTCGGCGCGGGCGACCGGACTCTTGCCGGGAAGGTCAAACCCGCGCCAGAGGCGGCAGGACTGCCGGTCGGTGACATTGGTGGTCCAAATCCAGTCGCCGAGGCCCAGTTCGGAGGCTTGCGCCGTGGTGCCGGCCTCCAGAATGCCGGCCTGCAATAGCGGCTTCAGTTTATCGCCCGGTACCTCCAAAACCGTGCTTTGGTGGCACCCGGGCGGAAAAACGACCCCGGAGGAAATGTCGTCCCAATGCACCAGATCGGCGCTTTTGACCGCGCCGCAGCGGTCGCCCGAAAGGATGTGATAGAACACCACCGCCTGACTGCTCAGCCAAAAGGCGGTCGGCCCTTCGGCGTTGTCCGTTTCCAACACCGGCCCGGGCCGGCCGAAGGGGCCGTCCGGATGCTCGCCGCCGGCCATTCGCAAATGACTGGTGTTTTCATCCTTGTACACCAGCTTGAACTGGTTGCTCACCGTCAGCAGCGTGGCGTCCACCACGCTCGAACCGGGGTCGAACAGCAGGCGCGTGGGCGAGAAGCTTTTGAAATCCCGGGTGGTCGTGCCGTAGATCCGGTTGTTATCCGGCCGGCCGGTCCAGCCGGTGCGGGCGGTGACGGTGCTGGCCCAGAAAACGAGGAAATCCCGCCGGTCGGCCTCCCAAAAAACTTCGGGGGCCCAGCAGTTCAGCGTGGTCGGCTCGCCCTTCATTACGGGTATGACAGTCTGGGCCGACCAGTGCAACAGATCCTTCGACGAGGCGTAGCCGATGTAATTGCCGGTCCAGTCGGCCGTCCAGACCAGTTGAAAGGTGCCATCCGGCGCGAGCGACAAATTGGGGTCGCGCATCAGTTTGCCGCCCACCTGGGGTGGCAGCAATGGCTGACCGCGATTGATTTCCTCCCACCGATAGCCATTCAGGCTGTACGCCAGATGCAAGCCTTCCGTGCCGTCGCCGGTGAAATAGCTCATCAGGAAACATTTCGGGGGCAATTCCTGATTGGGCGAATAAGCCTCCACCAGATTGTCGCCCACATAAATCCGGTAATCTTTAATGCGTCCGCCCAGCGGCCCGCGGCCCTGACGGGGCAGGTAGCGAAATCCGCTGACGGTTTCGCGCTGTCCGAGGTTCAGCACCAGATGATGGGGATGATTCGGCGAATCCGCATTCCACTGCGTGTGCCAGATGGTATCCGGGCGGCCGTCCAGCACGTTGTCCGCCGAGCCATCCTCGCGGTCGTGCTCCTCGCTGTCGGCGTAGGCGATGGACCAGTTGGTGCGGCTCAGCAAATGGCCGGCCTGATCCAGCAGGTTGATCTCGGCCACGGCGGCATAAGGGCGGCCATCCAGGGCCGAAAGCGTTTCCAGGCAGAAATAACGTCCGGTCACGGGATGATCGAATATGATTTCCTGCGCATCCGCCCCGGGCAGGAACTGTCCGGTCATCACCACGTTGGCGGAATCCAGTTCCAGCCGGGCGAAGGGGCGGTTTCTATTGGGGGAATTGGTTTCGGTCGCCACCGCCTCCGCCGCCGGATTCCCGGCCCAAGCCTGCCAACCAAAGCCGCCTGCCCCCAAGAACATCAACAAGATATTCAGGGTGAGCCAAAACGCTTTCGGCGGCGGCAAATGTTCCTTCCGGCACATGGAATTCAATTTTAACTATGGGGCAAACGCCTCGGGGTAGGCAATGCATTTTCAGAGCATGCAAACTGACAACCACAACGACCACGCCACTTTTTCCGCCGGGAGGCCGGCGGCAAATCCATGTTCCCGGCCGCCTTGAGGCATGGTCAAATTTTGGCATTTACCAAACATACCGGGGTGCGTGCGTCGTTCGTCCGCCAAAAAACAGCGGCGCTCGCGCGAGCTGCGGCAGGTTATCGGAAGACAATGTTTTCAATGGTTTTTTAAGATTTGAATGGATCGGGTGCGGACGGTCCGGGGCATAAATGGCACCCGTCTGCGCGACCGCCGCCGCCGCGATGTAACTTGGATTCCGGATGGTTTTGCTGTTTATTGTATGAGCCGGGTAGCACCTGTTCAATCACGTCTCTATCCGAGTCGCAGACCAGCGATATCACCCGGCCGGATGATATCCCGTAATCCCGGCATGGCCGGCTAGTATCACGCAATATGCCCATGAAAAAAATTCTGCTGACCAGTGTTTGCCGCCCGATCGGGCCGGAATACGGCGATGCGCCGTCCGTCGGTTACGAACTGCTTTATCGCCAGGTGACCCGCGTGCAGGGGGTGTTCAGCCCGCGCACGGTGAATGTCCAGTTCGGGCTGGATTACATCGCCGAAAACCTTGACGCCCCCACGGTGGTGCTGCAATACCCGTCCCGCGCCGAATTTCTCCGCGAGCTGAAGAAGGGCTACGATTACGTGGGCATCTCGTTCATTATGGCGGTCATTCACAAGATGAAGGAGATGGTCGCGTTGATTCGCGAACATGCGCCGAACACCAAGATTGTGCTCGGCGGCTACGGCACCGTGCTCAAGGATGAGGTGCTCAAACCTTATGCGGACTACATCTGCCGCGAAGAGGGGGTGGCCTGGTTTCGCCGGCTGCTGGGCGAGCCCGAGATTCCCATGCCCTACAAGCATCCGCTCATCGTGAGCTGGCTGAAGGTGTTCGGCTGGAAGGTGTCCGGCACCGGCAAGATTTTTGCCGGCCTGGGCTGTCCGAACGGCTGCGATTTTTGCTGCACCTCGCATTTTTTCTCCCGCAAACACATCCGGCTCCTGCCCACGGGACGGGACATCTATAATGTGGTAATGCGGTATCTGGACACGGATCCCAGTCTGGTGTTCCTGATTCTGGACGAGGATTTCCTGCTCAACAAGAAACGGGCGATGGAATTCCGCGACTGCGTGATCGAGGGCGGCAAGACGCTGTCCATTTTTGCGTTCTCCAGCATCAAGGCCATCAGCCAGTACAAGGTGGAGGAAATTTTGGAAATGGGCATTGACGGTTTCTGGATCGGCTACGAAGGCACGCGTTCCAATTACGCGAAGCAGCAGGGCCGGCCCGTGCCGGAAATTCTGACGGAGTTCCGCGAACACGGCATCACGGTGCTGGCCTCCATGATCGTGGGCTTTGACTACCAGACGCCGGAGATTGTCGCGCAGGAATTGGACGGGCTGATGAAGCTCAAGCCGGCGCTGGGCCAGTATTTGATTTACGGGCCGGTGCCGGGCACGCCCTTCTACGAACGCATCATCAAGGAAAACCTGTTGCAGGATGTGTATACGAACGAGAAGGATTTGTTTTATCGCCGCGCCGACGGTTTCCGCACGATGATCAAGCATCCCACGCTGTCGCCGGAACAGATTGAAGACATTCAGCGCTGGTGTTTCGAGCAGGATTTCCAACGGCTCGGTCCGAGCATCTATCGCGTGCTGGAGACGCGGTATCTGGGCTGGCTCAAGCTCAAGGATTCGCCGAACCCGCACCTGCGGGCCAAGGCGGCGTATTTCGCGCACGAACTGCGCTACGCCTATCCGGTGTTTCTCACCGGTCGCGTCATGGGACCGAATGCCAAAATCCGGAAGTGGATTGGCGAACTGGAACGGAACTTGTACCGCGATCTCGGCGCACCGACGCTGCAAGTACGGGCCAAATCAGTGATGGCCGTATTCGCCGCGCTGTGGACTGGGGTGACGTTAAAGATTGACTGGTTCCAGCACCCGAAACTGCAACGCACGAGCTACCGCATGCCGGAAGCGCGCTGGGGCTCATTTCCTTCCTGGGAGGAGGTGCAGAAGCATTTCTCGAGTCCGGACTTCTCGGTGAAGGTGGAATTGCAACACGCCAAGGATCAGGTCTGGTTGCGGCTGGAAGGCGCGCTTTCGGCCAATAACGCCGAGGAACTCGGCCGTCGCCTGCGGGAATCTCTCGCCCAGAGCAAGAGCCGGATCGTGATTGATCTGAAAAACCTGCAATGGGACAAAGCACCCGACTTGGCGCCGCTCCGCGAAAAACTCGCGCAATACCGTTCCCGCGTCCGGGTGATTCTGCCCAAGCTGGCCACCACCCACCCCGAACTGCTGTTGCTGGTGGGGACGTTTGAATTGTATAAGGGGTGAGGTGGTTGTTTGATCTGAACGGTTCCTGCAAATTCGAATAAAAAATGGCCCGGCGTTGAATCGCCGGGCCATTTTGATTGAATCGCGGAAAGTTCAGCCTTTCGCCGTCAGCACCTGTTCGAGCAGTTCGTTGAGGCGTTTGAGCATCAGGCGCGGATCGTCGAGCAGGCCGGCGGCCACGCGGGCGTTGTCATGGACCTGCTCGGCCACCTTGGCGGCCAGGGGTTCGTCGGACTGCCGGATCTTGTTGAGGCGGACGATGACCGGGTGGCGCGGGTTGAGTTCCAGATCCAGCTTGTCTTCGAGTTGATCGGCCTTGTCTTTTTGCAGGGTCTTCAACATGCGCTTCATGCTGGAGGTGAGATGGCGGTCGGATTCCACCACCACGGCGGGGCTGTTCACCAGGCGCTTGGAAACGCGCACGGCTCCCACCTGGTTGGCGAGTTTTTCCTTCAGCCACTTGGCCAGCGCTTCGGCTTCGGAGTCGCTGAGTTCGCCTTCCTTGGCGGCGGGCGGGGTGATGTCGAGTTCCGCCTTTTCGGCGGCGCGGAGCGGCTTCTCCTCGAACTGATGGAGATGCTCCATCACGAATTCATCCCAGCCGTCGTAGAGGAAGAGAACTTCGTAGCCACGGGATTGGAAGACTTCGTAGTACGGGCTGCTTTCCGCCGTTTCCCGGTTGGGGGCTTGGAGATAGAAAATCTCCTTTTGATCGGCGGGCATGCGTTTCACATACTCGGCCAGCGAGGTGAGCTTGCCTTTTTCCGTGGCGGAGGATTCGTAGCGCAGCAGTTTGCCGAGGGCTTCGCGGTGGGTGAAATCCGTGGCGACGCCTTCCTTGAGGCAGCGGCTGTATTCGGCGTAAAACTTCTCGTACGCGGCGGCATCTTTCCCGGCGGTTTCATCCAGGAATTTCAGGAAGCGGCCGGTGAGCACGGTGTTCAGCTTCTTGAGCAGGGCGGAATCCTGCATGGTCTCGCGGGAGATGTTCAGGGGCAGGTCTTCGCTGTCCACGACGCCGCGCAGGAAGCGCAGCCAGTCGGGGAACAGGTTTTTCGCATGATCCTGAATGAGTACTTTCTTGCAGTACAGGTTCACGCCGGTTTCCATGCGGCCCATGCCGAGATTTTCCCAGTTCTTTTGCGGCACGAAGAGCAGGGCCTGGATGGCCAGCGGCGCGTCGGCCGTGAAATGCAGGCGCAGCAGCGGATCTTCGTGATCGTGGGCGACGTATTGGTAGAAGGAGTTGTATTCGGCGTCCGTGATTTCGTTTTTGCTGCGGCCCCAGATGGCTTGAATGGTGTTGAGGTGCGTGCCGTTCAGTTCGATGGGGAACTGGATGAAACTGGAGTACCGTTGCACGACGCGCTTCAGCGTGTCTTCCTGGGTGAAATCCTTGGCGTCATCCTTGAGTTGCAGAATGATTTGCGTGCCCCGGGGCAGGTCGGCGGCGGGTTCAATCTCATAACCGCCGGCGTTTTCGCTGGTCCAGCGCCAACCTTGTTCTTCCGGCGTGTGAGAGCGGCTAAGCACAGTAACCTTGGAGGCGACCATGAAGGCCGAATAAAAGCCCACGCCGAACTGGCCGATCAGGCGGGCGTCCGGCTTTTGATTTTCCGCGAGCTGTTTTAGGAAAGCCTTGGTGCCGGAATGGGCGATGGTGCCGAGGTTTTCGACGAGGTCGGCATGGGTCATGCCCACGCCGGTGTCGGTGATGGTGACGGTGCCGGCCTTGTCATCGGTTTTGACCGTGATGCCCGATTTGATTTCGGGCTGGTAAACGGCCTGGCCGGAACTTTGCAGGAAGCGCAGCTTCTCGCACGCGTCCGCCGCGTTGGAAATCAATTCGCGCACGAAGATTTCGCGGTCGGTGTAGATGGAATGAATGACGATGTCCAGCAGTTGTTGGATTTCCGCCTGAAAATGATGTTTTTCGGTAGTACTCATAGCAATACAAATTGGACCCACAGGATAGCAGAATTATTACGGCGTCAAGAGGGGGATTCTACCCATGGTCATCAAGTACTGGCAAACTTGCGCGAGCCATTACTAACAAATGCATTTGGATTGACGTTTTGAAGCCGGCGGGTAAAAACAGGGGATGAAAATCGCCAAGCATCATGCTGTTACAATTTTCTGGGGCGCAGCCTTTGTGTTGGCCGCGCTGGCCGGGGGCGGTCACCTGTATGGTGGCGAGATCCATGAGGCAGCGCTGGCTGGAGACATGGTAAAAGTTGTGGAGCTGGTTCGGGCCAATCCAAAACTGGTATTCAGCAAGGGGCAAGCGACGTCGATCAACAAGGTGATGACCGATGTGAACGATCTGAGAGGTTTTTTGGAGGATGACAGAAAAAATCTCGATGAATGGAAAAGCGCCAGTTGCACGCCCTTGTTTTTTGCGGTCCTTGGCGGGCACAAAGAGGTGGCAGGATTTCTATTGGCCAATCGGGCCGATGTTAATGCCAAGGGGGATTTGGGATCATCCCCATTGATGGTGGCGGCTTTCTCGACAAATTTGGACATGGCGAACCTGTTAATTGAGCATCAGGCGAAAGTCAATGTCAGTGATGACCACGGTTTTACGCCATTGGATTATGCGATTATGTTTAGTTCGGAAAACATGGTGTCCTTGCTGCTGACCAATCAGGCCAGGATTAACGCCAAGTATCACAATGGTTTTTCAGCGTTGTTTTGCGCGGTGTTTTTCGATCAAACCAATATTGTAAAATTATTGATCGCCAACCGGGCGGATGTTGATTCCAAGGGGCCTAACGATGGCACCCCTTTGTATTGGGCCGCCCGGCGGGGGAATATACCCATGGCCGAGGCGCTGGTGGCCGCCAATGCCAATGTTAATGCTCGGGATCGGTCGGGCATCACCCCGTTATATCAAGCGGCATTCCTTGACCGGTCGAACATGGTCGCGTTTCTGCTCGCGCATCATGCCGATGTAAACGCAAAAAATGACAGTAATGTCACGCCATTGCTCGCTGCGGCGGACAAGGGTTATAATGATGTGATTAAGTTGCTGCTCACCTACAAAGCCGATGTCAATATCAAGGCGGTCAACGGCACCACAGCCCTCCACTTTGCAGTGGCCAAAGGCTACAAGGAGGTGGTGGAATCACTGGTGGCCGCCCATGCCGATGTGAACATAAAGGATGACAGCGGCTATCGCCCCCTACGAGCAGCGCGGGAAAACGGCTACAAGGACATCGCTGAATTTCTCCAGCAGCATGGCGGGCATGAGTGAAAACCTGGCAAACGGATATGCCTTGCCGGCCGCCGCATGGTTGTTGCCAATGCCCTAATGGGCGGCGGCTTCGAGTTTCGGAACGCCGGTTTCCAGATGAACGGCGGTGGTGCGGCCGTTTTCGATGATGACGGGGACGGTGACGGTGCCGCGGCCGTTGGCATGAGCCTTCACCAAATATTTGCCGGCGGGCAGGCTTACGGTGATCGGATTGCCAAAGGAGGTGCCGTTATCGTTTTTTACGAATTGCAGCAATTTTCCATCCCCGGTGAAAATGCGATAGCTGGAATATTCGTGGCGGTAAGGGTCTTCATTGTTGAAATCGGCGTTTACCTCAAAGGCGGAATAGACGATCAACGAACCGGTGTCGGGGTTGGCCGCGTGATCGGAAACGGGGGCGGGGCCGACCGGGTCAAGGGTCATATTATGCCGGGAATTCGCACAGCCGGCGAGGACCAGGCCGGCCGCCGTCAGGGTGGCCAGAGTGATTGCTTTCATATTCATACTTCAGGTTTGCCACATTTACGGCCCGGGGAAAACATTCTGAACGGAATTTAATCTTTGATTCACGAAGGTTTAAGGATGAATGGTTATGGTGGTAATGTTGTCTGAAATCATATGCGACTCCTGATTGTTGAAGATGAACGGAAAGTGGCGGACATGATTGTCCGCGGGCTGCGGGCCGAAAGCTTCGCCGTGGACGTGGCGTTTGACGGCAACAGCGGCTGGGAGATGGCCGCGGTCGTGAATTACGATCTTATCATTCTGGACCTGATGCTGCCGGGCATGAATGGCACGGAGTTGATCCGGCGGCTGCGGCAGAAGGGCGGCAAGGCGGCCATTCTGGTGCTGACGGCGCGGGATGCGACGCAGGACAAAGTGGATAATTTTGAGGCGGGCGCGGATGACTATCTGACCAAGCCGTTTGCCTTTGCGGAACTGCTGGTGCGGGTGAAGGCGCTGCTCCGGCGGCCGCCGGCGAATGTGGATCACGTATTGCGGGTGGCGGATCTGGAGATTGACCGGCTGGCGCAGCAGGTGCGCCGGGCGGGCAAACGGATTGACCTGACCTCCAAGGAATATGCGTTGCTGGAATACATGGTGTCCCACGCGGGCCGGGTGCTGACGCGGACGATGATCATCGAGCATGTGTGGGATGAAAGTTTTGAAGGGCTGACAAATATTGTGGATGTCTATGTGCGGCATTTGCGGGAAAAGGTGGATGAACCGTTTGGGGCCAAGTTGATCCGCACGGTGCGGGGTGCGGGGTATTGCCTTTCCACCGAGCCGGAGGGGGCGGCTTGAAAGTGCAATCGCTGCGGTTCCGGCTGATTTCGTGGTATGCGCTCTGGCTGGCGGTGATATTTATCGCCACAGGGATTGCCATTTATTGGGGGCTGGCCAGTTATCTGGAACGGAATCTGGCGGCGTCCCAGGAGGCGCGCTGCCAGCGCATTGCGCGGCTGCTGTTATCCTCGTCCGCGTGGTCCGAAGGCGGGCTGGCGGCGGCGATCCGGACGGATTTTGCCCCGGAGGCGAGCGGAAGGTACATCCGCATTAGTCAGGCGGACGGCGGGGTGTTGTACGAATCCGGCCCGCCGACGGACCAGAGTTTTGTGCCGGCCCGGATTCCGCCGCCGGTATTGCAGGCGGGTTCGCGGCGCGAGACGTTGTCGGACGGCACGGAACTGGTGATGACCGCCGTGGCGGCGGGGGCGGCGGAGCAGCCGCAATATTTTATCGAGACCGGAACATCTTTCGGTCCCGTCCTCCGGGAATTGCACCGGCTGATGCTGTTGCTGGCGGGTTGCGCGCTGGGCGTGGCGATGGTGGCCCTGGGCGGCGGACTGGTGCTGGTGCGCCGGGCCTTGAAACCGGTGGAGGAAATCACCCGGCTCGCCGAGGGGATCACCTCGCGCAATCTGAGCGACCGGCTGCCGGTTTCGCCCACGGGCGACGAACTGGAACATCTGACCCAGGCCCTCAACCGGATGATCATCCGGCTGGACGAGGCGTTTCAGCATAACCGCCGGTTTCTCGCGGACGCCTCGCATGAGCTGCGGACGCCGCTCACCATTTTGCGGGGCGAACTGGAGGCGATGGTGCGGGCGGAACAACTGGACGCGGACACCCGGGAAAAAATCGGCAGCCTGCTGGAGGAAGTCGAGCGGCTGGCGCATTTGGTGGAAAATCTGTTCGCCCTGTCGCGGCTGGATGCCGGGCTGGCGCAGAACAAACACCAGGCATTTGACTTGTCGAAACTGGTGTCGGCCACATCCGAACAGATGTGCCTGCTGGCGGAGGATAAGAAATTGCAGATTACCTGCCATGCGCCGGAGCCGGTGCTGGTGGCGGGCGATCGGGCGCGGGTGAAGCAGGTGATCGTCAACCTGCTCGACAATGCCATCAAATACACCCCTGCCAAGGGCCGGGTGAAGCTGTTTGTCTTTGCCCGCGAGCGGGAGGCGGTTTGTGTGGTTTGCGATGACGGCATGGGCATTCCCGCCGAGGCGATTCCCCATGTGTTTGACCGTTTCTTCCGCGTGGATGCGGCGCGCAATCGCGATTCCGGCGGCGCCGGCATCGGGCTTTCCATTGTCAAAGCCATCTGCCTGGCCCACGGCGGTCGGGTGGAAGTGGAAAGCACGCAGGGGCAGGGGAGCACGTTCCGCGTTTTTTTTCCGCTCGCGCAGGAGCAGTCCAATTCAGTTTTGACATGAAACCTTATTCATTTATTGCCAATAACCGCCGTCCGGGATTTCGATTTTGCCCGAGGCTGCCAATTTTGTTGGGGGCCGTCTGGCTGGCCGGTCGCGCTTGGGGCGAGGGGACGGAACCGGCGGCCGGCACACCGCCGCCCGCCCTGGTGGTGAAGGTGACGCGGGCCGACCTTTGCAAGGAGCTGACCATTCCGGCGGAATTTCATCCGTATATGGAAGTGGAGTTGCAGGCGAAAGTGGCGGGCTATGTGAAGGACATGAATGTGGACATTGGTGACCGGGTGCGGGCCGGGCAGGTGCTGGCCACGCTGGAGGTGCCGGAATTGCACAACGAACTGGCCACGGCCCTGGCCGCCCGGCAGCGGGCGGAGGCGGATGGCAAGGAAACGCACCTGGCCTACGCCCGGCTGCTGGCGGTGAATCAGGAGCATTCGCATCTGGTGGCCCAGCAGGATATTGACGCCGCCGAGGCCAAGGATTTGGAGGCGGAGGCGGCCCGGGCCGGGGCGGCGGCCGAGGTGGAAAAATACGAGTCGCTGCTGCAATACACCAAGATTACCGCGCCCTTCGATGGCGTGGTGACGCGGCGCTATGCTGATCCCGGCTCGCTGATACAGGCGGGCACTTCGTCCTCCTCGCAGGCGCGGCCATTGGTGCGGGTTTCGGACAATTTCAAGCTACGGCTGGATTTCCAGGTGTCGGTGGATTACGTGAAGGATTTGCATGTGCATGATCCGGTTGCCGTGCGGGTTGAATCGCTGAACAACAAAGAAATCGAGGGCTGCATCAGCCGGTTCACCCATGAAGTGGACGAGCAGACGCGGACGATGACGGCGGAAATTGAAGTGACCAACGCCGACCTGGAGCTGAGTCCCGGGATGTATGCCAAGGTGATGCTGAAGGTGGAGCGCCGGAACGGCGTGCTGACCATTCCGACGGAAGCCGTCACCGGCGACCGTGAAAAATGCACCCTGTTTGTGGTTGGCCCGGACAATGAAATTGCGGAGCGAACGGTGGTGCTGGGATTGGAAACGCCCGGGGAATACGAAGTGCTTTCCGGCCTGAACGAAGGCGAACTGGTGGTGGTGGGCGCCCGTTCCCAATTTCAGCCCGGTCAAAAAGTGACGCCCCGGCCGGTGCCATCCCTTTCCGAACGATGAAAACCATTGTCTCCCCCGAATTGCTGGCCGAGTTGCGGCAACTGGACGCCTGCACGCTGGCCAACGCCATCGAAACCTTTCACGAACGGTTGCGCAATGAGGGTTTTGTAAACGGCAGCGTGCGCTGCCTGTTTCCGCAGTTGAAGCCGGTGGCGGGTTATGCGGCCACGGTGAAAATTCGCGGGTCGGCGCCGCCCACGGCGAGCGGGCCTTATCAAGACCGGACGGATTGGTGGGATTATATCCGGTCGCTGCCGTCGCCGCGCGTGGTGGTGGTGGAAGATGACGCCACGCGGGTTGGCCTCGGCTCCCTGCTGGGCGGGGTGCATGTCAACATCCTCAAGGCGCTGGATTGCGTGGCGGCGGTCACGAACGGTTCGGTGCGCGACATTCCGGCGGCGGAGGAGTTGGGCTTTCAATTGTTCGCGGGCAATGTGGCGGTGTCGCACGCCTACGTGCATATCGTCGAATTTGGCGGGCCGGTGGAAATCGGCGGATTGAAAATCGCCTCCGGCGACCTGTTGCACGGGGATTTGCATGGCGTGCAAAGCATCCCCCTGGAGCTGGCGGAAAAAATTCCGCCGGTGGCGGCCCGCATTATGGCGCGGCGGCGGGAGTTGATCGCGCTGTGCCAGTCGCCGGACTTTTCCCTTGAGAAATTGCGACAGGCGGTCGCAAATCAAAATTCCTGAACTCCCTTTTATTTCATGTCCCGCTTCGCCATCCGTTATCCCTATCTCATCATTGTCATCTGTCTGATCACCTGTGTCGTGGGGGTGACCAGTCTGGTGCGGATGCCGGTGGATTTGTTTCCGCCCATCAAAATACCGGTGGTCGTGGTGGCCACATTTTTCAACGGCATGCCGCCGGAACAGGTCGAGACGGACATCACGGGGCGGTTTGAACGTTTTTTTACGCTGGCGAGCGGGGTGGATCACATTGAGTCGCGTTCGCTGCCCGGGGTGAGTCTGATTAAAATCTATTTTCAACCGGGTTTCAACGCGGACTCGGCCGTCACCAGCATTGCCAACCTGGCGCTGGCGGATTTGCGGAAGCTGCCGCCGGGGACGCTGCCGCCGGTGGTGTTGAAATTTGACGCCTCCAGCCTGCCGGTGTGCCTGGTGACGTTGAAAGGCGAGGGTTTGAACGAGGCGAAGCTGCGCGACCTGGGGCAGTACGATGTGCGCAATCAGATTGCGAACGTGGCGGGGGCGTCGGTGCCGCAGCCGTTTGGCGGGAAGTACCGGCAGATCATGGTCTATGTGGATCCGCTGAAACTGGAGGCGCACCAATTGAGCGTGATGGACGTGGTGCGTTCCATCAACGATGCCAACCTGATTCTGCCGGCGGGGGATGTGAAGATCGGACCGTACGATTACAATCTCTACGCCAACAGCCAGCTCCGGGACATCAAGGACATTGACCGGCTGCCCTTGAAAACGGTGGGCAACGCCTCGGTGCTGGTGTCCGATGTGGGGCGCTCCGTGGACGGTTCGCAAATTCAAAACAACATCGTGCGCGTGGACGGACAGCCGTCCGTGTATCTGCCGGTGCTGAAGCAGGGCGGCGATGCCAACACGATTTCCGTGGTGGATGGCATCAAGGACGGCGTGGCGCATCTGCTGGATGTGCCGAAGCAACTGGTCACAAAGGTGGTGTTTGACCAGTCCGTTTTTGTGCGCAACGCGATTGAAAACCTGATTCACGAAGGGGCCATTGGCCTGGTGTTGACCGGCGTGATGATTCTGGTTTTTCTGGGCAGCATGAGGGCGACGGTGGCGGTGTTCCTTTCCATTCCGCTTTCGGCGCTGGCGGCGTTCATCGCCCTGGGCATGGGGGACAACACGATCAATGCGATGGTGCTGGGCGGGTTGGCACTGGCGTTTTCCCGGCTGATTGACAACTCGGTGGTGGTGCTGGAAAACATTTTCCGCCACATCGAACTGGGCGAAACCCCGGAGGTGGCGGCGGAACGCGGCGGACGCGAAGTGGCCCTGCCGGTGCTCGCCGCCACGCTGACGACGGTGGTGGTGTTCTTTCCAGTGACGTTCCTGTACGGGGTGAGCCGGTTTCTGTTCGTCGCCCTGGCGTTGTCGGTGATTCTTTCGCTGCTGGCGTCGTATGTGGTGGCGCTGACGGTGGTGCCCTTGTTTTGCGCCAAGCTGATCAAAGGCCATGCGCCGCATCCGGCGGCGGATGCGGAAACGCCGAAGGGCTGGGGGGCGCGGTTTAACGCCGGATTCAACCGGAAGTTCAACGGGATGCTGGATCGTTACGAAGGCTGGCTGAGTCTGGCGTTGCTCCGTCCGCTGGCCACGGTGCTGGGCATTACGGGGATATTTGTGCTGAGTCTGGGACTGTATCCATTGGTGGGGGAGGCGTATTTTCCCCGGACTGATCCGGGTCAGTTTGTGATCAATCTCAAAGCGCCCACCGGCACGCGGCTGGAACTGACGGACCGGGAGATTGGGAAGGTGGAGCAGATTGTGCGCGAGGTGGTGCCGACGAACGAATTGAAGATCATTGTATCCAACATCGGCGTCACGCCGGGGTTTTCCTCGATCTACACGCCGAACTCGGGGCCGCACACGGCGTTTGTGCAGGTGGGGTTGAATGACGGCCATGCGGTGAGCAGTTTTGAATACATGAACCGGGTGCGGGGGCGGTTGCATCGCGAGTTGCCGCAGTTGGAGGCGTATTTCCAGACGGGCGGGCTGGTGGATGCGGTGTTGAACCTGGGCATGCCGGCGCCGCTGGACATTCAGGTGAGCGGCAAAGACCTGGCGGCGGCGCACGCGGTGGCGGTGGAGATTGCGCGGCAGGCGCGGGCGTTGCCGGACGTGAGCGATGTGCTGGTGCCGCAGGATGTGGATTATCCGGCGCTGCAACTGGACGTTGACCGCGAGCGCGCCAGCGAATTGGGGTTGAGTGAAAAGGAGGTGGTGGGCAACGTCATCACGGCGCTGACCTCGGACATGATGATCGCGCCGAGCTATTGGGTGGATCCGAAAAGCGGGAATGATTATCTGCTGACGGTTCAATATCCGGAAGACTTCATCAAAAACCAGGCGGATTTGCTGTCGGTGCCGTTGCGGGGGGCGCGTTCAACCTTGCCCACGCGGCTGGATAACGTCAGCCAGCTTACACATATCACCTCGCCCACGGAGGTGGATCATTATCAGCTCCGCCGCGAGATGGACGTTTATGTCGCGCCCGCCGGCGAAGACTTGGGCAAGGTTTTGGGTCAGGTGCAGGACATTATCAAAAAAACGCCACGACCGGAAAACATCCGGGTGCAAATCCGGGGATCCGCGAAGGCGATGCAGGTGTCGTTTCAAAGCTTCGGGCTGGGGCTGATTCTTTCCACGTTGCTGGTGTATTTGATTCTGGTGGCGCAGTTCAAATCGTTTCTCGATCCGCTGCTGATTTTGCTGGCGGTGCCGACGGGGCTTGCCGGGGTACTCATCATGCTGTTTGCCTCGGGCACGACGCTGAACGTGATGTCGCTGATGGGCGTGGTGATGATGGTGGGCATTGTGGTGTCCAACAGCATTTTGATTGTGGAGTTTACCAACCGGCTGCGCGAGGAGGGGCGGCCGTTGCGCGAAGCGGTGTCGCTGGCGTGCCGGGTGCGTTTGCGCCCGGTGCTGATGACGTCGCTGGCCACGCTGATCGGGCTGATTCCGATGGCCCTGAAACTGGGCACGGGGAGCGAAGCGTATGCGCCCCTGGCACGGGCGATCATCGGCGGGCTGGCGGTTTCGGTGGTGCTGACGGTGTTCATTGTGCCGGCGGCGTACTTCATTCTGTACCGCGGCCGCGAACATTCGCCGAAACCGGCGGCGGGCGAAACGGGCGGGGCGGCGGTTCACTAAACGATTATCCGGCATGAAACGAATTGGTCTGATTATTTTGGCGGCCACGCTGGCGGCGAAGCTGTGGGCGGCGGAAACGAACGGGCTGCCGGCGCTGACGCTGGCGGAGGCGCAGGCGCTGGCCTTGCGGGATCATCCCCGGATTGCCGCCGCGAATGACCGGGCACTGGCGGCGCAGGAGGTGACCACGGAAAAACGGTCGGGCTATTTTCCACAGGCCAATCTGTATGTCACGGCAGCGGGGGCGGACTCCGACAGCACGCGTATCATGGCGGGCGGCCTGAACAATCCGAGCATTTACAACCGGGCGGCGGGGGGGCTGGCGGTGAGCCAGTTGATCACGGATTTTGGGCGCACGGCGAATCTGGCGGCGGGGGCGAAATTCCAGGCGCAGGCGGAAAAACAAAATGCGGCGGGCGCGCGTGAAACTGTGTTGTTGCAGGTGGCGGCGGATTATTTTTCGGCGCTGGAGGCGCAGGCGGTGTTGCGGGTGGCGCGGCAGACATTGGCCACGCGCCAGTTGCTGCTGAACCAGGTGAGCGCGCTGGCCACGAACCAATTGCGGTCGGAGCTGGATGTGAGCTTCGCCCGGGTGGCGGTGGAGGAGGGGCGGTTGCTGGTGCAGCGCAGCCGGAACGACGCGGACGCGGCCATGGCGTCGCTTTCCACCGCGCTGGGATCCGATCATTTTACGCAATATCAACTGGTGGAACCGGCGATGCCGGCGGGGGCGGGAACCAATGACATATCCGATCTGGTGCAGACGGCGCTGGCGCAGCGGCCGGAGTTGCTGAGTTTGCGCAATCAGCGGGAGGCCGCGCTGCGGGTGGCGCGGTCGGATCGCGATGCCCGGTTGCCGACCATTTCCGCCGTTGGCACGGTGGGCGGGTCGCCCACGCATGACGGCCGGTTGCCGGATAATTATGGGGCGGCGGCGTTGCAATTGAGCCTGCCGCTGTTTGCGGGGGGATATTACACGGCGCAACAGCGGGAGGCGGAATTGCGGGCGGCGGCGGCGGCGGAAATGTTGCGCACGGCGGAAAATGAGGCCATCCGGGACGTGCGGATCGCGTGGCTGAATCTGAACGACGCCCTGGAACAACTGCAAACCACGGAGGAACTGGTCCGGCAGGCGGGCGAGGCGTATGAACTGGCGGAGGCGCGTTACAAGTCGGGCATCAGCTCGATTGTGGAATTGAGCCAGGCGCAACTGGCGCTGACTTCGGCGCAAATTACCGGCATTAATGCGCGGTACAATGTCTTTATCCAGCAGGCCAGCCTGGCCTATCAGACGGGGCGGACGGAGCAGTGAAACGGGTGCGGTAAGAGCGCTTACTGCAAGTGCTGGCGGTCATGCCAGCGGATGGCTTCGCGCAGCAGTTCGGTGGCGCTGGAGAGATGGAGCTTTTCCTTGATGCGGGCGGAGAAAGCCTGGACGGTCTTGAAACTGATGCGCATTTCCTCCGCGATTTTGCGGGTACTGCAACCGCTCCCAATCAGTTGAAACACTTGCAATTCCCGGTCGCTCAACGATTCATTAAGCGAGGTGGCAATCGCCGGTTTGCCGATGGCGAGCCGGTCGGCCATAATGCCTGCCAGTTTTTCACTTATGTAGAGTTTTCCTTCCAGCCCGCATCGCACGGCTTGCAGAACATTGCGGGTGGCATCCTGTTTGACAACGTAAGCGCAGGCGCCGGCGCGCAAGGCCCGTTCGCCGTACAACCATTCGTCATGCATGGAGAGAACGATCACCGCCACTTCGGGACAGGCGGACTTGATTTCCTTGATCAAGTTAATGCCGGAGCCGCCCCGCATGGATATGTCCACAATGGCGGCGTGCGGCCGGGTGGCGGCAATCTGTTTGAGCCCTTCGGCGGCGTTGCCGGCTTCGCCGCACACTTGCAGGTCG
This sequence comes from uncultured Verrucomicrobia subdivision 3 bacterium, assembly GCA_903872345.1. Classification (GTDB taxonomy): domain Bacteria; phylum Verrucomicrobiota; class Verrucomicrobiia; order Limisphaerales; family UBA11358; genus UBA11358. The sequence continues at coordinate 100,229 of CAIQKM010000017.1, read as the reverse complement.
GCTTGCAAATTGAGCAGATTGGCGAGCCACTCGCGCACCAGCGGATGGTCATCCACCACGAATACCTTGCGCTTCCGATTTTCCTGCATGATTGTCATAACCATAACGTCGGGGTTTAATTTTTCGTCAAATCGGGGCGGGCCCACCAGCCGCCGCCAAGGGATTGGAAGAGAGCCACAGTGTCGGCATACCGGCCGGCCTGGGCCTGCACCACGGCGATTTCGGCCTGCTCGTGCGCGGCCTCGGAGTTGAGCAGGGGCAGGTAGCCGGCGTAGCCCACCTGAAACTGCCGTTGCGTAAGCGCGAGCGAAACGGCGGCGGTGTGTTCGGCGGCGGCGGCGGCTTTCAGCGCTTTGGTATCGGCCACTAGCGCGTGGAGGGTGTCCGCCACATTTTGATAGGCCCCGACCACGGTGCTGCGGTACTGCGCCGCCGCCTGGAGCAGCGCCTGCCTGGCGGCGCGCTGCCGATGCAGCAGGGTGAAGCCGTCAAATAGGGGTTGATCCACGTTGCCAACCAGGGTCCAGAACGGGCCGCCGTTGGAGAACATCTGGTTGATCCGCGTGGCGGTGCCTCCGCCGGTGGCGGTGAGGGTGAATTGCGGCAGTCGGTTGGCGATGGCGGCGCCGAGTTGGGCGTTGGCGGAGCGCAACTGTTCCTCGGCGGCAAGCACATCAGGGCGCTGCCGGATAATGAGGGAAGGCAGACTGAGCGGCAGATCCGCCGGCAGGTGCAGCATGGAAAAATCAAAGGTTTCGGCCACGTCCTCATTCGGCAGATTGCCGGCGAGCATCCGGATGAGGTCGCGGGTTTGCTCAAGTTGTTTTTGCAATGGAGGCAGGGTTTGCTGGGCCTGTGCGAGGGCGGCCTCCTGCGTGGCGACATCCAGGTCGGAGGCGTAACCCGCCTGCCGCTGGTTTTTCAGGGCCGCCAGGCCGCGGGTGTTGGCGGCGATGATTTTCTCGGTCGAATCAATTTGCGCCCGGGTGGCGGCTTCCTGGATGGCCGCGCCCACGACATTGGCCGCAAGGGTGACATAGGCCGCCGCCAGTTCATAACGCTGCATGGCGGCCTGCGCCGCGAGGGATTCCACCTGCCGGCGATTTTCGCCGAACACATCCAGGGTGTAGCCTACCGAGAGTTGTAGGGTGTGAAAATTGAACGTGACCGGGCCGTTGAACGGGGCGGTGCCGCCGTCCGCCGCCGGGGTTCCCTGGGTGGTGGAGATTACGCTGCCGTTGCCTTGAATGCCGGGCGAATTGCCGCCCAGATTGCCCGCCAGTTGCTGGCGCTCAAAATTGTAACTGGCGTCCACGGACGGGTAGTAACCGCCCTGCTGGGCGGACACCAGTTCCTGGGCCTGCCGTAACGAGGCCTTGGCGGCGGTGATGGAATCATTCTTGCGCAGAGCCCGCTCGACGAGCGTGTTGAGGGCCGGGCAGTTGAACGCCTGCCACCAGTCGCCGGGCACGTTCTGCCCCGGAACCAATCGTTGGGCTTCGCCGCCGGCTACCAGCGGGCGGTTTTGATCCGGCAGCGGGGTGGGGGAATAGCCGGCCGACGATGGAGCCGCCGGTTTTTTGAAGTCGGGTCCCACGGCACAGCCGGCGGGCCCCAGCGCCGCCGCCAACGCGAGCATTTTGATTGTATGCGACCTGAGGTTGGGGGAGATTTTTTTCATGGGTCTAAAATTTGCGTTTGGTGCCGGTGCCATTGATCACCGCCGTGGTTCGGTAGCTGGCGGGCGCGCGACCGCCGAGGGGAACCGTGGCGGAGCTGTGGTTTCGGGCCAGTGCTGGGGGGACGGGCATGGTTGAATTGTTTGCGGATGCTTTGGCTATCGCCGGGGTGGCGAAGCTGGTTTTGTTCGCTGGCGCGGTGATGGTGGTCGTCGCTGTTGAGGACGGGATCGGCGTTGGCGATGCCGGGGCTGGTGCCGGCAATAACCCGGCCGGCGGGTTGGGTACCCCGTTCTGACTGGTGGCGGTGCCGGCAGTGGTTTGGGCCGACGAATTTTGGACTGGTGCCGCTGGCGCGGCTGCGGCTGCGGCGGGTGCGGATTGAGCGCCTGAGTTTGCGGCCGGCGGGGCTGAATTTACCTTCGGAGCTTGTTGGTTGACATGCGCATTCATGGCGGGTGCTTTGGCTGGCGCGGCGGACGGACTGGCTTTCAGCGTCAGTGCCACCAAGCCGGACAGGATGACGATCAACGGGCGCATGTTCATACAGCTTCGGGAGTGGTGGCGGGCGGCGGTGAATTTTTTTGGCCGCGACCCAGAAACACCAAGGTCAGCGCGGGCACGACGATGAGCAGCATAACGGGGCCGACCAACATGCCGCCGACGATTACGGTGGCCAGCGGCCGCTGCACCTGGCTGCCGATGCCGGTGGAGATCGCCGCCGGAAACAAGCCGATGCAGGCCGATAGACTGGTCATCATGAGCGGTCGCATGCGGGTGGATGCCGCCTGGAACATGGCATTCACGGGTAATTGCCCCTCCCGCCGGGATTGCCGGTAATAGGTAATGAGCAAAATGCCGTTCATGACCGAAACGCCGAACAACGACACAAAACCGATCGCCGCCGAAATGCTGAACGCGAGTCCGGACACATACAGCGCCAGGATGCCACCGGCGATGGCGAAGGGGATGCCAAGCAGCGTCAGCAACACTTCGGCGAAGGAATTGAACAGGAAGTAGAGCAGCAGCAGGATGAGCACCAGGCTGACCGGCACGATGATTTCCAGGCGTTCCCGGGCTTTTTGCAGATCCTCGAATTCGCCGGACCAGAGCAGGCGGTAGCCGCTCGGCAGGGTGACATTTTTGGCGATGCGCGCCTGGGCCTCGGCCACGGTGTTGCCCAAATCACGGCCGCGCACACTGAATTTGATCGGGATGAAGCGCTGCATGGTTTCGTGATAAATCCAGGCGGCTCCGGTATCGAGACTGATGTTCGCCAGTTCGCGCAGCGGAATGTAGGCAATCGTACCACTGGTGGTCGTGTAGCCCACCTTGATGTTGCCAATTTTATCAACGCTGTCGCGGTATTCGGGGGCATAACGGACTACCAAATTCCACGAGCGGTCGCCTTCCAGCACGGTGCTGGCCGTGGTGCCGCCCATGGCCGCCTGGATGACGGTGTTTACGTCTCCGGCATTCAAGCCGTAACGCGCCGCCTTGGCCCGATCCACCTTAATGTTCAAATTCGGCTGGCCGAGCACGGGGAAGATGCCAAGGTCGGCCACGCCTTTGACCTGGCTCATCTGGTCGCGAACCTGGGCGGCCAGTTTTTCGAGGGTTTCCAGGTTAGGTCCCAGTATCTTGACGGAATTGGCGCCTTTGACCCCGGAGATCGCCTCCTCAATGTTGTCCTGAATGTATTGCGAAAAGTTGAAGACCACGCCGGGGAGTTCGCGCTGGAACTCGGCCTGGATTTGCGCCGTCAGCTTGTCCTTGGTCATGCCTTTTTCCCATTGATCCAGCGGCTTCAGCGGCGCGAAGAGTTCGACATTTGAAAAGGGCGAGGCATCGGTGCCGTTGTCGGGCCGGCCATGCTGGGAGGTGACCGTGATGATTTCGGGATACCGCAGAAGAATCAGGCGCATCTTGCGCGTGGCGGCTTCGCCATCCGCCAGCGACAGAGTGGCCGGCATGGAGGCGCGAATCCAGTAATTATTCTCTTCCAACGCCGGGAGAAACTCACTGCCCAACCGTTGCGAGAGAAAAGCGGTCAGCGCCAGGATTCCGGCGGCAATACCCACGATCAGGCCCCGGCGGGAGAGCGCAAAACGGAGCAGCGGATTATATACCTGGTGCAGCAGGCGGACCACCCAAGTCTCGGCCTCTTTGACTTCATTCGGCAGAAGGAAGTAAGCCAGCACCGGGGTGACGGTAAACGTGGCGATCAAGGCGCCGGCCAGCGCGTACCCATAAGTTCGGGCCATCGGACCGAAAATCTGTCCCTCCACGCCCTGCATGGTGAACAGCGGCACGAAACCGGCCACCGTGATGAGCGCGGAAAAGAAGATCGCCTTGTCCACCTGCAACACGCTGATGAGAATCAGCCGCAGGCGGTCGGTCCAGGTCGCGCCGGCCGCTTCGCCGACGGCCACGGTGGGATCGGAGCCCCAAAATCCGCCGGCCAGATTTCGGAACAGCACCTGCCGGCCTTCCGGGTTGCGCTGGAAATTGCGGAAGACATTCTCCACGAGGATCACCGCCGAATCCACAATGATGCCGAAATCAACGGCGCCAACCGAAAGCAGGTTGGCGCTTTCGCCTTGAATGACCAGCAACATGATGGCGAAGAACAGGGCAAACGGAATGTTCATGCCCACGATCAGCGCGCTGCGGAGGTCGCCGAGGAAAAGCCACTGGATGAAGAAGACGAGCAGGCAGCCGAAAACCAAATTGTGCAGGACGGTGTGGGTGGTGAGATCAATCAGCGCGCCGCGATCATAGAAGGGCACCACCTTAACCCCTTTTGGCAGGCTGCCGTCATGGTTGAGGCGGACGACCTCGGCCTTGACCTTGGGCAGCATCTCGGCGGTTTTTTTGGTGCGGTTCATCACCACAATCGAGGCCACCACGTCATCATTGGTGTCCTTGCCAAAAATGCCCAGGCGCGGCACATAACCCACATTCACCTTGGCCACATCCTTCACGAGCACGGGAACGCCATTGGTCTGGGTGAGCACCACGTTCTCGATGTCGTCCACCTTGTAGCCCCGGGTGAGGTCGTCGTTGCCGCCGTCGTCAATCAAGCCAATGCCCCGGATGTTGATGGACTGCTGGCCGATCTGGATTTCCCGTCCGCCCACGTTGATGTTCGCGTTGCCCAGGGCGGTGAGAATTTGCGGCACGGTGACATTATAAGCTTCGAGTTTTTGCGGGTTCACCTCCACGTCGAATTCCTTGGTGGTGCCGCCCCAACTGTTGATATTGACGATGCCGGGGATGGTCGAGAGCCGGCGCAGCACGATCCAGTCCTGCACGGTGCGCAGATTGGTGAGGCCAAAATGTTTCGGGCCTTCCACCGTGTAGCGGTATATTTCCCCGCTGCCACTGTTCTGGGCGATCTGCGGGATTTGGCCACCCGGCAGGGTCACGTTTTGCTGCAACGCCACATCGGTCTGGGCGTAGGCAAAATCGTAGTCCACCCCCCATTTGAACACGACCCGGATGAATGAGAGGCCGTAGAACGAGGTGGAACGGATGACCTCGATGCCCGGCGTGGTGTAGAGGCCCACCTCCATGGGGATGGTGTAATAACGCTCCATCTCTTCGGCCGAGAGGCCCGGCGCCTGCGCGGTGATTTCCAGGATCACCGGGGTGGGATTTGGATAGGACTCAATGTTGAGCTGTTTGAAAGCCACGAAGCCCGCGCCGGCAAACGCCAGCAGGGCGAAGAGGACAATTGCCCGGCGACTCAGACAGAAGGCGATGATGGATTTGAGCATGAGATGCCTTGGGTGGACGGCTTAGTCGGTGGGCGGGGCGTACAGGATGTTGCTGATGAAAACGGCGCCGTCTGTCACCGCCAGTTCGCCGGGCTGCAGGCCGGCGAGCACCTGATACTGTCCGTGATCCTCCCGGCCCAGCTTGAGCAAACGCTGGTAAAAATGGTGGCGATCCGTCGTCACCCAGGCGGCCTTGGTGCCGTCTCCGTTGCGGACAACGCCATTGGCCGGCAGGGCGATTCCTGTTACCGGCTCCTGGATTTGGATCTTGAAGCTGGCCAACATGCCCGGGGTGAGTTCGTGGCCGGGGTCGGTCAGTTCCCCGCGCACCATGAGCCGGTGGGAGATGGGGTCCACCGCCGCGCCCAGCCGGGCAATTTTGCCGGTGAAGACACGGCCCGGCAACGCCATGACCGTGGCGCGGAACGGCTGTCCAACCTTGAGCAACGGGCTGTCGCTTTCGGCAGCATTGGCCACCATCCACTTGGTGGTCAAATCCGCCACCGTATAAGGCGCGGGTGCGTTGCCGGGTTGGGCGAGCAGACCCGGTTGCGCGTTGCGGGCGGTGATCCGGCCGGTCACCGGACTGCGAACCACGAGCGCCGGATCAAGCTGCCGGGTGGCAATGATCCGGTCCATTTCGTCGGCGGTTTTGCCGAAGATGCGAACGGCTTCCCGGGCCGCTTTGAGCGCGCCATTGGCCGTCTGTTCATCATTCACCGCCTGCTCGTGTTCGCGCTGGGAAACGCCGTTGGTGCCATAAAGAATCGAAGCCCGGGCAAGTTCATTGCTATACAGAACTTCCTGTGCCGCCGCCGTGATGAGGGTGGATTCGGCCTGGATCAGATCCGGGCTGTCAATGGTGTAGAGCGGTTGCCCCGTTTGCACGGCATCACCCAGACTGGCGAAAGCCGTGATGATTTTGCCCTGATACGATGGAAAGACCTGGACGGACAGATCCTCGTTATAATCAATGTTGCCCAGCGCCTCGACATCCACCGGGAATAGTCCGATACCGACGGGGGCGATTTGAATGGCGTTTAATTGGCTGGGCGCCAGCTCCACGACGGCTTCGGCGGGCGGGGCGTTGGAAACCATCCCCGGCGCGGTCGCCGGCAGACCGGACGCAGCGGGTGTATCGGAGCGGGAGGGAAAGCGGCTGACGAAGAAAATCATCATGGCCACCGCCAAGGTGAAAGGAGCCAGCCGGTTTGTCCCGGGCCATTTCTCCGGCGGATGGCCGGCAATTCGACGAATGCAAACTCTCTTGTGCATACGGTCAACCATAGTGGGCCAAACGCGGATTGTATGTAGAGTGCGGCCTAAATCATTTGTAGGATTTCGCCCTACTTTGGGTGGGGCGCCATTTCGGGCCGGCGGGTCCTTTTTTGCGGAAGGTATATGAACGGCAGTTCAGCGGTTTTTAATCTGCGGTTCAATACTTCTTAATGTGGGGCGAGTAGGTTGTAAGTGTTATGAAAACTTTCCACCTTACGCTCGCATTGGGAGCCGCCGTCTGGCTGGCAACGGGTTGTGCCACCAAGCCGGTGGTGCTCGACACCGTCGGTCCGTCTCATGTCCGCTGGTCGCCGCCCGGTTCCCGGGGTTATCTCAAGATGTATTCCGCCACGGAAACGGACCAGATTGGAGACAATACGTATTATTATCCGCACACCGGCTACCGTATTTTTGACCCGGCCGGCAAGCTGGTCAAATTTGTGCCCAATCACATCGGCAACATGGATGAAACCCCGGCCTGGGTGGTGTTGCCGACGGGCAAATATTTGGTGAAGGCGCAATCTGACGTTTATGGCTGGGTGACTGTGCCGGTGATTATTGCCGCCGGAGTCACCACCACGGTTCACCTGCAATCCACCTGGAGCGGGCCGGCGACGTTACCGGACCATACTTTGGTTCGTTTGCCGGATGGCCGGCCGGTGGGCTGGAAATATGACGCCTCCAAGGTGACGGCCCGCCAATGATGTTAGTATTGGGTGGACCGGATGGCGGTTACCACCCGAATGGGCAGTATATAAGCGGGGGCTTTTTTCCTAATATTTGAAACCTCCACGGACTTTCGTTTGTCTGGGGAGTTGAACCTATTCCAAATCATCGATTCAAAATGGCTAAAAAATCGTTATTACTTGCGTTGGGGCTGGCTTTGGCCGCCCTTATTCCGGCGGCTTCCGCCCAGACCAACCAGACCGACAAGGTCGAGACCAAGGAGCAGCGCGACGCCCGCATGGGGTGGTGGCGCGAAGCGAAGTTTGGCATGTTCATCCATTGGGGTGTCTATTCCGTTCCGGCCGGATATTATCATGACAAGCCGGTGGCGGGTATCGGTGAATGGATCATGAACCGGGGCAAGATTCCCATGTCCGACTATCAGGCTTTCGCCAAGGATTTTAACCCCGTCAAATTTGATGCCGATGCCTGGGTGAAGGCGGCGCATGACGCGGGCATGAAGTACATGGTCATCACGTCGAAGCATCATGACGGTTTCGCCATGTTCGACACCAAGGTTTCCCCATGGGGCATCACCCATGCCACGCCGTTTGGGCGCGATCCCTTGCAGGAACTCGCGACGGCCTGCCGCAAGTATGGCATGAAGCTCGGGTTCTACTATTCGCAGGCGCAGGATTGGAACAACGGCGGGGCCGCCAGCGGCGGCAAGTGGGATCCGGCGCAGCAGCATGACATGGATGATTACATTGATAAAATCGCGGTGCCGCAGGTGCGCGAAATTTTGAGCAACTATGGCGAGTTTCCCGTGGTGCTGTGGTGGGACACGCCGCATGACATGAATTACGATCGCGCGGCGAAGCTCTACAAGACGGTGCAGGAACTGAAGCCGGGCATCATCATGAACAACCGGCTGGGCGGCGGCTTCAAGGGCGATACCGAAACGCCGGAGCAATTCATTCCGCCGCAGGGTTATCCCGGCGAAGACTGGGAAACGTGCATGACCATGAACAACACCTGGGGTTTCAAGCGCGATGACAACAACTGGAAGTCCAGCGAGACGCTGATTCGCAATTTGTGCGACATTGCGAGCAAGGGCGGCAACTATCTCCTGAACGTCGGACCGACGAGCGAAGGGTTGATGCCGCAGGCGAGCTTGGACCGGCTGGCGGACGTGGGCAAATGGATGGCGGTGAATGGCGAGTCTGTCTATGGTTCCGGTCCCACGCCGTTTGGTGCGGAAGCGGGCCAGTTTAGCGCCACCGAGAAGGACAAAAAGGGCAAGCCGAAGTTCATTCCCGCGTGGCAATGGCGCTGCACTACCAAGGCGGGCAAAATTTATCTGCACATCTTTGAGTGGCCAACGAATCAATTCGAAATGCCGGCGGTGAAGGGCAAGATCGCCAAGGCCTACCTGCTGGCCGATCCCAAGCATAAGAAGCTCAAGTTCAAGCAGACCGAACAGGGCGTGAGCATCAAGCTGCCCAAGCAGGCACCGGATGCCATTGCTTCCGTGGTTTGTTTGGAATATCAGTGAACGTCGGAATTTCCGGTGATTTCAATTCAGACCTCAAGCTGTGCGTCGGGCGCAGCTTGAGGTTTTTTACTTTTCCTTCCCGCCGGTAGCATGGCAGCCATCGATGCTGCGGCAGACTAGGCCAACCCATTATAGTCGGGCTGTCACCTTCTGCTTGCGCCTGACGGCCCCGGTTTACGGTTGCCGTCTGGCAGGATTATGTGCGTACCTGGCCGATTATATGGGGAGTTAATATATCGTGTTAAAACAATTGATAGTTAACTGGTTGTTATCGGTTTGGATTATTTTAGGTTGACAAAAAGAATATACAAACCGGTTGGTATGTTATGAGTGTCGCTTGCAAGGGGGTTGGAAGAAGCGATTGGGCAGCCGGATCGTTTCGTCATTGCCGTCGTCTTCACTGAACCGCCGGTCTTGCCATGGCAGGGGTTGGCTTGTCGGGTAATTTCAGTTTCGCGAATGGTCTGAGGACGGATCGGTGATGACGGGGAGTGGCTGGGAGGCGCGGTTAAATAATCCGGCCAGCAGCCGGGCAAACTGGTCAAAGTTTTCCTCCATGATCGTATGGCTCTCCGCCGTCTTGGCTAGGAGGAGTGATCCTTGGTAGATGGCCATGAACAGGTTGGCGATCTTTTTGGGATCGAAATCGGCCTGGGGGGCGTAACGGGTTTTGGCCGCCGCCAGGTCTTTCTCAAATTCCAGCGTCATGCTCAGGAACGCGTTCTGGCAGGTTTGACGGAGCAATGGATGGGTAATGGCCAACTCTTGGGCCAGCATGCCCAACAGACAGCCGCCGGTGACTTGTACGGATTCCAGGAGGTCGTTTTTTATGAAATTCAGGCGTCCGTAAACCCGTTCCAGCGGGTCGGCCAGTTTCCGGAAGGAGGCCTGTTCAAACGCCTGCTGCCGTGCCTGGCGATAATGTTCCACCGCCGCTTTGGCAACGGCCTGTTTGCTGTGAAAATAATGGAAGAAGCCGCCCTTGGTGACGTCGGCGGCGTCGCAAATGTCTTCCACACTGGTGGCGTTAAACCCCTTGATCCGCATCAGCTTGACGCTGGCGTCCAAAAGTTTTTGGCGGGTAACCGGTCGTTTTGACTTGGTGGTTATATCTGTCATGCAAACCGGTTGGTATGTTCGGCGGTGAGGCGCAATCCGTCAATGATTTTTTGCCCGAGGAGGGGAGTTGGGGCGTAGCTTGACACTGCCCCGGGTTAAATAGCTGAGCACCACCTCACCCCGGCCCTCTCCCCCATTTACCAATGGCGGAGAGGGAGATAACCCGGTCGGCGAGCAGGATTGACGATGTCACGGTTCTGGATTGGGGGGCAGTGTCGGGGTGCGCCCGGGGAGCTGGATCAACCGGGAATCTCCCCGGACGTATATTCGGCAATTGTGTTCAAAATTATAAACGCCGATATGACTATGAGCCTCTCAATAACCCTGATAGGATTGAATCATCAGGAAAAAGGTTTGGATATTTGAATTATGCCGATTTTGTTAAAAGTGGAATGGGTGGGGCACGCCGAAGCGGTGGACGGCAGCCGACGGGTGGTTTTCATTGGGGGCAACTGGGCGGGTTCGCGCTGGCGTCATACCGCCGAAAATGCCGTCACCTACATTGATGCCAAGTCTTTCTCCTACTACATTCAGAGCCAGGGGCGGCCCATGAACCTGATCGTGGCCACCAATGGCAATGGCGCGAAACAGCTGGCAACGCGCGAAGACACCGTTCTGCTCCAGCATCTGCTGGCCATGCCGGAACCGCCGGTGCTGGCGGCCTGACTACAAGCTTTTGGCCGGGACACTTCTTTCGGCTCCGGTGGTTTGGACAGCTTGCGTCCAAGCTGCCGTTTTTAAACAATTTGTAACGGTTTGGACATGGGCGGCGTCTGGAATCACGACCCGATTATTCCGAACTTTTTATGAGATTTCCGAAGCTGGCGGCGCTGGCATTGATTTTTTTCCTGTCCGGAGTGCTGCGCGCCGCAGTTGATGCTCCCGTTACGGTAGTCGAAACGGATGACACGTTCACCCTCGCCAACGGCATCGTCACCGCGAACATTTCCCGCCATTCGGGCAATCTGACGTCGCTGGTTTATCAGGGGCATGAAATGTTGCAGGAAGGCAATCGCCAGGCCGGCTATTGGTCACATAATGCCGCCCGCGGCCGGCAGGAAACGGGCGTCACCATTGACCCGAAAGCCAACGGCGGCGCCCGTGCCGAAATTTCCATCAAGGGCATTTCCGACGGCGGTCAGATGGGCAGCGGCCCCGGCGGCAGCGTCATTGCGGACATTGAAATCCGTTACGCCCTCGGGCGCGGCGATGCCGGTCTCTACACCTATTCCATTTTTTCCCACCCGACGAATTATCCCGCCACCTCCGTGGGCGAGGCGCGCTTTTGTGTGAAGCTCAATGAGATGCTGGACTGGATGACCGTGGATGCGCATCGCAATCTCAAGATGATTTCGACATATGATTGGAATCATGGCACGCCGATGAACATGAAGGAGGCGCGGCGTATGAACACGGGCATTTATAAAGGGCAGGTGGAACACAAATACGATTACTCCGCGAACCAGTTCGAGGTGCGGGCGTGGGGGTGGTCCAGCACCACGGAACATGTCGGCTTGTGGTTCGTGAATCCTTCCATGGAATATCTCAGCGGCGGTCCCACGAAATTTGAACTCTCCTCGCATCGCGATGCCACCTTTACCACCAGTCTGACCGCCGCCGCTCCGCCGACGTTGCTGAACTACTGGCGCGGCAGTCACTATGGCGGGAGTTTGTGTAACGTGGGGCAGGGTGAGGCTTGGACCAAGGTGATCGGGCCGTTTCTGATTTATTGCAACGCCGGTCCCACACCCGAGGCCATGTGGCAGGATGCCTTGGCCAAGGCCGGGACCGAAGCGGCCGCCTGGCCCTTTGACTGGGTGGCGGGCGTGGATTATCCGCACAAGAGCGAACGCGCCACCGTTTCCGGGCGGATCGTTTTGAATGATCCCCTCATGCCGACGCTCCAGATGTCCAATATACTGGTCGGTTTGTCCGCGCCGGACTACGCTCCGCCGGCCAATCCGCGCGGGCGCGGGGCGTTTGGCGGCGGTTTTGGTCCCGCCGGCGGGGGCGAGGATGAAACCAATTATTTGCGCGACATCACGGCCGGCACCAATGGTGAGATAGGGATGGCGACGAATCCGGCGAACCGGCCGGCCTATGGAAGTTACGGTGGTTATGGCAATCAGACAGGTGGCAATGGCACCAATCAGTTTGGCCGTCGCCGCTTCGGAACGCGGGGCGGACGTGGCGGCGGCGGCGGCGGACTGCCGCGTATTGTGGAGTGGCAGAACGACGCGAAGTATTATGAATTTTGGGTGCGCGCGGATGCCCAAGGGAAATTCAGCATACCCAACGTCCGCCCCGGCCATTACACACTCCACGCGATTGCCGATGGCGTGCTCGGCGACTTCTCCCAGACCAACGTGACTGTTGGCGGCGGGAGCGAGTTGAATCTCGGTACGGTGAGTTGGCAGCCGGTGCGTTATGGCCGGCAGCTTTGGGACGTGGGCATTCCGAACCGCAATGCCTCCGAGTTTTTCAAGGGCGACGACTATTTCCACTGGGGCTGGTATCTGGAATATCCGAAATTGTTTCCGAACGACGTGAATTACACCATCGGCCAAAGTGATTTTCACAAGGACTGGTTTATCGAGCAGGTGCCGCATAATGAGAATCCCGACAACACCACCGGCAACGGCCAGGGCCGCAGCACCACGTGGTCCATCGCCTTCAACCTGCCGGCGGCCGTGCATGGCAAGGCAACCTTGCGACTGGCCATTTGCGGCGTGGGTTCGCGCAGTCTGCTGGCGTCAGTGAATGACCAGCCGATCGGCCGCGTGAGCGGGCTGGTTTATAACGGGACCATCAACCGCGACGGCATTGGCGGATTCTGGGCCGAACATGACCTGGCATTTGACGCTTCGCTCATGAAAGCCGGCTCGAATGTGCTGAAGCTCACGGTGCCCGCCGGGGGCATCACCAGCGGGATTATGTACGACTATCTGCGACTGGAGCTGGATGAGCAGGCGAGCGCGCCGCAGTAGGGTGATTGCTTAACAGCGGCTGAAATTTTTAATTAATTCGAAGTTGAGTAACCCATGCGAGGGGGTAAAATGCGCTCAATATAAATGTCTGAATCAATGAACAATAAGTCCTTCGCCGAGTTCTTCGCTGGTATCGGGCTCATGCGAATGGGGCTGGAGCGTGGTGGGTGGAATGTTGCCTTTGCCAACGATATTGAAGAGGACAAATGGAGCATGTACCGGGATCATTTTGGCGATACCGGTGATTTTGTGCTGGGTGATGTACACAAGTTGGATGCCGACGAAGTTCCGACCGTGTCTCTTGCTACCGCCTCATTTCCCTGTAATGACCTTTCGCTTGCCGGGGCGAGAAAGGGTCTTGAGGGTTCACAATCTTCAGCGTTCTGGGGATTCGTGGATGTTCTTAAAAAAATGGGAGCCCGCCGTCCGCCGCTGGTTTTGTTGGAAAATGTCACCGGCTTTCTTACCTCCAATGATGGAAATGATTTCCGGGATGCTTTGCTGGCGCTGACTCAATTAGGTTATGCCGTTGATGCATTTATTATTGATGCTGTCCATTTTGTCCCGCAAAGCCGTCAGCGTTTATTCGTGGTCGGTCAGAAAACGAAGCAGGTGGCTTCACTGAAGGATTCGCCCAAATTTTACGAAAGTGATTGCCGCCCGTCGGCTTTGGCAGATTTTATTCTCTGGCATCCGGAAATTAACTGGAACATCCGTCAACTGCCGCCTTTACCCTCTTCTGGCCAAAAGCTGAATGATATTCTGGAAGACCTCTCGCCCAATTCGGCGATGTGGTGGAGTCGTGAACGTTGCGATTATTTGTTGAACCAAATGAGTCCCAAGCACCGCGCGACGGCCGATGAAATGATCCGAGGAACGCAAACTACTTATGGCACTGTGTTTAGACGCGTGCGGAATAATAAATCCATGGCCGAGTTGCGTACCGACGGGATTGCCGGGTGTCTGCGCACGCCGCGGGGAGGCAGTGGTCGGCAGATACTTTTTGCCGCCGGCAAAGGCCGGTTTGCCGTACGGCTGCTTACTCCCCGCGAATGCGCCCGCTTGATGGGGGCAAATGATTTCAAACTGAAAGTTTCCCTGAATCAGGCGCTCTTCGGGTTTGGTGATGCGGTTTGTGTTCCGGTGGTTGAATGGATAGCGCGGAATTATTTGAATCCTTGCTGGGAAGAAAATTTTGCGGCGATACCGCCTCCGAAGGCTGTTAAAACGCCGGTTGCCTATCGGCCCATGGGAAAAGACCGGCTTAAATAGGAAACCAACCATGAAAGGGATTGATCAGGCATTGGAAGAGTTTTGTGGCCGGAACCCAAAGTTTCTGAATAAAGGCGGACTTTGCGTGGCTTTGGTCGTGAGCCGTCATGCCGTGGAAAAAGGACTGCCCCTGAATTCGCTATTGTTGCGTACGGGGGAAGGTGGTCAGGTCATTGGACTCGGCAAAGCGGCGGTACAGAAAATTTTGGAGGCCCACGGCATTGACAAGGTGTTGGCCGAAGAAGGGGGGCGAACCAGCCGGGGTAGTCTGGGCATGATGGAAGCTTATGTGGATCTGCTGAATGACCTGCATCAGCAAGGCGACTTGGACATCTCCGCAGTTGAAACATGGTGGATTAAAAAAGTCCGGCTACACTTTGCCGCTGAAGGTCCAAAATTGAATTTCGACTCAGGCCAGTCAATTACGGCAAATGTTCAGGATTTGGTGAATCAAGCCAAGGCGCTCCAGTCGAATTCCGGCGGCACCAATTATGTGGGGGCGATGCTTCAGCATTTGGTGGGGGCCAAACTGGATTTGGTTCTCGGAGTTGGAAAGATCAAACATCATGGCTTTAGCGTGGCTGATCACTCGACGGACCGCCATGGGGATTTTCAAATCAACTCGGTGGCCATCCATGTTACCACTCATCCCAATGAGGCATTAGTGCGTAAATGCGGAGAGAACATCAAGGCCGGACTTAAGCCGCTGATCGTTACCACATCCGAGGGGGTTGGCGGCGCGGCATTTTTACTGCGCAACAGCGAACTGCTCAACCGGGTGGATGTTGTGGATTGCACGCAATTTCTTACCGTCAACCTTTACGAACGCAGTTTGTTCATGGTGGCCGAGTGCAAAATCACTCTCACCAAGTTACTGGAGCGCTATAATCAAATTGTTGAAGAATGCGAAACGGATCCGGTTTTGCGCGTAAATATTGGCAAGGCATCTGCCCCTATTCAGTAATATAGCGGGTAGTACGCCATTTACTCCGAAAGCCCACACATTTTTACTTTCTATTTTTACAGCTCGTGCCGCCCCCGTTTGGGGCGACACGGGCCGTTTGAATTTTACGCCGTCACCAGTATCTGCTCTTCGTCGTCCACGTCGGGCTGCTCGCGTTTTTCGATGTTTACGCGCAGCTTGTGGAGCGCCTCTTCCTGAATCTGGCGCACGCGTTCGCGGGTGACTTCGAAATACTCGCCAATTTCTTCTAGGGTTCGCTGGTTGCCATCTTCCAGGCCGAACCGCAGCGAGAGGATTTTGGTTTCCCGTTCGCTCAGGGTGGCGAGGGCGGCGCGAACCATGCCGTTGTCGTTTTCTTTGAGTATGCGGGCGAAGGGCGCCTCGGCATTGCTGTCGGCAATCGTCTCGGAAAGGCTTTTGGTTTCCTCCACTTCCAGCGGCGCGTCCAGTGAAACGGGGGAGCGCGACGCATCGCGGTATTGCTGGATGCGGCGGGGGTTCAACCCGAGATGATCGGCCACTTCCTCATCGGTCGGTTCGCGGTCGAACACTTCGCGCAATTTCACCTCGGCGCGGCGGATGTGGGTGACCTTGTCCACGACATGCACCGGCAGCCGGATGGTCTTGGACTGGTTGGCCAGTGCGCGTTTCACCGCCTGCTTGATCCACCACGAGGCATAGGTGGAGAGCTTGGCCCCGTGCTTGGGATCAAACCGTTCCACACCCTTCATCAAACCGATGTTGCCTTCGTTGATGAGGTCGAGCAAGGGCAGGCCGAGACCTTCATAATCGCGCGCAATTTTCACGACCAGACGCAGGTTGGCGGTGATCATCTGTTCGCGGGCCTGTTTGTCGCCGCGTTTGATGCGTTTGGCCAGGGTGATTTCCTCTTCGGCCGTCAGCAGTTTCACCTGGCCGATCTCATTGAGATAAAGCTGGAGGGTGTCGCTGCGTCGGTATTCCGCAGTCACCGGGGCGGATGGTTCGGATTTTATCGCGGGCGCGGCGGTTTCAAAATCCGGTGCGGGGGCCACCGGCTTTGCCTTGGTACGGGATGGCTTTTTCATTTTTATTTGTGATTTGCGGGTTGAGATTGAGCGGGCGATGCTGCGGCCACAAGCTGCGGTTGCGTCCAGCCGCCGCCCAGCGCCTTGACCAGTTGAACGCTGGCCACGAGCCGGCGTCCGGCCAGTTGCACGTTGGCGCGTTCGTTCGTGAGGGCTTCGCGGTTGGCGTCCACCACCTCTATATATGAGACAATGCCGGCGCGATAACGTTCAGTCGCCAATTCGGCCGCGCGCCGGGCATTCGCCACGGCCCGGGCTTGCGCGGCGGACTGGTCGGCGAGGTGGCGGATGTCCGAGAGGCTGTTCTCCACTTCGCCGAAAGCCACGAGGACTTGCTGGCGGTAAAGGCTGGCGGTTTCGGCCAGGGCGGATTGGGCGCGCTGGTAGTTGGCACGGTTGCGACCGCCGGCGAAAATGGGCAGGGACAGACTGGGTCCGAGAGACCACGTATGACTGCTCCAGTTGAACAGTGAATCCACGTCACCGCTCAGGTAGCCACCGGAGCCGGTGAGGCTCAATACGGGAAAGAACGCGGCCTTGGCCACGCCGATTTTGGCATTGGCGGAGGCGAGTTGACGTTCAGCGGCCGCGACGTCCGGACGACGTTCCAGCAAATCCGAGGGCAGGCCGGCGGGAATCTCCGGCGGCGCGGGATTCCAGTTGGGCGCGGTCAGCGCGGCCAGTTTGAAGTTGGCCGGATTTTCGCCCACGAGAATGGCGATGGCGTTTTCCATTTGATCGCGTTGTTGCGCGAGCGCGGCCTGATCCGCCTCGGTGGTGGCCAGTTCGGTTTCGGCCTGGGCGACTTCGAGGTCGCTCCCGATGCCGCCGTCAAAGCGGCTGCGGACGAGCTTCACCTGCTCGTGGCGCAAGTCCACGGTGGCGGCCACCGTGGCGATTTCGGCATCGAGCGAGCGAAGCGCAAAATAATTCTGCGCAACATCCGATTCCAGGGTGAGCAGGACATTATAGTACGTGGCGAGCTGCGCCTGGGCATCGGCGCG
Source organism: uncultured Verrucomicrobia subdivision 3 bacterium (assembly GCA_903872345.1). Taxonomy (GTDB): domain Bacteria; phylum Verrucomicrobiota; class Verrucomicrobiia; order Limisphaerales; family UBA11358; genus UBA11358. The sequence goes on along the minus strand of CAIQKM010000017.1, from coordinate 82,859 downwards.
GGAGCTTTCAAAACCACGACGCACGCGACCCCAGAGATCAATTTCATAGCTCAGGTCCAGCGGGGTGCTGAAGCTGTTCGCCGTCATGTTTCCGAAGCTGGGCGTCTGGTTCGGCGAATAGCGTTGTCGCGTGTAGGACGGATCAAGGCTGACACTCGGCAACAACGCGCCCCGGGCCACGCGAGCGACGGCGCGGGATTGATCCACGCGGGCCACAGCTGCTTGCAGTTGTTGATTCGACTGCAGGGCCTGGCCTTCCAACGCATTCAATCCCGGGTCACCGTAAATCTCCCACCAGTTGCCTTTGGCGAGGTTGTCCAACGGCTGGCCTTCCTTCCAAGTGCCCATACCGGCGTCTTTATAGGCGGACGGAATGGCGTTCGTCGGCGCATGATAATCCGGTCCCACGGTTAGTACACTGGCGCGGGTGTCGGACAGGCCCAGCAGCAGGGCCACGGTGATCAAACCGGTGACGGCACCGGCGGCGCCATGCGGCAGACCTTTGGAGTCGGGCGCTGGCTTTTTCTTGAGGCCGAGTTTCATGAGCGTCGCATAAAACACCGGCGTGAGGAACAGGCCGAAGAGCGTCACGCCGATCATGCCAGAGAATACGGCGATGCCCATGGCCTGGCGCATTTCGGCACCGGCACCTTTGGAGACCACCAGCGGGAACACGCCGGCGATGAAGGCGATGGAGGTCATCAAAATGGGGCGCAACCGCAGACGGCAGGCTTCGATGGCGGCGGCGGTGGGCGTCATGCCTTCGTCCTGTTTGATTTTCGCGAATTCCACGATCAGAATGGCGTTTTTGCACGCGAGGCCGACGAGTACGATCAGGCCGATCTGCGTGAAGATGTTGTTATCGCTATGCTTGAGCCACACGCCGGCAATGGCGAACAGCAGGCACATGGGCACAATCAGGATGATGGCCAGCGGGAGACGGAAACTTTCATACAATGCCGCCAGCACGAGAAATACGAGCAACAGACAGAGCGGTCCCACGTACACGGCGGTATTGCCGGCGAGGATGCGCTGGTAGGTGAGCTCGGTCCATTCGGCGGACATGCCGCGCGGCAGGTTGTCTTGGACCAGCTTGCTCATGGAAGCCTCGGCCTGACCGGAGCTGAAGCCCGGCGCGGGACCGCCATTGATTTCGGCGGCTGGATAGCCGTTATAGCGCATCACGCGGGCGGGGCCGTGAGTTTCGGTGACCTTGACCACGGCGCCGAGGGGAACCATTTCACCTTTGTCATTACGGGTTTTCAGCCGCGTGATGTCCTCGGCATGAGCGCGGAACGGCGCATCCGCCTGGGCGATCACCTCGTAGGTGCGACCGAACCGGTTGAAGTCATTCACGTAGAGCGAGCCGAGATAAATCTGCAGCGTCTCGAAAAGGTTTTGCAGCGGCACACCCTGCGTCTTGGCTTTCACGCGGTCCACGGCGGCGTCGAGTTGCGGCACGTTGACGGTGAAGGTGGAGAACATGCCGGCGAGGCCGAGCTTCGGGTCCATGTAGCCTTTGCCGATGACGCCCTGCACGTTTTGATAGAGTGCGTCGTAACCCAGGTCGGCGCGGTCTTCCACGTAGAGTTTGAAGCCGCCAATCGTACCCAGGCCCATCACGGCGGGCGGTGGCACGGTGAGCACATACGCGTCTTGGATGGCGGAGAGTTTCTGGTTAAGCGCGGCGGCAATGGCCGGTCCGCTCAGGTCAGGCGTGGTGCGCTCTTCAAACGGTTTCAGCGTGAAGAACACAATGCCTGCATCCGGCGCAACGCTGAAGCCGCTGATGCTTAGGCCGGGGAAGGCCACGGCCGCTTCCACGCCGGGTTGCTTCAGGCCGATGTCCGACATCCGGCGGATGACCGCTTCGGTGCGGTCGAGCGACGAGCCATCGGGCAATTGCGCGAACGCCACGAGGTATTGTTTGTCCTGCGTTGGCACGAAGCCGGTGGGAACCTTGCTAAAACTCCAGCCGGTGAGCACGACCAACCCGAGGTAGAGTGCCAGCGCGATGAAACTCTTGCGGAGGACGCCGGAGACGCCGCCGGAATATTTTTCACCGGCCCACGCAAACACGCGGTTGAACGGATGGAAGAACCAGCCAAAGGTGGCGTCCATCGCCCGGGTCAGCCAGTCTTTCGGCGCATGATGATCCTTGAGGAGCACGGCGCAGAGGGCAGGGGAGAGCGTCAGCGAATTGAACGCCGAGATGAGCGTCGAAATCGCGATGGTAATCGCAAACTGCTTGTAGAACTGGCCGGTCAAGCCGCTGATGAATGCGGTGGGAATGAACACCGCGCACAGCACCAGGGCGGTGGCCACGATCGGGCCGGTCACTTCCTTCATGGCCTGCCGGGCGGCATCCGTGGAGGAAAGTCCCCGCGCAATATTGCGTTCCACGTTTTCGACGACCACGATGGCGTCGTCCACGACAATGCCAATCGCCAGCACGAGGCCGAACAGGGAGAGTGCGTTAATGCTAAAACCCACCCAGAGCATCACGCTGAACGTGCCGATGAGGGACACCGGCACGGCGGCCAGCGGGATGATGGCGGCGCGCCAGGTTTGCAGGAACACGATGACCACGATCACGACGAGCAGGATGGCTTCCAGCAGGGTGTGGACGACGGCTTCAATGGAATGCCGCACGAATACCGTGGGGTCGTACACGACGGAATAATCGATGCCCTCGGGGAAATTCTTTTTCAATTCCTCCATGGTCTGGCGAACGTTCTTGGACAGCTCCAGCGCATTGGCGCCGGGCATCTGGAAGATTGGCAGCGCCACGGCGGTCTTGTTGTTCAGCAAGGAATGCAGTCCGTACGTGCCCGCGCCCATTTCAATGCGGGCGACGTCTTTGAGCAGGGTCTTTTCGCCATTGGCGCCGGTCTTGACGATGATGTTGCCGAATTCCTCCTCGGAGACGAGGCGGCCTTTGACGTTGACCTGCAATTCGAAATTCACCGGTTCGCCCACCGGCTGCTGGCCGATCACGCCGCCGGCCACCTGGACGTTCTGTTCGCGCACGGCGTTGACCACGTCGCTGGCGGTGAGATTCCGGGCGGCGAGCTTGGACGGATTCAGCCAGAGGCGCATGGCGTAATCGCCGGAGCCGAAGACTTCCACGTCGCCGGCGCCGGGAATGCGCGCGAGTACATCCTTCACCTGCAAGGTGGCGTAGTTGCGCAGGTAGATTTTATCGTAGCGGCCATTCGGGGAATACAAGTGGACGACCATCGTGAGGTCGGGCGATTGCTTGGTGGTGGTCACGCCCAGGTTGCGGACTTCCTCGGGCAGCTTGGGCAGCGACTGGGAAACCCGGTTCTGCACCTGCACCTGCGCCTTGTCAATGTCCGTGCCCAGGGCAAACGTCACGGTGAGCGTCATCACGCCATCGCCCGTGGCCTGGGAGAACATGTAGAGCGAGCCTTCGACGCCGTTGACGGCCTGTTCGAGCGGGGAGGCCACGGTCTCGGCAATGGTCTTGGGCGTGGCGCCCGGATACGTGGCTTTCACCACGATGGTGGGCGGGACCACTTCCGGATATTCGGCGATGGGCAGCCGGAACATCGCGATGAGCCCAATCACGAAGATCGCGATGGACAGCACCCCGGCGAAGATCGGTCGCTTGATGAAGAAACTGGAAAAATTCATGTTGGCGGATGGCTAAGGGTTTTGCCCGGCGATCACTTGAGCGCGGTTTGTACGGCGGGCGTCTCATCCTGCGGTGTCACGGGCATGCCGGGGCGTACCCGGGAGAGGCCGTTCACCACGATTTTTTCGCCGGCGGTCAGGCCGGAGCGAACGATGCGTTTGCCGTCAATCACCGGGCCGAGTTCCACCGGCCGGTATTGCACGGTGTTGGTGGCGGTGAGGGTGAGCACAAATTTTTGCGCCTGATCCGTCCCGATGGCGCGCTCATCCACGAGCAGGGCGGGGTGGTTTTCGCTCAGCGGCAGGCGGATGCGCGCAAAGAGCCCGGGCACAATCATTCCGTCGGTGTTGGCAAACACGGCGCGCATCAGAATGCTGCCGGTGTCCGGGTTCAACTGGTTGTCGAAGGATTCAATATAGCCCTGGTGGGGATAATCCTTTTCATCCGCCAGTTGCAGCGCCACCGGAACGCGTCCGCCGTTTTCATCTCCCAGCTTCTTGTCGTGGACGAGCTGGTTGAATTTCAGGAGCGTATCCTCGTCAATGTCCGCAATGACATAGACCGGGTCCACGGACACGACGGTGGTGAGCAGCGAGGCATTGCCGGCGTTGCCGCTGACATAATTGCCTTCCGTGAGCAGGGCGCGGCTGACGCGGCCGTCAATCGGGGCGCGCACCACGGTGTATTCGAGATCCAGTTCGGCGGAATCGAGCATGGCCTTGGCTTCCTCGTAATGCGCCTTGCGGGCATCGGCTTCCTCGGTGGAGATGGCGTTGCCTTTCAACAGCACGGCGGTGCGATTCGCCTCATTTTTGGCCTGGTCATACTCGGCCTGCCGCTGGTCAAACACCGCCTGATTCCAGCGCGGATCAATGGTGAACAGGACGTCGCCCTTCTTCACGAGCTGACCGGATTGGAATTTCACTTCCTGAATGTAGCCGGAAACGCGCGGGCGAATTTCGACGGATTGCACCGGCTCGACGCGGCCGGTGAATTCATTCCATTCCACGATGTTCTTTTGTTCCACGGCCGCCACGGTGACAGCGGTGGGAGCCATCGCCGGCGGCGGTGCGCTCTTGGTGCAGCCGGTGGCCAGAATAATGGCGACAGTCGCCATCAGGGCCGGCCGGAAAAAGTGTTGAAACTTCAATTTCGCGTACATGGGTATATTTGTTGGGGGTTGCGTTACAGGCGGTTCAGGCCGCCAGGGCGATGATGTCGTTTTTGGCGAACAGCGACTGCTGCTTTTTATTCCAAGCCGCCGCCGCCAGGACCTTTTCTTCCGCCAACGTGGGCAGAAACAGGGCCGGGAAGGGAGTGAATGCCGCCAGGGCATCCGCCTCATTCACGACCTGTTGCAATTGCCGGGCATTCAACAGCGCGCCATATTCGGCGGCCAGGTTGCCGGTGACGACTTCCTTCAATTCCTGCAATTTGGCCAGGCAGGCCGCCGAAAAGGGGCGGAGACCGCTGGTGGCCGGGGCGCAGGCTTCACTATTCACTCTGCCATGATTCAATTCGTTTTTCATAATCACCTTCGTTAATGGTTTATGCTTAATACTTGCCTGACTGGTCAACTAATGCATGGGCATAGTTCGACTGTCAGAATACTTGTTGTTTAACTGGCTCCTACGTTGTTACCGCCACCGCCGATTTTTTCTCGCCAATGATGGAGAGAATCGTCGGCCCCAAATTCTTCAAAACTTCCACGTCATTCTGGATCTTGGCCTGCACCATGGCACCCATGACAAAAGAACTGACCTGATTCGCCGCCGCCTTGGGGCAGGGGCAATCTACCACCCCATCCCGTTTGGCTTCCGAAATCGCGCATTCCAGATAGCGCAACGTTCGGCCCAACATTTCCTCGCACTTGAGGCGAATCTTGTCATCGTGCGTGGCCACCTCGCTGCCGATGCTGCCGTAAGGGCAACCGCACACATGCCCGTGTTCCGCCGCCTTCAGCTTCTGGACTTCGTAAATGAACTGCGCCCAAGTGGCGAGCCGCTCCAGCGGGGGAGTTTGCGAGGAAAAGATCCGGTCCATTTCCGGCTGCTTCACCCGCCAATGTTCCTCATAGGCTGCGATGGCCAGCTCGGCTTTGGACTCAAAAAAATGATAAAAACTGCCCTTTTTCACCTCGGCCTGCTGGCAGATGTCGTCCACGCTCACGCTGCCATAGCTCTGATCCCAGATAAGCTTGAAAGCTACATCCAACAATTTCTCTTTCGCTGTACTGGTACGGCCCATAGGTTTGATCTGATTCGAATCTGATTAGACTCTACTCTATTTTCAGTTCAAATGCGCGTCAAGCTTCGCCGCCAGCGTCTTTTTTGACTGGACGCCGACCACGCGGTCCACTACCTGCCCGTTTCGGAAGACCAACAGGCTGGGGATACTGGAAATGCCAAAGCGGGCGGCCACCGCCTGGTTGGCATCCACATCCACCTTGGCGACGGTCGCGCGGCCGGCATAATCGCCCGCCAGTTCCTCGACCGTCCGGGCAATCATTTTGCACGGTCCGCACCATTCGGCCCAGAAATCCACCAGCACCGTCTGCGAAGATTCCAGGACCCGCTGGTCAAAGTCTGCGTCGGTAACCGTAATGGGTTTCACCGCTCCGCCGCTGTTATTGGTAATATCTTTCATAGTCCGTCGCTCAGTTAATGTTTCGTTGCAGACACTATGAATCAACTTGACCGACTAGTCAACTACTATTTTGAATCATTTGTGACTGTTTATCGGGAAAATCAAAAAAACCCTAATTTACCTGATTTGTGAGTCGGGTCTGATCGCAGGTTTGCCTAGCTGTTGATTCTACCATCCGCACGCGATGATCGAAGATACGCAATCCTATAACCCAGGCGTTCAGGCATTGTGAAGTCTTAGGCCGACAAAGAGATGGGTGTGATGTTTGTGCTGAAATATTTTACTTGGCAGTCATGAAAATTCTGAAAGAATTGCGCTGTGAATCCGGTCTAACATTTTGGTTATGTATTGTTTGTATGTAATATGCAGGCGAAATACATGCTGTACCGGTAGTCGTTAATTTGGGGATAAATTGGGGGATATTATCCCGCACATCCAGCGGCAGCGAGGTAGCTGGGCCTTTTGGTGATCTGGGAATTGGGAACTGAGGAAATGTTTATGAGTAAGACCAGGGCAAGAGATTGGGCACAATTGGCTGCGGTTGCACATTACGACGCCAAGGAATTGGCCTGCCTATGCAATGAGTCCATCCGGCAGTTGCAACGGGATTTTCACCGCCAATTTGGCCTGCCGCCGCAGGTTTGGCTAAACGCTCAACGCTTGAAAGCGGCGGAACAACGTCTCCAATCCGGGGAGTCCGTGAAAAAAGTGGCTATGGATCTGGGGTACAAGCAAACATCCCATTTTTGCCGCCAGTTCAAAACCTTTTACCACCTCACGCCGACCCAATTTGCTGTTTTTAGTCAAAATTCAGCCACATGTCGCTAATGGATAATAAGTTGTCGCTGTGAGATAATTGCCGGATATTGTCGGGCTGGGAGGAACGTGTTGTAAATGGTTGCGCTTCTGAAAAGGAAGTGTAATTCCAACCAAATGAACAACCAAACAAAGAAAAGTATGAAACGACAACTAGTTGCAATCATGTCCGCATATGTGCTTTTTTGGGGTTTAGCCCAGGCACAGAGTATCACTGTCAGCGTTCCCGCCCTTTCACTCTGGGTTAACTCGGGCATTTATGTAACAAATGGTGAGGCTATCACCATCAACGCCAATGGCAATTGGTCTACCGGCGGAGCGGTAAATGGCATATCCGACATGGTCTTTGGCACGCAAAACACGCCGGATGGAGCCTTGTATGATGGGGGTGATGTGTTTATGACCGACGGGCTACTGGGAAATCTGATCGCTTATCTCGGAGACAGCCCCACTGTTGGCTGGCCGACAAACTTTTATGACCAGACTGAGTACTTTGCCATAGGCAGTAGCCGACAGTTGGTGGCTAATACCAATGGCTGGCTCTGGCTGGGCTTGAATGACGATTCCGACGGCGGGTCGGTTACTGACAACGACGGGGCAGTCAATGCACAAATATTTGTCGGCTATGGCGCGACCAACTCTGATTGGCCCGATACCCGTCCGATAGTTGCGGTTACTTCGGTTTCATCAAACAATTTTGCGTTCAGCATTACGGATACCAACTATCCCAACAGTTTCTGGGCTGTGTACGACAGTTCGGATCTGAAAAATTGGGTTCTGGTTGGTGCGGTTACCCTAGATGACAGTGGCTCCGGCAGCTTCAGCAACACCACCGGGGTGCCTTATCGCTTTTACAAGGTTTGCAATGGACAGACAGTGTCGCGGGTCATTGGGTTTGAGCAAATTACATGCGTGCCCGGTTATACGGCCATCGCCAATCAATTGGATGTGACATCTGATCAAAGTTCATCTGACGATACGGTGACGCCTGTTTTCGCTTGGACGGCTTCCGCCATTCCGGATGGCACGCAAATTTGCAAACAAACCACAGCCGGAGAAGGATATTATCCAGCGGTAGACACTTGGAGCAGTTCTAGCGGTAGTTGGTCTGACTCGACTGTCACGTTGGCTCCCGGAGAGGGGGGATTTATTCTTACCCCCACCAACAGCGAACCGTTTAATATCATTTTTGCCGGTTATGTCAGAGAAGGACAATTGTCCCGTTCAATTTTCCACAATTCCTCCACCCCAGCGAATTCCTGCAACCTCATGGGGTCAACCATTCCATTGGCGGGAAAGATTACATCAAATTTGAATTACTCCCCCAATTCGGGTGATAATTTTTACAAGTGGATTCCTGCTGCACAGGGATGGCAAGCAGCTTGGACATATTATAATTCAGCGGATGCGACGGCAGCATTCAGCGTTGACAGTACAATCTTTCCAGCTGGGTGGTATTTGTATGATGGTACTTTGCAGGAGCCGATAGTTCAGGTGGGGGAGGGGTTTGTCATTTGGGCCGCTGCTTCCGGCACATGGAGCCAAACCTTCAACGTCTCACCCTGAGGCCTGAATTCCGTCTTCGGACAGAAGTCATTCGCTTGCGGACTCAGCGCCACGCCTCGGAAGCCCTGCTTCCGTGGCGTTTTTCTTTCGTGAAATCCTTTGACCGCCGTCGGCCGGTCTGTTTTCCTTGCGGGGCATCGAACGCATCGCATGGAGCTGCTCAAATCTGTATTAAGCCACGACAAGACACTGGTCGGCCTGTGTCTGGCTGCGGTCGTCTTCCTGTATTTCCGCAATAATCCCTTGGGCCACAGCCGGTGGTTCATGTTCCGCCGTTTCATCAACTGGTTTCCGCTGGGCATGACCTACTCGTTCCTTTACATGGGACGGTACAATCTGAACGTTTCCAAGAATGCCCTCGGTACGCTGATGACCAAGGAGCAGTTCTCGGTCATATTTGGCATTGGCACACTGGTATATGGCTGTTCGTTCCTGCTGAATGGTCCCTTGGTGGACAAAATTGGCGGCAAAAAGGGCATGCTCATCGCGGGTCTTGGTTCATCCATTGCCAACATCCTGCTCGGGGTGCTGACCTATCTGACCGTGACGGGCAAAGTTCATGTCAACATCGTGGTCGCCTATTCAACGCTGTACGCGATTAACATGTATTTCCAGAGCTATGGCGCGGTTTCCATTATCAAGGTAAAGGCGTATTGGTTTCATGTGCGGGAGCGCGGCGTGTTTGGCGCGATCTTTGGCGCGCTGATTTCCATCGGGGTCTATTTCGCCTTTGACTGGGGGCAAACCATTGTGGCGCTGACCAAGGCTGGGACCAGCGGCGGGTGGTTTCATGATCTGCTGCAAACCGTGTTTGCTTCATCCGTGAAGGTGGATGGCAAACTGGTGGACGCCACGTGGGCCGTCTTTTTCATTCCCTCGGCCATCATCCTGTGCTGGCTGCTGATTGACCTCTGGCTCATTAAGGATTTGCCGGAAGAGGCGGGCTTTGCCTATTTCGACACCGCCGACGCCTCCTCGGGGCAGATGCATGTGGAACTGACTACGCTGGACCTGTTGAAAAAGGTGTTTGCCAGCAAGCTCATGCTGCTCATCGCGCTCGTTGGACTGACCTCGGGCATTTTCCGCAATGGCATCCAGAACTGGTATTTCATTTTTGCCGCCGAAGTGAAGCAGCCCGGGGCGGAATTTTACAAGGACCACTGGGGGCTGCTCCTCTGTATCTTTGGCATCGTGGGCGGATTTTTTGGCGGCTGGGTCTCGGATCACCTTTACCAAAGCCGGCGCGCGCCGCCGGCGGCCATTTTGTCGGGGTTGGTAATTATTTTGACGGCGTTGATGGCGGTCTGGCTGTTCTCCGCGCCCCTGTTTCTGGGATTATGCTGCGTCTTGGTGGTGATGGCCTCGGTCGGGCTGACCTCATTGATGTCCGGCACGGCCGCCACGGATTTTGGCGGGCGCAAGGCCACGGCGACCTGTTCCGGGATTGTGGATGGCTGCACGTATCTGGGCAGCGCCATCCAGTCCTTTTTCATCGGCGGACTGGTGCCGGGTGAGGGGGCAGGGGCATCAACCACCTTTTTGGGGCTGACGCGCGACTGGCATTGGTGGCCGTTGTTCATGATTCCGTTTGCCATTCTTGGACTGGGCGTGACCATCCGGCTCTGGCACCAGTTGCCCGCCGCCACCAAAAAATACATCGCCGAGCGCGAGTCATAAGTGACCAACGACAGGGTTTAATCCAGCGGCGGACTCTGGCGTGCCGACTGGTTATTGTTTCCTTTAGGTGGCACGTTGGTCGGGCGCAACGACACTGCCCCTGAAATATAGCGGCGGGCATCCCTGCCGCCCGGGGAGAACCGTAAAATTGTCCGCCCATGGCGCATAACCAACCGCTGGTGCCCGCGTAGGCAGTTCCGCCGGGCTGGAAGCACCGGCTCTACGGCCGGCAAGATGCCCGCCGCTACGAGGGCGGTGTCCTCTGGATGCGCCCGGCACGAAGCCGGGGAGAATTTCCGCTTTTGTGCCGGTGCGCCAGCGAATATCCTTCGGCATATGCACGTTGTTCCCGTTTCGCTCGGCAGTCGCAGCTATGAAATCAAAATCGCCGCCGGTCTGCTGGCCCGGCTTGGCGCCGAGTGCGCCCAACTGAAGCTCGGTCACCGCTGCGCCGTGATCACGGATGCCCGGGTGGGACGTCGTTATGCCGCCGCCGCCCTGAAATCCCTGACCCAATCGGGGTTTGATCCGGTGCTGATCACCGTGCCTGCCGGTGAAAAATCCAAACGCTTGGCGATGGTTGAAAAATGCCATAACCAGCTCGCCGCGCACCGGCTGGAAAGAAAATCGTTTATCGTGGCACTCGGCGGCGGCGTGGTGGGCGATCTGGCCGGGTTCGTTGCCGCCACCTATTTGCGCGGCATTCCCTTTGTGCAGGCGCCCACCACCTTGCTGGCGCAGGTGGACAGCTCCGTGGGCGGCAAGACGGGCGTGAATCTCAAGTCCGGCAAAAATCTGGTGGGCGCCTTTTATCAGCCCCGGCTGGTGTTGTGCGACCTCAATACGCTGGCGACGCTGCCCAGGCGTGAATTTGTTTCCGGTCTGGCCGAGGTTATCAAATACGGCATCATTTATGACGCGGTCCTGTTCGCCCAACTGGAACAAAACCTGTCCGCGCTGCTCCGCCGGGATCATGTTACCCTGGCGGCGGTGGTGGCCCGGTGCTGTGAGATCAAGGCCGATGTCGTGGGTCAGGATGAAACCGAAAGCGGGCTGCGCGCCATCCTGAATTTTGGCCACACCATCGGCCACGCGATTGAGAACAGCTCCGGCTACGGAAAATATTTGCATGGCGAGGCCATTTCCATCGGCCAGGTGGCGGCGGCCCGGCTTTCGCGGGCGGTGCTGGGATTTTCTACGAACGAGGTGGATCGGATTCAAAACGTGCTGGTGCAGGCCGGTCTACCCGTGAAGATAAAACTGAATTCCACCCGCCGCCAGAAATTGCTGAATGCCATGAAGCTGGATAAAAAGGTGAGCGGCGGGGAAATCAAATTTGTGCTCGCCAAGAAAATCGGCAAGGTCGTTTGGAGCCAGAACGTGCCGGAGGCCGCCGTCGAGACGGTGCTGGATGAAGTGAGCGGGCGCAAGGTGTAGTTGATTCGCTTGCCTTGCGCGGGGCGGATACTTGCCTTGCTCCCGTGGTTTAGAGATAAGCACCACCTCACCCCCCATTCATCAATTGCGGCGGGGAGATAGCCGAGCAAGCGACCGGTTTGCTCCCAGACCATGGCTATGGATTGGGGGGCAGGTTTGGGATGCGCCCAAAAACACCATGGCTGGCGGATTTTGTTCGCCAAATCCGTTGGTTTGTTGCATAAGGGGCGGGATTTATGATTTCCGCCGTCCAGCTTACCAAGTGTTTCGGGGCGCAAAAGGCCGTGGATAGTCTGTCGTTTGAGATTCCGGCGGGACAGATTGTCGGTTTTCTCGGGCCAAATGGCGCCGGCAAATCCACCACGTTGAAGATGCTGACGGGGATGATTGCGCCGACGAGCGGGTCGGCCACGATTGCGGGGTTTGATCTGCTGACGCAGCCGATTGAGGTGAAGCAGCATGTCGGTTTTGTGCCGGATTCGGGCGCGGTGTTTGAATCGCTTTCGGGGTTGGAATATCTCGAGATGGTGGCGGCGCTGTATGGCATACCGCAAAATGCGGCGCGGCTGCGGATCAAACAGTTCATCCAGTTTTTTGACCTGAGTTTTGAGACGCTCACGGACAAGTTGCTGGGGGCGTATTCCAAGGGCATGCGGCGCAAGGTGGTGATTACCTCGGCGCTGCTGCACAATCCGCCGGTGGTGTTCTTTGACGAGCCGCTGGACGGATTGGACGCGAATGCGGCGGTGGGTTTCAAGGCGCTGATCCAGACGCTGGCGCGGGAGGGAAAGACGATTGTTTACAGTTCGCATGTGCTGGACGTGGTGGAACGGGTCTGCCACCGGGTGATCATCATTGACAAAGGCAAGCTGCTGCTCGACGGCAAGCCGGAGGAACTGGTGGCGGCGCATCAGTCCGGCACGCTGGAAAAACTCTTCACGCAAATCACCGGCGGCGCGGAACTGGAACAGCGGGCCGAGGATTTTGCGAAAACCTTCTGGGCATGAATGCGCCGCCCCTCCTGCCGGAACCGGTCCCGCCGCTGGAAAAGACGTTGCGGCGGCTGTTTCTCATGCTCTTTCTGCGGGGGCGCTCGGCGCGGGGCTTGAAAAAGAGCCTGGCACCGCAATCCATCGGCCGGAAGCTCGCCTTGACGCTGATTTTTTACACGCTGTTCGGGTGCATGGCGCTGGGGTTTCTGAAGCAGCCCATTTTTGCCCTGGCAGTTTATCTGCATGGGATGACCTTTGCCTTTCTGGGCATGTTTGTGGCGGCCTCGGCGGGGGAAATTTTATTCAACAAGGAGGAGGCGGACATTCTGATGCACCGGCCGGTGGGGCCGCGCATGCTGCTGTGGGCGAAAATCCGGGTGCTGGTGGAAGTATCGCTTTGGCTGGCGGGGGCGATGAATCTGGTGGCCCTGGTGGCGGGGGCGTTTTCGGCGCACGGTGACTGGCGTTTTCCGCCGGTGCATGCGGTGTCCACGGTTTTGGAAGCCTTGTTTTGCACGGGGAGCGTGGTACTGCTGTACCAGCTCTGCCTGCGCTGGTTTGGCCGGGAGCGGCTGGAAGGGCTGATGACGACGGCGCAGGTGCTGATGACGATTGTGCTGGTGATGAGCGGCCAAATTCTGCCGCGGATTGTGTTCCAGCTAAGCGGGGTGCTGGATGCGAGCGCGGCGGCGTGGTGGATGGGGTTGCTGCCGCCGGCGTGGTTCGCGGGATTTGACGATGCGCTGGCGGGCAGCGGGACCGGGCGGTCGTGGCTGCTGGCGGGGCTGGGGGTGGCGGTGACGACGCTGGTGCTCTGGCTGGCTTTTGGGCGGCTGGCGCAATCGTACGAAGCGGGGTTGCAATCGCTGAATGAAACGGTTTCGCCCCGGGTAAAGGTTTCCGGCCGGCGGCGCTGGCTGTCCACGCTGGTGGAATTGCCGCCACTGAGCTGGTGGCTGCGCGATCCGGTGAGCCGGTCGTCGTTTTTGCTGACGGCGGCGTACATCCTGCGGGACCGGGATGTGAAGCTTCGGCTTTATCCGGGCATTGCGCCGATGCTGGTGTTTCCATTTATTTTCCTGTTTCAAGGCCATGGCCGGAGCGATGGCGGATTTGGGCTGGCGATGTCGGGTGCGTACGCGGGGCTGATTCCCTTGCTGGCGCTCAATCTGCTCCAGTATTCGCAGCAATGGCAGGCGGCGGATGTTTTTCGCGTGGCGCCCATGGGCGGGCCGGCGGCGATCTGCCATGGCGCGCGGCGGGCGGTGTTGCTGTTTCTCACGCTGCCGATGTTGTTGGTCTTTGCGGGGGTGGGGCTGGCGATCCGGCATGACCTGTCGCAACTGATGTGGATGCTGCCGGGGTTGGTGGCGCTGCCGGTTTATGCAATGATTCCGAGCCGGCTGAGCGGGGCGGTGCCGCTGTCCATTCCCACGGAGGAGGCCAAATCGGCCGGGCGCGGTCTGTGGATGATGGTGGCGATGTTCAGTTCGATGGGGCTGGCCGGGTTGGCGGTGTGGGCGCATTACGAGGGGGCCTTCTGGCAGTTCATGGCGGGTGAGGTGATGGTGGCGGTGGCGGTGTATGTGTGGATGCGCCGGTCGTTGGACAAGGTGCGGTGGCAGGCGATTGATTGAGGTTGGCATCCGAACTGACGACAGGCGAAGGGGGCGTCGCTTTCATCCGGTCTGCGACGGGACAGTTGCGCCACGTTGGACTTTGGGCTTCTCATTTCTGCTTTGGCGGCTTAGTTTGCGGCGATGTTTCGTCCCTGTATTGACCTGCATGAAGGCCGGGTAAAGCAAATCGTCGGCGGCACGCTCGGCGAGGCCGGGTTGCGCACCAATTTTGTGTCGGAGAAGCCGGCGTCGTGGTTCGCGGAGCTGTATCGTCGCGACGGGTTGACGGGCGGGCACGTGATTCAACTGGGCGGCGGGAATGAAGATCAGGCCCGGGCCGCGCTGGCGGCGTATCCGGGCGGACTGCACCTGGGCGGCGGCGTGAATGCTGGCAACGCTCGCACGTGGCTGGAGGCCGGGGCTTCGCATGTGATCGTGACGAGCTGGGTGTTTCGCGAGGGGCGGGTGGATTGGGCCCGGCTGGAGGAACTGGTTAAGCTCATTGGCAAGGACCGGCTGGTATTGGACTTGAGTTGCCGTCGTCGCGGTGACGATTATTTGGTGGTGACGGATCGCTGGCAGAAGTTCACCGACCTGGTGGTGAATGCGGAAACGCTTCGGATTTTTTCGCAATATTGCGCGGAATTTCTAATTCACGCCGTGGATGTGGAAGGTCTGTGCCGGGGCATTGACGGGGGACTGGTGGAGAAGCTGGGCCAGTGGACGCCGATTCCCATGACCTATGCGGGTGGCGCGAATTCACTGGCGGATCTGACGGAAGTCACGCGGCTGGGGCAGGGAAAGGTGGATCTGACCATCGGGTCCGCCTTGGATATATTTGGCGGCAGCGGGGTGAAATATGAGGAGTGTGTGAGATTTAATCAGCTTTCCGAAATTCCGCCAGCGAAACGGGCGTGAGCTGGTAATCAGTTTTCACGTGGTTATTGGTGGAAAGCTCATGCATGGCGGCATTGATGGCGGCATAGGCGGTGCTGTAATTGGGGCCGCCGCCGACCGAGAAATGGTGGGAGACCAGCACCAGTTGGTTGTGGATCAGCAGGAGGTCGGGGTCGGAGGAATCGCCGCCGCGGATGGTGACGTTCCAGTCTTTCGCAGTACCTTCCGGAACGGTGATGCCGCTGTTCCAGGCCACGTAGCCTTGGAAGGCGAAGGTCATGGGCTGGCTGAAGAGGCGCAGGTCCTGATTCATGCCGATGCCCTGCACCACGCTGCCGGGATTCACGGGGAGGTAGTCCGGATAATTCGTCGGCAGCACCGGCAGATACCCCACCGAAGGCGGCAGGTCTTCATCCAATATTCCCACGGAAATGTCATTGCCAATGCCCTTGGCGGGCGAGCCGGGGAGGTCAATTCGCTGAACGGTGGTGCGCCAGTGGAGGACGTTATTGGTGTCCAGAAAGGCGGCGCGATGGCCTTCCGGGTGCATGTGGGTGGCGCAGAGATAATGCCGGGGCGAGATCATGGTCATCAGGCCCTGGCCGCCCAGGTTGTTGGTAACCATGCCAATGGGCGTGGCGCTTAGGCCCTGCACTCCTTTGAGCCAGCAGTTGGTGGACCAGACCGACCGCGTCAGCCACACCAGATTGGTGCCGGAATAATCCGCCTTGTAATCCCAGCCGGTCAATTCCAAGGTGCTGCGATACACATCCGTCACGCCGGTCGTGCGGGCGGCGGTATTGGTGGCGAGGTGTTCGGCGAGGCTGCCCGGCGGGTAGTCCGCCGCGCGGGCGGAAAGGGCGGTCCAAGCTATCACCGTGGCAAGGCGGCTGAAAAGACGAATCACGGTGGCAGATTAAAGCCACTCATTTGCCCTGTCCATGCTCAAAATTTTCGATTTCTCGAATTGCTTTATGCGTGCCACTTTGGTGTCTTATGGGGCCGCCATTATGACTGATAACAATACGCCTGTACGCCAACGCAAGCTGCTCGTCGCCAACCGGAGCGAGATCGCCATCCGCGTGTTCCGCGCCGCGACCGAACTGGGGTTGCAAACCGTGGCCATCTATGCCGCCGAGGATCGCCTGGCCATCCACCGTTTCAAGGCGGATGAAGCCTATGTGGTGGGCGAAGGCAAGGGGCCTGTGGGGGCATATCTCGACATTCCCGGCATTGTCAAACTGGCCAAAGAAAAGGGCGTGGACTTCATCCATCCCGGGTATGGCTTCCTGTCCGAGAACGCCGATTTCGCCAAGGCGTGCGCCGATGCGGGCATTACTTTCGTGGGCCCCCGCGTGGATCTGCTGCGCATGATGGGCGACAAAACGGCCGCCCGCACGCTCGCGCAAAAAGTGGGCGTGCCGACGCTGCCGGGCACCGAGGAATCCATTCAGGATCGCGACGAGGCGATGAAGGTGGCCAAGCAGATCGGTTTTCCGCTGATTATCAAGGCGGCCTTCGGCGGGGGCGGACGCGGTATGCGCGTGGTGACCAAGCCGGGGGATCTGCAATCCTTGCTGGAAGAGGCGCAGGGCGAGGCGGGGCGCGCGTTTGGCAATCCGGCGGTTTTTCTGGAACGCTACATTCCCCGGGCCAAGCACATTGAAGTGCAGATTCTGGGTGACCAGCATGGCAATGTGGTGCATTTGCACGAGCGCGATTGCTCAGTGCAGCGCCGGCACCAGAAGGTCATTGAAATCGCGCCGGGCGTGGGCATTGATCCCAAGGTGCGGGAAGAACTTTGCGCCGCGGCGGTGAAACTGTGCCGTGAAGTGAAATACGACAACGCCGGCACGGTGGAATTTCTGTACGATCTCGATACCAAGGAATGGTTCTTCATCGAGATGAACCCGCGCATTCAGGTGGAGCACACGGTCACGGAAGTGATCACCGGCCTGGACCTGGTGCGTTCGCAAATTTTGATCGCCGATGGCAAGCCGATGCATGGCGATGAAGTCTGCATTCCCCCGCAGGCGGAGATCCGCCGCAACGGTTATGCCGTGCAGGCGCGCATTACCACGGAAGATCCCGAGAACAAGTTTCAGCCCGATTACGGCCGGATTCTTACCTACCGTTCGGCCGGCGGTTTTGGCGTACGACTGGACGGCGGCATGGGCTATGGCGGTTCCGTCATCACACCGTTTTATGATTCGCTGCTGGTGAAGCTCACGGCGAGCGGGCCGACATTTGCGGCAGCGTTGCAACGCATGGACCGCGCACTGCGCGAATTCCGTATCCGGGGCGTGAAGACGAACATTCCGTTCGTGGAAAACGTCATTCACAACGAGATTTTCAAGAGCGGCATGGCGACCACCACGCTCATTGACACCACGCCCGAGTTGTTCAAGTTCAAGCCCCGTCGTGATCGCGCGACCAAGCTGCTGAAATACCTCGGCGATGTGACGGTGAACGGCCATCCGCAGGTGAAGAATTATTCGCCCAAGGACGTGCTGCTCGCTGCCCCGGCGCCGGCTTGGGATCACAAGCAGACGCCGCCCAAGGGCACCCGCCAGTTGCTGCTCGAACTGGGACCGAAAAAATTCGCCGAATGGACGCTCAAGCAGAAGCAGTTGCTCGTGACGGACACAACCTTCCGCGATGCTCATCAGTCCTTGTTCGCCACGCGGTTGCGCAGTTACGACATGCTGGCGGTGGCGGATGCCGTGGCGCGCCGCACGCCGAATCTGTTCAGCCTGGAGCTGTGGGGCGGGGCGACCTTTGACACTTCGTTGCGCTTTCTGCATGAGGATCCGTGGCAGCGGCTGCGGGCCTTGCGCGAGCGCGTGCCGAACATCTGCTTTCAAATGCTGTTCCGCGGCTCGAACGCGGTCGGCTATTCCAATTACCCGGACAACGCGGTGGCCGGGTTTGTGAAGCATGCGGCCGAGGCGGGCATGGATATTTTCCGTCTGTTTGATTCGCTGAACTATCTGCCGAATCTCAAGGTGGCCATGGAGGCGGTGCAGGAGACGCACGGCATTTGCGAAGCGGCGATCTGCTACACGGGCGACATTCTCGACAAATCGCGCGCCAAGTATTCGCTCGATTATTACATCAAGCTGGCCAAGGAACTGGAAAAGATGGGCGCGCACATTCTGGCCATCAAGGACATGGCCGGTCTGTGCAAACCGGCGGCGGCCCATGCGCTGGTGAAGGCGCTCAAACAGGAAATCGGCATTCCGATTCATTTCCACACGCACGACACCAGCGGTATTGCGGCGGCTTCCGTGCTGAGTGCGGCGGAGGCGGGCGTGGATATTGCGGATCTCGCGATTGCGTCCATGTCCGGTTCCACGAGCCAGCCGAACATGAATTCCGTGGTGGCGGCGCTTCAGTTCACCAAGCGCGATACCGGGCTGGATTTGCCGGTGCTGAATGACTTTGCCGATTATTGGGAGCACGTCCGCACATTTTACACGCCGTTCGATTCCTCGCCCCGCGCCGGCAGCGCGGAAGTGTACATGCACGAGATGCCGGGCGGTCAGTTTACGAATCTCAAGGAACAGGCGTCCTCCATGGGCCTGGCGCATCGCTGGCCGGAAATCGCCCGCACGTATGCGGAAGTGAACCAGCTCTTTGGCGACATCGTCAAGGTGACGCCCAGCAGCAAGGTGGTGGGCGATATGACCATGTTCCTGATCACGCGCGGCATCAAGCCCGCCGATGTGGTAAATTTGGAACCCGGTGCCACGCCGTTCCCGGAATCCGTCATTGATATGCTTTCCGGCGGTCTGGGACAGCCGCTGGGCGGCTGGCCGAAAAAATTACAGCACGTGGTGCTGGGGGATCGCAAGCCGAACACCGGTCGCCCCGGTGCCGGGCTCAAGCCGCTGAATCTGAAAAAGGTGGCCGAGGAGATTGCCGAAAAGATCAAGCCGGAGCCGACCACGGACGATGTTTACAGTTATATCATGTATCCCGAGGTCTTCGCCGGATTCGCGAAGTTTACGAAGGAAAACGGCGACCTGTCCGTGCTGCCCACGCCGGCGTTCTTTTATGGGATGAAGCCCGGCCAGGAACTGTCCGTGGATATCGAGCCGGGCAAGACTCTATTCATCCGCATGCTGAATGTGGGCGCGGTGGATCCAGAAGGCAAACGCACGGTGAACTTTGAGCTAAATGGCATGGCCCGCCAGCTTGCCATTGTGGATCGCTCGGCCAAGGCGGTGGTGAAGGCCCGCCAAAAAATTGATCCGTCCAAACCCTCGGAAATCGGCGCGCCGATTCCCGGACTGGTCACGGCACTGGCGGTAAATGTCGGGTCCAAGGTGGTCAAGGGCGACAAGCTGCTGACGCTGGAAGCCATGAAGATGCAGACCACCATTTATGCGCCGTTCGCGGGCGTGGTGGAGGAAATCGGCGTTCAAAACGGTTCGGCGGTGGAGAGCAAGGATTTGATCCTGCGCTTGAAGCCGGTTTGAATGCCCGGAGAATGGCTAGGGCGCATCTTGGGGGCACTGCCCTGAGTTAAATAGATGAGCACCACCTCACCCCGGCCTTCTCCCCCATTGACCAATGGCGGAGAAGGGAGAAAACCCGGCCGGCGAATGGTTTTGACGATGTCACAGCTCTGGATTGGGGGCAGTGGCAGGATGTGCCCCGTCGGTCAGCCCGGCAATTATAATGTTGATATTCAGTAACCTAACTGTTTCCTTTTAGGTCTGAACCATCCATGTCTGCCATGCCGCATTTGCTCGTTAATAAGGTCAAAACGAACGGTCTTAGCCGCCGCCGTTTTCTGAAATTATCCGGCGTCGCCACCGATGCCTTAACCTTGGGCGTCCCCGCGCTGCTGAAAGCCAAAGGAGCGCTCACCAAACTGAACGTGGCCCACATTGGCTTGGGCGGTATGGGGCGCACGCGCCTCACGGAAATGCTCGGCTGCAACGCCAATGTCATCGCCCTGTGCGACGTGGATGAAAACCAGTTTGGCGAGGCGGAGAAATCATTGGCCAAAGCCGCGTTCAAGCCGGCCCATTACGTGGATTACCGGGAACTGCTGGCCCGGCCGGACTTGGATGCCGTGGTCATCGCCACGCCGGACCACTGGCACGCCCCCATTGCCACCGCCGCTTTGCAGGCGGGCAAACATGTCTTTTGTGAAAAGCCGCTGACGCATTCGGTTGCCGAGGCCCGGCAGTTGCGCGAACTCTCCCGCCAAAGCACCGGGTTGGTGACCCAGATGGGCAATCAGGGCAGCGCCTCCGGAAATTTGCGCCGGGGCATTGAAGTCATCCAGGCCGGGGCGCTCGGGCAAATCCGCGAAGTCCATTGCTGGATTTTTGATCCGTTTGGCACCACGCCGGGCCAGCCCATTCCCACCGTGGGCGATCCGGTTCCCGCCGGCATGCATTGGGATGCCTGGCTGGGGCCGGGGCCGGGGCGGGCTTTCAAGAACGGTTGCTACCATCCCTGGCACTGGCGCGCGTGGCTCGATTTTGGCAGCGGGGTGATCGGCAATTTCGGCTGCCATAATCTGAACCTGCCTTATCGCGCGCTGAAACTGGATTACCCGGTTCGCGTCGAATCCCATGGCGACCTGATGGGTTTGCCGGCGTATTCGGGCCGGAACCGGATGCGCTTCGATTTCGCCGCGCGCGGTGATCTGGCACCCATGACGCTGTGGTGGTACGACTGCAAGCTCATGCCGCCGTCTGAAGTGGTGCCTAAAACCGTGGTGGATCACTTCGGCGAAATGCCCAAGATGGGAGTGCTGATACTCGGCGAAAACGGATTCACCTTCGGGGATGCCTGGAACGGCTCGGAATACATTCAGTTGAAAGGCGAAAAAAACCTGTCGGCCATTCAGCACCACGCCGCCACCAAGGACATTCCCGTGTCGCTGCCCCGCAGTCCCGGCCATCTGGCGGAGTGGGTGAATGCCTGCGGCGGCGGGTCGGCCACCTTCTCCAGTTTTGAAACCGGCGGGCACCTGACGGAAATTGTATTGTCCGGCGTGGTGGCCTTGCGCACCCAAAAGGCGCTGGATTGGAACGGCCCGGAAATGCGCGCAACGAATGCCCCCGAGGCCCAACAGTTCGTCCGGTTGCCGGCGCGGACGGGGTGGAAGATTTGAATGCCAAGGCAACCACCATTGCGCTCGATCCGTTAATGTAGCATCAGGAATCTGAGGAGCGTTGTAAAAAACAAATGGAAACCAAGGTGCCGGTAGCAATGGCAAGGGCGATGGAAATAAACGTTGTCCCAATTAAGAATGTACCCCAATACACTTCCTGTGCGTAGGGGCGGTGGGCCAGTTCCTCAGCGTTGGGGAAAAATGTAAACCGCCAAACTTCCAACATCATCGTAACGAGAATCCATATAAAAAAGACCAAGCCGGGGAGACTTCCAGACAGAACCAGCCGGGAGCGTTTCAGTTTTAGGAGCAAAATCGCTGAAATAAACCAGACAGTTAATATCGAATAAAGGGCTACTTCACCCAGTGTCACCGGACCCCTTGGTTCGGTCGGCCCCAACCCGGCCACATACCAGTCATCCGGCCAGATGACCATCAAAAAGCCAAACGCACCCAGCAACAAGTTGCTCACCCGGCCGGCGGTGGCGCAGGATTTTTTGGAGGGAAGCGTGATCATAAATGCGCGTTTGACGGCGGTAATTTGCCACGGCGCAATCGGTTTGCCTAGATTGAAAATGCCCGGCTTGCAGGAGTAAAGTGCCGGCATTTGGCTGGTGGCATAGCTGCGGGACTTCGGCTACTCGTACCTTAGCGATTCAATCGGATCCAGGTTGGCCGCTTTCCAGGCCGGGTAGGTGCCGAAAACAATTCCGACCAACGAACAGATCGCCAGGCCGATGGCCACCCAGTCAAAGGGAATCACCGGCGGCAGTTTCAAGGCGAACGCCAGCACGTTGCCGCCGAGGATGCCGAGCACCACGCCAATGGCCCCGCCGACCTCGCACAGCACCACCGCTTCGATGATGAATTGCACCATGATGTTCCGTTTCTTGGCGCCAATGGCGCGGCGGATGCCGATTTCCCGGGTCCGCTCCGTGACGGAAACGAGCATGATATTCATGATGCCGATGCCCGCCGCCAGCAGGGCGATGGAACTGATCACCGCCACGCCGATGCGCAGCGATTTGGTGAAGTTGTTGAACTGCTCGATCATCGAATCGTTGGACGAAATTTCAAAGTCATCGTCCTCGCCTGGCGGAGTTTTTCGGATGGCCCGCAAGGCGCCGCGCACTTCCTCGACCGTGGATTCGTAAGCCTCCCGGTCGCGCGCCTGCACCAGAATATTCAGGCTGCGATACCAGCGGCCGTAGCGATTCAGCCCGGTGGTCAGCGGTACCACGGCAAAGTTGTCCTGATCGCCGCCCAGCGCGCCGCCCTTGGGTTCCAGGACCCCGGTGACCAGATAATTGATGCCGTCAATTTTCAGTTCCTCGCCCACCGCCGTGCGGTTGGGGAAAATGTTGGTGGCCAGGGCGCTGCCCAGCACGCAGATGCTGCGGGCGCCGTCCACATCCGCATCCAGCAGCAGCCGGCCCTCGCCCAGATTCCAGTTGTGCGCCGGGAAACTACCGGGCGTCTCGCCATATACCCGCACAATCGGGGCGCTGGTTTTGTAGCGGGTCTTGATTTCGCCGGACCAGAAGGCCGTTTCCACGCCGATGTTCAGGGGCAGGGTGGTCTTGTCCGCCAGTTTTTTGGCCTGGTCAAAGGTGATGTTTTTGCGCCGCCAGTATTTTTCGAGGTCGCCGGAATAGCCGAAGTACGCGCCCGGCCATTTCTTGATCATGAACGTGTCGCTGCCGAGCGAACTCAACTGCTGGTTGATGTTGCTTTGCATCACGCGCATCGCCGTCATCACCACGATGATGGAAAACACGCCGATCAGCACGCCCAGCAGCGTCAGCGCCGAGCGCAGCAAATGCGCCTTGAGCGCGCCCAGCGCCATGAGACAGCTCTCGCGCACTTCCGTGAGGAAGGTGATGTGGTGTTTTTGACGCGGCTTATTCATTGCGCAGGGCGTCCACGGGGTTCATGCGGGCGGCCCGCCACGCCGGGAAAAAGCCGGAGAGCACGCCGGTAAGGGCCGAGACCAGCAGCGAGATGCCCACGATGCCCGGCGACAGCTCCGCCGGCATGGCCTTGCGCATCAGCAGCGTGGCCGGCCACGCGATCAGCAGGGCGATGACGCCGCCGATCAGGCAGATGCACGCCGCCTCGATGATGAATTGCAGGAGAATGGTCCGGCTCTTCGCACCGATGGCCTTGCGCACCCCGATTTCCCGCGTCCGCTCCGCCACCGAAACAAACATGATGTTCATGATGCCGATGCCGCCCACGAACAGCGACAGTCCCGTGATGAACAAGCCCACCAGTTCAATGGTCCCGGCCACGTGGTGGAACAGTTCCAGAAACTGGTCCTGCTGGTTGATGGAAAAATTGTCCGGATCGCCCGGGGCAATGTGGCGATAGCGCCGCATCACCGCGCGCAATTCCTCCTTGGCATCGTCCAGTTCATCCAGGCTTTTCACCTTCACTTGGATTTCATAGTCCGGATTTTCGTCCACGGTGCCGGTGAACTGGCGCAGCGGAATGATGACTTCGTTGTCCGCGCCGCCGCTTTCCGCAAAGCCGCCCTGTTTTTCCAGCACGCCCACGACCTCAAATTCATGGTGCAGGAGCGAGATTTTGTTGCCCGGGGCTGAGGCGTTGATAAACAGGTTCGTCGCCAAATCGGAACCGATCACGCACACCGGGCGGCCGCCGTCACATTCCGCCCCCGAAAGAAAACGCCCGGCGGATACGGTCAGGCCGGCCGTTTGCTGGTATTGCTCCGTCGTGCCGACAATGGGCACGCTGCCGGAGCCGCGCTTCTGGAATTTTACCGGATTGTTATCCTCGGCCACCGGGGCGATGGCGCTGGCCAGCGTCATCTGCCGTTGCAGCGCGTCAATGTCCGATTCCGTGATGGCCGGCCGCCGCATGGCCTCCACCCATTCCTTGTGGGACTCGATGAACCAGCTATAGCGGTGGAGATACAGCACATCCGCGCCGATGGACGAGACGCTTTTCATGAACGAACTGTTTAGGCCTTCAATCGCCGTGCCCATCAGCGTGACGGTGACAATCCCGATCACAATGCCCAGCGTGGTCAGCACGGAACGCAGCTTGTTCGCCCGGATGGCGCTCCAGGCGATCTTCAGACCCTCCCACAATTCGCTGAAAAAATTCATTTCCGCACCAGTTCATCGCTGGCAATCAGCCCGTCGCGGATGCGAATCACCCGGCGGGCGTGCAGGGCCACGTCCTCTTCGTGGGTGACCACGATGATCGTATTCCCGCCATCCGCCAGCAGCTGGAACAGGGCCAGAATTTCCTGGCCCGTTTTGGAGTCCAGATTGCCGGTCGGTTCGTCCGCCAGCAGAATGGACGGCTTGTTCACCAGCGCGCGCGCCACCGCCACGCGCTGGCGCTGGCCGCCGGAAAGTTCGTTGGGCTTGTGGTGGACGCGGTCCGCCAGCCCCACGCTGGCCAGCGCCTCCAGGGCAATGCGCCGGCGTTCGTGGGCGGAAACGCCGGCATAGATCAGCGGCAGTTCCACATTGCGCAACGCATCCGAGCGGGGGAGCAGGTTGAACGTCTGAAAAATGAATCCGATTTCCCGGTTCCGGATTTCCGCCAGCTCGTTGTCGTTCATTTCGCTCACCCGCGCATTGTTCAGCTCATAAACCCCGGAGCTTGGCGTGTCCAGGCAGCCGAGCAGGTTCATGAGGGTGGATTTGCCGGAGCCGGAGGGGCCCATGATGGCCACGTATTCGCCGCGCTGAATCTCAAGGGACACCTCGCGCAGCGCGTGGACCGTTTCCGTGCCCATGCGGTAGCGCCGCGAAATCTGCTGGAGACGGATGAGGCTCACGGTGTGGTCTTTTCCGTTTCCGCCGCGATCACGCCTTTCACGACCTTCTTGCCGTCATCCAGGTCGCGCATGATGGCGTGATAGCCGCCGGTGACGATTTCTTCGCCCTCCTTCAGGCCGTCCGTGATTTCCCAGAAATTGTTGTCGCTGATGCCGATCTTGACCGGCATGGTTTTGACGCTGTCACCGTGAACTACAAAAACCACATCCACCGGCTTCTTGGCATCCGTGGATTTCTTGTCCCCCTTGCCATCCGTGGTGGCCGCGTCCGCCAGATTCGTGACGGCGGTGCCGGCCGCGGCGTTGGTGCCGCCCGCCACGCCGTTGGTGGCGGGTTTGATTACGCGGGTGGTCACGCATGCGATGGGCACCGCCAGCACGTTGGTGTGCGAGCGGGTTTCAATTTCCGCGCTCACCGACATGCCGGGCCGGAACTGCTCCACATCCGTGATGCGGATGCGCACCTGAAATTGTGTGGCCGACTGGCCCGAGGAGGAGCTGCTGCTGTAGCCACCCAAACCGGAACTGGCATTCAACCCCTCGGAAGAATTCCCCACCGCCGTGACGAGCCCGGCAAATTTTTTATCTTTGAAGGAATCCACCTCCAGCTTGGCCTTCTGACCGGGTTGCAGCAGCACCACGTCCATTTCGCCGACATCTACGCGCGCCTCCATGGCGCTCAGATCGGAGATGATCATGATGTCCGTGCCCGCGTTCTGCACCGTGCCCAGCACGCGTTCGCCGAGTTGTGAATTGAGCGTGGTGATGGTGCCGTCCAGCGGCGCCACAATGGTCGTTTTGTTCAGCAAATCCTGGGCGTTGTCCACCGAGGCTTTGGAAACATTCACCTGGTCGTCGGCGCTCTTGACCTGCGCCCGCGCCACATCCAGCGCCACCTTGTAGCCGATGTAATCGGACTCGGAAATCAGCTTGCGATGGAACAGTTCCACATTGCGATTGTAGTCCGTCTCCGCCTTTTCCAGATTGGCCAGGGCCGTGTCTTTGGCGGCGAGGGAGGATTCATAGCTCGCCTTGGCCTGGTTCAACCCGGCTATGTAAACGTCCGGATTGATTTTTAGCAGCAGGTCGCCCTTGTGGACAAACTGGCCTTCCTTGACGGGCAACTCCGTGATTTCGCCGCTCACTTCCGGGCTGATATGCACCTGCACCACGGGGTAAATTTTGCCGTTGGCCGTCACCGTTTCGGTGATGCTGTGGCGGCCCACTTTCTCCGTCTGCACGGTGATCGCCGGCGCTTTTTTCTGCCAGGACCAGATCGCGGCCACGGCCGCCACGGCCAGGCCAATGATGACAAATACAATGAGTTTTCCGCGTCCCTTGCGTTTGGGGCCGTTGGCGGTGGTTGGCGGCTTCAATACAGGCGGTGTTTCCACGGGAATAAGCCTGCCGCAAGCTCCGGGCATTGTCCAGAGCCGTAATTGCGTTTATGAATGCAATCCAAGGCTTTTGGGCGGGTTTTAAAGCAAGGGCGCGCAAGGGCCGGAACTCCGGCGGGCGTTGCTATGGTGCCGGCCCTACAGGCCGGAAAAATACATCCTCAAACATACCCAGGCCTCCGCTTACCGACTCGCTCCAGCCTGGGCTATAACCTGGCGGGCTTTCAGCCCTTGGGTGGAGCGTGGTTGGGGCGGAGACCAGTCACCCGCCGCACCGCCGCCAAGGCCGTCAGCGCCACGCAAGCCCAGCCAAACAAGTCGCCATGGCGGTGATAGAAAGTATTCGCCGGCTCATCCAATAAAGGTACATCCACCGTCAAGGTTCCCAGGCCATGCACATCGCCATTCCGGTCGGTGAGCAATTCCGTCACCCGGCCATGCCGGTCAATCAGGCACGTGATGCCGTTGTTTGCGCACCGGGCGAGCGGACGGCCATTTTCCACCGCGCGGAAAACGGCCAGGGCGGCATGTTGCCATTGCTCGGCGCCCGGGCCGAACCAGCCGTCGTTGGTCAGGTTCACCAAAAAATCCGTGTCGTCATCCGTCGAGGACCGGCCCAACGCCGGGAAAGCATCCTCGAAGCAAATTAGCGGGGCGGCTTTGAAATGGGAACGGGCGGTTTGCCCGGCCTTGTCTCCGGGCGAAACCACCGTAATGACCTTGCCGCCCAATGCATCCGCCGGCTTCGGCCGATCCAGCTCGAATTGCACCGGCCGGGTGCCGGGCGTCCAGCCGCCGGTGATGGGCGTGAACCATTGGATGAACGGAAACCAGCGGATGAGCGGCACGTATTCGCCGAAAATCACCAACTGGCGTTTGTGGTAAATCTGCCGCATTTCACCTTCCGGACTCAGCAGCAGCGCCGCATTATAATAGTTGGTCGCCTTCGTGTTCACTTCCGAATCCTCCGCGTTAAAGATAATCCAAACGTGATTGGAAACCGCGAACTGCACGATGGCGTGGTAAATATCATCGTTGCCATCCGGCACCCCGGATTCGGGCCAGACGATCACCTCGGGATTATTGGTGAGCGCCTGTTGGGTCTGGTTCAGCAAATCTTGGAACCGTCGGGCATCATTGGCCGGGGTCGGGTTCCAAATGGTGATGATGGGCACGCTCGGCTGCACCAGCGCGACCCGTACGGAATTTTGCGCCGCCGGTTCGCCGTTCTGCCCGAAAAATCCCGCAATGAAGGTGCCCATCACCGCAATCAACGGCAGCGCCATTTCCGCCTGCCACACAAACCGCTTGGTTGGATTATTGAGGATCATCCTGCCCGCGTAAAACAGGGCAATGGAAAACCACGCCACCAGAAAGGAAACCCCATAGACGCCGGTGAACGCCGCGATCTGGATGAGCGGCACTATTTTGAATTGTGAGACGCCCAGCAGCCCCCACGGAAAGCCTGAGAACAACCAGCCGCGCAACATCTCCAGGCTGACCCACGCCGCCGCGCCGCTCAGGGCGCGGACATTCCGGGCCGACCACGAATCCTGCACCGCTTCATCGGCTTGCGTCCAGTTCATGAACCAAACCCAGGCGCCGCTGAACAGGGCCGTGTACGCGGACAACGCCAGCCAGCCCAAAATGGGATAACCCGCCACCGGAATGAGCAGCAGCCACGTGAGTGAAACCAGCCAGAACGTCAGGCCCGCCACATAGCCGGCCCGGAAACTGTCGCCGCCCGATTTGCCCGCCGCCGCCGCGAGCATCAGCGCCGGCACGACCCAGGCGAATCCGGCGCAATTCAAATTCGGAAACGCGCTCGCCAGCAGCAATCCCGCCAGCATGGCGATGAGATAGCCGCTCCGCCAGAACAGTTCCAGGCAAACCCGCTTGGCCACCGCGAGGTGCGAAAACCCTTCGCAGAATACCGGCCCCAACTGCGTACACCGCCCGGCCTCAGCCAGCACCGCCGGACTGGCATTCACGACCACGGCAGCATGGGAGCCGCGCCACACCGCATAGTCGGCGGTGGAATTTCCGGCGTAGTCAAAGCCGCGTTCGCCGAATTTTTCGGTGAGCGCGCGCAATTTGTTTTCGCTGCGCAAATTGATTTTGCCATTGCTGCCCATGACCTCGTCGAAAACTCCCACGTGTACGGCAATGGGCTCCGCCATCTTGATGTCCGAAGCCGTGGCGAGAATGAGTTTGCGGCCGGCTTTCTTTTCACTGCGGAGCCAGGCTAGGAACGGTTCGTGGTAGGGCAGGGTGGCCGGGTCAATTTGCACCCGCGCGACCAACTCCTGTTTCAGCCGGGCGCGACCGCGCGACCACCAGAAGAAAATCTGGAACAGGGCCAGGGGATTCCGCCGGAGCAATCGCGCGAGCGACTCCCACATCATGTCCGTCCGAATCAGGGTGCCGTCGAGATCCACCACCAGCGGCACGTTTTGCATATCAGCCATCGGCGCGTATGCTGGCGGATAAAGTTGTCCGTTTGCAAGACTTCAACTAGCCTGACCGCGTGAATTTCAGCCTGCGAAATCCATTTTTAGTCTTCGGCCTCGTCTTTTTATGGCGGCTGGCCCTGCTGATTTTCACCGCGCAGCCCATTCCGGCCAATGACGCCTTCTTTTTCGACGGCCCGGCCGTGAACAGCGTGTTGCATGGCCGGTTTGCCAATCCGAGCATTATTTACTTCACCCCGTTTTCCGCCACCAACGTCTTTTGCGCCTATCCGCCGGTTTATCCGCTGGCCATGCGCGCCTGGATGGGCGTGGCTGGCACCAGTGTGCTGTCCGCCATGTGGTTCCACCTGTTGATCTTCGGTGTTTACCTCTTCCTGCTGGCCGCCATATTCCGCCGGTTGCTGACCCCGGCTTGGTGCATCAACTTGGCCGGACTCTTCCTGCTGGCCATGACCTTTGACGACCGCCCCGACAGTCTGGCGCAAGTCTTTGGCCTGCTGGCATTCTGGCTTTGGCTGGATATTGAAAAAAGAACGCGGTCGGCCTGGCTGCCAGCCGTTTTGGTGACGTTGTCCATGTGGACCAATCCGGAAATCGGCGCCATTTATTTTGGTCTGTTGGCCGCGTTGACATTGCTCCGAAGCGGGTTTTGCGGGCGGACCTGGCCGGTGCTGCCCTTGTTTTTCCTGCTGGTGCTGCCGCCGTTATCCGTGCTGGCATTTAAAACCTGGCAGCCGGAGTTGTGGACCGGCTTTCTGGAACACGCCCGCCAGACGCCGTCCTTTACTCATTTGCGCCATCCCAGTGTGAATGACCTTCTGAAAGTCATTCGCTCCATCCCCGGGGCTTTATTGGTTATTGCCGTTCTGCCGTGGCATTGGCGGCGGGAGAACTGGTCGCAACCGCTGTTTCAACTGGCGGTGGTCAGTTCGCTCGCCTGTCTGGCGGTAACAATCGGCGCCCTGACCGCTTTCACCGCCGATTGGATCAACTTCGCCCGCTATCTGCAACCGCTCGCCGTGGGCGGCTTTTTGGCGTGGCGGTTTACCGCGCCCGATCCGGCCGCGCCCGGCCCGGGCCGGCGTGCGTGGCAGGGTGCCTTTCTCGCGCTGGCCCTGCTGGCCGCCGTGCGCGCCATCGGCCTGAGCACCTGGGGCGTGGCCTGCGCGGCGGATGTCAGTTATCCCGCCGCCTTGCAACTGGTGAAATCCAATCTGAACAGCCTGCCGCCCGGTGCCACCGTGGTGGCGTCCTCCGCCTTTCTCTACGAATCCGCCCGGCACAATGATCTGGTCTCGCTCCATGAAGACTGGCTGCATCCCGCTTCCACCGGGGTTTCGGATGAAGACACTGACCGCGAGGCATTGCTAACCATCAAGCCCGCCCGGATGATCCTGGTGCAATATGATTTCTACCGCCGTTTCCAAGGGCCCTTGCAGCAGTTGGAGGCGCACCCGGAACTGGTGACCGTGACGATTAATAACACCGCCAAAGTCACCCCGCCGGACGCCTCCAAATCCTTGCAACGCGTTCTGCAACATATCGCCTGGGCCCCGGTGATTGTGGATTTCAATTGGAAGTAACAGTCTCTATGAACGGCGGCCGGCGGCGGTTTATTCGCGGTTGATGATTTTGCAAATCGGCAGTAGCATCAATAGCCATGCCCCTTCCGCCCAAACTCAAAGTTGGCGATGAAATCCGCGTGCTGGCGCTGTCGCGTTCGCTGGGCGGCATCATGCAGTTTGCGGGTTTCACGGAAAACGATGTTGAATTTGCCGCCGGACAATTGGAGGCGTTGGGATTGAAAGTGACGTTTGGGAGGCATGTCCGGGAATGCAATGCCCATCTCACCGCTTCGCCCGAATACCGGCTGGCAGATTTCCACGAAGCGATCACGAATCCTTCGGTGAAGGCAATCCTCTCCGTTACCGGCGGGATGGGGGCCATCCAGATTCTCGAAGGGATTGATTACGACCAAATCAAGGCCCACCCGAAGATCATTTGCGGCTACTCGGACAACGCTTTCTTCTGTAATGCGATTCTCGCCCGCACGGGGGTGGCCACGTATTACGGGCCCAATTTTGGCACCCTCATGGAGCGGCGGGCGGGTGACTATACGGCACGCAATTTTCAAGCATGCCTGTTCTCGGACGCGGCCATGGAGCTCTGTCCGGCTCCGCAATGGAGTGATGATGCGTGGCCCAAGAATCAGGAAAATCGCACTTTTCATGACGCCGAAGGTTTTTGGGCGATTCAAGCGGGCGAGGCGGAAGGCACTGTCATTGGCGGCAGTTATTACGCGCTGAACCTGCTGAAGGGCACGGACTTTTTCCCACCGCTACGCGAAGCGGTTTTGTTTGTGGAAAATCCCGCCAGCGGAAAAGCGACGCTGATGGATTTGGACGGCGGCCTGCGTGCGCTTACGTTTCTGCCGGAGTTTGCGAATGTTCAGGGGCTCGTCATCGGGCGTTTCGCGCGGAGCGGCGGGGTGACGCGGGAAAACCTTACCGCGCTCATTGGCGAGATTCCGGCGTTGCGATCCTTGCCGGTCATCGCCAATGTTGATTTTGGCCACACCACGCCGATGATGACATTGCCGATTGGGGGGCGCTGCCGGCTGATGGCAAATAATAGCAAGGTCGGCATCACGTTGACCGAACACTAAGTTTGCGACGGACGAACACGCTTTTCGTCCGTCGCTTCCCCAAATCACGCCAGCGCCCGGCCAATCAAACTGGTCTCACGCGGCCCGTAATTGAGTTTCAGCGCCTCCGCCCGGCCGGCTTCCGTCATTTTCTCCCAGGATTTGCGGAGGGCATTGATCATCTTTTCGTCATCGGACTTCGCGGCCAGCGCGGCGAATTGGAATTCCAAAAACACGAGGCACAACGCATCCTCCAGCACCCGGCATTCGGGGTCGGCCGGGAAGTTCTTTTTCAGATTCAGTTCCTGCACCCGGCGGATGGTGTCATCGTCATAGCCAACCTCGGCCAGGATTTCACCGGCTTTGCGCGCGTGAAATTTTTTCAGGTCGGCCCGCCATTTCAGATAGCCGGGCCGGGTCATCGGATAATTCTCGCGCGGACTTTCCCAGCGGCAGATATGCTGGGAGCGCGCGGCCAGTTGCAGGATTTCGGAGGCGTCCGGCGCGAGTTTTAACACCCACGCCGTCAGCCGTTCGGCGTAGAGCAGTTCGCGCGGACGGCCGTTTTCCTGGTTGGGATCCCGCGCGTTCTCCGCATCAAAGCGTTCCATCGCAGTGTCAAATGCTTCGGTCATGGCCGAATTTTTGCCAAAGTTGGCGGCGACGCAAGGTTATTGCATCCGCACCCGCAAGAAAGGTGGCAGCCTACCGGCACAGCTTTTCCCGGAAGATCTTGGCCGACATGCCGGTGACCCGTTTGAACGCCACGCAAAAGCTGTTGATGCTCTGATAGCCGCACATGTGGGCAATCACCTCGACCTTCTGGTTCGAATCGGTCAGCAGTTTTTTGGCATGTTCAATGCGCACCCGCTGCAATTCCTGTCCCGGCGTGCGGCCCAGATGTTCCAGAAAAGCCTTGTGCATGCCCCGGCGGGACATGGCCGAGACGCTGACAAGGTCCTTGATGCAGATCGGTTCGTGTCCGTGTTCCCAGATGTACCGCAGGCTTTTGGCCACCCCCGGATGTCGGATCGTAAGGATGTCGCTGCTCTTGCGCGCCACCACCCCCACGGCGGGAATGCGGATGATGTCCTTGGGCGGAATCTTGCCCGCCATCAGTTGGTCCAGCAGTTCCGCGCCCCGGTAGCCCAGCACCTCCAGATTGGTGTCCACGCTCGAAATGGGCGTGTGCATGGCATCCGGCGCGAGCAGATAGTTTTCCGCGCCCACAATCGCGACGCTCTCCGGCACGCCGATGCCGCCTTCTTCGCAGGATTCCAGCAAGTCCTGCGCCTGCTGGTCATTGGCGGCAAACACCGCCAGCGGCTTCACCGCGTTCTTCATCTGCGTGATCAGCCATTTGCGTTTGCGCTTCCATTCCTCCCGGCCCGTGGCATAGGCCGGCGACTGGCGCCACCGCAGCCAGGTGCAGGCGTGACCGGTATGGGCCAGCGCCCGGAGAAAACCCTGGCCGCGTTCTTCATACGACCAGTTGTCCGCATCGCTGTAGTACAGGAAATTCGTGAACCCGCGCGAGAGAAAGTGTTCGGCCACGAGCTGCGCGGCGTGGGCGTGATCTTCCAGCACCCGGGGGAATTTTAATTGCGGCCGCCGGAAGCTGAAGTCCACCGTCGGCTTGCGGGCGCCGCGGACAAATTCCGCCAGATCATCCCCGGCCCCGAGCCATGCCAGTACGCCGTCGCCTTCCCAGCCCCACGGCATGACTTTTTCGCGCGCGTAGTCCGCGTAGAGATGCCAGCCATGCTCCTGGGCATATTTTTCAATGCCCTGATGCAGCCGGTAATCATACCAGCCCAGGGCGAGCAGCACGCGCTTTTGTTTTTTAACCATGGGGAGTGACAGCCCTTAATAATCGCAATTCATCGCCAGAATCAAGCCTTTCCCGCGCCGGGTGCAATTATTTCAAATCGAATTGTATCCCCTGCCTGACATTCCCGGCCGGAGCCTGCCAAATAAAAAATGCCGCAGGAAAAAATCCTGCGGCATTTGTGTGTCTGCTTGTTGGGGGGATAGGAAAAGGGTCAGTGGTGGCAGCCGCAGCCTTGGCCGCAGGAACCTTCGGTCAGCTCGTCGGCGGCCGGGATGCGGCCGAGTTCAACCGTCTTGCCGACGGTCCGTTGCACGGTGCTCTGGAGCTCGTGCATTTGTTCCTGGGCGTCCAGGAAAGCCGAGGCCACGGGGTTTTTCAGGAGGGCGTCACGTTCGCCTTCAAACGCGGCGATTTCCGCCGGGCTGAGTTCCTGACCCTGCTGCTGCTTTTCCTGCAGCGCCTGGCCCTGGTTCATGACTTTTTCATATTGTCCGCGCGCGCCGGCATCGGCCAGAAAAGTGTCAATGCGTGAGCGAATTCCGCCGGTTTGGATTTCCTCGAGGAGGGCCTCGCAGAGTTCGCGTGTTTTGGTTTCAACTTTGGTTGCCATAAATTTTGTTATCGAGCGTGCAATAAAACACAACATGGGAATGATTGCAAATGAATTGACACCCGTTGCGCTTTTTATACAGTCCTTCACCGAACTATGTCCCATTTAACGCGCGCCTTTACATCCTCGCGGACTCCTTTTGCCTTGAAATCCATGGGCTATGTTCTGCCGGCCTTCCCGGTGTCCGGTTTTCGGGGCGGCGCAATCAACTCCCCGGGCCGGCCGGCTGATGGTCGCCAACTTTGATCCGATAAATAAACTCAAATAAACATGCAAACTATTCATCTCCAGTGGATTGACTACACGATCCTGGTCGCTTACGTCGCCTTTGTGCTCGGCATTGGCTGGACGCTGGCGCGCTACATGAAAACCTCGTCAGACTTCCTGACGTCCGCGCGCTCCATCCCCACGTGGGTGACCGGGCTGGCCTTCATTTCGGCCAACCTCGGCGCCCTCGAACTGGTCGGCATGGCCGCCAGCGGTGCCAAATATGGTATAGCCACCGCCCATTTTTATTGGGTTGGCGCCATTCCGGCGATGATCTTCCTGGCGGTGTTTATGATGCCGTTCTATTACGGCTCCAAGGCCCGCTCCGTGCCGGAATACCTCAAGATGCGCTTTGATGAACGCGTCCGCGCCCTGAATTCCGTCGCCTTCGCCGTCATGACCATTTTTGCCTCCGGCGTTTCCATGAACGCCCTGGCCAAGCTGCTCAATCAGTTGCTCGGCTGGAACTACAACGCCGCCCTGTGGATCTGCTCCGGCGTAGTGCTCCTTTACGTCTTGAAAGGTGGTTTGACCTCCGCCATTTACACCGAAGTGCTCCAGTTCTTTATGATCGTCCTTGGTTTCGCCCCGGTCGTTTACCTCGGCCTCAAGGACGTCGGCGGCTGGCACACCATGAACACCTCGTTGCAGGGTGTGGCCGTGGCCACCAGCACCAACTACGCCGCCAATGCGTGGACCAGTACCTGGCAGCCGCTGCTCGCCGGGCCGGCCCATAACCCCATGGGCGTGGACTGGTTCGCCATTGTCTTCGGCCTCGGTTTCGTGCTCAGCTTCGGTTACTGGTGTACCAACTTTCTCGTCGTGCAGCGCGCCATGGCGGCCAAGAACATGACCGCCGCCCGCAACACCCCGCTGGTGGCCGCCGTGCCGAAAATGGTGTTTCCCTTCCTCGTCATCGTTCCCGGCATGATTGCCGTGGCCCTGACCGCCAATCCGGGCAAAGACTACCGCATCCCGCCGCCGGTGATCGCGCAGGCAAATTACGACCAGGCTGTGGCCGTGGTTAAGACGGCAACCCCCGCCGATAACGCCGCCACCGTGGCCGCCGTGGACAAGGCGCTCGGCAAAGACGTGAATCCGGACAAGATTGCCGCCCTCGTCACCGCCAACACCACCGCCAAGCTGGCCGATGCCGACATCGAAAAGGGTATCTATTTCTCGGTCAAAGATAACGATTACGACGGCGTGATCCTCTCGCTCGTGAAAAAGTACTGTCCCCCGGGCCTGCTTGGTCTGGCGCTCACCGCGCTGCTGGCTTCCTTCATGTCCGGCATGGCGGGCAACGTCACCGCCTTCAACACAGTCTGGACCTATGACCTTTATCAGGCCTATTTCGCGCCCGGCAAGAGCGACAGCCATTACTTCTGGGCCGGCAAAGTCACCACCATTGCGGGCATTGTGCTCAGCATCGCGGCCGCCTACTTCGCCTCCATGTACAACAACGCCATGGACATCATTCAGCTCGTGTTCGGCTTTGTGAACGCTCCGCTGTTCGCCACCTTCCTGTTGGGCATGTTCTGGAAGCGCACCACCGGCACCGGCGCCTTCCTCGGCCTGTTCGGCGGCATCGCCGGTTCCACCCTGTTCCACGCCGTGACCATCGCGCAAGGCAACCTGCCCGGCGTGAAGGGCGGCTACATCAAGGTGCTCGAAACCTTCCCGAGCGAAATGGCCCAGAACTTCTGGCTCGCGGCCTTCGCCTTCACCGTCTGCTTCACGCTCACCCTGGTGATCTCGCTGGCCACCAAGTCCATGAAGACGGACGCCGAACTCCGGGGCCTCGTCTATTCGCTGACGCCCAAAACCGTGGATCACAACCTGTCCTTCTGGCAGCGTCCGGCCGTGCTCGGCACCGTGCTGCTGATCATCTGCGTGATCCTGAACTTCATTTTCTTCTGAACCTTTAACCACCTGAAAGGAATATAATTTATGGGACTCGATATTCGCTGGCCGATTGGCCTCATGTTCACGCTCATTGGCGTGCTGCTCGCCGCCTTTGGCACCATCAAAGCCTCCGATTCAATATCGCTGGACATCAACATCAACCAGATCTGGGGCATTGTGCTGCTGATATTTGGCGTGTTCATGCTCCTCGGCGCCATTAGTGGCAAAAAAAATCCGCCGTCCGCCTGATCGCGGGCGGAACTGGAAATGGGAGGCTGGCGGAGCAATCCGCTGCCCTCCCATTTTTCGTCTTCCATCTCCCCTCCTTAATATTCTATCCTCTTTCCATTAATAAATATGACTCTCCAAGAACTTTCCGCCCACGTCGCCGCTGAATTTAAAAAAACCTACGGCCGTCCGCCGCGCTGGATCGTGGCCGCGCCCGGCCGGGTGAATGTCATCGGCGAACACACCGACTACAACGACGGCTTCGTGCTGCCCATGGCCATCGAATATTACGCCGTCATGGCGGCCGACGCGGGTGCCACGCCCGGAACCGTTGCCATCTACGACACCCAGTTCAAGGAAACCGCCACCATTGACGTTTCCGCCGCCGTCACGAAGGGCCAGCCGAAATGGTCCAACTACATTCGCGGCGCCATCGCCGGGTTCCAAAACCGGGGCGTGAAGATTCCCGCCCTGGATGTGGCCTTCATGTCCACCGTGCCCCTGGGCGGCGGCCTGAGCAGCAGCGCCGCGCTGGAAGTCTGCACCGCCACCCTCATTGAAGCCGCCACTGGTAAGACGATTGATCCCATCGAAAAGGCCTTGCTCGCCCAGAAGGCCGAACATGATTTCGCCGGCGTGCCCTGCGGCATCATGGACCAGTTCATCTCCGCGCTCGGTCGCGAAGGTCATCTGCTCCTGCTCGACTGCCGCACGCGCAAAACCGAGCTCGTGCCCATGAGCGATCCCGCCGTGGCGCTGCTCATCATCAACACCAATGTGAAGCACGAACTCGGCAGCGGCGAATACGCCAAGCGCCGGGCCGAATGCGAAGAAGCCGCGCGTATCCTTGGCGTGGCCTCCCTCCGCGATGCCACCCCCGACCAGTTGGAACGCGCCAAGTCCAAAATGACCGACGTGGTATTCCGTCGCGCCCGCCACGTCATCGGTGAAATCGAACGTACCGTCCACGCCGCCGAAGGCATCCGCCAGTCCAACTGGCCCACGGTCGGCCAGTTCATGTACGCCAGCCACGCCGCCCTGCGCGACGACTACGAAGTCAGTTGCAAAGAGCTGGATGTGGTCGTGGATATCGCCGAAGACATCGGTTTCAAAGGCGGCGTCTACGGCTGCCGCATGACCGGCGGCGGCTTTGGCGGCTGTTGCGTGGCCCTCGTGAAAGCCGAGGCCATTGAAGCGATCACGAAGAAAATTGCCACCGATTACAAGGCCAAGACTGGGATTGACGCTGTGATCTTCAGCTCCCGCCCCGCCGCCGGCGCGACGATTATTAAAGGGTAAGCAGCTCGGCCGCCTAGCCAATCTGATGAGTATCCCAACGGGATTCCGGCCCGAAGCCCAGGGTTGCTCGGTCACGAGCTACCCTGGGTTTGCTTCGCCAAAACGTTTCAACCGCAACGCGGTTGCGGCTGCGAATTAATGCCCCCAAAAATACTGTAGAGACTGGGGGACGAGACTCAAATATACCGATGCTTTGTCGCTCCCCAATAACAACCAATCACTCGTGATCGGAAATGAAATTCAGGGTTTTCCAATGGCCTTGGTTGGGGCATGGTAGGCGTTGGAATAAATATGAACCTCTCCCGCCGCAAAATCCTCCTCTGGGCCTCCTGGCTGAGCCTGGCCCTGCCATTGGTGGCGTTTGTGCTCTGCAGCGAGGTCAGCACCGGTCATCTGACGTTTCATCACCCGCTCTTTGGCCACAATGTCGGCCCGCTCCGGTATGATGCTTTTCTGCTCACTGCCATATTCGGCAGCCTGGTCTTGCTTGCCGATGTCGGGTGCAAACGCTGGTGGCTGCTCTGGCTTCCGCTTGCCGGCTTGGGCCTCACCTGGTGGCTTTGGCTGGCGACCTTGGATTTCACCCGGTTTCTTGATTAGTGGTTTTCAACCCGGACGCGTCAGTATAAGTTGCCAGCCATGAGCCAAGCCAGACACTATATCAGCCTCGCCTGCGCCCTGTTTTTCGTGTCGTTTTTTTCGGGCCTGCTGATCCGCGACTATCTCCGGCGGCGACGCCATCCACCGGTGCAACGGGCCGCCGAACGCACCGAACTGGAGGCGCAGATTCTCCGTCCCGACTGGGTCTTTTACGAGCGCCACCTGCAACGTCCCGCTCCGGCCGCCCTGCGCGAGCTGTATGCCGACCACGCCCTTGTGACCGCTGTCGGCCTCAAATACGGCAAACGCGATGCCCTCAGCACCTTTAATCCCCTGGCCGAATCGCAAATGATCGACACCCGCGAGCTCCTGGGCTTCGATATCATCGCTTTCGCGACCAGCGATTGCGGCGACCCCATTTACCTCCGCCCCGGCGCCGCCGAGCCGGACACGGTTTTCATCACCTACCACGATACCAACGAGACCAAAGTCTTCGCCGAATCCGTGGCCGTGATGCTGGAAACCTTGCGCCAGTCGAACCGGGAAGGGTGACTTGCAAAGCCGTCAGAACAGCAGGAGCCGACGTAAGGAGACTCTGAATAAACGGTTTTTGGTAATACCACTTTCAGTTTGAAGCTGTATGCCGCACCTACGGAGCTTGGAATTTTGAGGGCCTGTTTCTACAAATATGGCGCTCCTACGGAGCTGAGGCTGGCCACCATTAATGCGGTTTTAACCTGCAAATGGTATTACTCCCAAGCCGACTTCAATGGCCACACCTTCAGAGAAATAATCCGGGCGCTGCCACCTTGGCAGAAAAGTTTCAAATCCTGATTTTCCGGTGCAAGTGCTTTTGCCATCGGCATGTAAAGCGTTCCGCCTCCGCCATAGATGTCCACCGAAGCGCGATCCACAAACATGTGGAGTGAAATTTTTCCGTTTTTCAACGGCAGCTCGGAGCGGCGGCCCATACACGATACCGTCTGGGCGGACACGTCATAAACCACCGGCACACCTCGCAGTACAAACGAAATTTCCTTCGCCGTACCCGGGGCAATTTCAGCCTCGATCTCAACCCGGTCGCCCCGGCTGGCTGCCAGCGGATTTTCGCCCGGCCCGAACTCGCGTGGTTCGATGGTTTGCACCGTCTGGCGGAGGGTGGCAAGTTCCCGCACCGGATTCACCCGCAGCGTGGTTCCGGCAGCGGTCGTATGCAAGGTGAGTTCCACCGGCAGCCCCATCATCTGGTTGAACGTCATGCCCCGGAAGATTTCCCCGTCAGGCAACCGGCCCCACGGAATGAGCACGCAGCGGCCATCGTTCGTGGGAATGTCTGAGAACACCTGGGCGGCATACCAGCAGTTGCCATTGTGCAAACGCTGCGGCCGGGTTTCCGGTGTGAATACATGGCCATCAAACTTGCCAACGACATAAACGCCGCTCGCGCCGAAAAAGACCCAGCGCGGATTTTGCCGGTCGCCGTCCAATGGCACTTCAAAAAAGTTCGGGCACTCGGCATCGCCCGGCAGCGTGAAGACCTGGAGCTTGTGCCAATGTTTCAAATCCGGCGATTCAAACAGCGCGTAATCGTTGTGGTCGAGATACAGCGCCATCACCCATTTTTTCTCCGGGGCAAACCAGACCACTTTCGGATCGCGATTCGCGGTCGCGAGTTGCCCCAGCACCGGGTTTTTTTCGTATTTGATCCAATGCCGGCCCCGGTCATTGCTGTAAGCAATTTCCTGGGTGTAGGTCGGGCCGGCCGCCGTGACCATCGCCACGAGCGCCGGTTCCGGGCCGGTTTGAAAACCGGCGGTGTTATTCCAATCCACGGCGGCGGAACCCGAATACATCGTGCCATTTTCATCCGGGTAGAGCGCCACCGGCAGTTCCCGCCAGTGAACCAGATCGGTGCTGACCGCATGACCCCAGTGCATGTTGCCCCAGTCCCAGCCATAGGGATTATGCTGGTAGAACAGGTGGTACTCGCCCTGAAAAAACACCAGGCCGTTGGGGTCGTTTAGCCAGCCATAACGCGACGTGAAATGAAACTGCGGACGCAGCCGCTCGGCATACGGATTCTGACTGTCCTTAAAATTGTTGGATTGTTCAATGGCCTTGAGTCCGATGGAATTCTCGGCCAACTGGTTTGCCGTAATCCTTACCGTCTGCCCTTGAAATGGCGTCGAATCCAGAGGCGCCCACCAATCCGGTTTGCCCTCGGCCAATTCAATGTCAAAGGACCGCACTGTCCGGCCATCTACCGACAGGTTGATCCGCCGTTTGTCCGCGCCATTCTTGACCGGAAAGTTCAGCCAGGGTTTTGTGATTTTCATTTCCCGACCGACATCGTACAGCGCGATCGGACTCTCCGGTCGGTTATCGCTCTGGACAATCTGATCCACGCTGATGTGTCCCCAGCCGCCCGTTGCCGAATCCACAATTTCCAGCACCGCCATGCGGCCGGATAGTTCGCTGACTTCCCACTGGCCTAGCTGCAATCGTTCACTGCCGCCGGGTTCCGTATTCGGCCCGGTGGCCGTGCGAACCACCTTGCTGTCCACCAGCAGGTTCATGCACGTCTGACCCTCCCATCCGCCGCCGCCAATCAGGAACCGGATATATTTGCGCTCGATTTTAAATGCCGGCGAAGTCAGCCGGCCGGTCGATGCATCTCCGCCGTTGAACGAATTCACCAGTCCGCCGCCGATGAAACCATCCACCTTCATTTGGCCCGGCAACGTTCCATGCGCCGGGCCGGTGCCAAACGCCGTGCCCGCCACCTGCCAGTCGCCATAATTGGTGCCTTCAAAATCGGCGATCAACCGGTCCGGCGTTTGCGCCGAGGCCGCCCCAACGACCACTCCGAGCAGGAGGACACAGACCAAAATGACCGGTGAAGTACGCCGAGCCCGGCGGATTTTGAAATTCATATGATGGTCGGTGATCGGCGTCTTGTGTGAAAGTGGCGGCAAGGATGCGCCGGACCTTGTGACTTCATCAATCAAAATGTGTTCCAAATCACCGGTGCGGGGTCGAATTTGTGGTGTTGAACGCGGTAACGCGGAGTCAAATAGACCCATATCTTGGACTGCGCCGGCAGAGCGCAGCGGCGACGACGCTTTTCCACTCTCAAACCAAGCGGCACGTTTTTCCAAACGTCGTCGCGCTGCGCTTGCCGCCGCACTCCAAATTCGCCTCAAGCCATTACTATCCGTTCCACAATTGCCGTTGCCTGGTCGGGTGTGTAGGGGTAGCTTATGGTCAAAGTCATTGCGGCTATGAGAAGAACCTATAGTGCGTCATTTTTTGCCAGTTTCTACTATGGTATTGTTATCATTGTAGGTGCCGCATGGTTTGAGTTTGGCGGGCAAAATTCGGTTTTGGTTGAAGTGTGTGGCTGGGTATTCTTGGCTACTTTTGGCATCTTGGCTATTCCCCTCCTTTACGCCCGGGTCATTGTGGATGAAAAAGGAATCCGACAATCTTTCTACCGAAACCAATTCATCCCGTGGCATGAGGTTGTCTCCTGGAAACGAAACTTTGATATCGATGGCGATGGTCAGGATACCCTGACCATCCGGACCCGGCGCGATTCCGTCACGCTCAACCATAACTGTATCTTTGGAAAACGGCTGGCAGAGGTGGAGGCTGAATTGAAAAGCCGTGTCGAGGTGTCTGTACCAAATGCTGGCTCCCGGCGGGTTCAATAAACATTCGGTCCAGAATATCTATATGAACTACTATTCAATCAATTTGGAAGATCATCCCAAAACGAGCTGGGCAATTCATGAAGTTGCCAAACGCTTGCCAAAACGGCCTCGGCCGGAGGGCCTGCCGCCGGTGTTTTATAAGTTTTTCCCGGCAGCGGATGTCGAACTGCGGATGAAGCCACAGTACCACCATTTATGCTGCAAAAAGTGCGGGCGCTACGACTCTGATAAAATATTTGAAACCGGTTTCGATGATCCCGTGACGATTAGGTTTAAAGGGGAATATGGTTACACTAATGACCGAATATTTACAGTCAGCGACAGGTTTCTCAAGGTGTTGAAACAGGCAAAAGTTGGTGGCTTTGAAACGAAGCCGATGGGCAAAAGCGGGTGGCACGCATTGCGGGCAACGTTATTGGTGGATCATGCTGATGGGGTGATTAAAACCAGAAAGCCCTTGTGTTCAGAGTGCCAGCGTCCCAAAGAGAGCTTTGGTGTATTTGCATACTTGAGCGAGCTTTCATTGCCGGATCAGACCAACACGTTTTTCTCCACCAAAAGCAGTTGGCAAGCGAGTCATTTTTGTGACCGGGAGCTGTTCATTTCTGAAGCTGCGCTGTTGGCTCTAAGGAAGGGGCGTATCGTTGGCGGTTATTGCACCCGTTTATGGACGGATGAAGAACGAAAGAAACAAATGTTGAAAGCAAAGGAAGGGATTCCATTTTGGCGACCACCTAAAACTTCGGTTTGCTTAAATGGCAAGCTGCTAAAATAGCACCGGATTTCGTCCGTCAGTTATTCTTCCTCTTCTTCACCGGCGCATCCCCGCCCGCATCAATATCCGTGGAAGCCGTGCGGACGTGCTGGTATTCCATATTGCCCTGATTCTCCGGCAACTTCGGCCCGGCATACAAAATGGAAATCTCCGCCAGCCCCGCCGATTGATCACGGCCAAACCCGGATAGCGCAGTGAACTTCAAATGGCTGGTCGTGAGCATCTGGCCAAAAGCAATCGTCTGCGGATCATAGGTGGAAGGCAATTGGCCGTGCGTGACCGGTTGCCAGCGGGTGCCATCCTCGCTGGCTTCCACTTGATACTCGCGGATATCGCCCTGATGCTCGCGTTGATTTTGACGCGGCATGAGCACCAGACCCGTCATGGCAACGGGCTTCGCAAAA
Organism: uncultured Verrucomicrobia subdivision 3 bacterium; assembly: GCA_903872345.1. Taxonomy (GTDB): domain Bacteria; phylum Verrucomicrobiota; class Verrucomicrobiia; order Limisphaerales; family UBA11358; genus UBA11358. Next base: position 39,457 of record CAIQKM010000017.1, on the reverse strand, counting down.
TCAACCCGGATCACGTGCGGCGGCATCGGGCCGTTGCCTTTGGCATCCGCGCTGCCCCAGAACGTATTGGGGTCGCCATCCACCAATTCATCCGCCGGTTCCCCATTGGCGGTAACCGTGGCACCCAGCTTGCGCATGACCAGATTGTCGAAAAACAGGCCACGCATGGCGGCGCTGCTGACTTCGGTGGCCGGCTGAAACCGGTCGCCGGCCATGTAATCCAGCAGCGAACGCCGCAGGGCCTGCGTCCCGGGCCGCTCATCCAGGTCAATGGCGCTCACGAGCAGTTTACCGGTGCCGACGCGCGCCTCAAAGATCACGCCCAACTTGTAGTTGCGATTCCAGTCGTCAATGGCGGAGACGATGGGTTTTAGGTCGCGTGGCAAATGATCCAGATTGATGGCACGGGTGCGGTTGAGCAAATCGCTCCACTGCCAGTCGCAACCGGCTTCCGTGGGGAAACCGGCCAGCGCGGGATGCGACACATCGCACCAAAGCCCCAGCAAACGGGTCCAAGTCGGGCCCATGAGCGCATTCCAGAACACGGGCAGACGCGCGAGCGGCGGACTGTCCCAGGCGAGATCGGCTTGGCGCGGCGTGAATAATACTTTGTCGCCCGTCGCCAGTTTTTTCTCAGCCGCGTCCCATGAACTGGTCACAAAAATATCGGGCGCGGCGGCGGTGGAAATCTGCGCGGGGTAGAGCCAGAAATTCCAGTCATTCGTAAAGCTGGCGTCAGCGGTGGCGAGCGTCACGCACAGCTTGTATTGCGCCGGAGCGGTGAGCTTGGCCAGATCCGCCGTGATGGTGCCGATGTCAAAACTTTTGCCGAGGGGCAGGGTGGTCGGCGTGCCGGCACCTAGAACGATTGTATGGCCGGCGGCATCCACGATGCTCCAGTTCATGACCGCATTTGTCAGCAGTCCGGAACTGAAGTTGGCCGCCTCGACGGGAACTTCAAAGGTATCCGCCGTGGTGAACACCCGCTGCCGCAGCCGCGCGAGGGGAACGACCGTGTTGCAATATTTTTTGAATTCCGCCGGCGTCACATAACCTTTGCTCTGCCAGAACGGATCCAGCAAACCGACCAGCGCGGTGCCCTGGCCGGTGTAATCGTGGAGGTCGAGCAATTGAAACCCGGACAACTCCGGCGTGCGCAGGTTCGCCTCGATTTCCTCCTTGTAGCACGCGGTCTGAAAATGACCCGAGGCTGCCGCGAATTCATGGTTTTGCGCCAGCACACCATGGGCGGCGGCGGAGTCGCGGAAGATTTCATAATTCCCGGGCTGCATGAACCCCGTGAATTTTTGGATAATATCAAAGTCCGGATACGCCACCCACTGGCCGAGTTCATGCGCCACCATTGGCACGCCGAGGCCTTGCAGCGAGCTGCGGTAATCGCGGCCGAACCAGCCGGTTTCGCCGCGCGTGCGTCCGGTGCCAACCCGGCCACAGACCAGATAATCCGCCCCGCCATCCAATGATTGCCGGGGCGAATCAATGGTCAGCCAGCCGGTGCAGGGCGTGTAGAGATGGCGCGGATCGGCGGCGCGATAATGCTTTACCCACAGCGGCAGTATTTCCTTCCAATGCCCCGACGCTTCGTTGCTGGCCGAAACCAGCAGCAGCGAGGGATGGTTGCCGTAATTTTTTATAATGCGATCCGTTTCGCTGTAGAGCATCTTTTCAATGGGGCCGCCCACGGCAAAACTGTTCCACATGCCGCACTCCACTTGCAGGTAAAAGCCCAGTTCATCCGCCGCCGTAAACGCCGCTTCCGGCGGACACCACGAATGGAAGCGCATATGATTCAGCCCCCAATCCTGGCACGTCTGAAAAATCTTCTTCCAAGATTGAACATCGGTAGGCGGATATCCCGTGAGCGGAAAATCCCCGCCAAAATGGGTGCCGCGCAGATAAATGGGATGACCGTTCAGGATGAATTCATGCGGCCCGGCGCCGAGGTCGCGCAGACCGAAGGCGGTGGCGGCATTGTCCTGGTTTTCCAGCGAGGCCACCACCCGGTAGAGCGTGGGATGAAATTCATCCCACAGTCCCGCATCCGCCGGGAGGGCGATTTCAGTTTCAAAAGTGCCGCCGCCATTGTCCCAGCTCACGGGAATCTGCGTGGTGGCGATGATCTGGGGCGAGGCGGAAAAATCATAGGGGGTAATCGCAAACACCATCCGGTTCGTGCCAGTCTGGCCGCCGGCATTGCCTAGCTTGCCGCGAACGGTGATGGACTTGGTTGCCGCATGGGGGAAGACTTGCAGTTCCGCAATCCAGACCGGCGCGGTGGCGCGCAATTCGATTTTGCCAATGATCCCGTTCCACGCATCATCCAGTGAATCGGAAACGCTATGCGCATCCGGCCGGTAGGGCAAAACCATCCGGTTGTCCACGCGGATGGTGAGGTGATGCGTGCCAGTGGCCAGCAGGCCGAAATCATATTCATGCGGCGTACACAGGCTGAGGTCGGAGCCGATCTCCTTGCCATCCAGCCAGACCGTGGATTTCCAATGCGGCCGCTCCAGAAACAAGGTGATGTGCTGTCCGCTCCAACTGGCGGGCACCGCAAAGTCCCGCTGATACCACGCCGCCCCGAGATAATGCCGCACCGGCTGGCAGATGAACGGCACCTTCACGCTGCCTGCATTCGTGTATGCTGCGTAATTCGCGCGGAGATACCAGAAATGATCGTACAGCGAGAGCACCCACGGGGTTTGCGTGCTGATTGCGTCGCCATAACCTTGGGATTCCAAAATGCCGGGCAATTGAATGGTGTCCGGCAGATTTTTGGCCGGCCAGTTTTCCGTGAGCCCGGCATCGGTACGATCAAGGGCAAACCGCCATGGCCCGTCCAGCGCCAGCGTGGCGGCGGCGGAAGTGGTTGGCCCGGTCAAAGCAGACAGGAGCAAAGTCAGAACGAGCAGGGCAGGGCGGATCATGGCTTGGTATGGTTTAGGAATGGCATAAATTAGCGCATAACCAATGCTAGAAGAATCACCAAAACTGGTTACGGGGCAAATTCAATACCAACGCCGCCACCGATATCCTCTTGGCGCTAGCGATCATTCGGTCTAGTCATGCCGTTCTTCATGCACGCTTTAGCAAAGAATGAGCACTGGGTATGGATTGACAACGCAACTCAGTTCTCTACATTTGGATTCACAAAGATTGATCCACCGCGCTAAGCGGATGGTTATTAGTGGTCTGTGCAAAATATTATGCGCGCTTGCATCATTCTGGCTTTTGGGTTCACACTTGGCTTCACTGCCTGCACTCGCACTCATTCGAGTTCTACAATAACGCCAATGACTACCAACTGGCTTGTCACACAGTTTGGTCAATTTCGGTCACAAGATGGAGTCTGGGAGGTGTCCATTGCCGGAACCAACCAACCGTTTAAGCTTGTGCGCGGTCAGTATCTGGATCACGTGAGGACTGGTGGCTCCGATGGCTCCACAATTGCCACTTGGACAGGAGCACTTACCAACACTTATGCCTCAGAGGGGTGGAGAGCACAGCCAGGTTGGTTCGTATATATTGAAAATCAATCACAGGCATGGTGCTACGACGGTTCCAATTATTTGTGGTTGCTGCGGGTAGATTCCCAAGGTTCGTCAGGTACTTATGGCCCGCAGTCGTTTCCCTGTCCCGTTCCACGTCAGGTTTATTCACGACTTTCAGATTCTGTACAGAAAGCCTTAATTAAAGATGGAAATTAACCTCGCTTCAAACCTCTGAGGGCCGGGGTGAGAATTCCCCGATATCGAATTTCGCGCCTTGAACCCTTGAACCCGAAAGGAAAACGAAAGCGGTTCATGGTGCGGGCGGGCGACCGAAAAAATTAAGGCTGTTTTTGGTGCAAATAATGGTGTGACGCTCGCCCTCATCCCGGCCTTCTCCCCCGAGGAGAAGGAGAAACGGTTCCCGCCTATTTAGTGAATCAAGCGGCTGGATGGGTCGGACCGGTGGGCGAATAATCAAAAATGGGCCAAAGTAAAATCCTCTCCCCAGCAACGGGGAGAAGGCCGGGGTGAGGCGAGCGTTCCCACTATTTTCTGCCTCAAGCCTTCACCGCTTTGAGCAGCGCCGCCACCAATCCCTCCGTCGTATGCACTTTGGCTTCCAGCGTCGGCTCCAGTTTCAGCGCGCGGATGGCCTTGCTGGTCTCCGGTCCGATGGACGCGATCTTTAATTGCGGAAATTGCTTCCGCAGTTTCGGCAGGTCAAACCGCGCATGGAAATGCTCTACGGTGGAACTGCTGGTGAACGTCACCCAGTCCGCCCCTTCCTCCAGCAACCGCGCGCCGGCGCCGGTGCGATCCTCGGTGTCGGGCTCGGTCCGGTACACGGGGATGTCATCAATGATCGCGCCATTTTCCTGCAAGGCTTCCACCAGCTCGCGACCCGCCACTTCGGCGCGGAAAATGCACATCTTCACGTTCTCGATGTTCTGATACTTCATGAAGGCCTCGGCCACCTTCGCGCCGGTAAACTCATCCGGCGTCAGATCCACCTGCAAATGATATTCGGCCAGCTTGGCCGCCGTGGCGGGACCAACCGCCGCAATGCGCGCGCCGCCGATATCCCGCATGTCCTTGAACTGCTTGAAAAAGAGGTCGAAGAACGCTTTCACCCCGTTGGCGCTGGTGAAGATCAGCCATTCGTACGAATTGATTTCCAACAGCGCTTCCACCACCGCCATGCGTTCCAGCGGCTCGGAAATCTTGATGGTTGGCACTTCCATGACATCCGCGCCCAGTTCCGCCAGTCGCGTGGCAAAGGAACCGGCCTGTTCCGTGCGCCGCGTAATGACGATGCGCTGCCCAAACAGCGGCTTGTGTTCAAACCAGTTGAGCTCGTCGCGCAAGTTGACTACGTCGCCTATAATGGTAATGGCGGGCGGAACAATTTTTGCTTTTTCAACCAGGCCTGCGATGGTGACCAGCGTGCCGGCGGCGGTTTTTTGCCGGCCGGTCGTGCCGCGATGCACCACCGCCACCGGCGTCTTGGGCGGCATCCCCTGGGTGATCAACGACTTCGTCCAGTCCGCGAGATTATGCACCCCCATGAGCACCACCTTGGTGCCGGGAATCTTCGCGATTTGTTCATAGCGCAATGCGGTGTGCGGATCGGCCGAATCGCTGTGCCCCGTGAAAACCGTGAAGCTGGAGCAATGATCCCGGTGGGTGAGGGGAATGCCCGCGTAATTCGCCGCCGCCACCACGGAGGAAACCCCGGGGACGACTTCAAACGGAATTTTCTCTTTGGCCAGCCGCTGGGCTTCCTCACCGCCCCGGCCGAAAATATACGGATCGCCGCCCTTGAGCCGCACCACGTTTTTGCCGGCTTTGGCGCGATCCACCATGAGCTCCGTGAGTTCTTCCTGGGAGAGACCGCCATCGCGTTTGTGGTTGCCGCGCGCAATGATTTCCGCACCCGGCGGCGTCAGCCGCAGCAGTTCCGGATTGACCAGCACGTCGCAAATGACCACTTCCGCGCGCCGGAGCAATTCCGCTCCGCGCAACGTCAGCAAACCCGCGTCGCCGGGGCCGGCCCCGACCAGATAAACAGTCCCATGAGATTTCACTCGGACAGTTTATGCAAAGTATTCACTCAGGTAAATCCTGCGATTTAGGATGCAACCGCTTCCACCGCGCCGCCGCCAGAAAGAACACCGCCGGCCCGAAGGAAAACAGCATCACGGAGAAGCCCATCGTCAGGCCGATGAAGGTCAGCACCCCCGCGCAGCAATAATCCCGGTACCGGGCCACGATGTGTGTGGGCACGGCAATCAGCAGTTCCAAAATGCTGCCTTTGAACAGCCACTGACATTGCCGCGTCACCAGATCCGTCGGAGCGGCTGTACGCCCCATCCGCGCAAAGATGATCGCCCACACAATCCACGTCAGCACGCCCAGGCCGATGGCGATCCAGAGCGGGTAATTTAAATTGATTTTGTCACGAAAGATAAACTCAAAAATCGAAAGAAACGCCCCGCCGCCCAGTCCGCCCGCCATCAAGCCGCCGGCCAGCACGGTGCGCCACACCGGCCCCCGCGTCACCGGCCGCATGCCGGCCACCCGCACCGGCACCGCGAGTAGCGCCACCTGCCCGGCCAGCATCACCGCCAGCCACAGCCAGTATTGCCACGAGATGAGCGCCGTGGCCGTTTCTTTTATCGTGGTATGCGGCGCGAAAGCCGCCCAACCCACCGGCACTGTGAGTACAATGAGAATCAAACAATACAACCCCGCCACGAGCCACGCCCAGTTTTTCATAGATAGTCTTTGGTTTAAATTTACACCGTTTCCGTTCGTTTGTCCCGCCGGCATACCACCGGCCCTTCATAAAGCCAAAGCGCAATCGGCCGGTGAAACGGATCATTTATTTTTTACATTTTTCCAGCCCTTGTTGCCGGAGCGCGGCTGGGCTGAAAGCCAGCCGCAGCAACGTTCTCATTCAACCGGTTCAGACAACTTGTCGGGTCTGCCGGCTGGCCACCTTGCTGCGACCGGTCTTTGACACAGTCGCGCTCCGCCAGAGAAGGTTTGAGCCCATCGCACCGCAATGCTACAGTCCGCCACAGGTGTCCAGCGTGCTGAATCCATCTCCGGCCGATGCCGAAGCCGTGTTTGCCCGGGCGGTTGAACTGCCGGCCGGTGCGCGCACGGAGTTTGTCGCCCGCCACTGCGCCCGGTCCCCCGAACTGCGCCGGGAAGTTGAGTCCCTGCTGCGCGCCCATGACGAGGCCGGCGGTTTTCTCCGCACCCGTACCGAACAAAAGCAATCTTCACCCGCGCAAGGCGCCACCCCCTTGCCCCGGCACACCACCGTGCTCAATGCTGCGGCCTATGCCGAAACGTTTTTGCGTGAGTCCGGCCCGGCAGCGGATCAGCGCGTGGATGATTATATCGCCACGCTCCCGGCCGCATTGCAGCGCGAAGCCCGCGAGCGCATCGAAGCGGCTCTCTGCGTCCGCCAGCTCCGTTCCCGCACCGAACCGGTTTCCGTTGGTCAGGAAAATCTTCCGCCCGCGCTGCCCGGCTTTCGTATCGAGCGCCCGCTGGGCGAAGGCAGCCTTGGCCTCGTCTATGCGGCGCACGATGAAAAACTCAACCGTCGCGTCGCCGTAAAAATCCTGCGTCACCGTGCCGATGAACCCTTGCGCCGCCGCCTGCTCGACGAGGCCCGCAAAGCCGCCGCTCTCAGCGATCCTGCCATCGTCACGATTTTTTCCGTGCTCGATGAAACGGACCCGCCCGCCATCGTCATGGAATTGGTCGAGGGCTTTCCGCTGGACCGCTTTGCCGCCCATTTGAATTTCGCGCAGCAGGCCGGGCTCCTTCGCGAAGTCGCGCGCGGCCTCGCCGTCGCCCATGAACGCGGCCTCATCCATCGCGATCTCAAGCCGGACAACATTCTCGTCGGCCCCGACCTGCGCCCGCGCATTCTGGATTTTGGGCTGGCCCTGTCGCTGGAAGAAGCCGGCCGGCAGGGTGGGGGATTCGCCGGTACTCCACTCTACGCCTCGCCCGAACAGGTGCGCGGCCAGCCCCTCACCACCGCCTCCGATGTCTTCTCCTTCGGCAGCCTCATGTTCAAAGTGCTGACCGGCCGATCCGCCTTTGAGGGCGAAACCGCCGCGCAGGTTTTTGAAGCCATCGCCACCACCGCCCCGCCGTTTTTGCGTGAAGTCGCCCTCGGCGTGCCCGAGGATTTGCAGGCCGTATGCCTCGCCTGTCTCGCGTGGGATGCGGACGACCGCCCCACCGCCGCCGAAGTCGCCGCCGAACTCGGCCGTTTTCTGGTGGGCGAACCCGTCCGCCTAAAGCCCAAACTTTACGACGACCTTCTCCGCCGCAGCATCAGCGAATATTCCGGCCAGGCGCGCGGCTGGGAAAGTCAGGGCATCATTTCCCGCGAGGAGCGCGACGCGCTCGAAACCATCCACCGTCGCCTGCTCGCCGATGAAGATCACTGGATCATTGATGCCCGCCGCATCACCCCCTTGCAGACCATCCTGTCCGGCGCCACCTGGCTCGCCGTGGTGGCCACCGTCCTCACCGTGTGGATGCTCCGCAACGACCTCGGCCCCACCTGGCGCTGGGCGCTGCCCGCGTATTTCACTTTGACCCTCGGGCTTGCCGGCGGGATTGCCCGGCGCGAACGCGAAACGCTCGCCGCCGCCACCTTTCTGGCCGGCGCCTTGCTCGCCATGGCTCCGTGCATTCTTGCTTTGCTGGCTGAACTCGGCTGGTTTTCCGTGCCACCCGACGGAGTCAAACAACTATTCACCGGCACCTTCACCAATCAACAGGTGCTGGCCGCATCCTTCACGGCGCTGGCCCTGTCCGCCTTCAGTTTGTGGCGGTTGAAAATGACCGGCTTCGCCTGGACCACCGCCACGCTCGCCACCACCAGTTATCTTAGCCTGTTATTGTGTTTCAACTGGCTCGACCAAAAGCCGGAAATTCAAGCGCTCTGGTGCCTGCCGCTTGCCGCCATGGAACCGGTCGCCCTCCTGCTGGAACGCAAAGGCCGCGTGCGCTGGACGCTCCCGTTCCATCTTGTCGCCATGCTGGCCATCGTTGTGGGCCTCGACGTCATCGCCTTGAACGGACCCACCCTGACCCTGCTCGGCGTGAATGGTGCGCGCTGGGCCTATTTCGATCACCAACGGCTCGAAGCCTTTTCCTTCGTGCTCAACGGCATGTTTTTTCTCGGACTGATGCTGCTCGTGGAACGCTCCGCCAGCCTCGACTTGCGTCGCGCCGGCAAATTGCTGGAAGTGCTCGTCATCGTTCACACGTTGAGCGCGCTGTTCGTCAATGCCATGGGCCACCGCAACGACGCCCATGTGCGATTGGACGTCTGGCTCTACCTGACGGCCGCCGTGGTGTTTATGGTGCTCGCGCCGTTCCGCTCGCGCTGGCGGCTGCTCGTCGGCGGCCTGGCCGGGTGCGGACTGGGCAGCTACCTGCTTGTCGAATTGGGCATCGTGGACCGCAAGTCCTTCATCGTCGGCCTCGGCTTCACCGGCCTGCTCGTTGCCCTCGGCACCTTCGCCTACGTCCGCCGCCGCGCGGAAGCGAAGCGCAAACGGTAATCTTGGGGACTTGGGGCAGAGGCATGGAGCGAGATTTAATTGCTCCGGGGGAGCGGGATCAAAACGAGGGCTGTGGCGACGAGCCGTCCCCACCCCGATTGGCAATCGGCAGCGGGTGGTCGTGCCTATATCATATCTCTTGCGCGTGCCACGCCCGGCGGATTGGCAATCCGCGACACACCCGGCTGGCAGCCGGCGTAACTTCAAGAACAGTGCGACAGTGCGTCCGGCGAAAAGTTGCATTTGATAATTCCATTTTGTCGGCCATGCTGGGGGGACATGCAAACATTTGATTTTGACGTGGCGGTTCTGGGCGGGGGCAGCGGCGGTTATGCGGCCGCGCGGACGGTGGCGGGCGCGGGGTTGAAAACGGCGGTGATCGAGGGCGGGCGCGAGGTGGGCGGCCTGTGCATTTTGCGCGGCTGCATGCCGACGAAGGCGCTGCTCTATGCGGCGGAGGTCAGGCATCTGGCCGAGCACGCGCGCACCTGGGGCATCAAGACCGGCAAGGTGGGGTTTGATTTCAAAGCGGTGATGGCGCGGAAGAGCGCGCAGATTGCGGATTTTGCCGGGTACCGGGAGCGGCAGTTGAACAGCGGCAAGTTCAAGTTCATCCGGGCCCAGGCCACGTTCCTGAACCGGCACACGGTGCGGCTGGATAACGGGAAGACGCTGACGGCGAAACATTTTGTGATTGCCACCGGCTCGCGCATCGCGCCGGCTCCGCTGTCCGCCTTGAACGAGGCGGGGTTCATTACCAGCGATGAGGCGGTGGGGCTGAAGCGGTTGCCGAAGTCGCTCATCATCCTGGGCGGCGGGGCGATTGCGTGCGAGTTTGCGCAGTTCTTTGCGCGCTTTGGAGTGAAGGTGACACTGATCCAACGGAGCGAGCGCATTTTGCGGGAATTTGACGCGGATGCCGGGGCCGTGGTGGAAACGGTGTTCCGCCGGGAAGGCGTCGAGGTTTATACGGGCACGACGCTGCTGGATGCGCAGCGGCAGGGCAAACGGAAGACGGTGCGGTTCGAGCAGAAGGGAAAAACGGTTTCGGTTTCCGCCGAGGAAATCCTGTTCGCGCTGGGCCGGGTGCCGAACACGGCGTCGTTGGGGCTGGAGAACGCCGGGGTGAAGACGGAGCACGGCCGCATTGTGGCGAACGCCGGGATGCAGACGAGCGCCGCGCATATTTTTACGGCGGGCGACTGCGCGGGGCCGCATGAGATTGTCCACTTGGCGGTGACCCAGGGCGAGGTGGCAGGGCACAATATTCTGAAGCCGAAGGCCCGCCGAGAAATGGATTACCGGCTGCTCATCTCGGTGGTGTTCACCGATCCGCAGGTGGCCTTTGTGGGGCTGACGGAAAAGGCGGCGGCGGCGCAGAAGATTCCGTTTCGGGCGGCCAGTTATCCGTTCAACGACCATGGCAAGTCGCTGCTGATGGAGGCCAAGGATGGGTTTGTTAAACTGCTGGCCAATCCCAAGACGGGCGAAATCATTGGCGGCGAATGCGTGGGGCCATCGGGCGGCGAGCTGATTCATGAGATCGTGGCGGCGATGGCCAAGCGGATGACGGTGCGGGAACTGGCGGCAATGCCGCATTATCATCCCACGCTGGCGGAAATCTGGACTTACCCGGCGGAGGAACTGGCGGACCAGATTGGTTGAGGGGCCGAACTTGGGAGCCATAACGAGCTTTTTCCAGTGGCGATCATTTGGCCGTTGCCGGAACCACCTTCCGCTTGGCGCGACGGGCGATGATCCGTGATTGGACAAACAGCGGCGTGACCCAGAGAAGGTTCAGCCAGAGGGCGTGGTTCAGGCCGATTTGGGCCCAGCGGAAAAAGAGGCTGGAATGGATGAGATCGCGCACGGCATCGGTGTTGGCCTGGGCTGCGCGGGCAACCGGTCCCAGCGCAAAGTCATGGGCAAACGCCAGACTGCCGGACGCGGCATTCCAAGCGAGAGCCAGACTGCCCAGCGATTGCCAGCCAATGGCCAGTCCGCCAAAGGCCCAACCACCCAGGGCGAACCCGCCCAAAGCAACGGCACCAAAGGCAAGTCCCCCAAAAGGCAGCAATCCTACCGCACAAAATCCAATGCTCACGGGGGCCGTGGCCATGCCACCGAAGGCGAACAGTCCACCGATGGCATAGTTGGCCACGGCAATCCAGGCCCGGACGGGTTCGTGGAGGATGTCAAAGCGATCACCGATCCGGATGTGGATCAACGGGAGGCCCAGAAAGGTAGCGCGGGTGCGGAACTCATAGGCGGGCATGGCTGAACCTTCAGTGGTGTTGAGCTGCTGATAATATTTCCGGCGGCCCGGAGTGGTGGCCAGCACAAAGGCGAAGGTGACGAGCAGATATATGACGATCAGGCCGTTGATGAGAAGACTGGGCACGAACATGTGGTCGGCCGGGGCACGACCGAGCGAGAGGACCAGCGCGGCGTAGGCCAGAAAGACCAGGCCAACCACCACGCCGATGCGCCGGTAAAAAGCTTTTACATGATTCTGTTCGGCCGGGGTATGGGCTTCATCCAAGCCCATCCGGTAGCCAAGATAGTTGCCAAAAAAGACGAGCAAGCCGCCGAAGATGGCGGCAAACAGACCGCCGGCGGCGGCACCTTTGACGGTCAACCCGCCCTTGGCGGCGGCGGTGCTGAGGGCGGCGGCTTTGGCGGAGGAAACCATGGTGGCGGGCAAGGCGGCCAGGACGCCCAAGGTGAAGGCGCGGCCGGGGTTGGTGCGGTTCAGGGCACCTTCGACGAACCCGAGGATTTCCTGCTGGAGCAGCTTGCGTCCCCGGGAAAGGCGCTGGTGGACAGTGTCTTCGCTGATATCCAGAGCCTCGGCCACGCGGGCGGCGGATTGCTGCTCGCGATAGAACAGGATGAGCGGTTCGCGGTAGGTTTCGGGGATCTTTTCGAGGGAGCGCCAGAGGATGGCTTCTTCCTCGCGGCTGATGGCCTGTTCGGCGGGAGCGGGTTCGGCCGAATGGGATTCGGCGGCGGTTTCCAAGGATTCGGCTTCCCGGAGGGGTTCGCGGCCTTCGCGCCGGAGGAAGCTGTTGATGCGGTTGCGGGCGATGCCGCAGAGCCAGGGGCGGAGCTTATGTCGCTCCCGGAGGTGGCCCAGATGTTTCCAGGCGGTGATGAAAGTTTCCTGGGCCAGGTCCTCGCTCTCGCCCAGGTTGCCGGTGGCGCTATAGGCCAGCGAACAGACGAGGGATTGATACCGGGAGACAATGCGCTCAAAGGCTTCGCGATTGCCGGCCAGAGTTTCGCAGACCAATTCGGCGTCGTTATTGGCTGCCACAGTCATAAGTGGTGAGGTAATCATATCGTCGTATAGGTGGCCGGTCAGGAAAAAAGCTGACAAACTATTTTCACCAAGATGTTTTTGATTTCCTCCGGTCAGTTTGATCGCGGTGGGATGGCTGGTGGAATTCAATGGATAGACACCTATAAACACCTTGATTTACCTTGATTTGGCTGGATTTGCCGGGATTTTTAGGTAAATGCGCAAGGGGTGAGGAACGATGTTGAGCAGGACGAATTCGGCAATGACGGGCTGACCGCCCCGGTGGGTCGGGCGGGCGGGGCCGGGGGCTGGATTTGAGTCGCCAGGGGTGGCGGCAGGCGGGTTGGAGTGGTTTGATTTGGTTTGATTCACTTGGATTGGGGGCGAAAGCGGGTCTCGGGTCTCGGATTTTGGATTTTGGATTTTGGATTTTGGATTTTGGGTGGTGACGGCGAAGGCGATTGGGAACGCGGCGGCTGGCCGACGCTACCGCAGGCCACCGGGCATGGTTCACAATTGATAACCAACTTACTTTTTGATCAAGCTTAAGGGAGGAGGTTGGACATGGGCGGTCCAACCTGGAGGACGTGCGCCCGGTCCGGAAAATAACAAACCCCAGATGTGTTTCCACATCTGGGGCTGGGCCGGAACCAATTTGCTCCACTCGGAGCAAGGCAGTTCGATGATTGATTTATCCGTTCGTCAGGCGCTCATTCAAAGCTGCTTTTGACGGGGGCGGGCGCGGGGGCCGCCGTCGTATCGGCGGGCTGGGCGCGGACGGTTTTGACTTCCTCGGGGGTCACTTCGAGACCGGAGTTGCCGAAGGAGTTGTAAACAAAGGTCAACACGTTGGCGATGTCCTCGTCGCCGAGCGGGAACGCCGGCATGTTGTTGTTGAATTTCGTGCCATTGACGACGACTTCGCCCTGGCGGCCGGCCATGACGATCTTGATGGCGCGGCTCTTGTCCGCATTCAGGAAGTCGGAGCCGGCGAGCGGCGGGAAGACATTGGGCAACCCCTGACCGGAAGGCTGATGACAGGCGGCACAGATGGAGGTGAACAGTTTCTTGCCGGCGTCAATCCGTTCGGTTTTGGATTTGGCGGTGGTGGCGGCGGAGACTTCGCCGCGGGCGCCGCCGCTTTCCACCCAGAGACGAATGGTGGTGCGCTGCTCATCGGTGAGGGAAATGGATTCGGGGCTGTTGGCGATGGGCATGGTTTCCTTGTAATAGGAACCCTTGTAACTGTCCCAGACGCGGCGGCGGATTTCCCAGCGGTCGCCGTAGGCGGTTTTGTAGTCGAGCCAGTTATAGACGAAGCGGGACTGCTCGTTATGGCAGCGGGAGCAATTGCCCATGAAGATGGGCAGAACATCGCGCAGGTAGGTGGGCGACGTGGCGGGCGCGGCCGGCGTTTGCGCAAAAGCCGAGGCGCCGGCAATGAGGGTGGCGGCGGCGCAACCAAGCGCGCGCAGCATCCGCGGGGAATTTAAGAATGAAATGGGTTGCATGGCAGATCCTGTGGTGGTTAATCAGTTTCTAAAGGCATCGGTGGTTTAGAATCCGTAGGAAAGCTGCAGGATAATCTGGTCGGCCTGGGTGGGATCGGTGCTGTGCAGGAACTCGTAGGCGCCTTCAAACAGCAACGCGTTGGAAATGTAATACACCCCGCCGAAGCTGGTTCGCTGGGTGGAGCCGCCCATGCCATCGCGAACGGAATCGTAGCGGCCGACGAGTTCGAGGTTGTTGATGCCGGGAAATTCCAGATTCAAACCGGCCAATTTGTAGCCGACCTGCGCCCACCAGCCCTGCTGGGTGACGTTCCCGAGATCATCGCTGCCGTAGCGGGACACGATGTATTCGCCCTTGGCTTCGAGGTTGGGGCCGAGGTGGAGGGTGGCATCGGCCACGCCGGCGGTCCAGAGATGCTGGCCGGCATTGTCCCATTCGCCGGACTGGGCGGAGAGGCCGAGTTCCAAGTCGTAATGGGGCTTGAAGGGCACAAACACGGCTACGCGACCGCCGCCGGTGGGATTGCCATGCAGGTTGGCAACCACATTGTCGGAGCGCAGGCCGACGTTGCCACCCAGATCCAGGGAACCGGCCTGGCCGGTGTTGTCGGAAGAACTGGGACCATTCACGCCATAGACGGCGTAATTTAACAAGGCACCGGATTCGCCAAGGGGAGCCGCGCCGCGCAATTCGGCGCCGACACCGTTGCCGGGGACAAAACCGCGCGCCAAGGGGCTGTCCGGAAACTTATTCAGCCAGCCGGCACTGCGTTCGCTGTAGGTGCCCAGCGGCAGGAGGAGATTCCCGGCGCAGAGCGTCAGGTAATCATTTATCACGTAATCGAGTTGCGCGAAGCTGAGATTGACGGTGGTGGTGGCCCCGGGGGTGGCCGGATTGCTGTTCTGCGGATTGTTCTGCAGAATGAAGTCAAAGCCGGACTCGAACAGGACGTTGTCGCCGCCACGATAGAGGAAGATGGGGGCGAAATCAGCCATGACGAACGAGCCGTTCTGGCCGGAGGTTTTGGCGTACTGCACTTCGGCATCGCCGAGAATCTGGAAGTTGTGGTTGACGGTGGCCTCGTCAATGGGCACGCGGGGCATGGGCGCGGTCTGGGAGGCGGCGACGGCTTTTTGCTGGGCATCGGTGGCGGTGCGCGAGGTTTCGGCCAGCTTGGCCTGAAGCTGCTGGATCTGCTGCACATCCTGCTCGTGCAACTGCTGTTCGAGCTGGTTGGTCTGGCGCAGGCTTTGCACCTGGTCGCTCAATTTGAGGACGAGATCCTTAAGGGAATCGAAGTCGGCCTGGCTCACTTCGGCGGCGGCGCGGGGGGCGGCGCCCATGCCGGCGGCGCAACCCACGGCGACGAGACCGGTCATCCAGCGGCTGGTTTTCATATGCTTTTTCATGCGTTGATCAGATGGTTGAGGGTTGGTTCAACGGCCGCTGTTGTCCTGGAGATATTTGAGAATCATCCGCGCCTGATTCCCGGGGATATTGGCCCGCACCTGCATGTGCAGGGTGATGGTTTTCCATTGGGCGGCGGTGCGCTCCGTGGGGTAGCGCTCGGGGTGACAGCGATTGCAATGGATGGAATAGAGTTCCGCGCCGGTCAACTGATGGCGGGTGGAGGCGGTGGCGGATGTCCCCGTGGCGGCAGCTTGATCGGCGCAGCCGGGGGTAAGTGCGATGACGCCCAGCAGGAGGGCACCGAGCGCAGCCACCATGGTGGTTTGCATTCTGGCTTCAGAAGGTTTGGCTTTATTCATGTTATGACTTGGTTTGCGCCGCTGACTTCCAAAAAAGGAAGGCACGGCAACGGGATTTGGGGCATCCGGGCCAACGATTTGTATGCTGATAATTTACGGAAGGGGGCCAACCATGACTCACCATCGGTTGCCATTGATAAGACATATATTGGTTGCTCGGACAGGCGGACAGATGGTGTCCAAGTTGCCTTTACCGACCGGATGGCGGGGCCGGATAAGGCGAATTCCCTAAATATGCCGATCAATCAAGCAATGCTTACACCCTGCGTTGGCGGATGTACAACAATATAGGGTTATTTATTTTTGGCGGAGGGATCATTAACGGTGCTTTTGTATAAAACAAAAAACTTGGAAACATAGATGGTTTGACGCTCGCACTCACCCCCTGCCGTCTCCCCCGGGAGAGGTGGAGACGGTTCCAGCGTAAAGGCTTGTCCAAGCGTTTGAACGGTTCGCGCCCACATCCGCACTGTGGAAGTTGCCGGGTAATCAACGTTCTGTGCCCCGGCCGATGACGGTTATTCAGGCCGGGGCTGGGTGGCGGCGATGAATTCGGCGACGAGGCCGGTGGCGTTATCTTTGCGGCAGATGGCGCCGACGGGGATGGGCCGGGCGGCCGGGCGGAGCGGAATCAGTTTCAGACGCGGACCGACCATGCAGGCGAGGCAGTTGGGGACGAGGGCAAAGCCGCGGCCGGTCTCCACATCGGGGATGAGGCTGCTGATGCCATCGTGCTCCCCAATGATGCGCGGCACGCGGCCGACGGGCGCAAACAGGCGGCCAATTTGTTCGTGATATTCGGGATACTCTTTGCGGCTGTAGGCGATGAGGGGTTCGCGCACGAGCGCGGCGAGCGCGACCGAACGCAACCGCGCGAGCGCGTGACCGGGGGCCACGGCCACGCAGAGGGCATAACGGGCCAGGGGGGCGTATTGGAGTCCGCGCAGGGCTTTGGCGGGCGGCTGCACGGTGAGCGCCACCTGCAATTTGCCCGTGCCGATCTGGGCGAGCATTTCCTCCGTGGACAGATCGTGCAGGGCCACGCGCACCGACGGAAATTTTTCCTGAAACCGGCGCAGCGCCGGCGGGAGTATCTGGATGGTGAGCGAAGGCGCGTAGCCGACATTGATTTCGCCGGTGATACCGCCGGCGGCGGCGCGGGCGGCGGCCACGGCTTCGGCGGCGCGCTGGAGCACGGCGCGGGCCTCGGTCAGAAACACCCGGCCGGCGGCGGTGAGGCGCACGGATTTGGCACTGCGTTCAAGGAGGAGAAACCCGAGTTCGTCCTCGAGGTCGCGAATTTGGCGGCTGAGGGCGGGCTGGGAGACATGCAATTTCAGCGCGGCGCGCGAAACGTTCTCCGTTTCGGCCACGGCCACATAATAGCGCAAATGACGCAATTCCATCGGGCGAGCATACCTTTTGGTTATGCTGAGGCAAGCAACTTGATATTTCACGGATCGGGAATGGGAGCGTAATGTGTTCCCATGATGATTATTCGCAAATCAAATGAACGGGGCCACGCCAATCACGGCTGGCTGGACAGCTACCACACCTTCAGCTTCGCGGACTACCACGATGCCAACTGGCTCGGGTTCCGCACGCTGCGGGTGATCAATGACGATCTGATCATGCCCGGCATGGGTTTCGGCACGCATCCCCACCGGGACATGGAGATTATCAGCTTCGTGCTGAAAGGGTCGCTGGCGCATCGGGACTCGATGGGCAACGGCCGGGTGATTGGCGCGGGCGAATTTCAGTATATGTCCGCCGGCAGCGGCGTGCAGCACAGCGAGTTTAATCCCTCGAAAACGGAGGCGACGCGTCTGCTGCAAATCTGGATCAAGCCGGACACGAAGGGCGTGACGCCGCAATATGCGGAAAGGACTTCCGCCGAGGCGCCGGCCGGGAAGCTGAACCTGATCGCCAGCAAGGACGGGCGCGGCAATGCGATTGCCATCCATCAGGATGCGGAGCTCTGGCATGCGCGGCTGGAAGGCGGTCAGCAGGTAACGCATCCGCTGGCGGCGAAGCGCCACGCCTGGCTGCATGTGGCCGAAGGCGAAGTGACGGTGAACGGCCAGACGCTGGCGGGCGGTGACGCGATTGGCGTGTCGGAAGAAGCTGTGCTACAAGTGATAGCGGTGAAGCCGTCGCAGGTGCTGCTGTTTGACTTGAACTGAAGCGACGAACAAACCGAAAACCATTATGAAACGCGCTTTGATCCGATTGGCCGTGCTCGTGGTACTGGCGGCGGTGGTCACGTGGGTAGCCACCGGCGCCAACCGGGGCTGGACCAAAACCAGCCAGTCCGTCAAGACCCTGGATCCCGTCACGGGCATCGAGGGCATCACCTACCAGTCGAAATTTTCCCCCGGCGTGGATTTTCTGGGCGCCGCGTTGGCGGCGGCTGGATTGCTGGCCGGGGCCTCCCTTTTGTTCCGTAATAAAAACCAAACCAACGACAAAAATTGAAAACGTAGACGACTATATTTAACCGTAGCAACCAACAACTGACTTAAACAAAACCAATAGACACATATATGAAACTGAATCATCTCCTCCTCCTCACCAGCCTCTCCATCTCCGCGTATGCGGCGCCGCAGAGCTTTGACTTCAAAGATCCCAAGGGCGTGAACAACGCGATCTTCAAGCTCGATGCGCCGCTGGAATCCATCAACGGCAGCGCGAGCGGCATCACGGGCACGGTGAGTTTTGACCCGGAAAATCCGGCGGCGACCACGGGCAAAATCGTGGTGGCGAGCGAATCCTTGACGGTGCCGAATCCGATGCAGAAGGAACATCTCCACGGCGCGAACTGGCTGGAGGTGGCGAAGTATCCGGAAATCACGTTTGAAGCCAAATCCCTGGCGAATGTGAAGACGGACGGCAACGTGACCACGGCGGATGCCACGGGCACGTTCACCCTGCACGGCGTTTCCAAGGAATTGACCGTGCCGATCAAGCTGACCTATCTGAAAGACAAACTGAGCGCACGCGTGCCGAACCTCAAGGGCGACCTGCTGGTGGTGCGCGCCAACTTCACGATCAATCGCGAGGATTTCAACATCCAGAAGGGTCAATATGAAGACAAGGTGTCGCCGACAATTGACCTTTCGCTCGCCATCGCGGGCGCGTCCATCGCCCAATAAACACCGACGATTTCAACATAACAACAACCAACCAAATCGAATATTATGGCAACTGTATCCATCATTTATTTCAGCGGCACGGGTCACACCACCAAGCTGGCGGAGGCTGTGCAAAAAGGCGCGGCGTCCGTGGCCGGCGTGAAGACAAATCTGATCGCCATCAGCGGCGATGACATTATCAAGGGCCGTTACCAGAACGACGCGGTGCTGGCGCAGATTGATGCCAGCGACGCGGTGATCTTTGGCAGTCCCACGTACATGGGCGGACCGGCGGCGCAGTTCAAGGCGTTTGCCGATGCCACCGGCGGCAAGTGGTACACCGGCGCGTGGCGCGACAAGGTGGCGGCGGGATTCACCGTTTCGAACGGCCCGAGCGGCGACAAGCTGAGCACGTTGCACTATTTTTTCACCCTGGCGATGCAGCTCGGCATGATCTGGATCGGGCTGCCGGAACTGCCGATGAATGACAAGGGCATCAACCGTCTGAGCAGCTACAGCGGCGTGATGGCGCAGGCGGGGCAGGAGGATCCGGCGGTGGCACCCAATGCGGCGGACAAGCTGACGGGCGAATTGCTGGGCCAGCGCGTGGCGACGTATGCGGTGAAGTTGCAGAAGTAAGGCCGGCGAAAATCACTTGCGGGGTTGCAGCCGACGTTAGGAGGCTCTAACATCATTGTAACGCTCATTTATTTAGAGCCTCACGTCGGCTGCTGCTTCTTTAAACAAATAACGACGCAGTGCCAGGGCATCCGCTCCGCGAGGGGCGGATGCCTTTTTGTCATTATATTCCGGGCTTTTTCCCGGACCGCAAATTCCGTATCGTGGCCGCGTGAACGAGTTCACGCTTTTATTGCAACGGGCGGGTGCGGGTGACACCGGGGCGCAGGAGGAGATCCTGCCGCTGGTGTATGAGGAGTTGCGCAAACTCGCGGCGCAGCGGATGGCGCGGGAAAATCCGGGTCAGACGTTGCAGGCGACGGCGCTGGTGCATGAGGCGTGGCTGCGGTTGGGCGGCGACCGGCAGCCGGCGTGGCAGAATCGCGGCCACTTCTTTGCGGCGGCAGCCGAGGCGATGCGGCGTATTTTGATTGATAACGCGCGTCGCAAAAAAGCCGGACGTCACGGCGGCGGCGCGGAACGGGTGCCGCTGGATCCGGAGAGTCTCGAACTGGCAGCGGCGATGGATGATGACCAGTTGCTGGCCTTGCACGAGGCGCTGGATCGGCTGGCGGAACACGATGCAGCCAAGGCGGAGTTGGTGAAATTGCGTTTTTTCACGGGCCTGACGCTAACCGAAGCCGCCGAGGTGCTGGGCATTTCCGAGCCGACGGCCAAACGGCATTGGGCCTACGCTCGCGCCTGGCTCTTCCGCGCCATCCACCAGCGTGACGCCGGCCCCGGTTGATTTTGCCTATAGATCCAGTTGCCCGGAAAGTTAGTGGCGACGCTCGTCCTCACCTGTATCTGATCCCCCCCGGGAAAGGATTCACCCTTTCGCGTATTTGGAATTTCGCGGTTAAACATCTCCCGCTTTTACCTCGAAAACCCTTTAAAAACCGGTAAATCAAGGTAAATCAAGATTAAACAAGCAAACGCCCTGCGGTCTTCACCGCCGAGGCTGATTTTCCCGTTGCTCTCGGGACCGCAGCACGCCAGAATCCCGCCATGAGCGAACTTATTTATCCGCGCAGCCCCCGCGAAACCATGGACGGCTGGCTGTACCTGCCCCGGTATGTTGATAAAATCCGCCTGCACCTGGCCGGCAAACTCCATGCCGACTACCAGGAAAATCTCGGCAAAGGTTTCGACGGCCTTTGGCTCACTCATGCCGGCTTGAAGCATGAAGCCTTCGTGGAAATCGTGAAGCACACCATCACCGATGGCCAGGTTTGTGACTGGGTGCGTCAAAACGTCAAAAAGACCGCCGCCGAAAAGGCCGCCCACGCCCGGGAATTGCTGAACCGCCCGCAGTCCGGCGATGCCGCCGGCGCCGCCCGCCTGCAAATGCGCAAGGAACAGTCCGGTCTGGGGTCGCGCGACGACCTGAAAACGTTCGTGGATTACCTGGATGCCGATGAAAAACGGCTTTGAAAGTTGAGCCCCGCGCCGGCGGTTGCCGGCGAACCGGAAAGTCAAAGTCCGGCGACCGCCGTATTTATTAAATTGCCTATGAAACGTCAACTGCTTGGATTTGCCGCCTTGTTGCTACTGGCCGGCGGTTGCGCCCATTCACGCTCGCGCGAAGAGCTGGCGGTGGACAACGCCTGGCAGGTGGCCCCGCCGGTCATCGCCGCGCTCACCGGACCGGCCGCCCTCTTACTGACCAATCTGGACGGCTGGCAGGGGCGGCTGACGCTGACCTTGAATCCGGAGGCAGGCCATGTCCGCCAGGTCTCCGGGCAGTTGACCGAATCCAAAGGCCGCCTGTATTTCGAATCCGACTCCGGGGAAAAAAACCGTTCCGGCCGTTTTGCCCTGATCTGGGACACGGGCAGGAATCAAGGCTGGGTGATGAGCGAAGCCTTGCAGGGCGTGGCTCCGTTGAATGGCACGAACTGGTACAGCCTTGCCCGGCGGGAACCGGATGCCAGCACCACCGATAAACAGGATGGCCACCCCGTTCAAAACACGCTCGTAACCCTGCTCGGGAGCGATGGCAAAAGCTGGCAATATCAGGTCGCGCAGGCCGCCGATCTGGCGCAGCTCGCCTTGCAAATTCATCCCCTGGCCGGACCGGAACCGGTGTCCCTCGCCCTCTCAAATATCCGGCTCACGCCGCCGGCGGAAACGTTGTTTGTGCCGCCGGATGATTTTTCGAAATACTCAAGCGAAGCCGCTTTGCTGGACGAACTCATTACCCGGCAACGCTCCGTGTTCAACGATAACGACGAATACCACCCGCCGAAGGGAGCGCTGGATCAACCCGGCTCCGAGAGCCATTTCCAGAACAACCCGGCCTACACGCGCTGACGCCCGCCCGGCGCGGCCCCGGCAGACTGGTAACGAAGCGTTGACAATGTGCCATCGGGGCGTCGGAGTCTGAACCGGGCGTAAACTGGTCGGGGGAGGTTTGCCACCATATCAATCGCAACTGCATGGTTTCGGCTGAAAATTCGGAAGTTTGAAGACAAATCAATTTGGAAGTAAAAACCCGGCAAGCTAAATTATTCATATGAGTGATTATGTTCCCGCCGGCGGCGCCCCAGATAATTTGAAGGGAACATTCGCGCAGCAGTTTCACGCCATGGCCAAGCCCATTGGCTCCACTTGCAATCTGGACTGCACCTACTGCTATTATTTGAGCAAGGAATATCTGGCCAACGGACCCGGCGCCGGCCGCATGTCCGACGAAACCTTGGAACGTTATATTCAGCAATACATTGCGGGAGTGACCGGCAGCGAGGTGATTTTTTCCTGGCAGGGCGGAGAACCGACACTGCTGGGGCTGGATTTTTTCCGCAAGGTGGTGGCGTTTGAAAAGAAATATGCCCGGCCCGGCCAGCGCATTGAGAACGACCTCCAAACCAACGGCACGCTGCTGGACGAGGAATGGTGCGGTTTTCTAAAAGAGCACCGGTTTCTGGTGGGTCTGAGCATTGACGGCCCGCGCGAAATACACGACCACTACCGGGTCACCAAGGGCCAGCGGCCCACCTTTGACCAGGTATTCGCCGGCGCGAAGTTGCTGCAACGGCATGGCATTCCGTTTAACACCCTCACCTGCGTCCACCGGTTCAACGGCCGGCGTCCGCGCGATGTTTATCGTTTTCTGCGGCAGGAGCTTGATTCAAAAAACATCCAGTTCATCCCGATTGTGGAACATCGGGATTTCAAGCGGCTGGCACCGCAAAAATGGAACGATGCGGAGTTGCCCAAAGATGGTGATCCCGAGGCGCGTCCCGGCCGGCCCAATTCCATCGTCACCGACTGGTCGGTGGACCCGGACGATTGGGGCTATTTTTTGTGCCAGGTGTTTGACCGCTGGCTGGCAAACGATCTTGGCAAGGTGATGGTCAATCATTTTGAAACATTGGTGGGCCAGCACTTGGGATTTCCTTCGCAAATGTGCATTTACAGCGAGACCTGTGGCAAGGCGGTGGCCGTGGAAAATGACGGCAGCGTCTATGCCTGCGACCATTACGTTTACCCGGAGTATCGTCTGGGCAATGTCAGTACGGGTATTCTGGGTGAAATGGTTTTCTCGCGGGAGCAGGCCGGCTTCGGCTTGAGCAAAAGCGGCAGCTTGCCGCAATATTGCCGTCAATGCGCCTATCTGAAGGACTGCTGGGGCGAATGTCCCAAGAACCGTTTCATCCGCACGCCGGATGGCGAGCCGGGTTTGAATTATTTGTGCCGGGGCTTCAAAAAATTCTTTGCCCACGCGCTGCCGGAGATTGAACGCATTGCCACCCGGTTGAGAAATGAGCCGCTGTATGTCAAGAAACGCGTTTAATTCCGGCGGGCAAGCCGCCGGGGAATGACGACCGGTGGCCGGTCAACTCTCGGTTTCCTTGGCGGCCTTCAACCAGGGACTGGCCGGAGCGCATTTGGGCTGATGTTCCAGTTCCAGACCGCTGTGGCCGGGCACGGTGTATTTGGCGAAAAACTGATCTACTTCTCCCGTTAGCTGCCGAATGACTGGCTTCAGGGCCGGATCATCATGGATATTTTTCGTTTCACGCGGATCGTGCTCCAGATCGTACAGTTCGTCGGGCAAGCCCACCCCCGCATAGGGATAGCGCTTGATCAATTTGTAACGAGCCGTGCGCGCCATGCGCGCATTGCCATATTCGCAGATCATCGTTTGCCGCCAGCCCGGAACGCCCTGGCCGCGCAACTGGCGAAGGTAGGAAACGCCGGGCGAATTGATTTGCGCCGCCGTCGCTGCGTCGGGTACCGCGCCTGCGATCTCGAGCAACGTCGCCCACAGATCCGGGTGGCTCACGAAGTTGTCGCAGGTTACGTTCTGCCGGATGCCGCCGGCGGGCCAACTGAGGGTGCAGGCGATGCGGATGGATTCCTCCAAAAAATTCTGCGGCGTCGTGGCGTTGCCTTTTTCCCACACGCCATGGTGGCCGCAGTTCAACCCATGATCTCCGGTATAGACAATGAGCGTGTTGTCCAACTGGCCCGTGGCTTGCAGGGTGGCCAGAACTTTGCCGACCTCGCGGTCGAGGCTGGAAACGGCGGCATAATACTCGATGCGTTTCTTGCGCTCCTGTTCGGGACTCTTGGCGACCGGGTCATTCGGCGCGCCGTGACAGGGGCTGAACTTTTCGTCCGGAATGTCTTTGAAGGTTGCGGCCTGGTACTGCTCCACCAGATCGTTGGGCGCGCCATTGTGCGGGCCATGGGTGTCCACATAACTGATGTAGAGGAAAAACGGTTTTCCTTCCGCCCCTTCCTCTTTCTGATGTCGCTCAAGAAAGTCCACCGCACGCTCGGTTAACAGCGGCGACTGGTATCCCTCGGCCACCACCAGCTTGTCTTGATCGGTAAAATACTGGGCCCCCTGATGCGGGTACTGGGCTTTCCAGTAACTGAACCAGCGGTCAAAGCCCGGCTGGGGCGCCCGCGAATAGCCGCAATGATATTTGCCCACCAGCCCGGTATGATAGCCGGATGATTTTAAAAGTTCGGAAATGAGCGTCTGGCCTTTCAACCACGGGTTCGTCCATCCCGGCCTGCCTTCATTGATCCAACCTTCCATGAGAAAGTCGTGAATGCCGTGTTGCGACGGCATCCGCCCGGTGAAAAACGATGCCCGGGCCGGGGAACAAACCGGGCAAGGGGTGAACGCATTGGTCATGCGCGTGCCCCGTTGCACCAACCGGTCCAGGTTGGGGGTGATCAATTCGGAATTCCCGTAGGCATGTTGCGCCCATTGGCCGTGGTCATCCGTTAAGAATACCAGGATATTTGGCCGGCGCGGTTTGTCCGTGGCCGGGGTCCCAAACGCGTTTGCCACCGGCCACGCGGCCAGACCGGCACCGGCCGCGCCGGTTAATTTAATGAAATCACGTCTTGGTATTCCGTTCATAATTTTTATTGCCGCCCATGGCCCAAATTTCTTCAATCGCGTCCGCCGGTCATTTTGGCGGCCGCGCCGGCTTCATTCATCGCTTGATTCCACCGCGAAAAAATGCCCGCCCGCACTGTGGCACCCAAACGCCCGACATCATCACTCAGGCGGGCGGGAAAATATTTTTAGCCGGCGC
The DNA here is from genome assembly GCA_903872345.1 of uncultured Verrucomicrobia subdivision 3 bacterium. Taxonomy (GTDB): domain Bacteria; phylum Verrucomicrobiota; class Verrucomicrobiia; order Limisphaerales; family UBA11358; genus UBA11358. The sequence goes on along the minus strand of CAIQKM010000017.1, from coordinate 14,390 downwards.
AACTTGAGTGATGGTTTTGGCATGGTGAATCCAAAACGTTTTCCGGGCAATAGCCATTGTGGGCTATGTGGGTGGCAATCGTCTGCGCCGGTTGGCCCGACGCGGCGGAAGGCTCGGGCCGGCAAAATCAAGTTCACCAAACGCCATTGCGGAAAGCCCCGCCTTCACAGCCCGCCGGCAGGTTTGGCGGCCGGGGCCGACGTGCCCGCTTGCTTCATGTAAGATCGGACGGCTTCCACCCGGCAGCGCACATGAAGCTTTTCAAAGATGTGGCCCAAGTGAATTTTCACCGTCCAGGGACTGATGTCCAGCCGGGCGGCAATTTCCTTGTTGGATAGCCCCTCGGTCAAAAGGCCAAGGATTTCCTGTTCGCGAACCGTGAGTGTCTCCTCGGCACTTTTGGCCGCGCCGGCGGTTTTTTCCTGGAAAGCCTCAACCACTTTGCGGGCGATCTCGCTGGTCATGGGGGCGCCGCCGCGCCGCAATTCCCGGATGGCATCGCCCACGACGGGCAGGGCGGAACGTTTCAACAGATATCCCGAGGCGCCGGCCCGCAAGGAGTTGAAAATGGTTTCCGTGTCCTCATAGACCGTGAGCATCATGATTTGCAGCTTGGGCAGCAACTGCTTGAGTTGCCGGGCGCATTCGACCCCGGACATGACCGGCATCTGAATGTCCATCAAAACGACGTCAGGCCCCCAAGTCGGCACCTGCTTGACCGCTTCCAGGCCGTTGGCGCAGGTGCCCACGCATTTGAAACCCGCCGTCCGATTCAGCCATCGCTCCAAATTGCGCCGCAACGCGTCGCTGTCTTCCACGACTGCTACGTTGATAACGGATGCTTTTTCGGCGCAAAACATGGGCATTTCTTCCGGGCTTTTGGCGATGCTAATCATAAAGGGGATAACGAGTCCAGAATCTCCCCTTGCTTTCCGCATGACAATAGCCGGAACGGGCTATGGGCATTAAGATTTTTTAGCCTCCTGAAGGTTCCGCCGGCAACGGCAGCCGGAATTGGACGCAGGTTCCTTCGCCCGGAGGGCTGCTGATTTGAGCGGTGCCGCCCAATTGCCGCAGCCGGTTGCGCATATTCTCCAAGCCATCCGCGCCCGGCAAATCTTCGCCGCCGGCAAGGCCGCGTCCGTTGTCCCGGATTTCGACGATCAACATCGGTCCGTCGAGCCTGATGGCCAGGCGCAACTCGGAGCCGCCCGAATGTTTGATCGCGTTGTTCAACGCTTCCTTGACCGCGAGCAAGAGGCCGTAACGCTGGTGGGTGTTCAACGGCAGCGCCGGCAGATCAGCCGCCAGCTCGAAGCGGCAGCGCAAGGACCGGTTCCGCAGAAATTGGCCGGCGAAATGGCACAGGTAGGAGGCCAGTGACTTGACATTGTCGTTCTTCGGGTTCACGGCCCAAACAATTTCATCCAGGGCGCCGACCATTTCCTGGGCGCGGGCGCTGATTTCGGTGAGATAAGTACGCCCCTCGACCGGCGGCAGCGACTCATCGAGGGCAAGCGCGCAGGAGGTGGTAATTTCAGTCAAGCCCGAGCCGAGGTCGTCATGGAGATCCTGGGCGATGCGGGCGCGTTCCGTCTCGATGAGGCGGGCCTGGTTCAAAACCTCCATCCGCCGGCGGTAACGGTGGCGCAGTGTCAGGGCGATTCCCGTGCAAACCAAGGCGAGTCCGCCCAACCAGCCGAGCAACGCAAACCACCAGGTCTGCCAAAAGAAGGGCAGTACGCGGAGCCGCAGCACCGCGCCGTCATTATTCCAGTAACCATCATTGTTGCAAGCCGTCACCCGGAACTCATAATCGCCCGGTGGCAGGTGAAAAAAATCCACGGACCGTCGGGCGGACTCCTCCGCCCAGCGGGAATCCAACCCCCGCATCTGATATTTGAACCGCACCCGCTGGGGCGCCTCCAGACTCAGGGCCGTGTAGGCAATTTCCACTTGTGCCGCGCCCGGCGGAATTTCCACCAGGTATTCACGCCGGCCGCCAAGCGCCGGCAAACCGCTTGGATTGTCATAGATCGTCCGCGCATCCACCCGCACTCTTTCGATGAGCACCGGCGGCAACACCCGGTTGACGCGGATGCGGGACGGGGCCACCATCGCCAGTCCGCCGCTGGTGGCAAACCACAACCGCCCGTCCGGCGTCCGGCAGGCGTTCGGTTGATCATCGGCGCCGAGATCCAGCGAGGTCAACCCGTCACTCTGGTTCAGCACCAGACAGTTGACCGTCGGGATTTGCCCGTGTGTCGGGCGATCCAGCGCCTCCTTGTCCACCCGAAAAATTCCGCCGTAAGAGCCCACCCAAAGATGGCCCTGGTCATCGTCCGAAATGTGGCAAATATAGTCGCTGGGAAGACCGTCGGCCTTGGTAAAGGTGTCAAAGCGCCCGCCATGCCAGCGGACCAAGCCGGCTCCGCCCGTGCCGATCCAGACGTCGCCGTTGGTGGCGGCAAACAGGGAAATAACGTAATCGCTTGGCAGACCGTCGGCCTTCAAATATTGGGTGAACTTGCCTCCCTGATAACGCGCCACCCCGCCGCCGCGCAGGCCAATCCACATTGCGCCGTCCGCCGCTTCGGTGATGCAGCGCACTTCATGGCGCTTCAAGTCCCGGCCCAGAATCTCCCAAGTTCCGGCCGCTTCATGCAGCAAGCCATTCTGCGTACCAAACCACAAACCGCCGGCGCGATCTTCAAACGTGGCATAGACAAGCTTGGGGATTTCAAAGGGCACGGCGGGCGGGACCAATCGGCCGCCCTGCCAGCAGCGCAAGGGGGCGGCCCCGATCCACAGCGTTCCGGCATGTTCCTGAAAAATGGTGCGCACCCTCAGATCGGCGTCGGCCGGCTCGTTTGGTAGTCGGCTGAAATGTTTGCCATCATAATGATAAACCCCGGCGCCCAGGGTCCCGATCCAGAGGTCGCCGTTGGTCGCGAGGCAAACGCTCTCCAGCGGTTTGTCCTGCCAGTGGTCGGCGGGGTCTACCATCGTCAGCACCCGCGGCCGCAGAAAATCCACCCCGGCACCGTAGGTTCCCACCCAAAGATTATGCTCCCGATCCTCGCACAGTGCGCTGACGGCTCCGTTGCCAAGGCCGCTGTCCAAGTGGACCACTTGTTCTTTGCCGGCTTTATCCACCTCGTAGAGGCCGCTCGTGGGTGAGACCACCCAGACTTGCCCGTTGGAGCCTTCGAGCAGCCGGACCCAGATATTGGCGGGCCAGGAATGGACGCCGCGATCCTCAACCCATTGGCCGTGATCCAACCGGCGCAAATGCTGCCCGTCGCGCACCCACAGTCCGCCGCTGCGGGCGGGAGCAATATTGCGCCAGCCAAACCAAGCCGACGCGGGCTCATCCGCATTGACCGCTTCACAGCCATTCAACCACGCCAGCCGGCCGTTTCCCAGTTGCGCCAGCCAAACACGTCCGCCGGCGTCCTGCACCAAGTCGGAATATCTTGCTGCCAAGTTGGTGACCGTCATTAATTTCGGATCGGTCAGATTCAGCGCCGTCAGGAAGCCGTCCCGATCCAAAATCCACAGCCGGTTGCCGTCCGCCTCCACGATGTGATTAATCGGCGCGTTGTGGCGGTTCAGATTTTGGTCCAGCATGTGAAAGCCCGCCCGGTCGAGCCAAAAAATTTCGCCCGTGTCACTTCCCAGCCACAGCCGGCTTTCGCGATCCTCATAAAGGCAATTGATCAGGTTGTTTTGCAATTGGGGGGTGTTGGCCACGGTGAAATCACGGAAACCTTCGCCATCAAAGCGCGCGAGTCCATCCTGGGTGGCCACCCACAGATATCCGGCATCGCTTTGCAAGACGGCCCGCACTTGGTCCGATGGCAGGCCGTCCTGCATGCTAAAATGCCGGACGACGTAGTCCGGCGTTACCTCCGCCAGCCGGTCCAGATTGGTTTGGGCGGGCAGGGTTCCGGGCGAAACCGCCAGCCACAACAGCAGCAGAAACAGAGTTCGGCAACAGCAGTACATTTTGTTTTCAATCCACTTGCCGGTTCATTCCAGGGAAAGGGTTTTTGGTGATGGTGAATGATTTCCCATCGTCTTTACGGTGACGATAGCCCATAAGGGCTATTTTCGCCCAAGGAATTTAGGCGTATCGTGCGGGCATCACCATTCAAATCTTTGCTGATCGCAAACAAATCATGAATTTAAAGCCCGTTTTTCGACTCATTCCCACCCGAAGAAACCTGGCTGGCAATAATTCCGATGCGAATCTGTCTTCCATAAAAATGACGTTCAATTCGGCAATCCAGGCAACGGCAGCCGGCCGCGAGACTTCCGACAGTGATACCATGTCACCAAGAAGCCGGCGCACGCGGCAAGGTTTCTGTCCGGGTTTCACCCTCATTGAATTATTGGTGGTGATCGCCATCATCGCCATCCTGGCCGCGCTGCTGCTCCCCGCGCTGGCCGCCGCCAAGCGCAAGGTCAAGGACACGCAATGCCTGAGCAACGTCAAGCAGATTGCCCTCGCCGCCATTTCCTACACCCTGGACAATGAAAAAGCGGGCATGGCCGCGGACGGCTCGTTGTGGGTGGGGTCGCTTTATGCATACTGCGGCAATAACGCGAATGTGTTCCTGTGTCCGCTGACCCCGGCACCGAATCCGGAGCCGACGGCCAAGACGCTGGGCACGGCCGCGACGCCCTGGACAATCATAGTTAACAACAGCCCCATTTTCAGCAGTGGTTATGTCAATGGCAGTTACGGCATCAACAACTACCTGTATGACACGGCCCAAGTTGCCGGCAACGCGGAATTTTCGGGGATGGATACGACCCGCTGTTTCGGCAAGGATTCCGCCATCACTTCCCCGGTGATAACCCCGGAATTTGCCGACTGCCGCCGTTTTGGCGGGAATCCGCTGGAGACCGATACCCCGGCGCGGAATCTATACCTGGGAGCAGACAATCCGAACATGGCGCGATTCACGATTGCGCGGCACAAGGTTGCCTCGCCGCAGGCGGCGCCGCAAAATTTACCGGCGGGCCAACCGTTGCCCGGAGCGATCAGCATGGGCTTTGCGGATGGCCATGTGGAAATGGTGAAACTGCAAAATCTTTGGAATTACTACTGGGCCAAAGGCTGGGTAATCCCCGCCCAACGGCCGCAATGATGACCTGCCGAAGCCTGCTTTCCAATCGCGTGAACTGCCTGACCGACGACAATTATTCAAAATCATGAAAAACCACCCAAAACCTAAAACAAACGGGAGCCCTGGCTCCAAACTCGCGTCGCTATTGATGGCCGGCAGCGCTTTACTGCTTGCCAGTACGGCGCTGGCGGATAAACCGACGGTAAATACTTATACCACCGCCGGAGCGGGCACATGGACTTGCCCGTCAGGCGTCAACCTCGTCCAAGTGGAAGTCTGGGGAGGCGGTGGCGCCGGCGGCGGCGGCTATAAACCCTCGGCCACGGGTGGCAAGAATGGTTATGGCGGCGGCGGCGGCGGTGGCGCCTATGCAAGGTTCAATGCCTATGGCGTAACTTCCGGCAATTACTCCTACTTCGTCGGTGCCGGTGGAACCGGCACGGTGCCCAATGGCACAGGCGGCAACGGCAACAGTGGTGCGGACTCGTGGTTTGTGCAAAGTGGCACCCTGGATGCCACCGGCGGAAACGGAGGGAATGGCGGGAATGGCACCACCAGCCTGGTTGGGTATGGAACGGGTGGCAGTGCGGGGGCAACCGGGGCAACCGGTGATGCCCAGTCTGGTGGCGGCAACGGCGCACCCCCCATAGGCAACAACAGCAGCGCCGGCGGCGGTGGCGGTGGTGGCGGGTATGCCGGTGCCGGCACCGCTGGCGGTACCTCGGGTTCTGGCCCCACGGGCGGCGCAGGCGGAAGCGGTGGCGGATTGGATGGCAGTGCCAGCGCGGGCGGCAATGGTGCGGCGGGCGGCTCAACTTCGGCTACCGGTCCCACCGGCACGATTCCTGGCGGTGGCGGCGGCGGTGCCAAGAGCGGCACGTCAGGCAGCGGTTATGCCGGCGGCAATGGCGCATCCGGCCAGGTTCAGTTCACATATTTTGTGACGCCCATTACGCAGGCGGCGGGCGTTTCCTTTTCGGTTGTCGGTTCGTCCAGCATGACTATTTCTTGGACGCCCGGCAGTGGGAGCAATTCCCTTGTCCTTGTCAATTCCGGATCGCCGGTCAATGCCAGCCCCGTCAACGGCGCCATTTATACTGACAATGTGGCATTCGGCAGCGGCTCGCAACTGGGATCGGGAAACTTTGTGGTTTATCAAGGTTCGGGCAGTTCTGTCACGGTTGGCGGTCTGTCGGTTGGCACAACTTATTATGTCGCGGTTTATTCGTTCAATGGTTTGAACTCGCCATTGGCGGAATATGACACCGCCGCGCCGGCGACGGGCAGCCAGGCCACGATCTCCGCGCCCACGATTGACACGCCGACCAAATCGGCCATTGGTTTTGCCGCGGCCACATTGGGCGCGACGGTGGAAAATAATAATGGCGGCAGTATCACGAATTATGGCGTGGTCTGGAGCACCTCGGCCAATCCGAATATTGCCACCGGTAACAAGGTGGTTGAAGGCACGTCGCTGTCGTCCTTCCCGACGGCGTTCACGGTCAGTGCCACCGGCCTCCCGGCGGCCACGGTGGTTCACTATCGAGGCTATGCGAGCAGCGCCGCCGGCACGGGCTATAGCTTGGATGATTCTTTTCTAACGTTGTCAACCGAACCCACCGCGCAGGCTGCGGGGGCCAACGTTTCCAGCGTGCAAGGCGGCGCGGCAACGGTTTCCTGGACCCGAGGCAATGGCGCCGATTGCCTCGTGCTGGTAAGCGCGGGCTCAGCGGTGAATTCGGCCCCAGTGGATGGAACGACCTACATGGCCGATCCGGATTTCGGCAGCGGCAGCCAGATTGGTGCCGGCAACTATGTGGCGTATCTCGGCACCGGAACAAATGTGACGCTTTATGCGTTGACTCCCGGCACCACCTATTATGTGGCGGTTTATGAATTGAACGGCTCGGGCGGTTCGGAAAATTATCTGACCACCTCGCCGGCCACCGCCAGTGGTGCGACGGTGCCGCATCCGGTCATTTATTATTCCGGAACGGTCGCCGCCGACGCCACCTCGACGGGTTCGTGGTGGACGGGCACCAACGGGACGGGGGCGAATCCCGCCGATTTCAACGAAGGCGACACGTTTAACATTCAAGCGGGGCAAACCAACTGGATTTACGCCGGAAATACCTGGACGGTCAATGCGGCGAATTATGGCACGGGGGCCACGGTTCAGATCAGCACCAACGGCGCGCTCATGTTTGATGAATCCACCAGCGGGGCTGCTCCGGTGCTAAAGATCGGCGGCAATTTGGTGCAAAGCGCAGTTGGCGGCCTGGCCGCCAGCTATGGCAGCTCCGTCGCTCTGGTGGAGTTTACCTCCGACGGCACTTGGACGGGATCGGGGCATGTCAACACGTTGCGGCTGGATGTTCAAGTGGACGGCGGCGCGACCTTGGACGCTTCCGGCTTGAGCGACGGGTTCCAATTCAAACAAACCAACTTGCATGGCCTGACCGTCAACAGCAACGCCGTGCTGAACGTGGGCGGGCTTTCGGTGAATGGCAACAACAGTGCCGGCAGCGCGTTTTTCACCATGCAAAGCGGTGGCACCCTGATTACGTCCAGCACGAATTCGGCCGGCGTGCCTGGTGTGTTCATTAATTTCAATGCGAACAAGGTGACGTTGTCCCCCAATGCCAACTACATATTCGATGGCTCGGCGGCCCAAATCACCGGCACCTCCGCCAACAACGTTACCCTGCCGGCCACGGTCAACAATCTGGTAATAAGCAACGCCGCCGGCGTCACGCTGAGCCAGTCCATCACGGTCAACGGTGCGTTAACCAATTCAGCAAATTCCCTCCTGGACATGAACAGCAATACCTTGTCCGTGGCCGGGAGTTCGTTGAGCAGTTCGGGCACGTTGGTCATGGAATTCACCCGCACCGGGCCCGCCGGCTTCACCGGCTCCCAATTGACCCAAACCGGCGGCACGCTCAACTTCGCCGGCACGCTGCAAGTCAACGCCAGTGGCGTGTTCGCGGCGGGCGACCAGTTTCAGTTGTTCAGCGCCCCGGCCTACGCGGGCAACTTCACCGCGGTTGCCGGTTCGCCGGGCGCCGGTCTGGCTTATGCGTTTAACCCTGGCAATGGTGTTTTGAGCGTCGTCAGCACGCAACCGCCGCCCGCGACCATTGGTGCCAGTTACAGTGGCGGCAACCTGGTGTTGAACTGGCCCAATGGGCTGGGCTGGCAGTTGCAAGCGCAAACCAATGCGTTGTCCACCGGTTTGTCCACCAATTGGGTTAATGTGAGCGGAGCCGCCAGTCCGTTTACCAACAGCGTCAATCCCGCCAACGGCGCGGTCTTTTACCGGCTGACGTACCCGTAAACCGATCAAATGTCATATGGCGAGCGAGACAGCAACCCTGTTTCGCTCGCCGTTTTCGTTTTTTAAATAGTGAAATTGTTTCGGAAGATAAGTGAATAAAGGCATGGCCGCTTTCCGCGCCTACAACGTTTGTTGTATGGAAAAAGCCGATGAATAAACTATGTTGTTTTTATGTCTTCCCCAACCCATTGCCTTTTTGCGGAATACGGAATCAATTTATGACTTTTGCACCCTTTTCATTTATAGCCCACAATGGCGCCGCGGCTGGCAAAAGCGGCAGGAGCGGTGGCGACCACGGCCTCGGATCGCGGCATCAAAAGGCCCATTCTGCCAACGAACAAACCCTGGCAATGAACAAATCTAAAAAAACAATCTTTGTTTCAAATGGCGCGGAGATTCCCAACGGGGCCGACGATATTTTGCCCCGCAACATAGTGAAACTTAAATTGCTTGTTGTCCGGGCGGGCCTTTGGGTGGCGACGGTGCTCGGAACGGCTCAAGTCGGCGGCCCGCTGCAAGCCGCCGGCGGCTTCGTGGTCAATAATGGCTCGCCGCAGACCGGCGTGGTGGTGGGGCAGGGTTATGGCAATGAAACCGTCACGGGCTCCGGCCTGTTCACCGGCTCATTCAAACAGAACCCGGGGAACATTTATTGTTCCGAAAACATCAACATTAATCCGGGAGCCAGCATTCTCTGTCCCGGCATCCAACCGTTCGTCACCAACAACGTCTCCACTTTCACCGCGAACGGACAGACTTATACCAACGCGAGTTTTCATCAGGCCATCGTGTCGTTTATCCATGGGACGTTTACCAACAATGGCGTGTTGAACTACACCAACAATGCCCTGACCTCCTCCACGGCGCTGTATCCTTTTGATTCGTTCCCGGCGGCCAATCCGCCGCAGCCCAATACCAACCTGTATTATTATTTTGGCGAAGGCGTTTTTGTGGATGTTGGCAACGTGCAATATGGCGGTCCGGCCACCATCGTCAACGGTTCGCCGGCAAACACGAACGCGGCAATCAGTTCCGTGATCACCGGCAGCGGCGTGGAAATTGCCCAGGGAGTCCATGCCGAGGCGTATTACAGCAACCTTCCCCGGACGCCGGCAATTACCTTCCTGAATTACGGCCCGGTCGCGGGTTGCAGTACGGGATGCGTCAGCGGAGCGGCCCTGGCTTTTGCCGGCAACACCCTTTATGGCGGCATCACCGCCAGCAATGGTCCGTTCGCCACCGCCACGGCGCTGGCTCCTTATTACACGACCGCACTTTACGCCTTCTCCTATTATGGGGATGTGAATATTTCGCAGGCCGGTCAAGCCACCGCCATTTCCACCGGCGGACTGGCCGGTAACGCGGCGGGCTACGGCACGGCGGTGGGGATGGACGCCTATTCTTATAATGGCCAGATCAACCTGTATAATTCGGGAACCATAACCGCGTCGGCCACTTCCACCGGAACTTGCAATGCCAACGCCGTGTTTGCGTGGGCGGAAAATGACGATACCAACGTGACCGGCGGGTTCACCTTCGTCAACTCCGGGATCATTACCGCCACGGCGACGCGCGGGCCGGGATGCACCAATGCGACGGCCTCACCGCTCTACGGCGGGTGTGACGGCGGCATCGTCAATCTCGTCAACACCGGCACGGTCATCGGCAATGCGCCGAACGGGGGCTGGGCCTGGGGTACTGAGAACGATCGCGCCCAGAACATTTACATTTACAACAGCGGCACGATTTCCCACAACACCGGCCTCGGAGTATTTGTCTATGGTCAGCCCGGCGGTCTGGCGTTCATCACCAATACGACTTCGGGTAGCATTTACGGCGGCAATGAAGGCATCGCGACGGAGAATTTCAGCGGCAATGTCACCATCTATGACTACGGCAGCGTCATGGGCGGCAGCCAAAATAACAACGCCATGGATTTGGGGTCCGGCAATGACACCGTGCATCTGTACGGCTTGCCCAATATCGTTGGCTGGATGAATGGCCAAGGTGGCACCAACGTCCTGGATTTTGAACTTACCGGCGTATTGCAACAAGTGAATGGCAATACCGCCACGCTTGGGAACAACCTGGCAGCCTACAATCTGGGCGCGTCCGGCAGCATCGTCGTTTCGGGTCAGACTTATAAATGGGCCAATTTTAACGTGTCTGGAACCATCACCTCCACTGGCGGAGTCGGTTCCGTGATCAAAGCGGCAACCAACACGGATTTGACGGCGGGAGTTAGTTGGATTGGTGGCATCCCGCCGATTGCGGGGAACATTGCCGGTTGGACTAATACTTCGCTGGGCGCGGGTTTGACCATGAACAGCCCGATTTCATGGGGCGGCATGAGGGTGGTCGGCGCGGCCTCGGATATTGCCATCAGCGGTTCCGGTCCGCTCACGCTGGGAACTAATGGCGTGGATATGTCGGTTTCTCCGGTCAATCTTTTGCTGAATGTTCCCGTGATTCTGGGCACCAACCAGACTTGGAATATCAACGGCGGGGAGAACCTGAGCGTGTCAGGTATTGTCAGCGGTAACTATGGCCTGTCGAAAGCCGGGGTGGGCATGTTGGTTCTGACCAATGCCAACACATTTTCGGGCGGAACCACCGTCAATGGCGGGACGCTGGCGCTCGACTATAACGTGGGTGATGCAACGACCGGGACGCTGGCGGGCGGCAGCGCGGTCACCGTCAACAGCGGTGGCACATTGCGGTTGGACGTGGAAGATGTTTTGGGCTATTACGGTGGCGCTCCCGCCCAATTGAACATTAACGGCGGTCTGGTCACCTCCGCCAACGTGGCCAGTGGCTCCAGTTTCCGCGTCACGCTGCCGGCGCTCACGTTCACCGGCGGCACGCTCAGTTCAGGCGCCAACATGTTCGGCGATCAATACGGCGGCAGTTATCTGATTCAGAGCGCGGTAAATACGCTGGCCAGTTCGGGCACGGCGGTCATCAACGCGCATTCTGTGAGCCTCCAAAATACCACCTTCACCGTGGCGGCGGGCAGCACTCCGTCGGGAGTAGATTTAAGTATTTCTTCCATTCTTGGCAATTGGCAAGGCGGCGGGCAAAGCCTGACCAAGGCCGGCAACGGCGTGATGACGCTGTCGGGGGCGAACACCTACAGCGGTGGCACCAGCGTGAACGGCGGCACCTTGAACCTCGCGAATGTCAATGCCCCCGGAGCCGGCGGCACCTCGCTTAATTTCAACGCGACGGCAAACCTTGAACTCTCGACGGACACGGGTTTTGGCGGAACCAACCCCGTGTATAATGTGGGCTTGGGAGCGATCGGACCCTACGCTGGCACGATGATTTTGAATCGCGCCACGCCCGGAGCCGGCACGCCCATCACCCATAACTTTGGCGCGCTGACGTTGAGCCTGAATTATGGCGCCCCGACCGCCTTGTATGTGCTGGCCGGGCCGAACGCCCCGACGGGCGGCGCGGTGGACACGCTGGCTTTCTCCAGCTTGAACTTCGGCAATTGGTATAACGTGACGGAAACCATTGCGCCAACCAATGCCAACGTTGTTATCGCCGGCCCGGCGGCGGCGGTGGCGAGCCAGGCCGGTTCAACGCAGGTCGCAACGCTGGCCTTGGACGGCACCTCGCCGGGCAACCAGATCACTGGATCCATTAGCGACAATCCGAGCGGCACGGCCACCAACAAGGCGGCCATCCTGAAGAGCAACAGCGGCAAATGGACGCTCTCCGGCACGAACACTTACACCGGAAATACTACAATCAATGCCGGAACACTGGCGTTGCGCGGCAACGGTTCGATGGCCAACACACCGTCCATTGCCATTGCCGGCGGGGCAACATTTGATGTCTCCGGTTTGAGTTCCCAGTTTGTCTTGGGCAACAGCCAGACGTTGGGCAACAGCTCTGCCACGGCTCTGTTTGCAGGCAACGGCAGCGCCGGCAACGGAACGCTGGCGTTAAATTACGGCTCCGGAACGCCGTCAATGACGGTGACTAACGGCACCCTCACAGTTACGACCGGCACGATCTTCCAAATTAACAACCTCGGCGGCCAACTGGCCGTGGGCAGTTACACGCTTATCTCCAAATCAACTGGCGGGGCAGTCGGCGGCACCGTAACGACCAACCCGGTGCCGGTCGGCGGCGGCGGAGCCGCAGCTTCCGCCAAGCTGGCCCTTGTGAACGGAGAATTGAATCTGGTGGTGGGCAATCCAGTCAACACCAACCCGACCAACCTCACAGTAAAGTTATCAGGCAACACGCTGAATCTTTCCTGGCCGGCGGATCATCTGGGCTGGACGCTGCAAACCAACAGTGTGGGCTTGGCGGCTACCAACCAATGGTTTGCCTATCCGGGGTCCGCCGCCATGACCAATGTAAACATTCGTATTAATTCGACTAAGACAAATGTCTTCTTCCGGATGATCTATCCCTGAGTTCGACCGATTTGAACTATGAACTGTTTCTGCATCAGTCATGAGCTTTGGCCCTGATGCCTTGGGACGGAACCAACTCCTGGCCGTGCCAGGTCGGCAATGGCGAAAACAGTGGACTGCCGGGAGGGCTCTGGCCATACACTGTCCACGAGGCGGTCCCGGACATATCCGAATTGAAGCCGCAGCCACCGGCGTAAAAAACGCTACCATCGTCGTCACTCCCCACAGCGCGAATATTTTCCAGCGCTGATTTCGGTTGTTTTTTGCCGGGAGAAACTGGCGCAAAAATCCATGGACGGCTTGGTCGCGCCGGCTGATTTTTCGGCACTGCGCAAGATACGACTACAATATTTGTGGTATAGACGGTTTCCGGGTTTCGGCTAGAGTCAGATTAATCCCGTGATTAATCATCCAACAACCAAACCAACCGCAAATCCTATGGAACCCATCAGACCCCTCGATAAAATCCTGGCCAACACCCTGTCGGCAAAAAAGTATTGGAAACCCCCCGTCTCTTTCATCAGGAGTCTGGGCTGCTTTATCGCCGTTTTGTTCGCCATCAGTTTCTCCGCCTGCGCGGACACCACCTTGTTCACCTCCACCTTCTATGGCAACAGTGGTGCCACCGTCTTGTCCGGCAATGCCGACAACACCAGCGGCACCGCCAGTCTTACCATCCACGACTGGACCAACAGCGCCGCAGTAACCTCCATTTCCGGCCTGACCGTCATTAATCTCGCTAACAATAATCCCACCAACGGCGGATTTGCCGTCCTGCAAAACGGGACAGCTACCTATGCCAATACCAACTGTGTATTTGTCAATCGCAACCTCAACTCGGACGGCCTCAATCTCTCCTCCTGCCAGCGCGGTTACAGCTTCACTTTTACCGTCAATAGCGCATTCGATCTGACCACTTTGACCGTGACAGTCCGCCATACCAGCAATACGGGCAACTTGGCCCAGCAGTATCAATCGGATTTGCACTATTCAATCAGCGGCGGCACCTTGGGCGCGCCCCTTTCTGGTTATGCTGCCGTAATCTATCCCTTGTCTCCCACTACCTACACCATGGTCACGAATAATCTGGGTGGCGTCTTGATTGGAGCCGGAACCTACACCGTGCAGGTCTATACGTGCAACCTTACCAGCGGCGGCGCCTACGCCACCTACCAGGGGATTACGCTGGCAGGCACCCCCACGTTTTACCTCAAAACCGGCGATGCAAGCGGCTCGTCCAGTTTTACGACTCCATTGACTGGCAGCGCCAGCGGCTGGACCAACGCCGCCAATCCCACCGCTTCTGCCCCGGCGGTTGGAAATGACTACCACGTCAATGTTCTCAATTCACAGCCGTCCCACAGGATTTGAGGGAAAAGGCTGGAGTTTTTTGTTTGCACCTGCCACACGGCAGGGATGAATCAACTCAAAAAAGCTCCAGCCCGTTCCAATTTCACCATCTTGCGCCAGATTTGCAATTACATT
>CAIQKM010000016.1 GCA_903872345.1 uncultured Verrucomicrobia subdivision 3 bacterium | reverse complement strand
GGGAGTCGGGGCTACGGTTGGGGGTGTCGTGATGGGTTTGAGAATGTATTCTTTCATAGATGTGATGATCAATAGTTGGAACTACGTTCGTAGCGTGGCACTGAATGGTGTCGCGTTCAACCCATCATGGCATCTGACCTGGATGGGGTGCGCGTCCAGCTTGGTGAAGCTCGCCAGCTTCAAGTGCGCGTCCGAGTCGTTCAGGACGATCTGGCGGAGGCTCGATTCCGCGTCGTCTCCGACCGAGGAGCAGCCGGCGAGGAGGCAGGCAACCAAGACGATGATGAGCCATCTACGGTTCATGTGAACAAAGGAGCGCAAGGTCGGGACGGAGATGAAAGGAGGCATGTGGTGGATTCTCATTATGGTTGTCTGGTCGATATGCTGTTTGACTACAGAGACCTCTTGTACCAGACCCAGACAATAGTCGTCAAGACTATTGTCTGTGTCTGCTGGGCGTTTCGTTTGGCAACTTGGTATTGTGCGTATTCCTGACATGGCTTCGGCGTTCGGTGCGGTGCTTAAAAAGCACCGCCAGAAGAAAAAGCTTTCGCAGGAGGCCGTGGCGGAGTTGGCAAACATCCATCCCACCCACGTGAGCCTGATCGAACGTTGTGAGCGGAATGCGAGCCTGAATGTAGCCAAAGCCCTGGCACAAGCTCTCGGTGTCCCGCTTTCGGAACTGATCCGTGAGGCGGAAGACCTGCAAATCAATGACGAGCGTTGAATTTATGGAGTTCCCGGAAATCTACATTGAAAGGCCCGAACCGTTCCCTTTTGAAAATGTGCAGCATGGCCCAAGTCTATGGTTGTCTGGGGCTGCGACTTTCAAGGCGCTTAAACATGCTGTTGATGAACTCTGTCGTCTTGCCCCAGATGATTCTGACGTGGTTATTCTGGTGGGTGATCTGACAGTGCTGGATGCCCGCTTCATCGAACCGCATACATTCTCTTTCGAGGGGCGCAACCAAGACGGTCATCCAGCCTGGACGATCATCCACTTCAGCCAGCTTCATGCCCGTATCGTCTATCGTCCAAAATGCGGACCACATCGCGTCATTACCGGATTTGGAAAATGAATCACTACGGTTGAAAGACATTTGGGCAAATTGCCCCAAATGTCGGGCGAATACGAAAAAAAGAATTGGCAAGAAAGCCTTTCGGTTCGTCACCCCCAATGACACCCGAAAATCTTCTCCAGAAACGCCAGTTGCAGGCCGTCCGGCTCCTTGGCACCTTCTTCCCAAGCCCGAACCACGGCCTGTGCAATACCCATTCTCGCCCCAAGCTGTCCTGGCGTGAAATTTTTCTCAATCCGCTTGGCGCGAATCCAACAGCCGAGCGTTTTTACGCTGGATTGCAACGGTTTGGAGTGTTTTGACTGGTTCCGTTTTGAACTGAATTTGACATGGATCTGCCGCTGTGCAATACCCAGCAGGGCTACTCTCCCCTTGGAGAGGGTTTTCAACTGGCACATTTCAGCAAATTGGACCACCCGTCCGACCAATCCAGCGGCTTGTTGTTTCCAAGCAACTGGGAACGTTTCTCCCTCTCCTGGAGGAGAGGGCCGGGAGGACGGGCGATGCCACATACATTGCTTCCTCTGCTTCCGGCCGCTGCGGTTTATTTCAACCCCAGCACATCCTGCATGTCGTACAGGCCCGGCTTCTGCCCGGCCACCCATTGCGCCGCCCGCAGGGCGCCGTTGGCAAACGTCTCGCGGCTCGACGCCTTATGCGTCAGTTCCACGCGCTCGCCGGTATTCGCAAAAATCACCGTATGGTCGCCCACCACGTCGCCACCGCGAATGGAGTGCACGCCGATCTCATTCCGCGTGCGCTCGCCCACAATGCCTTCACGACCATGCCGGGCGGCTTCGCTGTATTGCAAGCCGCGCACCTCCGCCAGAATCTCCGCCAGCGATTTCGCCGTCCCGCTGGGCGCGTCCTTCTTCAGCCGATGATGCATCTCCACCACCTCCAGGTCAAAGTCCGGGCCCAGGATTTCCGCCGCCTTGCGCGTCAGCCAGAAAAGCGTGTTCACCCCCATGGAAAAATTGGACGCCAGCACAATCGGAATCTGCGCCGCGTGCTTGCGAATCTCGGCCAGTTCCGCGTCCGTATGACCGGTGGTGCCAATGACCATCGGCTTCTTATGCGCCGCACACAACGCCGAAAGCGGCGCCGTCACCGAATGGGCGCTAAAATCAATGACCACATCGCCCTGCCCGATGGCTGCGGCAATGTCATCACCCTGATCCAGAGTGCCGGCCAGCGCCAGCCCCGGATGCTGCGGCACGCAACGAATCAATGCCTGGCCCATACGACCGCGGCTGCCAACAATGATAACTTTGGTGGACATAAAGATGAATTTGGCCGGAACAGACGAGACAACGGCGAACCGGATTTCCTGCCAGCCGCCCCCTGCCCTCCGTCCGTGGTTGGTTACAGGATGCCGGCGGACTTCAAGGTTGCCTTGAGTTTGGCGCGACTCGCCTCGCTCAGTTTCACCAGCGGCAGGCGGTATTCTTCTTCCAACTCGCCCAGCATTGCCAGCGCGGCCTTGACCGGAACCGGATTCGTTTCCACGAAGAGGTCTTTGAAGACCGGATAAAATTTGGCGTGCAACTGCGCCGCCTTCTTGAGGTCGCCGCGCGCAAACGCATTCACCATGTTCGATACCTCGCGCGGAATCACGTTGGAAGCCACGCTGATGACTCCCTGTGCCCCCACCGACATGAACGGCAGCGTCAGCGAATCGTCGCCCGACAAAATCTCAAATTTCGGCCCCAGCGCCGCGCGCAATTGGGACACGCGGTCGCAACTGCCGCCCGCTTCCTTGATGCCCACAATGTTCTTGCAACTGTCCGCCAGGCGCTTCACCGTCTCCACGGCAATCTCAATGCCACAGCGGCCGGGAATGCTGTACAGCACCAGCGGCAGTTTGGTCTCGTTGGCAATCGCCTTGAAATGCTGGTACAAACCTTCCTGCGTCGGCTTGTTGTAATACGGGGCCACCTGCAGGGAGCCATCCGCGCCCACGCGCTCGGCTTCCTTCGTGAGGTAAATCGCTTCCGTGGTCGAGTTGCCGCCCGTGCCGGCGAGCACCTTCACCTTGCCGGCGGCATGCTTCACCGCCAGTTCAATGATGCGCACGTGCTCGTCGTAATCCACCGTGGGCGATTCGCCCGTGGTGCCGACCGGCACAATGCCATCCACCCCGCCCTTCACCTGTTTTTTGATCAGGCGGGCAAGCGCGGCTTCATCCAGTTTTCCGTTTTTAAACGGCGTGACTATCGCTGTGTAAGTTCCAGTGAACATGTGAACGTTTGGGGAAACCATTATGTCATACCCAGCCCGGCATGGCGAGCGGGATTTTTCCGGCAACGGGGCGGCAGGCGCATACCCGTAGCGGCGGGCATCCCTGCCTGCCGTGGAGCCGACGCTTCCAGCCCGGCGGAAATGGCTCCGCCGGCACCAGCGGTTGGTTATTCGTCAATGGCCGGGCGTGTTTCATGGTTCTCCCCGGGCGGCAAGTTGCCGCCCTCGACGACAGGCAGGAATGCCCGCCGCTACGGGGCAATAGTTGCCGCCTACGGAACAAGCAACTGGTAGAACTTCATCAACAGCGGCGCATTGGTATCCACAAACTTGAACACGCCGTTGGTGGAGGTGATGGTAACCCCAAACGAAGTCCAAGCCACGGGCGGATTCAGATTGGTGGCCCAACGGACGTTGAACTGCTCATTGGTGGAGCCGCTCCACTGCAGGCTCACCTGACCGTTGCTGACCACCACGCTACTGATAACTGGCATCGGATAGACCGGGGCATTGGTGACAATGACCGAGAAGGAATTGGTGACGCTCTTGGCCGGCACCCCATTATCGGTCACCACCGTGGTGATGACATTGGTCAGCCCCCGTTGCGCCGAGGTCGGCGTCCAGGTGATGACGTAATTTCCACCCACGTAGGCGCCGGTGACTCCGGGCAGCGTATTGGTGATGGAATACAGCAAACCCTGCGCCGGCAGATCCCAATCGCCGGCCGTGTTGTTCACGGTCATGGTGGTGGACGGCGTCACATACCGGTCCGCCGGCGTCCCTTGCAGGAAGTAAGGCGCGGTATTGGTCGGCGAGTTCAGCAGTTGCAGCCGGTAGAACCGCACGGGATCCAGCCCGGCGGTGCGGGTGCCGTCATCAAAGAAGGTAAACTGGCTGTTGGTGCCGGTAATGAATTTGCTATAACTGACCACCCCGGTGATCGACAGCCACCGCGTCGGCGCCACCGCCGGCGACCATTGCACATGGAACTGATCGTTGGTCGGGGCATACCAGGTCAGCAAATAGCCGTTGGTGGTGCCATAATTCGCAGACACGATGCTGCTGAGGTAAACCGGCGGAGGGACCAGGCTGAAGGTCACCTGAATGACATTGGTGACGCCAATGGCGTTGGTGTTTTGCACACCGAGGAAATACCGGGCACCCGGCACCAGCACCGGCACGGTGTTGGTGACACCAAACACATCCGCACCGGAGGTTACATTGGTAAGAAGTTCAAAATCGCCGCCGGCGTAATTGGTGATGCTTGGCGGCACATTGGTGCTATACCAAAGATTCAATGGCAGGGTTGCGAACAGGAGGGAGTTGGTCGCGGCGACGGCATTGGCTGGCACCTTGACGAGATACCAGGAAATGCTGTTGGAACCCACCACATTGGTCAGCGGCGGACCGATGATGATGGATGGCAAGACGGTGACCGTGAATCGATTGGCGGTTCCGAGGCCGGTGCCGGCGTTGGTCACCGAGGTGTTGAACAGCACGGTTTCGTTGGCATCATTGGTGGTGGTTGCCCAAGCGATGATGCCGTTGGTGGTGATGGCCGGGGCGGTAAGCGCGAGGCTGTTGGTGAACGTATAAAATAGCGTGCCGGCATTCGTGTCAATGGCCCTATTCGTGATTACCAGCGTGTCGCCGGCGGCGATGACCTGACTCGGAATATTGGGGAGAACCGGCGGCGTCACGGTATCAAAGGTCACTTCGACGGCATTGGTAATAGTGACGCTGTTCGTGTTTTGAATGCCCAGGAAGTAAAGCCCGCCCGGAACCAATACCGGTACGGTATTGGTGACGCCAAAGACGGCGACGCCGGAAGTCTGGTTGTTGAGCAACTCATAATCGCCGCGCGCAGAATTGGTGACGCTGGGCGGAATATTCGTGCTGTACCACAAATTTACCGGCAACGTGGCGAACAACAGGCTGTTGGTGGCGATAATGGCGTTGTACGGAACCTGGACGGCATACCAGGTGATGCCATTGGGCGGCACGGTGTTTGTCTGCGGTACCCCCGGCGCCAGGCCGGCCACAACACTCACGTAGAAGCTGTTGGTAACACTCATGGACTGGGCGTTGACCGCCCACGGGTCGTTGTCGGTGACCACGGTGGTGAACAGGTAATTGCCCGGGGGTTGCCCTGCTCCCGGCGTCCACGTGATGACGCCATTGGTATCAATCAACGCATTGGTGGGCGCAAACAAAAGGGAATATGTCAGCGGATTGGGCGGAACATTGAGATCAATGGCCGCATTGGTCACCTGCAATGAAGCGGGTGGGATCACCACCTGATTCCCCGGCGGCGGGAACACCGGCGGCAGGTTGGATTCAAGCACTATAACTGTGAAGGTGTTGGTGACGCTGTAGCCGATGTTCGTCACGCAAACGGATATAATGTTGGTGGAGCGGCCTTGGGCCACCGTCGGCGTCCAATTAATCAGGCCGGTCAAGGGATTGATCAACATGTTGCCGGGGGCGCTGACGAGATAATAACCCAGCGGCAGGGGGGGGACATCCAAGTCGGTCGCAACGCAAGCAATTTGATTGGGAGCGGATTCGACGACATTGGTGACCGTGGTGTTGGTCGGGTACAGGAACAGCGGCGGAATGACGTTGGTGAACATCGTGGCCTTGGCGGAGTATGTGACCGGGCCGCCGGAGACATTGACAACCGCCAGGTACCAGTCGCCATTGGTGAGGGCAACGGGGGTGGAATTGGTCAGGACAACGATATTCTGGTTGGCGGTGCCGGGATTGGCGCTGATATAATCATATAGGTTAAGGGCGGGCAGCGGAAGGCCGTAACGGGCCACCAAAGCGACATTGCCCGAAGGATTTAGGGCCTGAAAGACGACACCGCGGGGGTTGTTGGTGACGGTAAAGCGGTAATAGTCCGAGCCGCTGGCGTTGGCGTTGGTATATGGCAGCGCATTGGTCAGCGTAATGATGACCGGGGAGCCGTTGCTGTTGTATGCAATAGGCACGGCGCTGACCACCACACTGACCGGCACGGGGCCAAAATGGGCGAGCGTGTCATTGTTGGTGACAATGACGCCAAAGGAGGCGTAACCGTAGAAGTTGGTTCCCACGATAGCCTTGCTCACCGGCGTGAAGATGGCGACGGAGTTGCTGTAGGTGCCGGTATTGGTCACCGACCCCACGACGTTGGTAAGATAGACGGTGCCGTTCGTGCCGTTGGTCACGGCAAAACTCAAATTGCCCGTCTGGCCGAAGAGCTTCTTCAAATCCACGCCAACCGGGGTGTTGGTGATGGTGAGGGCATGGAGACCGGCAACCCAGTTGTTGTATTCCTCAAGGTCGGTATAACCGTCGCCATTGCGGTCTTTGTTGTTGCTGGGCGTGAACGGATCGGTGCCAAAGGTGTTCTCCCAAAAATCGGGAATGCCGTCCTGATCGGTGTCCAGATAGGGCAAGGCGGAGCAGTTGTAGGAAAATAGGCCGGATGCGCCTTCGTTGTAGAGGGTGGCGACTTCATTGGAGGACAGCCCGCGCTTAAAAATCATCACCTCATCCATCAAACCGGAATAACGGCCATCCGGCCAATCGGAGAAAGAACCGGAAGGACGCATCCCCAAGAAAAACGGATAATTCGTCAAAATAGTAAATGCGCCAAAATTGGCCGTTACCACCGTGATTCCGTTGCGGGACAGCGCACAAACCCCGCTGGCCTTGTCATAAGTCAAAGCCAGCAGCTGAAACTGATTCGTGGTTATCAAATTCTGGGGTGAGTTGATTTGATGACGAACCAAACTGGTGTCAATAATTTCTGCGGCAAAGCCACCATTGTATGCTAGACCAGATTCCAAATGCGTGCCAATACTTCCAGAATTGTTGTTCCATTCCATCAACTCTTCAACCCAGTTGGTCATGGCCGCCGGCTTGATCCACAATGCCAAAGTTAACCCGGTACCATTAGTAAGGTTGAGCGAGGGGCTGACGGCAACGGATACTTTCGAATTGTTTCCATTAAACGCCATCCCCTGGTTCACCTCGCCGGCCGCATATGTCACGTTCAAAGCGGTGCCATTGTTCGTGCCGATGCTGTCCAGCACGTTCCCCTCTCCTCGCCACCAAGCTACCAAGCCGCTCAGGAGGGGTGTGGAGACCAGGCGACCGGTCTGGGTGCGAACCTTGACGGCGAGGTTGGTATCCACCAGATCGCGTTTGTCCATGTTGACGCCCGCAAAGTCCATGACCTTCTCATACCCCAGAAACGGCTCGTCGGTCGTCACCGGCGGAAGCTGCGAAAACGCCTGGCTGAAACCCGTGTATTTATTGGTGAACATGCCCCACTTGGTGTAAGCGCCGTTCAGCACGCCGTTGTTGTCGGAGTCAATAAGGTTGTTGGTCTGGAACAGCCACGTGTTCGTGGTGCCGCCAAAGAAGGCGATGTTCGTAATGGCGTAATTGGTGGCGAAGGCTGCCGTGTCCGCCCCGGCAATCAGGTAATTTCCCACGTAGTTCAACTCGTTGGTGAAGCCGCCGGGGTTTGCCGCCAAATCGCCAATGCCGTCGGACAGGCCGGAGTAGAGACCCCAGTTGTAAATGACGTTGTTGACGAAATCCAGGCTGAGGTTGTCACCGAGTTGCGGACTGCCGCTGTAATTGTCGGCATACAGGTTGTGGCTCAAGCTCAACAACCCGTTCCCGTAGCGCAGCAGGGAGCCGATGCCTTGTGGCGAATTCGTGAGATAAATACTGTCGGACACCATGGACCACTGCACGGTTACATTGGAGGAGTTCAACACCGACATGGCGTTATCCGAACTCCATTCCACCGAGACATGGTCGGCGATGACATTGGCGACATTGGTCAGTTGCAACGAATCATCCGGAGCGCCCCGCCGGAAACGAACATCGCGAATAATGACATCGTGTGCGGCCGCCACGGTGGTCATTTGGCCGAACACGGTGATGCCAGCACCGAGGAACGATTGGTCATACAGGCTGGCATACGATCCGGCCAGGCCGGAATTCGTAAACACATTGAGTTTTCCGGCCGGTGCGCTCTGACCGGCAATGGTCAGATACGAGTTGGTGATCAATAACGGCGAACGCAAAAAGATGACGCCGGAAACATCGAAGACGACGGTGCGGTTCGTGGAACCGACGGCGTCACGCAAGGTGCCGAGTCCGGAATCGGCCAGTGATGTCACATGATAGACCGTGCCGGTGCGGCCGCCAATGGCGGCGCCACCCGCCCCTTCCGCGCCCGGGAACGCCGCGAATGCGGCATTGGTGTCGATCACCGCCAAAATGGTGCAGGTGATCGGGTTGGTTTCGTTATTGGGCACGCCCAAATACCAGTCGTTGGCTAGATTTGTGAGGGCGCTGTTCGTGCGGAAGTAGATGAATTCGGGTATTTGCCCCGGTTCCTGACTGCTCTGGAAAAACACCGGAGCCAGCGGCAGCGCATTGGTTTGCACGGTCAGATCACCGTTGCCGGTCATGTCGTAAAGCTCAAAATGGATGGATGCCGGTGAATTGGTGACTTGGAAATGGAAGAAATTGGTCAGATCCGCACCCGATCCAATGGTAAACGTAAACGGCACGTTGTTCGTCAAATTGATAACCGCCGGCGCGGGCGTGTCCAGTTCCTTGGCAAGCACGCTGTAATTGACCGGGCCGGCATCCCGCCGGATCACGCCCAGATACCAGCGGCCGGCCGAAAGCGGCACGGGCGCGGAATTGGTGAGAACATAAACAATCTCGTTGGCGTTGGTGTCATTGAAACTCCCGTAAGCGGCGTTCGTCAACGTCGGCAGCGGCGTACCCCGGCTGACCACCAGATCCGCATTGGCGCTCAGTTTGAGAAGCTGGAAAGTGGCTTCGTAGGCGTTGGTGGTAACGTCAAAAGCATAGTACCGTTCCGCGTCCGAGCTGTTGGTCGTCAAAATGCCGGAGAACGGCAGGCTGTTCGTCAGCGTCACCATGTCAAAATCCACCGCCAACACCACCGTGGCGGCGGCGGAGCCGTTGTTCCGCACGCCAAGGTAATAGGTCTGGCCCGGAATGAGCGGCGGGAATGTGGGCGCGATGTTGTTGGTCGTCAGCACCGGCACACCGATGCCGCCGGTCGAATTCGTCAGAATTTCGTAGTCACCCGGATTCAGGCCGCTGGGCTCGTTCGTCTGATTATACAACAGGTCCACCGGGGCGGACGCGGAGACGAGGATGTTCGTGGCGTAGCTGGCCCACGCGGGCGCCGTCACGGCGAAATAGGTGATCTGGCCGGCCGGCACCGTGTTGGTGACCAGGCCTTGGGGACTCAAAGTGACCGGCGGATTGGTCTGCACCGTAAACTGCAACTGCCACGACACCAACTGGGCGTTGGTCGCACTGCCGTTGCCGGTGATGTATCCCCCCACGCGGTTGTCCCAGATTTCAAGCGTCCATTGACCGTAGGCACTGTCGCCCACGAGCGGCTGCAACGACTCCTCGGGCAAATAATAGATGTTCGTCAACGCCGCCTCGGTGACCGTAAAGGTATCCAGCAAAATGCCCGGTTCAATGCCGGTAATCTGCACCGGAATGGAATTCGTCGTGGCAGTGAAGGTGTAACTCCCCATCTCCCATGTCTTGTTCACGCCATAGATCAGATTGGTGGCGCCGCCGATAGTCACCATCGCCTCGGCCAAACCCGCGGCGGGCGTTACCGACGCATCAAATTTGCCGGCATTCCGGTTGGTCGTGAGGGCCGAACTGTTATAGATGGCCGCGATTTCCGCGCCGGAAAGCTGACGGGCATAGATGCTGAACTCGTCCATTTCGCCGGTGAAGAAGTTGTTCGTCAGGCGGCTCATGTCCTTGCCCAGCAGAACGTCGCCGGTGGTCTTGGGAATAAAGACGCCAAGATTGGTCGAGGCGACATTCGTGCCGTTGTAATAAAGCCTGGCGAGACCGGAGTTGGTATCGTAAGTCAGCGCTACGTGCTGATAAACATTGGTCTGAACGAGGCCGGCGGGCGAGGTGATTTCATGCCACCCGTTGGTGATGTCAATCAGGTTCGCATAGAGCGAACCATTGGTGAGCGCCACGCCGTTGGTCACGGAGAACCAGAACTGCACGCCGTTCGTCTGAATGTCCGGCACCTCGACGACGCCGTAGAAACAGTTCGTGGCCGTCGAACCATAAACAAACCCGCGGTTGTCGGTCGCCGTCCACAAACCCGCATAACGGTTCGTCGCGCCGAGAATCCCCGTGTAGTTTCGCGTACCGTCCGTATTCAACGGCTGCCCGGCCTGCCAGTCGCGATAAGCGTTGGTTTCACCGCTCAACCAGCCGAACCCGGCCGCCGAATTGGTCAGGCCAATCCACAGGTTGCGGTTTAGATTCCCGTAGTTGCCAAACTGGTCGAAAATCCAATTCTCCTCGTTCGCGTTGCGAACGGTGGCCAAATGGCCGCCCAACTGTTGCGCCCAATACTCGGACGTGGTCAGATTGGTGGTGCCCAGCAGATAGTAATAATGACTGTTCACCGGGCTCAGGAACGGGCCGGCGGTGATCACCAGATTCGTCACCAGCGCGTTGGTGGGCACGCGGGCGAGCCATTCCACCAACGGCTGCGCGATGCCCGTGTTGGTGGGATTGAACCAGCCTTCCACCGTGAAGCCCGGGCCGGTGCCCACATCCAGCGGCGAGGTTTGCACCAGCACGGTATTGGTGCCCACCGTGGTGCTGATCGTCGTCGGCGGCTGCGGAATCTGCACATAAGCGTTGGTGCCCGCATAGACATAAAGCTGGCCCGGATTGACCGTTCCAAACGCCTGGCCCACTTCCCCGCCCGGGAAGGTGAACCGGCCGATCAGCGACCCATTGTTCGCGTTGTTTTCGGGATCCGAACTGTCCGTGGCATTCCCCTCGCCGCGCCACCAGCCGTCAATGCCGGGGCCGCGATACCAATAGGTGATGTTATACTGCCGACCGGGCACCGTCGGAATGGTGCGGGTGATCGTGCCATTGGCCAGCGCCAGACAGTTGCTGCCGCCAAAAGCGGTGTCCGGATCAGTCACCACGCTGACCTCGTTGTTGGTCAGATAAACGGTGTTGGTCACCAACACCAGGCTGCTGTTGGTCAATATATAGCTATAAACATACGCGTTCGTCGGCACCGTCCAGCCGCCCATCGGATCAAATATGTTGGTCGGGCCGAAATACGTTCCATTTGTGGACGCCTCAAAATCACTCAGCGTGTAATTCGTCCCCGCATCCGGCGTTTCAAACGGCGGAATGCCATACTTGATCGGCACCGTCGCCAAATTCGTGTCTTCCGTGAAAGTCAGATACTGGTAATTGGTCACCGGCGCGCCGACCACATAATCCCACCGGTCACCCTGGAGCCCGTTCGTGTTGCCGAACTGGTTCATTATGATGGTCAGGATGGTGGATACCGTGGTGGCCGTGGCGGGCGGATACGTGGCCGTGATGGTGGCCCAAACGTTCCCCGGATTGTTAATCATGCCCGTATCCAGCACGAGGTTGGCCGGCGTGATATTAGTGCCGTAATAAACGGTCATTTCATCCGGCACATCGTAGAAGTTGTAATTGATTTGCACACTGCCGGCGGTAACTCCCGTGTTCAGCGTGTTGGTGTCCGGCTGATCCCCGCCGGTCGCCGTGCCATTAACGATGTTTGTGTAAACAAATTGCGCGCCCGCGTTGTTCGTATCCGTGCCGCCCCGGTTTTCCATGAGCAGAACCCGCTGACCGGTCGTCTGGTTCACCAGCGTGATCGCCAGATCGGACAGGCGCGTGGTATTGATCACCATCCCCACGCTCGCCGCCGCAATCTGCTGCGTGCTGGTGATAAAGACACTGCTGTCCGTCACCGCGTCATCCGCGATGGTCGTAGCCACTCCGTTCGTCGTGTAATACGCAATCACCGGCACCGGGATCAGGTCATAGGAAATAAACACCTGCTGATCCACGGAATTGGGATTATAAAGTCCCAGATAATACAGCCCCATCGGCAGCGGCGGACCGGTGGAAATGGAGTTGCCCGGGTAGGTGCCCACCGGGAACGGCCCGGTATTGGGCAAACAGTTGGTCAGATTCTGTTCCTGGTCGTAATCCGTGAAGGTCGGCTGATCGCCAAACTTCTCGTACATCTGGATCGCCTGCGTGGCGTACGGCGCGGTGGTGTTGGTCGCGTACAGGTTCAGCGTTTCAAAGCCGACCGGCACATCCACGTAATCAATAAACCAGCCGCCCGCCGGCACCGTTACCGTAATGCCCGGATGCTTGAAATTCTTGTGCGGCTGTATTTCCAGACTGAAGGCCGAAATCTGCCCCGTGTGGGTCAGCGCTTCGTCCGCCTGATATTGAATCCACGGTCCGAGCGCCGTCTTGCCAATGTAATTGCGCAGATTGCTGCCGGGCCCGTCCGAATGCACCGAGTAGTTGGTATTCGCGTTGCGGCTGTCGTCATAAACGCGCGGTTGCGAACCGACCGTGTTATGCAAGCCGGCGTGATTGTTCATAATCACCGTGGTGCCGCTGAAGCTGATCGCGCCGTACAAATCGCCGTAATTCTGGTGCTCAATCAGGTTGGTGATGGTCACCTTCGCCACCGTCATGCCCGGATCCAGCCCGCCGAGCGCGGGAATGGCCAGGGCAAAAACGTTGGTCACACCCGGATGCGCATTGTTGCCATCGGGAATCTGCTTGGGCAGCAGCAGGCCGTTGGCCAGCAGGTTGCCGTGGTCGTTCTGGCTGAACGGCGTCGAGGTGAAGATCGGCATGAAATCATACTCCGACCCCATGTGATCTTCCGACTTCACGCCCACGTAATAAACCGTGCCCGGCGCGGAATCGATGAAATACACAAACTCCGTGCCGTCGCGTGTCAGGGACGCATGATTGTCGCCCACGTTATACACGCAGTTGGAAATGGTCACCGGACTCAGGTTGGTCAGGTTCGGATCCGTGGTCGCAAAGAGATCAATGTCCGCCTCGGTCCGCGTGGAATCCGCCAGCGAATCCGCGAAGACGCCGATGCGCGGAATCGACAGCGTGCCCGGCAGGAACGTGATGAACGCTGCATTGGTGACATCGCTCGTGAGCCCCGTGTTCGTGATCACATAGAAATGCCACTGATTGGTCATGCCCACCGTCAGTGCGCCGTTGGTGCCCCAGATTGTATTGGGACCGATCGGCAGGTTGTTCGTGCCCAGCAACGGCGAATTTTCACCCGCGAATTGGTTGTACAGCGGCGTGTTGGTCGTCGTGACAAACGTGATCTGTTGATCACTCGTGGGCTGGCTCACAATGCCGCTGTCCGTCACGGACGTGATCGCCGTCGGCACTTCGCCTTCGCCGCAGGTCACCACCAGCGCAAAATCCTGCACCACGTTGTTGGTCTGCGCCGTCACGGCGTTCACATTCACATCGCGACCAACCACCGTGATGGAGTAGCTGGAGCCAAGCAGCGGCGAGAGGAACACGTTCTCAACGTTGTTGATCATGTCGAGATTCGGCGCGGCGTTGGTAACCCAGGGATTATTGTAAGTCACGCCCCCCGCGAAATCGTTGCCGAAAAACACATCGCCGGTGTCCAGATTGGTCACCACCAGATCCAGATTGTTCACCAGCTTGATGGCGGCGGCCGGGTTGCCGGCCGGATCCGTCCACGCCAGCGTCACCTGCAACGGCAGATATTCGGCGTAGTTGTTCGTATCCAGCGTAATGATGTACGTATGGCTGTCGCCGGTGGCCAGCGCATTCGTCGGACTCTGATCCACGAAGAATATCGGGCCGTTGGTGGACACCGTAGTATTGGTACCCGTACTGTACGGCAGCGAATTCACAATGTTGGGCTGACCCCAGCCCTGGAAATTAATTCCGTTCGTAACCGAATAGGTATAATTGCCCACCGGACGGGAACCATTGATCAGCAGCGCCTTCATCAGCGCCGGACTCGGCAGCGAGTGCAGCGTGTTGGTAAAATAATCCTGGATCAACGCCAGCATACCGGATACCCCGGCCGCCGCCATGCTCGTGCCGGATTCGTAACGGTAGAACTGGCCGAGACTGTCGTTCAACCCTTCCAGCACGGGGTAATAGTTCCCATAGTTGTTGGTAGTATAAATATCTACGGTGACATTATAGTTTACGGATACATTGGTGCTGTCTCCCACCCCAAACCAGAAGCCGCTATTCTGGATCGTTTGCAAATACCCGGCCCCGCCGTCAGAGGGGATCGTTACTCCATTGTATGTGGTAAAAAAATCGAATGAGTTGGTGGTAGGAATACCACTCTGCATAACATAAATCGGCAGATTCGTCGGGAACACCGTGGTATTATTATTGGCAGTAATGCTGATGACCACACCGACGGCATTGGCGGGAACGGTGACATTATAATAGTTGAGCGTATTGGTGGTAACCGTCTGGTCGGTAAAACTCAATGTTTCATCATTCGTGGGGTTGTAATAAACATTTGTATTCCACTGGCTGGAACGGGTGGAGACCACAAACGTACCGGGAGCAACCACATCCGGCTTGAAACGGCCATACGTACCTTCCGTTCCAATCCCCACATTGCCACGGGAAGAAAATCCTGCCACCTGCGAACTGGAATCAGTCTCCGGCTGCCAAACCGCTGCTTGATTGCTGTAAGCGTCCGTGACGATGTTGGTGATATTGCGCAATTGCTCCAACGCCCCAACGGTAATCACGTCCTTGGCCGTACCTGGCGCGGTTATCGTATCTCCGCTGCCGCCGAACCCGCCATTGCCACCGCCGCCATCATTGCCGGCAGAAAAAACAAATAGTACCGGCTGGGAGCCGGGCAACAACGGCAGCGCATCACGCGTGGCGGCGTCATAGCTGGCGGCCGCGAGATCATAATAACCGTCGCCATTGCCCCAACTGTTGTTGGAAATCAGCGCGTTGGTCTGCGCGGCGACGGATTGCAGATAATAGTCGGAAATATAAAACGTATCATAGCCGCCATCAATACCGGCCACCGAGTAGAGCGTGGCGAGCGGCGCCTTGCCGCGAAAATCCGCATTGGTAATGGACCCGCTGGCCACCGCCCCGACATTCACGGAGGGAGTGCCATCCTTGCCCCAGCTTTCATCGCCATTGCCGGCAATGATGCCAGCCACGTGCGTGCCATGGCCGTTGGTATCCACCAAGCTCAAGGGGGAATCGCCAATCACCCGGATGGGCGCCCCGCCCTGCCCCGTTGCCGGACTGCCGCCGAGGGTAAAGTCCGGATGCGTGGCATCAATGCCCGAGTCATTGACTTCCACCACCACATTGGAACCCGACAGGTTCAGGTAATTGGCATTCGTGACCGTATCCACCGAGATTCCCAAATTAACGCGCGACAGATCGTTGGCCGCCCTGCGGCGATTGGCCACTTCCACGATTTGCACGCCGGACAACTGCGCCAGCGCAATCCAGTCCACCGGCGGCTTCACCCGCAGAATGGGACCAAACGGCGAACGGTCGCGCCCCACCACCGTACCTCCCATGCTTTCAATCTGGGCTTCCGTGGCCGCCGCCGTGTTGGCAAACAGACCAAGCGTCAGCACCGTGCCGCCGGGCAGCGGCTTTTGATCCACCGCCAGTTGCAACAGCGAAGTCTGCACCTTGTAATAAGGTTCGTACGGCAGGACCGCCTGCACCAGCGGACTGCCCGCCAGCGAACCGGCCCCGCTGGCCGAAATCCGGACGAGATACGCATTGTTCGGGATGTACGAAATCACCTGGGCGCCGGCCCAGCTCAACAGCGAACGAAACTCCGCATCCGCACTGCGACGGGCCTGAACGATGTACGCGCCCGGGTCATCGTTATGGTGCAATTGGGTCGGAATCTTGAGGCTCTGGTTCAAGTCCGTATCAATGAAGGCATTCTCCAGCAAAATGGCATGCTTATGGCGCTCCAGTTCACCAATCGTTTTCGTGGTGTTGGCCAGCCGGAGGGACAGCTTGTTCGTGCTCAGCACACTGGTATTCGCGGTCTGGACGTGGACGGAATTCGTGGTCGGCGTGGTCGGCGTGGTGGCGGCCAGGGCGGGTGCCAAGCCGGTGGCGAAGCCGGGCGGATGCGCCGGGCGGGTTTGCCGCGGCCACAGCAGCCAAATTCCCGCCGCCAGCAGCAGGCACAACAAAAGACCTATAATGGAACGCGTTTTCATAACAACAACCTCACAATTTAACCGCAACAACTTACACTCAAAACGACGGACGGGAAATCAATTATATTTTTGGAAAACCCAGCGTAAAAACACGGCTTCACTGGAAACCGCAATTCGACCGTAGCCCCACCGAGAATCCCAACGGGATTCCGGCCCGAAGCCCGGGGTTGCGAGGCGCGAGCTACCCTGGGTCCGCACCCAGAGCCCGTTTTCAACCGCAACGCGGTTGCGGACTCATTGCCGGCATTGGATGTTGGGCGTTGGATGTTGGATGTTCGATGTTTCTTTCCCACGCATTTTGACCATTCACCCACCCGCTCCGCAAACTCACCCGCTTGATTGTTCCCAAACGCTGCAACCTTTTCCCCCTCTCCCCGGGGGAGAGGGCCGGGGTGAGGGCGAGCAATAAAACAAACATTCCCGCCCGCTTTACAGTCATTGGATGTTGGATGTTCCCCCACCCCTCCATTGGCCATTTCATGATGGCTCAACGCGCCGCCTGCCAACGCAATCGTTTCAGTTTGCCGCGGCGGCGCGCACGGATTGACGCGCCCTGCCGGCACCTTTGCCACACTGGGCAATAAATCAGTTGGGCGGCAGAATGTCATAGCTTTCCACCGTGGTGGTATAGTTGGTCACGTAGCCGTTCGGCGTGGCGGTCACCTGCGGATGCACCTGCACCACCGCGCGGACGGCGCTTTCCGCCATCACCTGATAGTTGGTCACCAAATTAAACAGCGCCCCATTGCCGGAATACGTCGAATTCTGCGCCGGCCGCAGCGCCTGACCATAACCGTAAATCACATAGCGCGGCACCGTGCTCACCTTCAATAACGGCAGCGTCTGCTGCGGCAGCCACTCGTACATTTCATCGCTGACCCCACCGGCCACCTGGGAGCTGGACAGCGTGTTCAGGAACGGCGATAAATCACTCAGCCCAGGAGTGGCCAAGATGTCGCCCACATGGGTGAAACTGTTACCGGGAAACAGATTGGCGCGCGTGGCGTTAATATTGTTGACCAATCGAGCCAAGGCGGAATTGTTTCCGTCCACACCTGCAGGACTAATTGTTAACGGGGCAGTAGTCACAGCTACCGGATTGAGGGCAGAGGCAAAGGGCGTGGTGTTTGTGATTGCCACCATGCCGCTGAACAGGGCCGACCACGCCGACAAATTGTTCTGGTTGATCGAAAGTGCGCCGCGCGCGGCGTTGTCATCCAACTTGGTGGTAAACACATCAAACAGCAGGCGATCCTCAACGGGTGCCGAGTTGTCCGAGTCGAATAGATCCAAGTCACCCGTCCATTGCGACCAGGTGGGCACACCTGCATTGGCGGTTCCTTGATTGCCCAGCGAGATGGTTTTGGACAGCACGTTGGTGGCCTTCAGGTAAACCGTCTGCCAAGGCGTACCGCGATGCACGCGCCCAAGCCAGCCGACCGTGGGATAGGCATTCGTGGGGAAGTCCCAATAGTCCGAGGACCAAACCAGCGGGTCTTTGAACGAAAGATCATAGCCATTGGTAATGACTCCGTTCAGGGTGGCCATTTGCTTCATCAAGCCCCAAGGCTGGTAACGGGCCAACGATGTGATTGGAACGGTGGGCAGCGGAGTGTTCAGGGGGTCATCGCTTTGCTGCCATAATCCGTTCATATAATAGCCGTTATTCCAGCCGGCCATCGAACCGGGAATACCATTCAGATCACTGGCAAGGTAGTGCACCAACGGATCGTTCGCCTGCATCAGATAGGAACTGTAAACCGTACGCGTTGGGGTGTAGGGATCCTGAATAAGCGTCTCGGTATTCCCGGCATTTCCCGGGAGAAAAAAGTTGGCAAAAAACTGCTGCTGATTCTGAACCGCATTCGTACCGCTCCCTTGAGGGAAATTCAGCGGTGCCTGCCAAAAATTGAGATTGGGGGAAGTACCAGGCTTCGCAATTGCAATCTGGTTGGCCACCCCCCATGTAATACCACCCGCAGTCAGGTTGGTGTTCCACATAAGCAGGTTCTGATTGTTGTTATTTTGGGGAACATTGGCAATTTGATCCGCCAAAGCCGAGGTCAAATTGGTAACGCCCGTGGGGCTGGCCATTTCCACGAAGTCAATGACATGCGAGCCATCCAAAATCACCGCCAGCAGCCAGTTGGTGGTCAATAACTGGATCGGCGGCAGCGGGGCCACGGTGCCCGGGTCAAAATAGTTGGTATCGTTATAAAACTGCCCGTTGCTGACGTGAAATGCCTGCGCCCCGATAAAGGGATCGGTCCAATAAAACGGCACAAATGACAGACTGGAAGGAGTGCGATTATTAATTGCCGCCTTGGGATTCCATCCCGACCCATACCACTTGCCAGCTCCTATTTGGGCATAACCACTAAACAACACTGGCGTCTGACCATAATACGCAGTAGGGCTGTTGCTCCAAACCCGCCGCAAGGTATCCTGAACAGCGATATCCACCAAACCACCAGGATAGGCACCGGAATAAGAGTTCCAAAAATCTGCCGATAAATAGTTGTAAGCACTGATGATGAACGCCTCATTGGTCTGATACTGGTTCAATGGCGCAGAAGTGTTTGGGCGGTAAAACTCTAACTTGCGGGTGACCTGAACCTGACTGACCAAAGAAAATTGATTGAAATTAGGCATGTACTTTTTCGCCCCAATGATCCAAGGCACCCCATAGACGTTATAGTTGGTGGCCATTGATGCCGGTTGATTGAATAAATACGCAATATCAACCGGGTGAGTTATTAAGGTTGTATTTGTAAAATAGTCCAATGGTGGACTGGTAGTTATCTGTCTTATTTGCTCATACCCATTAATGGAAACATTCGTTTCGTAAGCATTAATGGACACATGCAGCAATGGCCGGAACACCGACGGATAAAATGCAAAGGCAGATCCATCCGAAGCATATTGGGCATTCGTCGAAGCATCATAAATATTGGCCGCCACTTGCAAAACCCGGTTGATGGCGGTGGAATAGATCATGCGGCCATTCAGATAGACCGGAATGTTGCCAATGCCGAACCCGGGAACTTGGTTCGTCATGCCATAGTACGGCACATTGGTCAGCCCGTAGCCGTCCGGATTGATATAATTGGTGATAATCAGACCATAGTAGCTGGCCAGATAATTGGAGGGATTCCGCTGAAACCAGTTCGTGGTATAAACATGCAGCATCCGGTCGGCGGCGTTCGTGAAAAAGCAGATCGCATTGGGCCAGCGAACCAGATTCGTCTCCAGCCCGGGAACCACATTCCCCGTCACATCCACGTTCATGTAGTTCAGGTTCAGCTTGCCGCTATCCACGGAGGAATCGGTCCCGAGCTGCGAGAGCAGCCGGTAGAACGTGTACCGGTCGTAGGTGGCCCCGGCTGAACCACCCTGCGAGATACGATTGACGAACGCCTGCGGGAGCTTGGTGGTATCAAACAAATCCGAGACCAGGGAATAAAAACGGTTCGGATTATCAGAGCCGGCCCAAGGCGTGGTTTTGGAATTCAGGTCGCCGTCGCTGGACAGGGAATTCAACGCTTCGTTAACGTTGGCCAGATTGGTCTGCAACGGACCATCGCTATACTCATCAATATTGTCGGCCGGGAAGACTGTCAGCGTGCTATGGCCATTGAAATTGCTGAAATAGTTAAACGCCGGCTGCAGATTGTTGTAATTAAAATTATACCGGTACGCCAGGAATGACCGGGCGTCATCAAAGGCGATGCCAGTGTTAAAGTTGTTATTGGTCTCGTTGTAGGCGTAGAAGGCGTTGTTGTTCGGATACTCGTACGGACTCCAGATATTGATGTTCAGATCGGCGAAAAACGCCGCGAGATTCAGCTCCCAGGAACCGACGCCCTGATTGCGGAAGTACCCGTCATTGGCCGTCAGCGCATACGTTTTGGCCTGATTATGAATGGCATTGATATCCAACCCCTCATCCGCCGGCATGGCCGCGAACGCATACCGCGAAGTGAACTTGTTGATGGGCGAATGCGTCATATCCGGCCGTTCCAGAATGCCGACCCATTCAGGATCGCCGACTTCAAAAACAAAGTTGCCGTTCGTCACCAACTGCCCGCTGGCATTGGTGATCCACTCGGCAATGAAACCATTCGTATCAAACCGGCCGTTCCGGTTGAGATCGAGAAAGTACCGGAATTCCCCGTTGGTGCCCGGGAACACCGGCACGCGCGGCAGGATCTGCAGGTTGCCAATGTTCTGGGCCAAGTCGGCGCCCACCAGGAAATTGCCGTTGGGATAATAATAATTGACGTTGTTATTCGTGGAATAGCCCAGGAGCGTATTAAACCCATTGGGCGTGATATAATTTGTGGAAACGAACAGCCCGTAGTTGTAGGAATTGCTGGTGGCAAAAATATTGGCCACGAGTTGCGCCTGCGCGGCGGCCAGCGCGGAGTCGGCGGCGAGGCGGGCCTGCGTGGCGTCCGTGCCGGTGGCCACGGCCTCGCGTTCGCGGCGGCCAAGCGCCAGAAAGGCCAGCGCCATCACGAGCGTGACGGAGAGCAGAATCAGCGTAATGACCAGGGCAATGCCGCGTTCCGCCGGGGAACGGCGAACGGCGGACCGGTTCTGCACCGGCGTCCGGCCACTGACGGTTGGTAACACAAGTTTCATTGGTAAGCCGAAGGATCGCAATTGGGCACGCTCACGCGCTGGCGGAAGATCTGCACCCGGTTTGCCTGTTGCGAAAGGTAATTCGTGTAGCTGCCGTAGTTGGCATTCACCAGCGATTCCAGCCGCCGAATGGCCGTGTCTTCCAGCACGCCCAGTTGGATTTCCACCGAGGCCGGCAGCGCGTTGCTGTACATGATAAAGCTTTCCTCGCCATAGCTCGGATAAACACCGGGAAACTGCCCGTAAAACACCGTGTTCCGGATAAACGGCGCCTGCCCCACGGCGTAACTGTTGCTGTTCGCCAGCCAAAAGCCGTTGGTATCATAGGCCCGCACCACCAGATGCACCACGCCGTCCATCAGATGACTCCAGACGGTGGTATTGGCCAGCGGAAACACCAGGCTGTTGGTGAAATTGTTGTAAAGCGTGCCGGGATTGGAATCCAGATTGGTTTCCTCATAAAATCGGTACAGCGGGAAAATGGAATGCGTATTGTTGATATCCACGGCATAACCGATGCCGCGCCAGCGCGTGTTTTCCTTGCTCAACAGAAAGAGCGTCTGAATGACATTCGTGCGGCTGCTGCCCGTGGCGGGCAACCCCTGATACAGATAGCCATGCGTGCCATTGTACAAATTGACCGCGCCATGATACCCGGCCAGATTGGTGAACACATCATGCGACGGCGTCAACAACCGCACATCAGCGGCAATCATGTCCATCGTGGCCCGCCCATTGGCCATCACATCCGTCTGCGTCACCCCGGCGCGAAAAGCCGACTGCGTATTGCTAAACACCGTCATCAGCACGATGACAATCAGCGAGAGCAACCCCATGGACACCATCACCTCCATGAGCGTAAACCCGGAGCGCGGCTGTCCCAGCCGCAGCGCGTCGCTGGCAATGGACGGGCGGCATGATTCCAGGACAGTAACGGCAGACAAAGGTGGACGGTTGGAAAAACTCCACCCGGCAGGTATGGATGACGCGCTGCGGCTGGGACAGCCGCGCTCCGCCAACCAATTGGCGCTAACACTCGCCCTCACCCCGGCCCTCTCCCCTAGGGAGAGGGAGATTTCCCCTGGCACACTTTTTGACAATTCGTCCACCCGTCCGACCAATCCAGCGACTTGGTTTTTCAAAGCAGCAGCAACCGTTTCCCCCTCTCCTCGGGGGAGAGGGCCGGGGTGAGGGCGAGCGTTAAGACTAACATCCCCCACCGCCCGGTTTTCCCCCGACGATTCAGCCGGACTAACACCGGTAATTATATGGCGCAGGCCGATATTCATGGAATGTTGGTATTCGCGACCACAAACAGTTGGGAACGATAAAAATAGCGCCAGCCCACGGCCGCCGCATCCGCCACCACCTGCCCGGGAATCGTGGTGCGAAAAGTCACGCTGCCATTGGGCGACGACCCAATGGTGCCATACCCCGGCTGACTCGGCAGCAGCGGCCACGTGAAAGTCAGGCGCAGCTCGCGCTGGTTGTAGCCGATCTGGCTGTCGTAACTGTTGGGCGCAATGTTGTAAGTGCGCGCAATCGGCGCATTCACACAAATCACGCGATAACCAAACGAGTCACCGCGCAAAATGCTGTTGTCCTGCGGCGGCTTTTCCGCCACCGGCCCGCTGAGCGAACGGAAATAGGCCACCACATGGTTGCTGTAGCCGCCGTTCAGCAGATTGGGAATGGGCAGAAACTCGTTATCCACATACTCCGGCGTGCTCAGCACCCCGACGATATTCGCCCCGTTGGTCAGGGCCATCATGGACAGATTCGCCGCCACCGAACCATTCTGGGTCACCGCGGCGTAACTGTAGCCGTAAGTGTTCGGCGGCAGATTTGGTGTGCCATCGGGTTTGTAGAAAGTCTGAATATTCGTAATGCAAATCACGTAATTGGTCAGGTCATCCATGCCATGGGCGCCGCTGCGGATCGCATCCAGCAGCACGCTGGCATCCTGGGCGATGATGGTTTCCTCGCGGTTGTCGCGCTGCGCATGCAGCCCGTACGGCAGCACGCCCACAATCGCCACGAGCGCGATGCCGATGATCGCCAGGCTGATGGCGATTTCCATCATCGTGAAGCCCGCCTGCCGGCGGCGCGGAACGGAATGTAAGATGGCGGTATTCATATCACGGCATCTTGTAATACTCGAGCGTTGACCGGCCCGTCAGCGCATCCACGTGGATGAGGTTGTAGGAAATGTTCGTGCTGTTGCCGGGCGGAATTTCCTGAATAAAGCCCGGATTCACCGTGGTCAATTGCAACGTCTTGGTCTTGCCATCATAGCCATAACCAATCGTGCCCTGCGCCATGGGAATGTAGGCATCGTGCGGCTGCCCCAAGGCATCCTGCTCGGAAACCAGGCGGCCCGTGTAGTCGAAGGCCAGACAGGGAAAATAGGTCAGCACGGCGTTCGTCGCATACTCGTCCGGAAACGGAATGGCATACCGCGCAAAGTTGGTCACCGTAACCGCGATGGGCGTGATCGCGGGAATGGTGTAATTGGTCTGAACGTTCAAATAGGAGTTCGTGCCAAATTTGGCCAGCGCCACAAAATTTCCGTCCGGCAGCGACTGCCACGAGGAAAGATAATGCCACGCATGCTGGCCCGGCTGATCCCCCACCCGGCCATAGGACAGAAACGCATAGCCGCTCAACTGCCGGTCCACCAAATTCGTAACCCCCGTGCGCTCCACCGGCGTCAGACTGTTCCACCAGGTGGGATCCGGCAGCGTCCAGTAATTCGGGGGCACGAACACCATATAGACCGTGGTGCGCTGCGCCATGGCCAATTGCCGGGCGCGCCCCACCGCATCCAACATCTGGCGCGCGGCGCTGATCTGGGCATTCGACTTGCCGATGTTCTTCAGCCCCGGCACCGCAATGCCGGCGATGATGCCGAGGATCGCGATGACCGCCAGCATTTCGATCAGCGTAAAGCCGGCCAGCCGGACTTGGTAGCGTCGGGCCTCCCGGCCTGACGCGGAGGGCGGCATCCTGCCGCCCGGAATTGGCGTGGGAACCAATGGCCGCGTTGAACTCATGCTATCGCTTTCGGCGTTGCAAAGTCCGTTCCGCCGGGCTGGAAGCACCGGCTCAACGGCAGGCAGGATGCCCGCCGCCACGGGAGCGGCCCCGGCATTTAACCCGGGCTTGGCAGAAGAACAACGAACAGTTTTCACAACATCTAAACGACGGTTTTAAACTCAATGCCAGCTCAGGACATTGTCTTTGTTCACCCCGGCAACGGCGCTAAGCGGGTTGCCGGAGCCATCTTGGGTGGCAAACTTCCCATCCGGCCCGGCCGACCAGACCATGACCTTGCCATGAAACTGAAAGCTGTCGGAACTCGGATTGGCACTGTTGGTGTTAAACAGGCCATTAATCCCGGACTGGCCGTTCAACTGCGAAACCCCGTGCAGCGCATAAAACGCATCCGCCGTTTGCTCATCATAGTTCAAATCCATGGAGATGATATACGGATTGCCCCACGGATCGCGATACACGCCGTTGTTATCCACGCCGCCGAGCGGCTTCGGTTCATAGCCCGTGGAACCGGAGTAACTGGCGTTGAGAAACTTGGTCTGCTTGGGATTTTTAACGTGATTGTAATTCACCGTGTTCACGCCGTTGGGATAGGTCGTCAAATCCATCAGGATGGCGATCACTTCGGCGTTATTGGTGTAATATGTGCCGCTCGCGTAGGTCGTTCCCAGACTGGCTGGCGTGGGGCCGGTGAATACGCCGCCGTAAGTAAAATCCCCGCCCGCCGCCGAGGCCAGACTCTGCACCCCCGGCGACACCGGGAACCGCCCATACGCGGAATCATAGGCCTCAATCGCATTCGCCAGCGCCTGCACTTCCGTCCTGGCCTTGTTCACCTTGGCCTTGGTCACGGCAATGTTGATCACCGGCAGCAGCATGGCCGCCAGAATCGCGATGATGGCGATGACTACCAGCAGTTCAATCAGGGTAAAGGCCGAACTGGTGCGGCGGTTAAACAGTGATTTGGTCTTCATGGGTTTGATTAAATTGATATTCCGCTCCGAACAGGTGCGACGGGTAATGCCGCGCCGAAATTCCATCCCCTGCCGCTGAACGATGGCCGGACACCACTGGCAATCATGCCATTCGACGGCCAGCGTGCACTTCCAGCAATTGGGTTTGTCGGCGGGTGTACACATGGGGGTTAAGGCAGCACTTGAACCTGCCGGCTCCAGTTGCTGATGCGGTTGGTTTTGTGGCTGATGGAAAGATCAATCCAGAGATCGTACGAACCCGGATTATTCGTGGGATTGATGGAATTGTAGCAAAACGGAACCAGATCCAACTGCCCCAACGGCTTGTATGCCGGATCCAGCCCCCGCAGGGAGGTCACCAGCAGGGTCACCGTGCCGGAACCGGCGGAAATGATGCCCAACTGACCGGGCTTCAGGCCCAGCAGAAAATTCTTGGCCGGCACCGCGTCTTCGCCGCTGCCTTTGGAACAGTTAACAATTCCTCCCGCGCCAAACACGTTGGCCACGTCCGCCGCCTTGACATTGACCTGGCCATCCAGAGTGGTGTAGGTGCTGCTGGCCTGATTATAAGTGGTGCCGGAAAGTTCGTAGTAAAGCTGGCTGACCTGCACCCCATTGGTGCTGCTGGGCGGATAGGACCCGTACTTGGCATGGTAGCTGTCAATCGCCGCCTGAATCTGGCCGAGTTCAGCCGTGGCGGTTTTGATATATTTTTGCTTGGAGAGACTGCTCAGGGCCGGAATAAGCAACGCCGCCAGAATGGCGATGATGCTGATCACCGTCAGCAGTTCAATCAGCGTAAAGCCCCGGCGGGCGCCGGTTGTCTTAGAATTAAGATTCATTTGTCGCCAAGTTCTTTTTCCATCCGTTCACTCAACCATTGCTTGATCATGCTCTGGTAATTCAAATACCGCTGCCGCGCCAGCCGCTTGATCCGGGAGAGCATTCGCGGATCAATTCGCAGCGTTATCGTTACCGACTCCGACACCTCGGACCCGCCTGCCACCGCCGACTCCATCAACCGCAGGTCCGGGCGGTTCTCCGTCCAGAAATCCGCCTCCGCATCTTCACTGTCGAAGATGGGCACTTCTTCCCAAGTGGCGAATACGCGCATGTCGGTTTAAAAAATCTTCGCTTCATCCGGCCGGGGTCAGCCCAAAGTCTGATCCATCTTCCGCTGATAAAAGAACCGCTCTTCCGGTTCAAACGGCCGCGCCAACACCACCCGGATCTGCCGGCCATTGGCCCGGTACACACTGAATATGCCCACGCCGCCCGCCGACATGCCCAGATTTATGAACCGCGCCTGCACGTTGAACCGCGGCGAATCCGGCAGCAGCCGGACTGCGAACGGATCTTCAAACGATTCCTCAATTTCCCGCTGGCTCAAAGAACCAAGGTCAAAGGGCGGATTGTTCCAGTCAAATTCCACAACTAAATGTTATGTGCCCGCAAAGTGTACATAACCCGCCCATGCAATGTGTATACAATGTATTTACACGTCATAACAGTATATGTCAAGGGGTATTGGGTAATTACACTCCATTCGGCACCCATTCATCAAGAAAATAACCGCGAAAGGAAATAACCACCAGCCGAATATTCGTAAGCGCGTCCTGGTATATGTACCTGCGATTCCAAACCATGTTTCCGCCCATTTTGCGAATCAAGCGGCTGGACGGGTCGGACCGGTGGGCGAATGATCAAAAAATGGGCCAAGGTAAAATCCTCTCCCCGTGGGAGAGTGGCCCTGCTGGGTATTGCACAACGCCAAATTCATATCAAATTTAACCGAAACCGAGCCAAAGAGATAACCACAACTCGTTGCCTTACAATTTTAAATACTATTAGCGACTGGATAAAAATTAAGCGGATGGAGGAAAATCTCATGGCGGGCCATGTTGCAGCCATAATGGGTATTGCACATGCCGTGGCACGGTCGTGGGAGGAAGGTGCGACAGGGCCAGGCAAGTAACATATACAGCCTTTGACAGGGGTTACCGGGGATGCTCCGCCTTTGGGGATCGTTCATTGTTTGCGGGGTCCACCGGCCGGTTCGATGCCGCCCACAACCTCCAACCTTAACCGCAAGTAAAGTAACAGATCCGCATATCATGAACATTTGACGGACACCAAGTCAAACACCAGCTCCACAACTCCGTCAGTGCTTGGCCTAACCGGCCTTTGCTCGCCCATAACTTGCCAGCGAATTTGGCTAACCGCTGCCATTGGGACTGAATCCTATTTGACGAACCGGTATAGGCAGGCATCCTTGCCATCCACATAGATGGTGCTGGAACCGGTCAGGTCATTGGTGGTGCCGCTCCATAATTCCTTTACGAGCACAGGCTTGGATATTCCCAACCCCAATCGTTCAATCGGCAGGTCAATACCCGTGCGGGTGTCGGTGTAATTGAATGCCGCCACGTAAAAATCCCGCCCATTCTGAAAATCAAATAATCTGGCCGCCTGGGTGCCGGTGTTGCCTTCGACGGGCCGGAAGGCTTTTTTTATCCGGGCCAGGCCGGCAATATCAGCATTGCCCAGAATTTTTTTGGCGCGAACTTTTCCATTGGTGCTGCCCCGGTCACTGAAGTCATCGCCGGAAATGAAAATGCCGGTGATCACCGAGGAAGTGGCACGGGCGCGGTTTTCGCCTTCGCTGTGGCCGTCCAGCACGACGTGATCGGCATCATTAAAATCATAGACACCGGACAACCACCAGCCAAAGGTAAGTGAGTTGAGCATGTATTCCGTCTCGCTGATGCCACCGTAGGAGTCGCAGGCAATCCGGCGGGAGTTGGCGTATTGCGCCGGGAAGATCGGCGAGATGGATTCATTCAGATAGATTTTCCGGCCAAGTGTGACGGCGACATATTGCATGCCCGCGTTGTACGCCTGGATGCCGGTGGTGACGCGGGAATCGAAATACCGGTCCCCTTCCAACGCGCCATGGGTAAGAAAGTCCGCCTTCACATATTTGAAGCCGGCAAGTTTGAATTTTGCAATGGTGTCAGCAATCAGTTTTCGGGTGCCGGGATGTGTGGGATCCAGCGCCGTGCCGCCATCCAGCACCTGCGGGCGGCCGCCGGCCAGCAAATATAGATCCTTTAACTTGTAATCCGTGCCGGCCACGGGGGTGTCGCCGTTTTGATTCCATTGGCTGAAAGGCGTAAAATAGATTCCAGCCTCCTGATGGTTGGAATGGCAATGCTCCACAAAG
Source organism: uncultured Verrucomicrobia subdivision 3 bacterium (assembly GCA_903872345.1). Classification (GTDB taxonomy): domain Bacteria; phylum Verrucomicrobiota; class Verrucomicrobiia; order Limisphaerales; family UBA11358; genus UBA11358. Next base: position 5,182 of record CAIQKM010000016.1, on the reverse strand, counting down.
GCCTTCAACTGAACATCGGAAAATTTGGTCCAGCCGGAATCCAGCCCGATGTAAACCACGCCGTCATTTTTGAAACCCGGCAACTCCCGGGCAAAGAAGTCCGACACCTGAATCGCCTTGGTGAAGGAAATTTTCTTTTGCAATTTGCCCCAGCTGTTCCAGCCAAACGGCACACCACCCTTCCACGGACGCGGCGGGGCGACCAGCGCGCAGGCATGGGCGTATGTTTCCAACCCGTCACGCCAGTCCGCAAAGCGGCCGATGAACATGCGCGGCGACTGGATGACCGGCCCGCTGATCCGGCCGTGCGGCAGGACATCATGCGTGACATCGGAAGTGATGCCACCGAAGGCTTGCAGGCTGGTGACGGCATTGGAAGTGGTCGTGGAAATCACGCCGGTTTTCCAGAAATCATGGTCAATGGAGCCAATAACAAGAGCCTGACGGCTGGTATTGTCGTATAGCGCGGAAATCTCGTAGCTGGTCACGTTGGTGCCAAAGGGAACGGCCTGGTAGCGGATCCATTTGTCATTGTCAAACGGCACGGACAGCGCCCGGTTATCGCCGCCCCGCGGAAACTCCATGGCTGTTTCCGTGGTCAGCGGCGACATGAAATTGGACTCCGCCCCGGGTCGCCGGGCGAAGCTGACCCCGGCCAGCAGATAATCCAGCTTTTCATAGAGACAGAAGGTCTGGATCATTTTGTCCGCGTCGCCCCGGGTGGATTCCACGGTGAATTTCACGCCGCGGCCGAAACGGTCGGAAACCGTTTCTCGGGAGGTTTTATGGAAGGGATAGTCCCGGCTGGTGACGATCGCCGGCAACTTCACCACGGCATAGGCGCGGGGAATCAGGATTTTTCCACCATAGCAGATATCAGCCGTGCCATCTGCCAGGTGGTAATCAATCCGCCACTGGCCGGTCTGGACGGAGGCCAGAGTGACCGTATCTGCCCCGAAGGAAGCTGCCAGCTGCCCCGCGAAAAGAACGGCAAGCCAGGTGAGTTTCAGATGTTGGCGGAACAGATGATTGGCAGCTCGGGACATCGTATTATTCGCCGGCCAGCACGAAGACAGCACTGTCAAATTCAGCATGACAGGACGGCTGCAAACCGTCGCACATGAGGGTGGCACCGTCAATCATTTTACCGCTGGCAGCCGGGGATGCCCCGGTGGCGCCGGCCAGGTTCACTTCCCGGACTCGGTATTTCCGCTGCGGATCCAGCCCGCACAGTTTTACCGGTGTCGCCGGTGCATTGGTGAGTTGATAGACGAACAGCACGGCGCGCGCGCGGTCGGGGGAGACAAAATCCAGAGCGGCCCGGGGTTTTTCGTATGGGGATTCGAGACGGTAGAGGTCCCCCTGCTCCACCACTTCGCGGACTTCATTTTTATAGAGTGCAATGCCAGCGGCGAGCGATGACCGCTCATCCGACGCCAGTTTGCGCAGATCCATGTCCACGCCGAAGGCGCCGCTCATGGCAACATCCAGGGCGAACTTCATCGGGCGGCCGCCCATTTTGGTTGCGTGGGCGGCCATGCTGGCAGCGGGGAAAAAATGACTGTAACCCCACTGGATTTTCACGCGGTCGCGCGGGTCGGTGTTGTCGCTGGGCCAGAAGGAATGAAAAAATTTCAACGCGCCATAATCCACGCGCCCGCCGCCGCCGGAACAGGCCATGGCCATTACGTCCGGGAAACGTTCGGCCATGCGTGCCATCACATCGTAGAGGGCAAAATTGTAATCCACGAGCAGATCGGATTGGGCGCTGGCGGGCAGATAGGTGGAGCCGGGCTGGGTGACGAACCGGTTGGCGTCCCATTTCACATAACTCACGCCGGGCGTGGCGAGGGTATTGCTGACGGCACCCCAGGCAAACTCGCGCACGGCGGGACGGCTCAGGTCGAGATCGAGCTGGTTGCGGCTAAGGTCCGCCCGGCGATGCGGCTGGTGCATGGCCCAGTCGGGGTGCTGCGTGAACAGGTCGCTCGCCGGGTTCACCATTTCCGGCTCAAGCCAGATGCCAAAATTCACGCCGCGCCGGCGGGCTTCCCCGGCGAGATACGTCAGACCATGCGGCAGCTTGTTGGTGTTGACCTGCCAGTCCCCCAGGCCCGCATTGTCGTGATTGCGGGGATGCGCATTGCCGAACCAGCCATCGTCGAGCAGAAAGGTGTCCGCGCCAATCTCCTGCGCGCCGTCAAAAAGCGAGGCGATGAGATGCTCATCAAAATCCATGTCGGTCGCCTCCCAGTTGTTGCAAAGTACGGGACGGGGTTTCTGGCCATCGCGCACGCCATAACGAAGCGCCCAGCGGTGAAAATTTCGGCTGACCTGGCCTTTGCCGTGATCACTCCAAGACCAGAGAACCGCGGGGGTTTTAAAGACCACGCCGGGTTTCAAATGATATTCCTCCCCCAGCGGATTGATGCCGCACGTCGCGCGCAGACGGTTTTCCGGATCCAGTTCAAAGGCCAGCGCGAAGCTGCCGGACCATTCCAGCGAGGCGCCAAGCATTTCACCGGACTCTTCGTCCGCCGGCTGATCCAGGGAGATTAGGCAGGACGGGAGACAGTAGCGGGCGGCCCGCACGCCCAGCCGCGAATCGAGCACCTTGGTGCCAGGCGCCAGCTTTTCCTCGGCCAGTGTCGCCTCGTGCCGGTAGTCGCCATGAAATTGCGTTAGCCAGTAGGCCTTCGCCGTCAGCAGCGGCGCGCAAGAAGCGTAACGATGAAGCACCACTTCGCCGGCCTCTTCGTGCCGGATCTCCGTCCATGCCTCAATGACATCCTCATTGAAATATGTCTTGAAGCAGAGGGTCACAAAAAACGGATATGCCGGGTCCTTCAACTCCAGACGCGTCAGCGAAATATCCGCATCCAGCGGTTGCGTGCGTTGCCCGCGGCAAAGCAGATCGGTGGATGTGTTGCCATCGGAATGCGTGACCTGCAAGGCCGGGTCGGGTACAAAATTTTCTCCGAACCCATCGCCGTATTGCGGGTAGAACTCCCGTTCGCGGCCCGGAGCCTTTTTGAATGCGGACAAATCCGCCGGGACCGCGCCGAAATGCAGTTCCAGTATTCGGCCGGCGGCGTTGTTGGAAAGCACGAGCGCAGCGTGCGCCGTGGCAATGGTGATGAGCCGCGTCGGCTCCGTGCCGCGTCCGCTGACAACACTGCTGGCCAGCAACAGGACAAGCGCCGCCAACCGGTGGCGGGCCGCAGCATGGGTAAGTTGGAAGGGAATGCGTGTCATATTGGAAGGGAGATGGGGCGAACGCCGCGAAACGTTCATTGCAGCCGGAGGAGGTAAAACCATTGGGACCCCGCCGATGTTGGCGGATTGGTGAAAATGAAATTTCCACCCGCATCAAAGGTGTTCGTGAGCATTACCGGCCAGTCGGCGATCGGCAGCGCAAGATTGGTGGAGGCCAGCACATAAAAGGGCCCGTTGGGAGTGCCGTTCGTGCCGCTGAAGACCAGCTTGGCTCCCGACCAGGCGATCCGATTGAAAATTGGTGCCGGTTTGACGGCGGCCACCACCGATAATGTGCCGCTGGTGGCGAGGCTGTTGCTCCACAGAAGTCCGGTCGCCAGCGGTGGCAGGTTGGTGGCCGTGAAATGGCCGGCATAAGATCCCAGGAACAGTTCAAAGCTCTGCCCGGCGGCCAACGCGCCGGCCAGATTGGTCACAGTCAATGTGCCGCCGTAGGTAAGGCTGCTGGCATTGAGTTGATCACCGGTGCCGGCGGCGGCGTTCAGCTTCATCACGGTTGCGCCTTGCAATTGCGCCGCACCGGCGATGGTCAGCGTGCCGGTGTTGGTGGCATTGCCCGGCATGATCATGGCGCCGGGAGCGACGGTGAGATTGACGCCGACCGTGCCGCCGCCTTGCAAGGTCTGTCCGCTGTTCAAGGTGAAGGTCTGATCGGGACGGCCGCTGGCATCAAGCGTTGCACCGGCAGCAATCGTGATGGTGGCAGAATTGGAAATCGAACCGGAACCGCTCAAGGCGAGCACACCGCCGGTCACCGCCGTGCCGCCAGTGTAGGTGTTGGTGCCGGTCAGCGTGAAGGTGCCGCCACCGGTCTTGGCGAGCGACAGGGCACCCCCATTTTTAAGGGCACCGCCGAAGCTGGAACTGCTGCTGTTAACGCCCACAATCAAGGTCGCCGCCAAACCGGCCGAATTGGTCACCAGTGCATTGGCGGGCGTTCCATTGGTGGCCACGAGGCCATTGACAGTTTGCGTGGTACCGTTGAGATCCAGCACGGCCCTGCCGGACGTGCTGCCGCCGATAAGAACCAGATTGCCGCCGTTTTGCAGCAGGTTGTTCTTGCCGCCGGCAAGGTAAAGGCCGGAGCCGCCGTTCGCATTGGCTGACGCATCAACGATCGTGTCTCCACTGTGTGTGCAACTGCCGCCCAGCGTGGCCATGCCGGCCACCACATTGGCCGGCCCGCCGAACGTCAGGCTGCCGGTGCCGGCAAAACCGCCGCTGAACGTACAGGTATTTGTGCCGGTGCCGGCATTCGGGTCAATCTGCGCATTGCCGGCCAGGGTAATCAGACCGGCAAAGGTGCCGTTGTAAATGCCCTTGATCGCCCCCGGCTCGCTCGCCGCCAGGAAACCCTGCCCGGCAATATAAAAATGATTGGTCACCGTTGCCCCGTTGTCGCCGCCCAGATCCGCGCGGCCGCCCGGGAAAACAAACACCGGCCCGGTGCCAAACGGCGTGTTGCCGCCACCATTGCACCAGAATTCGCCTTCATTGATATAAGTGCCGCCGGAGTAGGTATTGGCGTTGTCCACCTTGACCGAGCCGAAGGTGTTTACCGTAAGGGGATGACTGTTGCCGCCATTGTCCGTGAGCGTGGTCCAAAATTCGACGGCGTCCGCCGAGTAATAAGCCAGATTGTAGATGGAGAGTTCACCGGCAGTATTGACGGCCCCGCCCGCCGTCACTGCACTGCCAGCCTGGCCATTACCGATGCGCAGATATTTGGTGGTATTCATGATGATGCCGCCCTGGGCACCGAACGTCAGAGTGCGTCTGAAAAATCATGAATGCTGAGGGATCAAGCCAGACGGCGGAGTTGGATTCGGATCATGGCGATATAGATCCAAGCCTCGGCACTGGACTCGGTGGTTTCGTAATCCCGCACCAGTCGCCGCTGGCGCAT
>CAIQKM010000015.1 GCA_903872345.1 uncultured Verrucomicrobia subdivision 3 bacterium | reverse complement strand
GGCTTTTTTCATCGCCCCACTGGCGCTACCGCGAATGACAGCCGCAAAAGCAAGCAAGCAGATCAAGTGTTTTGTGCATTTATTTGGCCGTCAGACTCTGCCAAAACACCCCCAATTTCCTTTTTCAGACGCACTCTAAGCCAGATTGGTTCAGAACCGGTCTTTCATACGGTCATAGAGATACTGCGCATCATCCCGATTCTCCTTGGAATCAAAAGTGCCAACCGTGACATCAATATTCGTGACGCCGTCCGTCTGCCGCGTCAACACAATGATGACCGGCTGGTTTTTAATATTCCGCCCTTCCAATCGGCCCGAAGTACCGTCCTTTTTGGACAAGGTCACCGGGATGCTGAGATCTTTCATCGCGCCATTCGCCGCCTGCCAGGCGCGGCCCAGCGAAACGTTGTCCGTTACCTGCAGGGTGTTTTTGGCGTACGAAACCGTGCCATAAACCACCCCCGCTGCCAGGCCGCCAACCAGCAAAAGAGCGCAACCCTGCGACAGGCCCAGCGTGGTCGCCAGACCGGCGGCCAGGAGTGTTTTTTTAATTTTGATCATATCATTTTTGTTTAGTTGCCGAATTCTGCTTGAAATATAACTCCGTTCACCGACCGCTTCCATACGGAGTTACCCGCTCCGCGCACTCCTTCCTTGCAGTTGGTTTCCAACTGCGGATAATTGACCGGCTGACGGATTGAATCGCCGCCTTCAGCCCGCTTTGCGCGGGGCAAAGGCGGATTTCTTCGCGAGTTCCTTCCACAAATCCTCCTCCTCGTTCCCAACGCGCACCGGCACCTGGATGCAAATCTCCACATACAAATCCCCCCGCTTGGCCGCCCCGGCCGGCAACCCCTTGCCGCGCACCCGCAATGACTGGCCCTGCCGCGTGCCCGCCGGAACTTTCAGCGAGATGCTGCCTTCCAGCGTCGGCACGGACACCGTTGCCCCCAAAACCGCTTCCCACGGTGCCAGATCCAATTGCCCGACCAAATCCGCTCCGCGTACCTGCCAGTCCGGGTGTTGCGCGTAGCGCACCTGCAAGAAAATATCGCCCGCCCGGCCGCCGCCCATCCCCTCGCCGCCCTTGCCGGCCACCCGGATGGTCTGACCCGCCCGAACCCCGGCCGGAATTCGCACGTTATACGTTTCCACTTCTTCCCGCCCCGTGCGGGCATTGTTGCGCCGTACCGAAATCGCCCGCATGGCTCCCTTGAGCACTTCATCCAGTGTAATAAGAATGTCGCCTTGAATGTCCTGCCCCTGCTGCACCATCTCCCGTTCATCCCCACCTTCCGCTCCCCCGCGCTGCTCAAACGGCGCCTCCCCGTTGGGTCGGCGCGCCCGGCCGCCAAAAAACTGTTCAAAAAAATCACTGAACCCGGTGCCTTCAAACTGAAAGTCATCGGCCCCGCCACGCGGTTGCCCGCGGCCGGCCGCTGCCCCGCTGGCATAACCGGGCGGCGGACGCGATGCTCCGCCGGTTTTCCAGTCCGCCCCCAACTGGTCATATTTCTTGCGGCTCTCCGGATCACTCAACACCTCATTCGCCTCGTTGATCTCCTTAAACTTTTCCTCCGCCGTCTTCTTGTCCTTAGCCACATCCGGATGGTATTTCCGGGCCAGCGTGCGGAATGCTGATTTGATTTCGTCGCCCGTGGCCTTGGGCGTCACGCCCAGCACCCGGTAATAGTCTTTGAATTCAGCGGGCATGTTGTTCGGGGTTGGCCGAGGCCAGATCGTTCACCACCACTTTGGCCGGCCGGATCACTTTCGCCCCGCGCCGGTAACCTCGTTGAAACACTTCGAGAATGGTTTGATGCGCCTGGTCCGGATCATGGCGCTGACACAAGGCCTCATGCTGGCGCGGATCAAACGGCCGGCCCGTGATCTCGTCGCACTCCACGCCATGCTGCTGAAGCAACCGACGCAACTGTTGCAACGTCATCTCCACCCCCTGGCGAAATTCCGGTGCCCCCGGGGCCGCCCCCGAAACGAGCGCCCGCTCCAAATTGTCAATCACCGGCAGCAATTCCACGATAAAACCTTCCTTCTGCGCCGTGGCTCGGGCATCACTCTCCTGCCGGCTCCGCCGCTTGAAGTTCTCAAAGTCAGCCGCCAGATGCATAAAGGCATCCTTCTGCTCCGCCAGTTCACGCTGCTGCGGGTCCGGCTCGTTAACGGGCGGTTGTGTCGGCAATGGTTCAGCCTCCGGTTGGGCGGTCGCTGTTTTTTTGGATTCGGATTTCATGCTTCTGTTGGAATTCGTTCAACCCTTGACTTCAAAACCGACTTTCAAGCTTACCTGCCAGTGATGCACCTTACCCTTGGCAATGTTGCCGCGCGTTTCGATCACCTGAAACCAGCACAGGTTTTTTACGGTCTTGTGCGCCCGACCAATTGCATTGTCCACGGCGTCTTCAATGGAAGTCGTGGAAGTGCCGGTAAGTTCGATGAGTTTATAAACGGGATCTTTCATAATATGTGCCTTGGGTAATAATTACGCCGATCCTCCAGTGATTCCCATGGGGTGTTCCCCCCATGGCCGCGCCCCCTACCCCCGAAAAATGTCAAATGGCTCGATCTTGAGCACCTTGCGAATCCCGATGTAGCTGGAAATTCCCGCTATGAGCAAAACCATGCCAAACGCCAACCCGACATTTCCAAAGGTGATCGTCGCCGCGTAATTGGGCAGTTGGGAACGAAATATCTCGATCATCAGAGTCACCAGTCCAATGCCCAGACCATAGCCCGTCAGCGCCGTAAACGTTGCCATGAACAGGATCATATAAATCAGCTCCCGGCCCTTGGCACCGATGGCTTTCAACGCCCCGAATTTTTCCAAGTTTTCCAGGATGAAGGTGTAGAATGTCTGTCCCGAAATCGACAACCCCACAATGAAGGCAATCACCGTCATCAGGAGAATGTTCGTTCCAATGCCCGTCTTGTAGGTGTAGTAATCGGTGATGCGCTTGTTGAATTCATCCTTCGTAAACGCCACATAACCCAGCTTCGTCACCTGTTCCTTGATCGCCGCCACCGCCGCCGCATTTTTCGGCTGCACCAGCACATAGGACATCGTGAAACGGGTCGTGGGCAGATATTCCTTCGCGCGATTGTAAGTGGTGTAGAGCGTCGGCACCCCGTTCAATCCGTTCGCCGCCACCCGGGCAATGCCCACGATCTTTCCGCGATGATCATTCAGCTCAAACGTCGTGCCAATCTTCGGATTTTCCAGCTTGGAAAACTCCGCGTCGTCCACCACGAAAAACGTGTTGTCTGCGTAAATGTCCTGAATATTGCCCTGTTCCAGCTCCGGCCGGCCAAACAGGCTTTCATCATCCAGTCCGACCACATTGGCCGATTGATACGTCCCGTCCGCCAGCTTCACCATCGCCCCGCCCATGAAGATTGGCACCGCATAGCTCACCCCGTTCATGCTCCGGGCCGCCGCCAGCACATAGTCCGGCATCGGAATCGGACTCGTCGCCGTGTTCACCGCCGGGTCCATGATCCACATCGCGGCCCCGACATTGGTAACTGTTGAAAACGCCCGGTTTAGAATGCCCGCAAAGATCGCCGTCATTTGCATCATCAGAAACACGGCAAACGTAATCCCAATCAGCAGCGCGGAAAACTTGGCCTTGTCGTTGACCAGCAATTTGAACCCAATCCGAAAAATGCCGCTGTATTTCACGGTTCCCCGCCCTTCCCAATTTGAGCGTTGCGATTCCACCACCCGCCGCCCAGCGCGGCAAAGAGTCCCACGGTATCCTGATGCCGCTGTCCCACCGCCTGCAACCAAGCAATGGTCGCCTGATGAAACTGCACGTCCGCCGTGAGCACGTCCGGATAGGCCACCAGCCCCGCGCGATAATTCACCCGCACCAGTTCCAGCGCTTCCGCCGCCGCCTGCCGGGCGTCCGTCTGCGCCTGCAATCCTTGGGCGTCATGCTGCAAGGCGTTCAGCGCATCGGCCACCTGTGCAAACGCCGCCAGCACCGTCTGCCGGTATTCCGCCTGCGTTTGTTGAAACGCATCCTGCGCCGCCTTGCGCCCGTACCACAAACTGGTCCCTTGAAATACCGGCACGGTCACCGATGGACCAATGCTCCAAAATTGGCCGCTCGCCGCCGCCAGCGCCGACAGATTGCCAAAGCTCGAACCCGCCGTTCCGTAGGTGCCGCTGATATTGAAACTGGGATACATCGCCGCCGTCGCCACGCCGATCTTGGCGCTCGCCGACTGCATTTGCGCCTCGGCCGCCAGAATGTCCGGCCGCTGATGAATCAGTTCGGAAGGCAGGCTCAACGGCAAATCGGTTGGCAGCACCAGGCCGGCAAGCTCAAAGTCCGGCCAGACCGCGAGCGCCGGAGCCACGCCTTCCAGTGTGGCCAGCAAATGTTCCGTCCGGCTCACTTCCTGCTCCAGCGGCGCAAGCAATGCCCGGTTCGCAGCGATCAAACTGCGCTGACTCAACAGACTTGTATACGCGACCGTGCCCGCCCGCACCTGCGCCTCCATCAGGTCCAGCTGCTCCTGTTCCAGCGTGATCAATTCTTCCGTCGCCTGGATTTCTCCCGCATAGGCCGCCCGCGCAAGGCACGTGTCCACCACATTCGCCGTCAGTGTCAGCCAGGCGCCTTCCCGCTCATAACATTGATAGGCGGATTGCACTCGTAAGCTCTCCACCGTGCGCCGCGATCCGCCAAAGACATCCAGCGCATAACTGATCGTACCGCTGCCCGTAACCAGATTGAAAATTCGTCCCGGCGTTTGCCCGCCATTTTGCGTGCTCGCCACCTGCTGCCGGCTCGCTCCCAGATTCGCATTCATTTGCGGATAAAACACCCCGTATCCCGCGCGCAAACTGTCCTGACTTTCCCGCAAACTGGCTTCAGCGGCCTGTAAAGTGGGATTGTTCGTAATCGCCTGCCGGACCACCGCGTCCAGTTGCGCCGAACCAAACCGCCGCCACCAGTCACCCGGTACGAAGGCTCCAGATACGAATTCTTGCGACATCCCGTCGGCCGCCACTGTCGCCGCCGGTTGAACCTCGCTCGTATAGCGCCCGGTTGCCGACACCACCGGCCGGACAAAATCCGGCCCCACCGTGCAACCGCCCAGCATCGCCGCCAGCAGGCCCAGCCCGGCGCCATTGCGGAGGACTGAAGATAAAGGGTTATTCGTATTCACTGGAAATGGCCTCGCCTCATTGTTGCCCGATGAAAACATCCACCAGCTGCCCCGGGTAAATCGGCGCGTCTTTTTTCTCGAACCGAAAAATCACCGGCAGCACCCGCAAATCCACCTGCTCCTGCCGTTCATTCGACAGCTCGATTTTGGGCGACACATAAGGTTGCACCCGCACAAACTCCAGCGGAATCTTCGTATCTGTTCCAGGAATCGACATCTGCGCCTGCATATGCCACGCCGCCGGCAATCGCGAAACCAATATCTCGTCCACATAGCAGCGCACCTCCAGATGGTCCGGCGGTCCGCCCATGACCATCAACGGCCCCGCCGCTTCCGTGTAGGTATCGTAAGATCCCAGCGACGAAACATAACCGCCAATGGTCGTCCGTACCGCCAGCACCACGCCCGCCACCGGCGCCTTGATCGAATATTTCCCCAGCAACACCTTCGCCGCCTGATAGCCCTGCGTGAGCGCCGCATAAATTTTTTGCTGATTCGCCAGATCATAACTCCAGGTCCCCGCCTTCGTGAGTTCAAATTGCCGGTTCGCCACGCCCAGTGCCGCCGCTGCCTGACTGACCGTGTCCTTGGCCGTATCCAGCACATCCTGGCTGATGGCTTTCGGCGCCAGATCATGCGCGGCCAAGTCCTTGTCATACTGATCACTGGCCACTTTCAATCCCGTTTCCGCCAGCGTCACCTGCGCGGCGGCAATGGCCAGCGTCTCCGGTCGTGGTGCCGCTTTCAGTTCATTCAGCAGCGCCAGCGCCGCTTCCGACTGCAAGCGTAACTGCTCCGTCGTCGCCCGTTGCACCGCATCATCAATCGTCAGCAGCAACGCCCCGGCTTTCACCATCTGGCCTTCCTGTGCATAAATCCGTGTCACCGGACCCGATACTTCCGGAAAAATGTTTATGTTCTCCCCGTTCGGCTGATCGCTTTCCACAATGCCATTCGCATAGATGGCTGACTCATACGGATTGCTGACCGGTTTGAAAACCGGCGGTTGCGCCATTCGCTCCCGGCCCAAAACATAGGCCGCCACTAAACACGCCAGAATCCCTGTTATCGCAAGCGCAAATACAATTTTGTTGGCCAATGCCGTCTTGGTGGCCACCGGTTTGACTTCGGGCCGGACTTCCCCGGCCTTGGCCTCGCTGACTTTGGTTTCAGGCTTTGGTTCAGTCCGCTTTGGATCAGCCGGCTTCGTTTCCACCTTCGGCTGTGCCTCCGCCTTGGCGTCCGGCATCGGTTTAATTGTTGGTTCGTCAGCGTTCATTCGGTTCCCTGGTCATTCGCGGTCAGATGGCCATCTTCCATATGGAGAATCCGGTCCGCGTATTCGTTGATGCGCGCATCATGGGTCACAATCAGAATGCAGCGGTCTTGGCTCAAAATATTCTCCTTCACAAAAGCAATGATCATGCGCCCCGTATCCCCATCCAGCGAAGCAGTCGGTTCGTCAAATATCAAAATTTCCGGCCGGCTGATGATCGCCCGGGCGATTGCCACGCGTTGCTGTTCGCCTCCGGAAAGTTTTACCGGCAATATGCCGCCGCGCCCGCCCAACCCCACAATTTCCAGATAACGGTCCGCCTCCCGGATGGAATCGTTCCAGTTTTGCTCCTTCAGAATCAGCGGAATTGCCACATTCTCCGCCGTGGTCAGGCGCGGAAACAAATGGTAATCCTGAAACACAAACCCGATTGTATTCAGCCGGAAATCCGCCAGTTGATCATTGGTCAGCTTCCAGATGTCGGCACCCTTCACGCTCACCGTGCCCGCATTCGGCCGTAGAATGCCCGAGATCATACTTAGCAGTGTCGTCTTGCCGCTGCCCGAAGGACCGACGATAAACAGCATCTCGCCAAAGTAAGCGGTCATCCCCACTTGATTTACCGCCGTAACCTTCGTCTCCCCTTCGCCAAAACATTTGGTCAAATTCGTCGCGACAATCGCCTCGCGCCGCAACATTTTTTTCGCGTCTTCATTAATGAGCGGAGACGCGCTCATTTCTCCAATACGGCATCCCGCACCCCTTCGTCCTGCACCAGCGCCCAGTTGCTGTCGGGATTGTATTCCTTCAGGGCGGCCGCCGTCCGGTACGTGGTCTCGCCCAGATTCTGCTGGTAAACGTTGCCATCCTGCCCAACCAAAAAGGTCATAATCCCGGACTTGTCCCAATGTTCCGGATACGCCACGAGCGCAAATCCGCCCGTCATCCGCCCATGCTTGCGATAACTCATTGCTCCTCCGTTCGCCGCCGAACCTTGCCGGGTCAGGATCCGGAAATAATAACCATGAAACGGTTGCGGCGCCGCGTCCTTGTGCCAGGCATAACCCTGCGCATACGCCTTCGCCACCAGCGGTCCAAACGGGCTCACCGTCTCATTATCCGCCGCCGGCCAGTACAGCCCATCATGTTTCCCTTCCGAACTCTTAAACTTCTCCGCAAACGCGCTCTCCGGATTCATGGCCGCAAACTGGCGTTGCGCCACCACAAAAGCCCGGCAGACACCAATCGTATTCAGTTCATCCTTCCCGATATGCCGGTTGATGACTTCTTCCTTTCCCGCCGCCGTGTCGAAATGCCATTGGCCATCCGTGCGCACCAAGGGGATCGGCATGGGCCATTGATTTGTCCCCACTTCCAGCGTGATCTTGTCCGCCCCCTCGGGCACCGGCGTGCAACTTTGGGCCATCGCCGTGGCAAACCGCCTCGCGTTATTCGCGTCCTGGACTTCATCACCCGTCATCAGCTCAAAGACTTCGCGGCCGAAAATATCGCGCAGCGCCGTGAGATCTCCGGATTGCGTGGCCGCCCCCAATGCCTTGATGGCTTCGTCGGGCGAATTGAATAAACGCTCCGGCGCCACCTGCGCGGCCAGCGGCACGGCCGGCTGGATCGATTGTGACAATGCCGGCAAAACACTCCAGATGCCACTCATGAAGGCGATCAACGCCCGCTGGAATAAAGGTTTGTTCAGTTTGGAAATAATCATAAATGGGTCAGTTGAAATTGTGATCTTTTACAAGTCGTTCAGCGGCGGCCGCCATAGCCGTGCGCGACTGATCGGCTTTCGTACCCCCGATGACTGTAACGATGCTCGTCATACCCGCGATCATATCCGCCGCCGAAAATGTACAGATCCGGCCCGGGAACCACCACGGCGCCGCCCCCATCGCCCACGAAGCCCACACATCCGGTGGAAACGAAGAGGAACAAAAACGCCCCGCCCGTCAGTGCGATGGCGATGGAATCATAAACCATTTTCAAACGTTTCGACGGTTGCCAGGAATCAATCGGGGTGAACATTTTCATGCCCCACAATAACTCGCCAAGCGTCCTCCCCTCCATGGGGTGTAACCCGACCCGCGCTTATTCCCGCTGTCTATTTTATCACCCGCGCCACCCGCCGTGCCCGCTTCCACCTCTGCCCGCACAGCACCACGCCCCGGAACCAGACCGCGCCCGTTCATGTTCGCACCAGCGCCTCAAACCCCGCGATGACATCAAACAATTCCTCGTCAATTCCGCTCTGACGCAGGCGATGAAAGGTGCTCTGCAATTGTTCCAACAGTTCATCAATGTTCTTGTCGGCGCGTTGCATCGCCGCCAGGCGGCTCGCGTTCTCGCTCGCCAGCGACTCCGCACACGCCCGAAACAGCGAGATAAACAAATATTCGCGGATCAGTGAACGCAGCGTCGCGGCGTCTCCACAAATCACCTCGGGCCGGTTCTTGTCCGGCCATTGAACTTTTGCCCGGTCCGACTGCCACTCCGCATCCAGCGGCAATAATCGCTCGCAAACCGGTTCGTAGAGAGCGCCCCGCTGCGGGCGGTTATGAAAAACATAGAGGCTGGCATACTCGCCCTTGGCCCGGTGTGCCTCACTTTCAATCTGAATCTGCCCCACCAGCGGTATGATGGCCTGCACGGAATTCGGCACCGCAAACAGTCCCAGCGGCGGCAATTTTGCATCGTTCAACCGCGCCTGAATCCGCTCCCCCACCGCCCAGACATGACATTTTCCGGGCAGCGCCGCCAGCGTCTTGATGGCAAAATCCGCCACCACGTCATTGAACTGTCCCACCAAACCCTGGTCCGAACCAAACACCACCGCCCCAATTGCCAGCGCTTTCGTCCCTGCTTTCCGCTGATGCACGCCCGCCACCGGCTCGCTCTCCCGCAAGCACGCTCCCAAGCCCAGTTCCACCGTGCGATAATAATCCGCCAGTGACCGCACCGATTGTTCATACTGGCCGATACTCGCCGCCGCCAGCGCCTTCATGGTTCGCACTACGGATTGCAAGTCGCCCGCACTGTTAATTTTGCGCGTCAGACTGGCCGTGGTCTCGCTCAAATTTTTCCTCCCTTCGGAACCGGCGGCTCCGCTGCCATCGCCCCGGCCGGCTTCACGGGGACCGGCTGGAACGGCGCCAACGCTTTGCGGGCGGTTTCAATCACTGCTTTGCGATCTTCGTCACACAGCTTGGCGGCGGTTTCAAACCGTCCGCTCACTTGCGATGGCAAGGTTGCCGCCGCCGTGCGCACCGCCGCCCCGGCGGCCGCCATCTGTTCCAACGGCACCGCATCAAACAAATTTGCCGTCAGGGCCAGCAAAAGCATGATTTGTTCCGGCACGGTCGCCGGCGTGAATTCCGGTTGCTTCAGGCACGCCCGAATCCGCCGCCCGTGGTCGATGATCTTGCGCGTGTCCCCATCCAGCCGCGCACCAAATCGCGCGAACGCCTCCAATTCCTCGAATTGCGCGTATGCCAGTTTGAGGTCGCCGGCCACCGCCCGATAGGCCGCCCGCTGCGCCTCGCCGCCCACCCGCGAAACGGATTTGCCCACATCCACCGCCGGCAACACCCCCAGTTCAAACAGCGACGGTGAAAGATATATCTGCCCGTCCGTGATCGAAATCAGGTTCGTCGGAATATAGGCCGAAATGTCCTGCGCCTCCGTCTCGATGATCGGCAGTGCCGTCAGCGAACCCCCGCCCAGTTCCGGCCGCAGATGGGTGGCGCGTTCCAGCAGCCGCGAATGAATATAAAAGATGTCGCCCGGAAACGCCTCCCGGCCCGGCGGCCGCCGCAGCAGCAGCGATAGCTCACGATAAGCCTGCGCGTGCTGGGTGAGATTGTCGTACACAATCAGCACGTCCCGCCCCGCCTCCATAAAATACTCCGCCATGCTCGTCGCCGCGTACGGCGTAATATACGCCACCCCCGGCGCGTCATTCCCTTCCGCCACCACCACCACCGTGTATTCCAGCGCCCCCTTTTCCCGCAGGTTCGCCACCGCCTTGGCCACCGCCGAAGCGCGCTGCCCGATCGCGCAATAGACGCAAATCACGTTCTTGCCCCGCTGGTTCAAAATTGTGTCAATCGCAATCGCCGTCTTGCCCGTCTGCCGGTCGCCCAAAATCAATTCCCGCTGGCCTCGCCCAATCGGAATCAGCGCATCCACCACCATCAACCCCGTCTGCAGCGGCTCCCGCACCGGGGCCCGATCCATGATTGCCGGCGCCGGACGCTCAATCGGCCTCCGCAGCTTCGCCCCAACCGGCCCGCCTCCATCCAGTGGCCGCCCCAGCGGGTCAATCACCCGGCCCAACAGTTCGTTTCCCACCGCCACATCCATCACCCGGCCGGTGCGCTCCACCGTATCACCCGCCCGCAAATTTTCATAATCGCCCAGCAGCACCACCCCGATTTCGTCCGCATCCAAGTTAAACGCCATGCCCAAAATCCCGCCGGGAAACTGAATCAGCTCCTCAAACCCCGCCCCCGGCAGGCCCGCCACGTGCGCAATGCCCGTGGCAATGCGGGTAATCACCCCGGTTTCCCGCAACGCCAAGGGCGGCGCCCCGCCGACGATCAACTCGTCCAAGCCGGCAAATGCGCGATCAAGGACGCCCTGCAAGGATTCCAGCACCACGCTCATGCGGTTTTGAGTGCCGGCTTCTCGGCCTCCGGTTTGACTCCGGCCGGGGCTTTCGCCGGCAGCAGTTCAGCCAAACGCTTTTCCATGTCGGCCAGATATCCCGCGATGTTCCACCCGGCTTTCTGTCCCCCCGCCAACAGCTCAATGCCGCCTACCAATTCCGGTGCCGTCGCAAACCGGACCCGGATCTCCGCCGAAAACGTTTCGTTCAGCGCGTTCTGAATCGCCGCCCGCGACCCCGCCGCCAGTTCAAAGGCGCTTCTCACCACCGCCGGCTCGGCGGATTTTTTGAGGGCTTCACCCAGCGTCGCTTTCTGTCCGTCCGGCAGCTCGCGCAACCGGCGGGTGAATACTTCGCTCATTCGCTCTTCCAGATTCGCCGTGGCCAGGTCCGTCAACACTTTGCGGGCAATTGAAAAGACTTCCTGGCGGGTCCGAATCAGTATGGCTTCGTTCAGATTCCGGGCATCCGTTTGCAGCGCCGTCTGCCGCTTGGCGGCCAGTTCATCCGCCGCCTGCCGCGCAGCGTCCAGCCACTGCTGCCGTTGGACTTTTACCTCCGCCTCCGCCTTGTTCACAAGCTCGGCGCGCTGGTGGTCAAAGGCCTCATTTCGCTGCCGGAAATCGTCCTGCTCCTTTTTCGCCTCTGCCCGTTTCGTCTCTGCTTCCGCCAGTTCTTTCGCGATCAATTTTTCCCGCGTATCAATCGCCTGGAGAATCGGCCGGTAGAGAAACCGCTTCATCAGCCAGACTAGAATGAGGAAGTTTAGCGCCTGCGCCGCAATGGTAAACCAATCAAGCAACATAAGTCACTTCCCCGCCGCCTGCGTGGCCCCCGCAATGGCATGATTCCAGAACGGGTTCGCGAAAATCAGGATCATCGAAACCACAAAACAATAGATCGCAATGGACTCGATCATCGCCAGCCCCACAAACAGCGTCCGCGTAATCGTCGCCGCCGCATCCGGTTGCTGGGCCAGTGAACTCAGCGCCGTCGACACCGCCCGCCCCTCGCCCAGCGCCGGGCCAATGCTGCCCAATGCGATCGTCAGTCCCGCGGTAATGATTGATACCACCGCGATGATGGTCATGTTATCCATAATAAATATTATCCCTTGGTTGGTTGTGGTTGTTTTTCCGTGACGGCGGTCACCGACGCTCTCTGCGGACGCGTCCGCACGGCGGCGGCGATGTACACCCCCGCCAATATGCTGAAGATGTAGGCTTGCACCATGCCCGTCAGCAAACCCAGCAGGGTCATCACCACCGGAAAAATGAACGGCGTAATGGTGAGCAGGATCGCGATGATCATCGCTCCGCTCATCATGTTGCCGAAGAGCCGCACCGCCAGCGCCAGTGTGCGCGAAAGTTCGCTGATAATGTTAAACGGCAGCATGAGCACCGTCGGCTTCGTGTAGGTCCGCAGATACCCCCCCACACCCTGCTCCTCAATGCCAAACAGCGGCACCGCCACGAGTACGCACAACGCCAGCGCCGCCGTCGTTGACAGCGATCCCGTCGGCGGTTCATAACCCGGAATCACCGTCCCCGCCGCCGCCACCGCCACGAACAAAAAAAGCGTTCCCAAAAAACCCAGGTATTTCTCCGGCTGCTTCAGCCCCACCCCGGCTATTTGTGTTTGAATGCCGGTCACGACGATCTCCAGCAGGTTCTGCCACCGTGACCGTTTCAAATTCATGGAAAGTCTCCGCGTTACCAGCTTTGCCCCCGCCGCCATTACCACCATGATTCCCCAGGTAAAGACGATCGTCCCGTTGAGCTTGATGAACCCATGCTGCCAGAACACCAGTCCGTCGGGACTAAGGCGCATGGCGGTTTTCCTTCACAGACGTGTCGCCATTATGATCCCCAACATAACGCGCCAGCCGTACCACCAGCATGCGCGCCACAATGAAACCCAGCAAGCAGGCTGAAATCCGTTTCCACTGTCCCTGCCCTAAAAGATAAAAACCCGTCATGACGATGCCTGTCCGCAGCAATCGGCTGACCAGAAACCAGAGCGCCGGCTGGCTGGACGACATGCCCCGGCACACCGTCCACCACAGCCCGCCAAAAAAAATGCTCCCCAGAATAACTCCCCCGATTCCGGTCAGCAGCAGCCGCAGAAATTCATTCATCATCATCCTCCGGTTCATCCTTCATTTCCTGGTCTTCCTTGGTCACCCAATGCCATGCATTCAGACACCCAATGACCAGTCCCGCCATCAGTAACGCCAGCGTCCACGAATGACCGGCCGCATAATGCCCGTCCAGCCAGTTGCCCAATGCCGCCCCGAGCAAGGTTGGCACCACCACCGACCAGCCCACCAGTCCCATCATGCCCAATCCGAACCAGACTCCTTGTGTGGACCGGCGGGCCTTAAGTTTACGCTCCGCCTTCGCCCCGATTTCCCCCGCCAGCGTCGGTTTCCGCTCGGGCGTTGGTGAGGGTCCGTCATTCATGTTTGAAATTGGCCAGCCGCCGCAAAAACCCGCTCTCGAGTTTTGCCACCGCCGTCCGCACACTCTGCTCGTTCTCGTCCAACGTCAGAAACTCTTTTGTCACCGCCGCCCGCAACTGTCCCAAATCCGTTCCCGCAATGGCCCGGCGCACCGACACCAGCACCTCCGGCCCGGTCTTCACCAACACCCCCTCATCCACCGCCACAAACACCTCGGGCTCCGTCTCCGTTTGATAGCAAAAAATCCCCGGTACCAGCGCCGCTACGCAATCGCGCCGGTGCGGCAGCAATCCGAACGAACCTGTGCGCGCCTCCGCCACCAGGCGCGCCACTCCGGTCTTCTCCGTGAAAACCCGGAACGGCAGCAATATTTTAAGATTCATGCTCATGGCTCAACGCGTGGCGCCCGCAACTGTAATTCTAAAAAACTTTATCACCTTTCGGCGAAACGTGTATGGGGTGAAAACCCCATGTAAAAACCGACCGTTTTTATTGGCTGCCGGTTAAAAATTATAAAAATTATTTTAGGTTTCCGCGCGATTCGCCTTTTCCCCTCTCCTCCCCCAAACGAGGAGAGGGCCGGGAGGAGTCGATGTCATATAAAATAATCCCGCCCTCCTGATCGCTGGTTTCAAGTTCAAATGCCCAAAAATACACGGTCATTAGCTCACCGTAGCCGGAGATTCTTTCCCCGTCCCATCCGCTTTTGCGGAAACACCGGCAACGGCCGCGCCGGCCTCCGGTTCCACCTTCGTTGCGATCTTCCCTGCCGGTTTGACCGCGCCTGCGGCCGGCGTGGCTTTGGGTTTCCCCTTCGCCTCCCCGATCGCCCCGATCATGTACAACGCGCTCTCCGGATAATCTTTAAATTCATCCTTCAAAATCCGTTCACAACCGTCCAGCGCATCCGCCAGGCTCACCAGTTTCCCCGTCAGCCCCGTAAACTGTTCCGTGGTAAAAAACGGCTGCGTCAGAAACCGCTCCAGCCGGCGCGCCCGCATTACGACTTGGCGGTCCTCCGGCGAAAGCTGTTCCAGCCCCAGCATGGCAATGATGTCCTTCAACTCGCCATATTGCGCCAGCGTCTTCCGAATTTCCTGCGCCAGCGCATAATGCCGTTCCCCCACAATCCCCGGCGTCGCCATCTTGGAACTGGATTGCAGCGGATCAATCGCCGGAAACAGCCCCTCCCCCGCGCGTTTGCGCGACAGCACAATGGACGCCGAAAGATGCGCGAACGCATGCACCGCCGCCGGATCCGTGAAATCGTCCGCCGGCACATACACCGCCTGGATGGATGTGATTGCGCCCGTCGCCGTATTGGCAATCCGCTCCTCCAGTCCCGCCAGCTCCGTCCCCAGCGTGGGTTGATATCCCAGCCGCGACGGCATCTGCCCCATCAGCCCGGACACTTCCATGCCTGCCTGGATGAAACGAAAAATATTGTCAATCAGCAGCAGCACATCGCGGTGTTCGTCATCCCGGAAATATTCCGCCATCGTCAGCGCCGCGTGCCCCACCCGGAACCGGCTGCCCGGCGGCTCGTTCATTTGACCGAACACCATCACCATGTTCGCCAGCACTCCCGCCGCCTGCATGTCCCGGTAAAGCTCCTCCCCTTCCCGGCAACGCTCCCCAATCCCGCAAAAAATACTCACCCCGTCATGATGCCCGATCATGTTGTGAATCATTTCCGTGAGCAAGACCGTCTTGCCCACCCCCGCCCCGCCGAACAAGCCCGCCTTCCCGCCCCGCTCCAGCGGCACCAGCACGTCAATCACCTTGATGCCCGTCTCAAAAATTTGCGACCGCGTCGAACGCTCCACCAGCGCCGGCGGCGCCCGGTGTACCGAGCGCCAGCTCACGTCCGTCAGTGCGGCGCCCCGGTCAATCGTCTGGCCAAACACGTTGAACATCCGTGAAAGAATCGCTTTGCCCACCGGCACCTTGAGCGGACCGCCCGTATCGGCTACCGTCATCCCCCGCGCCAACCCCTGCGTCGGCGTCAGCGCAATGGCGCGCACATTGTGCGCATCCCGCTGCTCCAACACTTCCATCACCACCTGCCGGTTCGCCCCGGCCCGCAACACCGCATAGATCGCCGGCAACGGCCCGTCAAACCACACGTCCACCACACTGCCGCGCACGGCGACGATCACTCCCAGATTTGGTGGATTATTTTTGGTTTCCATGATTTTAACCGTCGTCTGCTCAACGTCCGGCAGCTTGCCATCATGGCTTCGTTTACCAGCCTATCCAATGGGGTAAACACCCCATGAAGTCCGCCTCAAAAACGGGCAGAGTGCTTTGGTTGTCCTTTCAAAAAATCATCCCATAAAACGCAAAGCGGTCGCCCAGGGCTGACCTGTTTCATTGACCGATTCGGTTGGCGTTTCTATGGCAGCCACAAACATCGATGCTCAATCAGTCTGGACGCAGCTAAAATATAAATCTTACGTTAAAATTGGCACTTACCATTATAATCTTTAAACTTTGCTAAACTGGACATGTCCGGCTCCCCTGCATTTGAAGTGGATACAAAAATGACCAATCTTTCCTCCGGTCAGGTTTTATTCAGCCGGCAATTATGACAAGGCCATTGAACTGAATCCTGTCATCGCGGGCGCCTACGCCAATCGCGGAGTTATAGAAACTAAGGAAAATGCCCCAGCGGAGGCAATGGCCGATTTTAACAAGGCCATTGAAATTAACCCTAATGGAGGGTGTTACGAAAAGAGTTGCAATCAATTAATACAAAGCTGGATGTGCTGAAAAAACGGTGTTTTCTGTTTCTGCGAGACAGGTAGGGGTTTTTGGAGTAAACCATAGACCTATGAAGCGACTTCCGCCGACGGGCACTGCGGGCTTGCTGGAGCGGCTATCCCCCTATATTCCTGATGAG
>CAIQKM010000014.1 GCA_903872345.1 uncultured Verrucomicrobia subdivision 3 bacterium | reverse complement strand
GACTGGTCGTTCTCTCCCCGTTGCTCTCCACCCCGCATTGCTGCGACGCAGTTACGGTTCGATACCGCACGGCTCTTCACCGCACAGAAACGGACTCCCACCGTTCTATCCCCTCGCCTTCTCAGGCGCACGAGCGCCGGTCTGAGACCGGCTTAAATCTCCCGGTCGCCGCACACGGTGGTATTTCGCCACCGTATTGAAGACATGCACGCCCAAAGCCGGCTGCAAGTCGGCGTTCCGACCGGGTGCCGGTTCGTGAGCAGTGACAGGATGCGCCCCAGCTGCTGCCACGCGCTTCATTTTTACATTTTCCGGCGAGGCTAAATTTAATAAGCTATAGCCGTGCATCGTGACTCGCTCAAATCAGTTTCCCGCATTGTCATCAAGCTCGGCACCGGCGTCCTGACGGACAGCCGCAAGCAGCCGGACCCCGCGCAATTGGAGCATCTCGTCGCCCAGCTCGCGGCGTTGCGCCAGGCCGGCAAGGAAGTCGTGCTCGTCACCAGCGGCGCGGTGGGCGCCGGCATGGGCGCGCTCGGCTATGAAACCCGGCCGGCCAATCTCGCGGAAAAGCAGGCCTGCGCCGCCGTCGGTCAGTCCCGGCTCATGGCGGTGTATGACAAACTCTTTGCCGCGCACAACCTCGTGGTTGCCCAAGTGTTGCTCACGCACGACGATCTGGAACATCACGAGCGCCACCTGAACGCCCGCAATACGCTCGTAACCCTCCTGCAGCGCGGCGTGGTTCCCATCATCAATGAAAACGACGCGGTGTCATTCACCGAAATCAAATTTGGCGACAACGACAAATTGTCCGCCCTCGTCGCCTCGTTGCTGCCCGCAGATTTGCTGGTGATTTTGACGACCGTGGACGGGGTGATCGAAAATTTCGGCAAAAAAAATCCCAAGACGCTCTCGGTCATTGAACAGATTGATACGACCATTGAGGACATGGCCGGCGGCACCACCAGCGCCACGGCGGTGGGCGGCATGAAGTCAAAAATTGAGGCCGCGCGCATCGTCGTCCGCTCGGGCATTCCGCTGGTGATCGCTTCCGGCAAAAAGAAAACCGTGCTGGCCAAGGTGCTGGCGGGCGAAGACGAGGGCACTTTGTTTGTGGCGCAGCCAAACCGCTTGCAAGGCCGGAAACGCTGGATTGCTTTCTTCCATCATCCCAAGGGCGCGCTGTTTGTGGACGATGGCGCGAAGAAGGCGTTGCGCGAAGCCGGCAAAAGCCTGCTGCCGCCCGGCGTGGCGCGGTGCGAAGGCGACTTTGCGGCCGAGGATGTCGTGCGCATCTGCGATCTGGACGGAACCGAATTTGCCCGGGGCATTGCCAAATTCAGCGCCATGGAAATTCGCGCCAAGAAACTCGCGCGAGTGGAATTGGTCCACCGCGATGACTTGGTGATTTTGTAAGTACCCACGCTTTCATCCGCCAACGAGGGAATAATCAAAATGAAAAAGAAAACCGCCATTCAAGATTTGCTCCAGGTCATGGCCAAGCTCCGCTCGCCGGAAGGATGTCCCTGGGACCGCGAACAAGATCACCAGTCCCTGCGTCGCCATGCCATCGAGGAAGTGTATGAGTTGATTGACGCCATCGAAGCGCGGGATGACCACGAAATGGCGGAGGAGTTGGGGGACCTGCTGCTACAGGTGGTGTTTCACTGCCAGTTGGCGAACGAGCGCGGGGCGTTCGACTTTGAAAAAGTCACCCGCCATCTGGTGGACAAGCTTATCCGTCGTCATCCGCATGTTTTTGGCGAAACCAAGGTTAAGAATGTGGATGAAGTCTGGGCCAATTGGGAAAAAATCAAACGGGCGGAAAAGGCCGGTACCCACCTGGAACGCAAGTCGGCATTCGACGGCATCCCCAAACACATGCCCGCGCTCCAACGTGCCGAGAAGCTGGTCAAGAAAGCGCGCAAAACATTTGGCAACAATTGCTTGGATGGTAAATCACCCGGTCGCAAGCTGACCAAAAGCGCCGTGGCCCGCGAACTATTTGACCTATCCGCGCTGGCCCAGTCGCGCGGCTGGTCGGCGGAGGAACTGTTAACGGGTGAAATCAAGCAACAGGAAAAGAAGCTGCGCCGGGCGGAGGCGAAATTACCAGGCTGATGGATTGGCTTAAACCGCCTTTATTTCAGACGCATTCGCCAGCTTTTTTAGAAAAACTTTCAAGGGTTCAAAAGCCGGGCTTTGCCATGGCCAATAACCGGCTTCGGCGGCTTTCCCCACACGTAGATCGTGATCACTTTGGGTAGCCAACCAAGCCCGGACTTTGGCTTTGGCTGAAAAATCCGCCCGCCCGCGTTTCTGGCTGACACACCGGAAATAATCTTCCACGCAGGGAAACTCAGGCAGGTTGCTGACAGATTTCAAACACAGGTCTTCAATCATTCCCTTGCCGTCGTTAGGGCCGATAATCATAACCCCGGTGAGAATTTCACCGGCGGCAACGCCGCCACTTTTCTCCGGGGCGTTGAAACCATTCGCCAGCATAGCGGCGCGCACGCTTTGAAAAGCAGCCTGACCGTCTTCATCCGCATCACGAACGATACCAACGGCGGAAACTTGGTTCCGACTGAATTCCGGACGCAACCGGGCGGCTTTCAGAAAGTGGGTGAGATTGTCTTTGCCGGAAAAAAATTCAATGTTCAGGTCGTTCAACCCGATTGAAACGGCAACGCCTTGAATGACGGCCAGATCGTCTTTCCCTTCGCAGAAAACAAATTTCATGGGTTATCGCATTTCCCAATGGTGTTCCTTGGCGGTGCCCATTGCCTCCTTGTCTATAATGGTGGCTTTGATGTTGTCATCCACGCGGTCAAGACGGATCAAGTTGAGTTGGTACTCGGGCATCTTGCGTGCGGCTTCATCCGCCGCCAGAACGCATTCCCAACTGTGCGTGGTCGCAAAAATTTGCACATCGGCCTCGGCCGCCACATTGAACAACCCGCTCCAGATCACCGGCAGCACGCTGTGGTGCAAACCGTTTTCGATCTCATCAATCAACAATACCTTCGCCTCGGCCACAACCAGCTCCGAATAAATGTCGAGCAACCGGCTGAACCCCTGGCCCATTTGAGTAACCGGAAGCATCTCGCTCAGTCCCATGTCCGCGTAAAGCAAAGGGGTGTTTCCGGTTTGGAGCGTTTCCACCGCCTGAAGCCTTGGCTCGATTTTTTGCAGCAGGCTTTCCACTTTCTTCTTTTTCCGCTGCAACACGACCCGGTTGTAGTCTATGGCGTCCTGTCTTGGGTCAGTTGGATGAGTTGAAAATATGCTGGCTTTAACTGACTCATGTATTTGTGGCCCTATTGCATATAGTCTTTCACCGTCTCCAATTGAACCCGCCAAGATATGGCCGTGTTGAGGCACCGCAGAATTTCCTAGCTCAATGCAATACTTTTTGGCGCCATCGAATTGAGCCTTAATTTCGATCGGTTGGCTGGTACTCTTGTTGTAATGAACCCACCGCCAGCTCTCATTCATATCACCGCCGGTGGAACGGAAAAGGCTCAGCAAATTAATCACTTGTACAGGGTCTCCCAGCAAAAGCACCAATGCCTCCAGCAGCCCCGTTTTTCCGGTGTTGTTTTGCCCAACAATCAGATTGACCCGTTTGAGCGGACCAATCGTCGTGTCTTTAAACCCGCGAAAGTTCTTGAGCTGAACCTGTGTCAACATTTCACGTTTTGAATAGCTTAAAACCCGGAAGCGGGCAAGTCATTCTCTTTGGGCATGGTCAGAATTCGGCGGCTATGGATCCATCCACCTGGCCGTTTCTCGGATAAAATGCCGAGCTATCACCCGTTGACTCGGAAAGTCAAACCTAGCACACTTTGAAGTAATTAAATGAAACAGTCTTTTACCCTTTTTTGCGCCCTGATGCTCTCGGTGAGCGCTTTTGCCGCCGGAAAGCAAACGTTCGACGTCAGCGGTTTTGGCGCCAAGGGTGACGGGCTCACCAAGGACACGGCGGCATTTCAAAAGGCCCTCGACGCCGCCGCGAGCGCCGGCGGCGGCACCGTCGTGGTGCCGGAAGGAAGTTATGTGATAGGCAGCATCACCGTCGGACCCAACACCACCTTGCATCTGGAATCCAAGTCCTCACTGCTGGCCAGCGGCGATGTGGCTGACTATCCCCTGGTGAACATCCGCTGGGAAGGCGAATTTCGCGATGGCCACCGCGCCTTGATTTCCGCAATCGGCGCGGAGAATGTGGCCATTACCGGACCGGGCACCATTTTTGGTCCGCCCTCGCCGCTCAGCCATCTGCGCAATCCGCGCGGTCCGGCATTGATTGAATTGACCGATTGTACGAATGCATTGCTGGAAGGATTCACCACGCAATACCAGCAACTCTGGTCCATCCACACTTTGTTTTGCCGCAAGCTCGTGGCGCACGGCCTGACCATTCGTTCCACCAATGCCAATGGTGACGGCATTGACGTGGATTCCTGCGCCGACGTGTTGATTGACCGCTGTGACATTGACACCGGCGACGACGCCATCTCATTGAAATCCGGCCGCGGTCTGGCCGCGATGAAACTGTCCCGGCCCACGGAAAATGTGATCATTCGCGACAGCCGCCTGCACAGCTCCATTTATGCCGCGCTGGGGATTGGCACCGAAATGTCCGGCGGCATCCGCAATGTGAAATTGGAAAACTGCACCATCTCCGGCCGCCAGAATGCCATCTTCATCAAGAGCCGGGACGGTCGCGGCGGTTACATCGAGGATATTTCGGGCGAAAATTTGGTGGTGCTCAAGTCGCCCACCTTTGTTGGCATTGATCTGAAAAACAAGGGCATTCAAGCCACCGATCCGGTAACCGGCGACCTTGAAAAATGGCCGCTGGTCAAAAACATCACCTTCAAAAAAATCGAGGTGCATGATGTCGCCGAACTCGTGGCCGGACGCGGCGTGCCGGCCGAACGCCCCTGCGCCGGTCTCCAATTGATGGATATCTCCGGCACCTGCGGACGGGGAATTGCCCTCGCCAACATGACGGACGTGAAGTTGTCCGGCATTCACGTGACCGGCTTTGACGGCCCGTTGATCTCGACGGAAAACGTCAAAGGTGAAGGCCTTGATTCCGCAGCGAACTAATCACGCCGGCGGATGTTCCTTGGCCCAGCGGCGGTAATGCTCCAGCAACCGCTTGGGCGTGTCGCGGTACCAGCCATAACCCTTGCGCCGTTCCTTGGAAATTTCATTCACGTCATCGTGAATCGTTTTGTCGCGGTCGCCAAAAATCGGCCGGTCCGTTCCAATCTCGTAAAAACGCGACCAAATCGGCGCATGCCCGGGCGCATCAATTAGTTTTTTCCCCTCCTTGCCGGTGCCGGTAAAGGCTTTGCCGGTGATTTGCGTTTTCAGAAACCACGCCGCCGCCGCATGTACCGCCGCCACCTCCCGGGCATCCGGGTCCGGGAGGTGCATGAGGAAGGTCACAATCTCGGCGCTTTCCGAAGACGTGGCGGCGGGCATTTCAAAATTGCGCGCGGAAGCCGGCTCCAAAGTCAGGGCATCGTGTTGCTGGCACCAGACGGTCCGTTTGCCGTTCGCCACAATTTGGGCTTTGAGGAGGCAATCCACGCCCCGTTGCCAACTGGCGTCCGCCTGGGCCCGCAACCCGGCCGGTACAAAGGCAAATTCATCCGCCCCGCCGGCCACGTCGCGGAGAAACTCGATCACATGGAGCACCGCACCATCATTGATCGTGATGGTGTCATGGTAGCCGCCCTGCAACGGCCAGACCTGCGGCCAGCCGCCGTTCGGATATTGCGCGGCGAATATGTATTCGAGGCCGCGGGCAAAATCCGCCCGCCAGACGGCATTGCTGCCGTGATCGGCGGAAATCACTTTCGCCAGAAAGCGCAATTCCGTGGTCGTGGCATCGTTGTCGAAGGTGCCCACGTAATTCCAACTCGCTTCGTGCGGCTGGTCAAAATCATTGGTCCCAAGAAAAAGCGACCCGTTCTCCGCGCCGAAGAGCTCGCCGGGTGCGCGCGGTTCCAGCGTGTAATCCGTGTTTTTGCTCCAGCCCCCGGCGGGCGTCTGAAAGGAAACAACAATATCCGCAATGCGCCGGGGATCCGTCCCGGCGTAATACGCGGCCGGCTGATCCAGCGACAATCCGTTGGCGTTATGGGTACCATGCGGCAACCGTGCCTGCTTGAGCCCATGGGCCGCCAATTCGGCCGCCAAAAAATCCTGGTCGGCCCGCCGCTGTTTTTGGGAATGCTCGAGATACCGGCTCCATTCGGGCTGTTGGCCGGCCGGCAGCGTGGCAATCCGCTCCGCCGTGAGCGGCTGCGCCGGCACATTGGTTCCAATGATGGCCGCCTCCAACGGCAGGATGAAAGTGAAGCCGGCCAGGAGTACTGCGAATATATTGGGGTTCATGCTTGTCACCTCAGACGCCCGGCGGGTTGGCGAAGTTTCACGGGACCACCACCCGGAGGCGTTTGGGTTGCACCGAAAAAGTGACCGGCAGGTGCCCCACCCATTCCCCATCCAGCTCAAACGCGACGGTACCGCGACCTTTCATGGTAAAGGCAGTCGCCTGGAACCGCTGAACCACCTGCTCGGAAAAGCGCTGCCGGAAGAGCAGATGCGGCACGCACCGCAGCAGCGAGGGCAAGTCCACCCGGGGAAAAATGCAGACATGGAGCAGGCCGTCCCGGAGATCCGCCGCCGGCATGGCGGCAAAGGATCCGCCGTAAAATCTGCCATTGCCGACCATCACCAGTTCGCCCTCGAAGGTTTTATCGCCGACGCAGATGACCGTCTTGGGTTTGGTTTCAAACATCGCGCGAAGACCGGCCACGACGTACGCCAACGGTCCGGCCTTTTTTTTGAGCTGCCAGCTCACGAGTTCGATTGCCCGGGCATCCAGTCCCGCACCGGCCAATTGGGCGAAATAACGTTTTTCCGTACGCTCATGCACCTGAAACTCGGCGCAGGCCAGATCAATCCTGGTTTCGTTGCCCCGTCTTAATACTTCCCAGGCGCGGCGCAGATTAAGAGAAATTTTCAACTCGCGCGCAAAGACGTTCACGGTGCCCAAGGGCAGCACGCCCAGCCGCACTTGCTCGAGCCCGCCAGGCACGGCGGCTATGCCGTTCAAAACTTCGTTCAATGTGCCATCGCCGCCAGCCGCCACCACCACCTCATATCCTTCAACCACGGCTTCGGCCGCCAGCCGCTGCGCATCCCCGGGGCCGGCGGTGGCCTTGAACGCGACACCGGCCGCCATATCGTCGAGATGACGGCGGAAACGCCGGGCTTTGTTGCCCCGCGCGGCCGGGTTGAAAATAACACATGTGCGCACGCCGGAATGATTTTGTTTCCGGGCCATTAGTCGAGGATAAACCAGTGTTTGCGCGCAAATGTTACAATCCGCCGAACCAAAATAACGGGCTGGCACCGGCCTCCGACCACGCCGGCGGCTTGCGCTTTTCCGATATTTTTTACACACTTCACCTATGATGAAAGAGGCTTCCAATTGGACCGTCCCCAAATGGCCGTTCCTGCTCGGTAACGCAACCTTGCTGGGTTTCGCCGGCTGGATCGTGCTGGAGAAGGCTTCGCATCCCATTACCGATCTGCAGATTGTTTTCGCCACCGCCAGCGTGGGTTTGGGAGCGGTACTGGGCGCGCTGCCATATATTCTGGAATACCGCGGCGCTTCCAAACTGGTCGAGGTCAATGCCCTGACCACTGTCGTGGCGCAGTTGGAGGATTTGCAGAAATATGCCGGCCAGGTCTCCGCCGCCACCGACCAATGGGCGCGCGTACAGGAAGCCACCCAGGGGGGCGCGGAGAAAACCACCGCCGCCGCCCGGGAGATTGCCGACCGCATGGCGGTGGAAATCCGCAGCTTCAACGAGTTTCAGGCCAAATTGAACGATGGGGAAAAAAATGCCATGCGGCTGGAAGTGGAAAAACTCCGCCGCATCGAAGGCGACTGGCTTCAGGTGCTGGCGCGCATCTTGGATCACATTTTCGCGCTGTACACCGCCGCCAGCCGTTCCGGGCAGCCGGAAGTCGCCGCCCAAATCGGCCAGTTTCAAATTGCCTGTCGCGACGCCGCCCGGCGCGTGGGCATGGTCCCGTTTGTGGCCGAGGCGAATGAACCCTTTGACCCGCAACGCCATCGCGCCCACGGCGTGGAACATCCGCAGGCGGAAGATACCGTGGCCGAAACCATGGCTCTGGGGTTCAGCTTTCAAGGCCGCCTGATCCGGCCGGCGCTGGTGCGCCTGCAACCGCCCGCCCGCCCGGAGCCTGAACCGGTCATCGAACCCGCCGTTCAGCCCGCGATTGAACCGGCTCCGGAGCCTGCCGCCACCGAAACCCCGGTGACGGAAGCGCCCGCGCCCGAACCTGCGCCCGAACCTGCGCCCGCGCCGGTGCCGGCAGCCGCCGCCCAGCCCGAACCCGCTCCGGCAGCCATCGTGGAAGAAAAACCCGTGGCGGAAACTCCCAGTACGCGGGGTGGCGTCGGCTCGCCGCCACCTGCGGCTGCCAGCGAAGCAGAAACGTCAGTGGTAAAATCGGACGTGGCCACCCCGCCCGCAGTTGAAGCGCCGGTGGAAACTCTGGAGGTTCCGGCCCCCGCCCCCGCTTCGGTGAGACGCCGTGGGCGGAATAACGAGACCGCCAAAGTGGCGCCTAAAGACTCTGTCCCGGAGCTTATGAAAGAACCCGTCCAAGCATCACCGGCTGAAGCGCCCGTCGCACCGGTGAAAGAACCGGCCCGGCAGATTCCCTCGCCGGTGGTGAAAGACTTGTTTGATTTGCGATAATCGCTTTTGCAAATTTTGCCGGCCACCTTGGCACGATGCCCCCGTCACCAAGGTCGGCCAATCACGCTCGCGGTTTTCTTAACAGCGAGAAAATGTAATACCGCCACCGTCACCGGCCGTTTGAAAATTTTTTCCAAGGCGGCGGCATAAAGTTTCACCTGCGGTTCATACCGTTTCACTTTGGTGGCCAAACCAGCCGGTCGCAGGTGGTCGGTTTTAAAATCCACCAGCCAGATTTCTTCCGGGCGGATTAGCACCAAATCAGCCGCCCCCTGCACCACCACAAATTCATCCGCCATACCCTCCCGCACCGGCTGGCCGGTGATTGCCGAGATTTCGGCCGGGCTAAATCTGGCCGTAAAGGCCAGTTCGCGGCGCACTTCTGAGGCATGATCACGGAGGATCCGGCCCAGTTCGGAATCCCAAAATAGCGCCAGCGCGGCCAAATCCAGCGCAGCGCGCTCTTCCTCTGTTAAAATGGCTGCGCTTGCCATCCGGCCCGCCTCCGCCGCCAGATCCCCGGTGGCATTCAAAGCGACGTGCTGTAAAAATTTATGATGGGCAATCCCCTGATCGGCGGCGGAAAGTTTTGAATCGCCCCGTTCGCTGACAAATTCCGGTCCCGCAAAGAGCGGCGCCGCCTCTCCCTCCGGATCCAGTTCCATCGCCAGCCGACGCAATTCGGTAACTGAAGCTTTAGCCTTCTGTTTGGTGGCCGCCAGTTGCGGATATTCCCAACTCAGGACGGATTGCAAACGGTCCAAGGCCGGTTCACTCAACGGTTCGACTGAAGCGGTTGCCTTGCCAGACAGGGGTATGGCCGCTTCGGCCGCCCGGGCCAGCTCGGCATCCTCCACCAACCGCCAGGACATCCCGGGCAACAACCCCTGCGTGACTTCCTGAATGGGTTGCCCGGCCCGCTGCTGGCCAAACCACAGGCCAATCCAATCCGCAAAACTTCTGGCTTCGGCCAGCTTCTGCGCCGTTACCGCCACCGGCTGCGTCCACAAGTCATCCCACTTTTTAGAGCTAATACCGGCCAGCAACAGCAGCGTATCGCGCGCCCGGGTCAGGGCCACGTAAAGGAGGCGCAGCTCTTCGCCGCGCAATTCGCGCTTCTGCCGCCGCCGGGCCAGCCAGTAAGGCAGGCTGGGATAACGCCGCCCGGTTTGCGGCGGCTTCACCTGCGGACACAGGCCAAACGCCTCATCGAAAATAATCTCGCCGTTCAAATCCTGCTCGTTGAAATTTTTGCCCAGATCCGGCAGCGCCACCACCGGAAATTCCAGCCCCTTGCTCTGATGAATACTCATCAGCCGCACCGCGTCTTCCGCGATCACCGCCGGCGCCTCCGTGGTGGCATCCAATTCGCGCCGCACTTCGATGAATTGAAGAAACCGGGTCAGCCCCTGGCGTTGCAGCCGGTCGAACTGTTGCGCCAGGCTGAGAAATTGCTCCACGTTCGCGCCCGCCTGCGTGCCGCGTGGTTGCGTGCGCAGCCATTCCGCATAATAAGTATCCGTTAGCACCGTTTCCAGACATTCGGACAGCGAGGCCTGCCGGACCAGTTGCCGCCAGCGGGAACACTGCTCCAAAAAGCGAACGAGTTTGGTCTTCAACGCTGCATCAGCCAGCTCCTTGGCCGCCCGGTTGAGTGCCGTCCAAAAATGTTTCCCCGGCGCCTGCAGCCGGATCTCTCCCAACTCTTCCAGCGTCAAACCAACCAGCGGCGACCGCAGCACCGCGATGCACGGCACGTCCTGCAGCGGATTATCGAGCAGTTGCAACAGGCTCAGCAGATCAAGAATTTCCGCGCTTTCAAAAAAACCGCCGCGCGCCACCACCAGCGGCAATCCGGCGCGATCGAATTCTTTCGCATACGTCTCCGCCTTGCCCCGGGGGGAACGCAGCAGCACTGCGATATCGCCGGGACGCAAACCGCGAAATGTCTTGGCTCCTTCATCCCAAATCTGATGTCCATCCTGAATCAGCCGGTTCAACTCCCGGGCCAGCAGCCTCGCCTCGCGCGCGGATTCCTCCAGATCGGCCAGCTCCGGATTCTCCTCCGCGTCAGCCCCCGCTTCCGGTTTGCCCTGGATCCGTAGTAATAGCTCTACGCGCGGCGGCTGCCCGGGACCGCTAGCCAGATCGGCGCGGACGTCCGGTGCGCCAAAAATCAGCCGGTCAGCCGGACCATACGTCACGCCGCCCACCGCCTCCTGCATGATCAGACTGAACAGCGAATTGCTAAAATCCAACACCCCTGCCCGACTGCGAAAATTTTCCGCCAGTGAAATGGTCCCGCTGCCCGGCCCATGCCAGTTTTTTGCATGGGCGCGAAAGATTTCCGGATCCGCCAGCCGGAACCGGTAAATGCTTTGCTTCACATCGCCGACCAGAAAACGGTTCGCCGCCTCACCTTCGCGCGCCAGTGCCGCTATGATTTTATCCTGCGCCGCATTGATGTCCTGATATTCATCCACAAAAACGAACCGGATTTTCTGGCGCCAGGCAGACGCCACGGCCGTCGGTTGCTCCGTGGAAAAATCCCAGAGCAACTTCAGGGCGAATTGCTCCAGGTCATGAAAATCCAAAACGCCATCGGTGCGCTTGCGCGCAAGCAGGCCGGCGGAAAATTGCTGCGTCAACTGCAACAGCGCGGCCATGTGACCCCGCACCCAGTTCCAATCCTCGGCCAGTGGATCGCCGGCGGGGGTAACTGCCGCGAGGGAATGCAGAAACCCGGCCTCGGAGAACAGCCGCGTCAGCGGTTTGCTGAGAACGGTTTTTTTCCCCTTCGGCCATTGGGTGGAAGCCATCAGCACCGCAGACAGCGCTTCTGCCGCAACGGCCCGCGAGAATTCACGCTTCAACGTCTGCAGCAGCGGGATCAACTCAACCGCTTTGGCATTGCCGGGGATGAGCGATTCCAGAATCGGCAGCCATTCATCGCGCCACGTTTGCACCGCCTGCAAGAGCCATTGCTGCCAATCGACGGGATCAGCCCGGGTAAATTTTTCAATCTGTCCGGCCAGCCAGCCGGCGGCATCGGGACGGGCCTGGGAATAATGGTGCAGGCGCAGGATCAGTGAACGTATTTTCTCATCGCGTCCGCCGCCTTGAAACTGAATCAACTGGCGCACGGCGAGGGAAAAATTATCCGCCCCCTCGTAATGTTCCAATAACAACTCATCCAGGGTTTCGCGGGCCAGTTCACGCGCCTCGCCGTCGTCAAGAATGCTGAGTTGCGGGTCCAGTCCCAGCTCGTAGAAATGTTCCCGCACAAGTCGAAAACAAAAACTGTGGAGCGTGCCGATATGCGCGACATCAAACAGCGCCAGTTGCCGGTGCCAATGCTCATTCTCCGGTTCCTCCGCCAGGCGTTGTTCCAACACGCGCCGCAGCCGCAGGCGCATTTCGGCGGCGGCGGCTTCGGTGAAGGTGACGATCAGTAATTCGTCGAGTCCGGCCCGGTCGCGCTCCAGACAATCCAGACAACGTTCAACCAGGGTTTTGGTCTTGCCCGTACCCGCGCCCGCCATCACCAGCACGTTGCCGCGCGCGGCTACCGCCTGACGCTGAGCGGGCGTCAGGGAATTGATGCGGGCGGGGGCCGGTTCCATGCAGGCCGGAAGTTTCAGGTTTCCCGGGAGAAGTTTCAATCGGAAACCGCCCATGCGCTTCGGAGCGCGGCTGTCCCAGCGGGCCGGGTTGAACATGTCACTTCCCCGTTGTTCCGCCGCCATGGTGCGGGCAAAGTCCGCCGCCACTTGGCCTGTCCACGCGCTGCGGCTGAGACAGCCGCGCTCCGGAGCAATGCGCGGATGCGCCTTTTACCAACCAGCGTTCAATGATTCGAAACCGCCTGATACGCAATCAAAGTGCCAATCAACATCCAAAAAATCGTGCCCGCCGCCGAGCATACCACACCCCAGAGCCGATAAGCCCGGGCCGCGTTCCAAAACTGCCGCTCGGTTCTCCGGACCTGGCCCGAAAGCCAAAGTGATGCCAGCGCAAAGGGAAATCCGAACACCGGTATCAGCGCCAGCAAGCCGAACGTAAAACAGCGCAAGGAATTCTTGAGCATCTGCACCTTGGTTTGGGCGTCGTTATTCATGTGATTTGGCGGGTATGGAATTAGTGCCGGCCGACGGCGGATTCAGCCGCTGCACCTGTTTTTCCTCCACAAATTTGATCTGATGATGCAGCCGGAGCAGCGCCCGGCCATTCACCGCCACCAGAATCAGCATGATGGAGAGCAGTACGAACAGGATCAGCGTCGCCGATCCGCGCTCGCCGGTTTTTGCCGGGGTTGAAGATGATAGTTTCATGGTTGTGGAGGCACCGCCTCAAAGGTGAATTGCAATGGCAGATGAACCTGATTCCGCCGGGCCGCCAGCGAAACATCCCAGCGCCAGGCATCCACCGCCCCGCGCCCGGCGGGTTTCATCGACGAGGTTTGCACCCGGGTCAGCAGCACCCGGGTATCCGTGGTGGAAGGCACTTCCCGCCGCAACTCGCCGGCCGCTACGCGATAGACAATCTGCTTCTTGCCTGCCGGGATGACGACCCGGTCGCCATCCGGCGTGGTCTCCACCGTAATTCGCCCGGTGGCCGCGCGCACATCCGCCCGCCAGCCTTCCCCCACTTGCAAGACCCGGGAGACATCATCGGAGGTGTAGATGAGGGCTTTGGAATTATCCCAGCAAAAATAAAATGCCGCCATTGCCCCGCCCAGAATGATGACAAACACCGACATGTACACCAGACACTCCACCAGTAAAATGCCCGCCTGGCTCCGGCCTGCCGACTTGGATGGGATCGGTTTCATTTGATGTTAAATTCACGGGTTACCACGCCAACGCCCAACCGCTTGGCCGGAGTCCATTCCAGCCGCGCATGACCGCCGGTTTTGGTAAGTTGAAACGTTCCGGGCGGCAGACTCGCCGCCGCCGGCGTGTGCAAAGGATATTCTTGTGTGCCATCCGGAAAATCCCGGCCCGCCCCGGCCGCCAGAATTTCCGCCTCGCCGTCCACGAGTTCCACGGCCACGCTGCGATCATATTCCGCGCGCAGTACCCGCCGCTCATGCGTGAACGCAAATCCAACGGGCAATATTGCCAGGGCGAGAATGGCCGTGGCCACCACCAAGTCCACTTCCAGGAAACCGCGCTGGCGGTGAACTGGGTTCTTATGCGGATAAAGGGATGTTTTCATTCTGCCAGCAAAGCTCCTTTCAAAATGGCGATCAGAATGCCGAACAGGCCGGTCGCAATCAGTCCAACAATGATACCATTTAAAATAACCAAGCTGCTTGTCAACGTCTGGGCGGCTGCTTCCTGTTCCTGCCATGCCCGGGCATCCAGCACCTCATGCCAGCCGCGCAACGCCCGCAAAAATCCGCCGCCATGGACATACGTGGCATTCGTCAGCCGCCAGTGGAACTCTCCGCTGTCGTCAAACTCCCGCACCGCCTCGCTCAGACAGACACCCTGCTCCAACGCCCGCGTTACCATGACGGACCGGCGCCGGCAAATTTCATTGGCGGTGGATTCCCCGGCCAACCGCACCGCCTCAGGCTCCGGTACACCGCCATCGAGCAGCACCGCCAGCATCGCCGAAAAAGTGCGTTGCAGCCCTTTGCGCTTCCACGGGATCAGCCAGACAATCCCATCCACCACCGGCACAGACCGGTATTGAAACCAGCGGACGAATCCGGGCCCCCCCACGTAAACTATTGCACCGACGAATAGCAACGAAAACAAAGCCGCCTCCAGCAAGATCATTTGTGCTGTGTGGGCCAGGACAAACTGCGTCACCGGATAAAGTGAGACATTCATGCCCTGGGCAACTTCCTTGAATTTGGGAATGACAAACACATTTAATAGCGACATGAGCCAGATGGAAATCGGTGCAAAGACCATCAGCAACCCGACCATATAAGGCAAAGTGGTATGAATCGAATCGGGTCTTACACGGAGGTTTTCCCGGCAGGCCGGCAGTACGCTTTTCAAATCGCCCAACTTTTCCCCCGCGCGCAAAATGGCGGCAATCCGAGGCGGCAGAAAGCGCGGCTCGCGTTCCAGCGCCTCTCCGAGTTTCATTCCGTTTTCAATGTGGGCAGCCACCAAAAAAAAGCGTACACCCATCACTTGATCCCGCGTTTCCGCTCCGGTAAGAATAGCGTGCTCCACGGACTGTCCGCGCTGTAGCGCCGTTTCAAGCAAGTCGAGAAAAAACAGGGTGCGATCCCGTCGGCGCATCGGCAGGGAAAGGAGGAAATGAACCAGGACGGACAGCAGGGCCGCCGGCAGCATAAAGAAAACGCCATACCAAAACACCGCCACCAAGGATTCCCACACACTTGTGGTCGAACCGTATGTTTCAGCAATCATCATATTTGGTCAGGGTTGCCGGACGGGTTAGTTGCCGCTCAAGTTACTAATCATGGCAATAAAGGGCAAAAACATGCACAGCACCAGAAAAGCCTGCGATAGCACGATGGCCCCCAAAAACAGGGCCGCGATGGGCAAAACTGAGTACAACGCCACCTCGGTCCGGTAATAAGCCCGCGCCTGGTAAATCTCCGCCGCTCGGTTGAAGCCCGCCGCCACATCGTCCCCCGCGTTTGCCACCACCCAAACAAACATGGGGGGGAACAGGGTATTGGTGGCCGCCACTTGGGAAAACTTGGCAAAGCCTGCCGCCAGGTTGGCTCGCCAAGCTTTCAAATCATCTACCGCATTTGCATTGTTTTCCAACTGCTCCACCAACTCGATTGCCTCAGGCAGAGGCACACCGTTTTGGAGCAGCAGATTCAACGCGGCCGCCACGCGAGAAACGCTGGCCTCCTTGAACGCGGGCAAGCGCCAGAGAAATTTTCCCCGAAGGGTTGGCTGGAGCACCACCGCCAGCAATCCAGTAAAAATCAATCCGAGCGTCGCGGGAAAAACCCAGATCGTTTGCATCGTCGAAAGCGCGAATTCCGTGGCTCCCGGAAGCCTCATATTCATACCGCCAAATACTTCCCCCATGCTGGGTCCGATGAAACCTGTCCAGATCACAGTCAGCGCCAGCGACACCACGAACGCCAAAAATATCACGATGAGCGGATACACCATCAGGCTCTTCAACCGCGTCCAGATGTTGCTTTGCCGCTGAAAATAATCCGCCAGCATCGTCAGCGCCGCCGGCAGGTCGCCGCTTTTGACCCCGACCAGAATCATTCGCTTGTACAGCTCCGGCAATTGCCTGGGAGCCAGCGCCTCCGCCATCGGGGTGCCCCGGGCCAGGTCGCTTTCGAGGGCCAGCAATTCCGTGCGCAGCGCGCCCGTCTGCATGTCCTGGCAAAGCCGGCGCAGCGCGCCCTCCAGCGGAATGCCGTCCCGCAGCATCATCGCCAGTTGCTGGTTGAAAAAGGCAAATTCGTCGTATTTCATAAGAGGCTCCTAGATGCCAAAAATCCGTTTGTATTCCGCTTCATCCGTCACGCCCAGATTCACCAGGCGCCGCGCCGACTCGGCGAGACTTTGCGCCGGGGCCAGCGCGGACAAATCACTGCGTCGCACCTGGTCCCGCACCGTTTCATTCATCCGCAGTGATTCCACCAGCGGCACCCGGCCCTGATAACCCGTCTCCAGACAGGCTTCGCACCCTTCGCCCCGGCAGCCCGGACAGCGTTTGCGCAACAGTCGCTGGTTCAAGACCAGCCCCACCGCGCTGGCCACCGCCGAATGGTCCGGGCACATTGTCAGCAACCGCTCAAACACGCCCTTGCACGAACCGGCATGGAGAGTTGAAATCACCAAGTGTCCCGTGAGCCCGGCGCGCACGGCAATTTGCGCCGTGGCTTCATCGCGGATTTCCCCGAGGATGAGCACCTGCGGATCCTGCCGCAGCAAATGCCGCGCCGCCCGCGCAAAATCCAGCCCGATGACTTCATTGATTTCCGTCTGCATCGTGCCCGGCACAACCTGCTCCACCGGATCTTCAATCGTGATGATGTGGCGTCCGCCCGTCTCGGCAAGCTGCCGCAGACAGGCGTAAATGGTGGTCGTCTTCCCGCTGCCGGCCGGCCCGGTGAGCAACAGCAATCCGCTCGGCTGCCGCAGAAACGCCTCCAGCTCCGCACCCATGCTTTCGCCCAAACCCAGTTCCCGCAGGGATTTCACCGCTGTGTCATTGAACAGGCGCAGCACGATTTTCTCTCCTGTCACCGTCGGATACGTGGCCACCCGCAAATCGTTTTTGGCTCCCAAATCCGCGTGCCCGATGCGGCCGTCCTGCGGCAAACTTTCCTGATACGTTTTCAACCTGGCCAAAAACTTGATCCGCCCGAACACCCGCTCCGCCACTTCCGCCGGCAATTCCGGCCCGGGGGTAATAACGCCATCCAAGCGAAAACTCACCTCGGCAATCTTGCCCCGCATTTGCAAGTGAATGTCACTCGCCCCGGCCCGCTCCGCCTGCCGGACAATCTGCTCCAGCATTTTCGGGGCGGATGTCTCCGCCTGGCTGGCAGATAGTGGAACAGGGATCGGGTTCATATTTTACTCATTGCTCCGGATCAGACACGAGCGCATGTTGGCCATGTTCATCACTCATGAACGTCTTCAGATTCTGCGGCAATTGGGCCAAGTCCTGCCGCATCGCATGGCTGAAAAAATGTTCAAACTGATGCTGGCCGCCCCAGATCAGCAGTGCCAAAACCAAGGCGCCGGCGAAACCGCCCGCCCAAGCCCATTGGGGACGCCGTGATGGAAACGGCTCCCGGGCCATGCGCGACACCGTCATGCGCACCCGAACTCGCCGGGGAAAAACCTCCCAGTATTCGTCCGGCCGCTGCGGCACCGGCACCCGCTTCAATTGTGAATCCAGATCAAATGGTTTCATGGCATTTGACCGGCCGTTAGCCAGCGTTTTAATTTCCGACGCGCCGAAAAGACGCGCCAGGAAACCGTGGTTTCCGAGCAGCCCAGCACCTTGGCCGCCTCGGCGTGGTTAAACCCATCATAGACCGTCAGCACTATGGCCGCCCGCTGCTTCGTCGGCAATTTCAGTAACGCCTCCTGCACCCGCCGGCACTGTTCATTTTCCGCCGGCGACATCCCCGCCGCCGCCCAGAGCTCCGCCATCGTGTCCTCGCGGGAGGTCTGAAACCGGATGCGCCGTGCCTCGCGTTGACGCCAGTTCAGGCACACATTCACCGTGATCCGATAGAGCCAAGTGGAAAACTTCGCCTCTCCCCGATACGACCCGATCTGACCATAGGCGCGGATAAACGACTCCTGAGCCAGATCCTCGGCATCGGCCGGGGAACCCGTCATACGGAATGTCAGGGAATGAATCATGTGTTGATGCCGGCGGACCAGTTCTTCAAACGCCTCCGGGTCACCGGCCTGGCTTTGTCCGACCAATACCTCATCAGCGTCCGCCATGCTGTGCTCTTTTGTACATTGAGACAATCGGGCCGGCCGCATCCTTTGAATTATTTCGTCCCTCGCCCCGCCCGCCATCGGCATGACCCCGCCATCGTCCGGATGGGCAAAGGCAAGGGTGTTCATTCTGAAAAATATACGTTCTTTGGCCAATCTGACCGCCGGGCGGGCTGATTCCTTTGAATTATTTTCGGCAAATTTGTTGTTTCCACAGGATTTTTTCGCCGGGGTAAGCCGACTTTATTCCCCTCATATTCAAAAAGCAACCGGCAACTTGGCGCGCCTCACCAAACCGGCGCATCCTGCCACCGCCCCCGTAGCGGCGGGCATCTTGCCTGCCGTAGAGCCGGTGCTTCCAGCCCGGCGGAACCGGCTTCGCCGGCACCAGCGGTTGGTTATTCGCCAAGAGCCGGGCGATTTTACAGTTCTCCCCGGGTGGCAGGGATGCCCGCCGCTACATTTCAGGGGCAGTGTCATGCGCCCCACCAAACACCAGCCGGACGCGGCCTGCCCGTTGCGTATTGCCCCTACCCCAAAACACCTTCCCGGCCCTTGCATTTTTAAAAACCGTGCTATATTGATTCGTTGGAGGTTTACTTGGTAAACTCACCGTCACGGTCAAATTTGTGCCCGGTTGTTCCGGCGTCCCTTGGCGGGTGCGTCCGGCACACCCAGACTTTGCCCCATCCCCGCCCCCGCACGGGGTGGGGACGGCTCGTCCCCACAATCATCGGCCGTTGGCCGTTTTCCCGGCCATCAAGTCGCCATCAAACCTCAATCAAGGCAAAAACCCCTGTAATCGTGCATGATCAAGGCATATCAAGGCAAACGGCGAATTTCCCCATCGCCGCCTCCAAGCTACCATCGAGCCGCAAAATCCCCGAAAGATCATGCGCCCACCCCGCGCGGGGTGGGGACGGCTCGTCCCCACAATCACCGGCCGTTGGCTGTTTTCCCGGCCATCAAGTCGCCATCAAACCTCAATCAAGGCAAAAACCCCTGTAATCGTGCATAATCAAGGCATATCAAGGCAACCGTCAAAAATCCGAAGCGCGCCCGTCGCGGTTTTCCCCCCGATCTCCGAAACCCGAAATCCGTGCCCGATGTTCCCCCCCATCTGTCCGCAATGTTGCAGCATGTCGTATTCCCGGCTTTGGCGCCCTACGCCCTTGGGTCGGCGACTTTCCAGTTGCATTCGTTTCGTGAATCGCCTGTAATGCGGCGACCGAACCCGGTTCTATCTAACTATTTATGGCTGTTCCCAAACTGCTCGCCACGGCGGCTACCGAAGAAACCTTCGGCGGCGTCACCTATCACATTGAAGGTGAACTCGTTCCCGTCCTGCACGTGGAACTCAACTCCACCTCCGTCTATTTCGAGCATCACATCCTGCTCTGGAAGGATCCGGCGGTGGAAATCGCCCTCAAGCCCATGCGCGGCGCGCTTAAACGCGTCCTCGCCGGCATGCCCGTGTTCATGACCGCCGCCACCGGCCCGGGACGCATCGCCTTCAGCCGCGACGGCGCCGGCCACGTTTTCGCCCTGCACCTGCAACCCGGCCAGGCTGTGGATGTGCGCGAACACCAGTTTCTGGCCGCCACCGACGGCATTGATTTCACCTTCACCCGCGTGCGCGGCGTGGCCAACATGCTGCTCGGCGGCACCGGCTTCTTTATTGATACCTTCAGCGCCGGTGCCGGCGAAGGCATCCTCTGGCTCCATGGCTACGGCAATGTGTTTGAAGTCACCCTGAAGCCCGGCGAACAGATTGATATCGAACCCGGCGGCTGGATTTACAAGGATCGTACCGTGCAGATGGAAACCATCATGCAACGGCTTTCCACCGGTTTCTTCGCCAGCGCCGGCCAGCTTTTTTGGAACCGCTTCACCGGCCCGGGCCGCATTGCCATCCAGTCCATGTACGTCCACACGGAAACGGACGGCTAATCGGAATGCTCAATAATAATCCGGCTCGTTGCCAGGTTTCCACTTGATGTTGCAGCCGATGCTCGCCCGTTGAATTTTCAAGGGCGGCTGTCCGCCCAGCACCGCTTCCAACGCCTCGCGTAAATCCTTCCCGGTCACCGGTTGCTGATTGTCCGGCCGGCTGTCATCGAACTGCCCCCGATAAACCAACCGCTGATCCTTATCAAAGAGAAAAATGTCCGGCGTACAGGCGGCCCGGTAACTCTTGGCCACCTTCTGCGTGGCGTCAAACAGATAGGGAAACACATAGCCGGCGGCTTTCGCCTCCGCCTTCATTTTCTGCGGACTGTCGGCGGGATACTTGATTTCGTCGTTGGCGTTGATGCCCACGATGCCCACGCCGCGCGTCATATATTCGCGGGCAAGTTGCGCGAGGCCGTCCCGGATATGCACCACATACGGACAATGGTTGCACAGAAACAAAACCAGCAGGGCCGGTCGCCCCTTGAAATCCGCCAGGGAAACCGTCTTGCCGTCGGTGTCCGGCAAATGAAAGCCCGGGGCGATTGTCCCCAGCGGCAGCATGGTGGAAGGTGTCAGGGCCATGCGGTTAATGTGGAACGTTCCCGCCCTTTTCGCAATCCGTTTTATTGACGGTTGGCGGACCGGCCGCAAACTATTCCAAAATTAGGTTTGTCCTTTGGCGCCGCGACTCTTTTAATGTCCGTCACCGTGGCAAAGAACATCGTCTATTTTGATCTGGAAACGCAGCAGTCCGCCGATGAGGTTGGCGGCTGGAATAACATCTCCAAGATGCGCATGAGCGTGGGGGTGACTTACAGCACCGCGCGCGGAGATTACAAGATTTACGGCGAACCGCAGGTGAACGACCTGATTGCCGAACTGCAACGCGCGGATCTGGTGGTGGGCTTCAATCATCTCCGTTTCGATTACGAAGTCCTCCACGGCTATACCGCGTACGATCTGACCCAGTTGCCCACCCTGGACATGCTCGTGGAA
This sequence comes from uncultured Verrucomicrobia subdivision 3 bacterium, assembly GCA_903872345.1. Classification (GTDB taxonomy): domain Bacteria; phylum Verrucomicrobiota; class Verrucomicrobiia; order Limisphaerales; family UBA11358; genus UBA11358. The sequence goes on along the minus strand of CAIQKM010000014.1, from coordinate 18,032 downwards.
TTGCAAAAAACCCTCGGCCACCGCCTCTCCCTGGATTCCATTGCCACCGCCACTTTCGGCGTGGAAAAAACCGCCGAAGGCCTGCAGGCCATCAGTTGGTTCAAGGAGGGCAAATTGATGGAGATTGCGGAATACTGCTGCTACGATGTGAAAATCACCAAGCTGGTTTATGAATACGGCCAGCAACAGCGCCAGTTATCCTATAATAATCGGTTTGGCAAAAAAATGACCGTCGCGGTGGGCTGGTAACCATGCCGTCATTCATTGGCCGCCGTGCATCCCTCGGCTTCCGCTGCGGCCAAAAAGTCGCGCAGCACCTGGATTCGGGGTTCCGCCAATTTCCGGGCGCCCGCCAATTTCAACCGGCCGGGCAACGTCTCCGCATTTTTCTGCATAATGCGGAGCACTTCCGGAAAAGTTTGAAACCGGGTATCGCGGCCGATCTTGCACGTCGTCCGCAATATGGTGGCCGCCCCCAGTTGCTCCAACATGTCGGCATCGCGCATGATGTCTCCTTCGAGGCTCACCGGCTCACAATGAGGTTGATGCGTGCGGATCACTTCGACCACGGCGGGAATTTTCGCGGCGGGAAACCCAAATCGGGCCAGCACTTCCGGAGCCTGCCGCATGGCATAGGCCACGCAATCCCAGGCCGCGAGCGCCGCTGGTTCCTCGGGGCGATGCCCCACGAACACCCCCAAGTCATGCAGCCAGACGGCGGCAAAAACCACGTCGTCGTCGTAATGTAGCCCCGCGCCAATCCGGCGGGTTAGTTCATAGAGCCGGGGCTGGTGGCTATACTTGTCCACCGGCTTCGCCTGCTCGCGGATATACTCCACCAGCGTCTTCCGAAAATCATTTTGCCGCATGCCCTAGCATTAAAAGCATCCGGGGCAAAGGCAAGCTCGCGCTGATCAAAGGAATAAAAAATGCACGGCGATGAACGGAAACCGATTCCTCTGCCGCAGTCAAGGAAGCTGCCGGACCGGCCCAACGACCGGTCCGGCAAAAACTGGCAATTTATTAATAGCGCTCGCGGCGTTCGCCCCGCTCGCCCCCACGGTCGCCGCCTCGGTCACCACGATCGTAGCGTTCGCGCCGTTCACCGCCACCACCACCGCCGCCGCCGCCGAAGCGTTCACGCGGGGCGCGTTCCTCGCGCGGACGGGCCACATTCACGGTAATTTTGCGACCTTGAAAATCCTGGTCGTGGAACTGGTCAATCGCCTTCTGCGCCTCCTCCGGCGTGGCAAATTCAACGAAGGCAAATCCGCGGGATTTGCCGGTCATCTTGTCCAGCATGAGGTTGACGGATAATACGGAACCGGCTTGGGCGAAGTAGTCCTGTAGATCGGTTTCGCCGGTCTGGTAGGACAGATTGCCCACGAATAGTCTGGCTTGGCTCATAGTAGATAACGCTCAAAAACCGGGTGGGAGGACTGCGTTGGCAGGATCACTGAATGTCGTTTAAGTTTTGCTGTTCACGGACAATCTCGTACTGACACCACGTTCGTTCTTTGAACGAGACGAACGTTTTTTTAGCAAAAACTGCGGCCAAGTCAATTAGGTTTTTTCTTCGATCAGTTCGTAGCGGGCGCCGCCCAAAAACTGTTCGACAAAATTCGTGGAGTAAACCCCGCGGCGGAAATTGGGATCCTGCATGATGGCCTGTTGGAAGCCGATCGTTGTCTTGACCCCCGTGATCATGAATTCATTCAAGGCCCGGTTCATCCGGTCAATCGCCTCGCGGCGGTCGGCACCTTTCACGATCAGCTTGCCGATCATGGAATCATAGGTCGGCGGAATTGAATAGCCGGCATAGGCATGGGTATCCACCCGCACGCCGCGGCCACCCGGCTGGTAATACATTTCAATCCGACCCGGGCTGGGCCGAAAATCGCCAAACGGATCTTCCGCATTGATGCGGCATTCAATGGCGTGACCCTTGATCTCAATGTCCCCCTGCGAATGCCGCAGCGGCTCACCCATCGCCAGTTCAATCTGATAACGCACCAGATCAATCCCGGTAACCTCTTCCGTAACCGGATGTTCCACCTGAATGCGCTTGTTGACCTCCAGGAAGTAATAATTCCCGTTGTCATCCACAATAAATTCCACCGTGCCCGCGTTGGTATAGCGCGCCGCCTCGGCAATGCGCACCGCCGCTTTGCCGATTTTATCGCGCAGCTTGCGAAACTTGTGCTCCAGCAGCGGCGATGGCGATTCCTCAATCAATTTTTGGTTGCGGCGTTGCACCGAGCAATCACGTTCGCCTAAGTGGATGATCCGGCCTTTGTTATCACCCAGAATCTGGATTTCGATGTGGTGGGGATTCTCGATGAATTTCTCGATGTAAACTCCGGAGTTGCCAAAGCACTTTTCCGCCTCGGAACGCGCCGTATGATAGCCTTTCACCAGCGAAACATCGTTGTGGGCAATGCGCATGCCGCGCCCGCCGCCACCCGCCACCGCCTTGATCATGACCGGATAACCAATCTTCTTGGCCACCACCAATGCGTCTTTTTCATTCTCCACCGTGCCCTCGGAACCGGGCGGGGTCTCCACACCGGCCTTCTTGGCGAGAGCCCGGCTCACCGCCTTGTCCGACAGCGCATTCATCGCCCGCGAACTGGGCCCGATAAAGCGGATATTGCAGCTCTCGCAGACCTCGGCAAAGTGGGAGTTTTCGGACAGAAATCCATAGCCGGGGTGAATGGCGTCCACATCCGTGATTTCCGCCGCGCTGATCAACCGGTCAATCCGCAGATAGCTGTCGGACGAAGCCGCCGGACCAATGCAAATCGCCTCATCAGCCATCTGCACATGCATGGAATTCGCATCCACTTCGGAGTAAACCGCCACCGTCCGGATGTTGAGTTCCTTGCACGCCCGGATGATCCGGACGGCGATTTCCCCGCGATTGGCTACCAGTACTTTTTCGAACATGATGAAAACGGATGAACCCTTACAGCGGCCGGACTTTAAACAGGGGCTGGCCAAACTCAACCGGCTTGCTGTTGTCAGAAAGAATCTGGGTGATAACCCCGCGCACCTCGGCCTTGATCTCGTTCATGACCTTCATTGCCTCAATGATGCAGACAATGGTATCCGGGCTTACCTCGGTTCCGACTTCCACATAGGCCGCCGCTTCGGGTGAAGGAGAGCGGTAGAACGTACCGATCATCGGCGACTTGATATTGGTTTCCCCGGTGCTGGCTTGCGCCGCCGCTGCGGCAGCCGCCGTCGCCGCCGTGACCGGGGGCAACGCCGCCGCCGCCGGAATATACGAAGGCACCTCTTCAGCCTGTGCCGCCGGTGAACCGCCATTCAAACCGCGCTTGAGACGCAGCTTCGAATCTTTTTCTTCCAATTCAAACTCCGTAATGGAGTTCTTCTTCATCAAATCAATGATGGCTTTGATATCTTTGAGGTCCACGGTTCGTTTTTCGTTAAAGTCGTTAAAATAATGTGCTTTTTCCCTAAATCTTAACTTTTTCGACACTAAACCACCAAACGGTAAAACTAGGTTTGTCAGATTGTATTTCGCCTATTGGAAACGTCAAGTTCTAATTTACCAAGGCAAGGCTGTACTTTTTGGCTAAATACAGCTCTATTTTGCGGCTTCTTTAACGTAAACTGCCGCCTCCAGGCCTAAAATGTATGATTTCACCCCAAACCCACAGATTTGCCCCCGGCATACCGGCGCGATGAGCGATTTGTGCCGGAACTCTTCCCGGGCATGGACATTCGAAAGATGAATTTCAATCGTGGGAACTCCGGTAGCCGAGATGGCATCGCGCAAGGCGACGCTGGTATGGGTATAGGCGGCGGCATTGAGGACGATCACCTGATACTTCCCCTTGGCCTCTTGAATCCAACTTACCAGTTCTCCTTCCTGGTTCGATTGCCGGAAATCCAATTCCACCTGCAACTGCCCGGCCCGCACCCGGACTTCTGCCTCAATATCCGCCAGCGTCAGGCGCCCATAAATCTCCGGTTCACGGGTACCCAGCAGATTCAAGTTCGGCCCGTTGAGGAACAAAACTTTCATGGCTGACAGGTTAGCCAAAACCCGGTTGGCTGTCGAATGGATTTCCGGAACCAGCCAAGCTTGGCCGACCCGACACCACGCTCCCTCGGGCGTAGCCTCCTTCCCCGTCAAACGGATCTTGTCCCACATTGTCCATGGTGGGCTTGACTTGCCACCGCTTTTCGAGAGACTTTACAGAATTAGATTCCAACTCAAAATAGGTCATGATCCGGGTTAGCATTACAATCCTCACCTTCAACAGCGCAAGGCACTTGGAAAAAGTGTTGACGGCGTTGCGCTGTTTTGATGATGTCGTGGTCCTGGATTCCGGTTCCCGGGATGAAACCCTGAACATAGCCCGGAAATTCACCAATGTCCGGATTTTTGAAACTGCTTTCATGGGCTTCGGCCCCATGCATAACAAGGCCAGTGCCTTGGCCCTGCACGACTGGATTTTCTCCGTGGACAGCGACGAAGTCGTCTCTCCCGAACTGGCGGCCGAAATCCAATCCCTCGCTGCCGATGACGGGGCCGTCTATTCCGTATCACTAAAAAACTACTTCAACGGCAAGTGGATCCGCCACTGCGGCTGGTATCCCGACCGCCATGTCCGGCTGTTTAATCGTAAACGGACCACCTTCAGCAATGCCCGGGTTCACGAAAAAATTGTTACCGAAGGGATGCGGGAAATCCCGTTGCAAGGCCCCATCCTGCACTATTCCTTCTCCGGTTCGGGGGATTTTCTGATCAAAATCCAGCGCTACTCCGACCTGTTCGTCGAAGAGAACCGGGGTGTCAAAACTTCCTCCCTGACCAAAGCCATCTCCCGCTCCGTCTGGTCGTTTTTCAAACATTACTTCTTTCAGCTTGGCTTCCTGAGTGGTCGCGAAGGCTTTATCATTTCCGCCGCCAATTCCCAGGGTGTGTATTATAAGTACGTCAAGCTAATGGAAGCCAACCAGCATCTGCGGAAATAAACATGCTCCTGATTCTGATGTATCACCGGGCGGCCCCACCCCATTTGGGCCTGGGTAATCCGCCGGAGGTTCTGGAATCCCATTTTGCCACCCTTCGCACCCGCGCCAATATTGTCCTGCCAGGCGAACCGTTGCCGCCCCGACGGCTGAATGTCTGCCTGACTTTTGACGACGCCTACGCCGATTTTTATTTTCGTGTCTTTCCGCTGCTGAAAAAACATTCCCTGCGGGCCGTGCTCGCGGTGCCCACGGCATTTATCTTGGACGGCACCACCCGCGATCCCGAAGCCCGCCTGGCGGTGCCCCAATTGGCGGCCATGCAAGCCAACACCTTTCGCGAACAAGCCCCGTTCTGCACCTGGCCCGAACTGCGCGAAATGCAATCCGCCGGTTGCGTCCAAATGGCCTCCCATTCTCATCATCATCCCGATATGCGGCGACCGGACACGGATGTCGATTTTGAGTGCCTTCACTCCCGGCAACTCTTGGAAACAAATCTGGGCCGGTCGGTGGACACCTTTGTCTATCCTTATGGCAGCGTCAACGCCCGCGCCCATCAATCCGTATCCCGGCACTACCAATATGGAATCCGCGTCGGCGCGGCGTTAAATCATGCCTGGCAGCCCCGCCACCAACCGCTGTGCCGCGTCGGCGCCGATAATGTCCCGGACATTGCTTCCCGGTTGGGAATACGACAACTGGCAGGTTTTAGTTTGAAAATGTTGGGAAACCAACTCCGAGCGGCCGCCGGCAAATGGCGTTGATTCGCTGCCCGCCCCCAGGAATGATTGCCAAACCGGCAGTGAAAAAAGTGGCTGTCCGACATGGATTCGAATCATGTTTTGAGGTATTCTCAGTGCTGCCGGTCGGGGGTGTTTTAATGCCATTCATTGCTCATAGAGTAGCAGGTAATAATCAATGATTTCAATGGTATTCGTGATTCTATGAGCAACCAACAGCAGAAAAATATGTGCAATTTCTGTGCAAACCTAAAGGCGTGTGCAAAAGTTGTGCAAACCGGAAGTGCGGCCCGGACTTGTGCAAATCTGTGCAACAGGGATGTCCTGCCATCGGCGGCTTGCGGCATGTCCGCCCTGCCGCCGGGGAGGACGAGAACGCCCGCCCGGTCAAAGTCGCTGTAATGCCGTCCCAGCGCACGGCGCGGGGTGTTGTGGCGGTGTAGGTGAAGCCGGGCGGATGGTGCTCCCGGAGTGGGGGAGGGGTTGCCAATGAGGACTCCCCTTTTTTCGCCAGACCGTGGGGGCGGTGTGCCGGTGGCAGGGGGATTTTCGAGGGGTGGCAGTGATACGCTTATGGGGTTTAGTGAGAGCCTGTATTTTGAAAAACGGTCACTTATTCGATTTTTTGGCAAACATCCAGATCACGCCCGTAAGGCCGACGATTGCAGTCCATTCCAGAAACAGGCGACCGAAATCAATTTGGACACCATCCCAATAAAACCGGCCGGTCTCTGGAGGGTTAAAGAGAATTGAATAACCGGCTGGTTTGCGGCTGTGGTAGCCTCCTGTGCCATTGCGGTCCTCGGTATATTGCCACGGAGGCAAAAGGCAGCTCGCTACGAATAGAACAGCTGCCAACTTGAGGATTTTTTTTGTGGGATTCACAGGTTTTTTTGGCTTTAACGTTTCGTGGGGGGGCTCGTTTTTAATTGGCTTATCTTTAATTTCAATAACAGTTTCGCCAATCTTTGCTTTGACCACATTTCCACCAAACAACCGAATGTCAAACACTCTGACAAGGACAAAGCCGAATGCAACAACGGCAATTGTGCAAACCACGCACGCAAGCACAGAGGGACTTCCACCCGAACCGGAAATACTACTCGCCTCAACCTGAGAGGCTGGAGTCGGAATCGTTGGAGGGAGAGATTCGGAAACCCGATCATTTGGTAATGAAGGTGTGAATTCTTTCACCCTCTGGTCAAACTGGTCGAATGGGTTTTTAATTTTTGGTCTTTCCGCCGCTATCTGGTCGAAGATGTCACCGGCAGGATTTTTTTTTGTCGCTTGAATTGCTTCTGTCCCATTCGTGTCGGCTTGGTTATAAAAAAAAATTTCGTCTGCTGATTTAACCAAGATTGCCGGGACTCCTGTTTTTGCGATGGTAACAATTACGCCACTTGCATACACGTATTCATTCAAGTGCTCATTTAATCTTCGAAAGTTTGGCGCAAGAGTAACCCAGGAACAATCTTCGCCGACAATATTAAACGCTTGATGCGGTTCGACTCCATCAATATCGCAAATTGGGCTGTAAAAATAAGGTGATGTTTTTATTAAACTGACATGCGATAAAACCCCAATTACGGTTGCTTCTTTGCCAACATAATTCTTTGCGTCAGCCGCATCAATAATCAGTTCGTCAGTTTTGACTTGGTTAGTCGGATTAGGCACGTCCTGTGCGGAGGCAACTGCCGCCAAGAGATTGATTGCAATGAAAATGGTTTTTCGGGTTTTCATTTTTGGTGCAGTCAACAAATCGACAGGCAGGCGGAGCGGACAACAGGCACAATCACCTTTAGTGCGTTGTTGTGGCGCGAACTCTAAAGAAACGGTTTGTTCCAGCAGATGCTCCATACGTTCCGGGATTTGCAGCCGTCCAGTTTACCAAATCCGGGCTTGATTCCAAAATGATTTGGGCAGTTCCAGAAGTGCTGGCAGGGATCACAATAGCATCCGCTGGGACGTAATTTGAGACCACGTTTTGGTTAATCGGAGTAAGCTGAACGGTGCATATTACGGTTCCGGGGCAGGAATAGCCACCATTTGTCAAAGAGATACTCGCAGGCCCAACCACAACCGGCCACGTATTGTTAAGCGTCACACCAGTTCCAGAAAACCCATATGGGTAATACGTCGTGACAGCGGCTCCAACAGTCACATTTACTGAATATCCCGATGAAAGGTAAGAGGAATTATTATAAGGCGTTGGGTTTGGGGTCACATGAATTACCGTTGCCAGAGTGTTGGTGGGTATGCTCAAACTTGCCGGCCCGCCAACTGTTGCAACGAGCGTAACATAAGTTTGCGCCGAAATTCGAAGAGCGGTGCATAATGCGATGGTTATCGAAAATATGGCGAACCGGATTGAGTTTTTCATTTTAAATTTTGCCAGTGATTTGATCATAAATTTAGAAGGGATTGCATTTCACAATAGTTGACTTACTTTCGACGCGGTCACTTGTCTGTGAAACAAAAGGGCGCGGACTCGACGCACCCTTCTTGGAGGCACCGCGAAGCGCCATGGGGAGAGATACGCCAAGCCGCGCCGATTGGCGCGTGCTGGCTGGTATCTCCCCGTTTGAAAATTCGCGGTTTTCCAAGAAGACCGTAGCCGTTGCTACGCAAAGTTGTGTCGTTTTTGTTTTTACATTGTTTTTTCTGACGTTGCACATTGAATCAAACGGCGGGCAGCATGGCAAGTGCCGTCGGGTAATTTGACATCCGGCCCGGCCCGGCGGATGTTCCGCAGGTATGCCGCAAATAACCCGCGAAAATGCCGCTGAAATGCAACGCCGCGCCCAAGCTGCGATTGCAGCGCGGAAGGAACGCGCCCGGCTAGACCGTGAAAAGCTCGAAGCCATGCCCGAAACTGCGGACGAGCAGGCGCGTAGTAAGCGAGTGTTTGCCCAGATAGACCGGGTTGACCAGTTTTTGGAGGAATGCCAAGACGCCGAAACCTTCGTAAAATTGACCGCAGCGAAGGAAAGACTTTGGAAATTGGTGGTGCCGACTGCTGGTGTCCTGCGTCCACGCCCGACTGTCCGCCGCCGTACGCCTGTGATTCTTGAGGAGCCGGTGAGGGTGGAAGGGTGAGTCTTTATTTGACCACTAGGATTTAGGCAGAGTTGGTAAATAGACAAATCGTGTAGAATGGTGTGCGTCCCCTTTTTGTATGGTTTTGAGAACTTTCATGGTGTGCATGGCCGCTGTCCATGTCTCAACGGTAGAATGATGCTTGTGGCCAAGCAGTTTGGCGCAGGCCCGTAGTCCGCCGGCCACGAACCAAACCTTTCCTACTCCCTCGCCAGCTTGCATTTCGCGGTAAAATGCACACAGCAGTTGGAAGCCGGGCTTTTGAATTGCCATGACCTTTGGCGGGAGGGGCAGAAGATTCTGGTTTGCTCGTTCCCATGCGGCGGTAACTCTTGCGCTACCCAACGGCACCCTTGCCCTATGGCAGGCTTTCAAAAATTCCAAGAAGTAGTCCTCTTTTTTCAATTCAGGACGGAGAAACGGCTCGGCCTTCTTGTGCCATGCATCAAACACTTCGTCATGGTCGAAGTCAACCCCTTGACCTGTTAGCGTCAGTAAGGCCCGTGCTAAATCAAAAAGCCGAATATTGTTTTCGTGGATTTTGTTCGGCAAACATCTATTGACGGCTTCATCTACGGAACAAACAAGCGAGAAACCACCAACGGACTGCTCAACTATGACATCTGCTGCCTCTGCTACCTCTGCTACCTCTGCTACATCGGTATCCTCTGTCACCTCTGTCACCTCTGTCCAATCCGCTTTGGGCAGTATGTTGGGCAAGCACGGCGGGACGCTGATTTCAGACGGCCAGACGATCCTTGAAAAGGCGACCGCCATCGGCTTCGCCAAGTTCACAATCTCATACGGCTTGCCGCTGGGGTGAATACCGTGAATGATGCTTTGGCTTCGATTGCTTCGAAACTCGCCAGAGGCTTCGCCGGAAGCCGTTTTAAGCTTCACTGTTTTGGCGGGGTAGTCGCCTGTCATCCGTAACCAGAAAACGCGCCCCCGCGCCCCGTGCGTTTGCAGGGTGTCATTCAGAAATGGATTTAGCGTCAGATACGATTCGACAAGGCTGTCGTCGTCCACGTCCAGCGCAATTAGGTTGCCGGACTTCGCGCCCAGGACTACGCCAATGTTCCCGTGCTCCAGTTTGGCGAGATATTTGGTGGTCATGCTGGCGATGGTTAAATGCCCCCACTTTTTCGGTGTCCCCTTGCTGCCTGTCGGCCATCCAAGCAGAAGGACATCATGGCCCAGCAGTTCGCGCCATTCCGTGACGTTCACCGGGCACCGTCCTGCCGTGCCCGGCGTTTGCGGTAGTAGCCGCGTCTCACGATGAGTTCAACCCGGCGAAGGGTGGATTTGCTGCAACGAGTCCGACGCATGAAAGATTTCATTCATACCCCCTTTGGAGACGTAAAAGCGCAGCTTCTACGGATGGCCAGTGAAACAAATTTCTGCGGCCGATTTTGATGAACGGAATTTTCCCCGAGTCCCGCCAATTCCAAAGCGTCCGCCTGCTTACGGGGATTCTGGTTAGGATTTGTTTTTCGTCGAGGAAATTAACATCCTCGCTCGCCGTTGCTGTTTGTGCATTTGCAATTAACATACCTGCACCTTAAACGCGGGCAGGCTGGCGGTCGTCCTACAATTCTGGTGGAAGCGGTTTGTTTGACAGCAGCGATATCGAATGGGCTTTTTTCCCGTCCGGCGTGTGTATCGCCCATTGTTTCACTCCAATTTGTTCGATCCCATTGAACATAATTCCCGCTTTTTTCAGTCCAATTCGTTCGCGGATTGTGCGGACAGTTTTCCAGCCATGTGAATTCTCGTTTAACAACGCTGGCACTGGCAAGAAGTGTCCCAGCAGCGTTGCCAGAACTTCATCGGTCATGAAACACAAACCGGGGAATCCGTTTTTTCCTACTACAAGCCACTCGTTTGCCATCGCTGCCGCTATGTAGTCACCATCATTCGCGGACATTTTGAATCGAGGGGTTCCCGTGCCGTTCCACTTTTCATCGGCCTTTACTCTCCCCAAGCGGCGAACATCGGCGGTATAAAATTTATCATACTCGCGCCGTGCCCACGCTCGCATTTCCGGCGGGGCGGTCAAACCGGCTTCTTTGTTTTCCAAAAGCCACCGTCTGCCGCGCACGGTCTGCAAGATGGATTTTAAATGATTTTGAGTCAAAGTGTCTGCCGCCTTAAAGTTTTTCCTCTTCATGGCTGCGTCAATTTGCAGGTGCCAATCATGGGAAGATATTGAGCCGCCATCACGCGCAATTTGTGACAAGCAGATTAACGCTTTCCGCTGACTGGCTGCGGCCAAAAATACTTTCCGAAAACCATCCGGCCATTTCTCTAGTTTGGCTTTTTCAATGAGCCATTCCCACGGCTCGCTTTGCCTATCCGCCTCGCTTATGGCCTGTGGTGGCAAGCGGCGCAATATGTGGCCAATCAGCCCGGTCTCATTCGCAAGTGTGCCGGGGTTTGGCAGGTTCATGTTGTCTTGGTAGGAGTCACCGCAAACCACTTTTCCGCGTCGGCTTTCGTGGCTAGTCCCTTGTAAGCGGAATGAATCACGGTCGGACTGTTACCAGCTTGCGCCGCCGTCAAATTCTCGTTGCCGTGCATGGCGAAATGGTAGGTGCAAAACCCATGGCGCATACCGTTTTTCCGCGCTGCGATTTTGAGGGGTTTGCGGAGTTCCACAAACGCTGCATGGTAGGTGTCGCGGCTTTGTGTCCACAACTGGCCTTGGTGCTGGCGATACGGTTCAAGCCATGCTGCCAGTGCCGGACAGATTTCAACCAAGCGGCGGCTTCTGGTCTTGGACTTCGTGCTGGAAATGGCAATGTGTCCCGCCGTGCCAAAGACATCCTGCCATGTCAGCCGTTGCGCCTCTTGCAACCGAATCCCGGCCAGCCCTTGCAGCGCGATTATGGGGCGCATGGTCGCGTCAGCCGCATCGAGCATGGATTTCAATTCGTCGGGGCGGTAAAAGTCGGTTTCGCCACCATCGGCTTTTTGACGCTTCATTCCATCGGCATCAAGCAAACGGTGATTCGCGGACAGATAATCTTTCTTGATGCACCAGTTCAAAAACATCTTCACTGTGGCGCGGAGATGATTCTTGGACTTGGCGGCAAGGTGATTGCGGCCAGCCATGAACATATCAAGATGCTCCTTGGTGAGATCACAAACCGCCGTTGACGGAAAGGTCTTTTCAAACCACCCAAGCCAAAGTTTGGTGATTTGAAAGTAGTTTTTGCTCATTTCCGGCCGCTTGCCGTTGACGGATTTCGTTTCCACCTCGCGTCCGTCCACAAATTCTTTCACGGCGGCAGCCAAATCAATGCGATTAACGGTTGCCACGGTGGTCAAATAGCCATCCACGGCAGCGGAAAGCGGGATGTTCAAGCGGCTAATGGCCTCCAGATAATCCCCCACGGCGGCATTAAGGCTAATGCGCTGGCCTTTGGCCTTGTAATGGGCCTCCAGACGTTGAAGCGCGGCAAGGGCATCTTTTGCCTGTCCGCCGGTCAGGGTGGCGGCAAACGAGTTCTCGTGAATCTCCTTGGCCTTTTTCTTGGCGGCTTCAAGGGCCTCTGAATACGTCTTGAACGTCTGCATCTGCCGCTTGCCTGCGATGGTGTAGGCCATGCGGTAATAGCCAAACTGGCCAGACCGGGCGTAGATTTTAACCGTGCCGGTGCGATGCTCGACTGTGACGGGGAATTTCACGCGTCCATCCGGCTTTTGAAGCGGTCGGGCCGGATTCTGTGCAATTCCTGTGCAAACATTTGAAGAATCTTCATTTTCCTCAATAAAAGTGGCTGTCCGACATGGATTCGAACCATGACAATAGCCTCCAAAGGGCCATGTGCTACCATTACACCATCGGACAGTCCGTTGAATTGCATCGGGATGGAATGATTGAGTGACGATGTGCCAGTGAAATTGCCAGCAATCTGGACTCTTAATACTCAATCTCATCAGCACTCGGGTGTCTGATAATCCGTCCGTTTTCATCGTGCCTCACTGCACAACCAGAGTGAAAACCAGATGAAAGCGACACACAGATTATTCAAGCACGGTAAGTTTTTTTATGCGGAAGATAGGAAAACAGGGAAGCAGAAAAGTCTACGCACTACTGATCGAGGTGAGGCAGAACGACTCTTAGCGGCAAAGAACGAGGCTGCTAACGATAAAAACTTGGCCTTGGCGGTGGGCCAGATTTATCTCGCCGCCATTGACCCAGCACACACGTCTAGAACTTGGGCTGACGTGATCAGGCTCATGGTTGAACGCGGAGGTCCCAACACACAGGCCAGAACCACACGCGCGTTTGAAAGTTGTTCGTTTGCTCAGATCCGCCGCAAAGCCATCCACGAGACCACCAGCACTGATTTTCTCGAAGTGCTCAAGGACAAGCGCAAGTCCACGATCCATTACCTACGTCTGTTGCAAAGCATGGCTGCCAATCTCGGGTGGTTGCATGGCCGGACGGTTCTGCCTCGTCAGTGCTGGCCCAAGATTGTCAGCAAACCAAAGCGTGCCATTACCTGGGATGAGCACCAGCAAATTATGGCTGCCGAGAAGAACACCGAACGCAGGCTTTTCTACGAGGTGCTATGGGAGATTGGATCAGGCCAATCCGATGCCGCCAAGCTTACTCGTGACAACATCCGTGACGGGGTACTGGCGTATCAGCGCGAAAAGACCAGGACACAAGCCACCATCAAGATTGGCGCGCGTCTGGCATCAATCCTGAAGCAACTGCCCGAGGTTGGTTCACTGTTTCCCCGAATCGGAGCCATGAACAGCGTGGCTCGTTCGGCTGAGTTCCATCGCCGTTGCCGGTTATTGGACATCACTGGCGTCTCGTTACATAGTTACCGCTACGCCTGGGCTGAAAGGGCGTTCAGTCTGGGGTATCCGGAAAGGTTTGCCCAAGCCGCACTAGGACACGAAAGCCCCGCCATTCATCACGCCTATGCGCGAAAAGCAAAGGTGTGCTGCCCGTCACTTGATGAATTTGAACGAAATAGGCCTGGAATATAAATTGCAAATACACCACCAGCCTGTCGGTTATTTCAAAAGTGGTGGAGTGGTGGGGTATGTTTGTGACTTTGCCGGGGCTATTTTGAAAATCATTTTTGAATTTGTCCTATTAAAGTCAGAAAAAGTGTCCACCACCCCACCACTTTCCAGGTCACAAAGCCCTAGTTCTACCCTCAACGACTGCCCAGAACCGCACCCAGAGCTGACGCCAAAATCACCAAACCCTATGTTTACGGGCCTTTCTTGCCCCCGTTTTTCACCATGATTGTATGATTAGCATATAATCAGAATTCACAAAACCATTGCTATCATTGATGATTGAGATTTTACACGTCGGCGTTGGCACACTTTATGCAGAGCATCAGCCCCCCTTCCTCTGCCTTGCTGCCCATAACCAACGACATGATGATCCGGCCAGTAATCCGTTCCGTTGCCTGAAAACACCCTCGGAGGCTTCTGACGCATAATCTAACTTCATGGCCAACATCGCACTTCATTCATCAATAAATCATGAAAATTAAAAACGTGAATCTGTTTACTTTGTTGGCTTCTATTGCAAACAGTATCAACCATCCCACGCTGCTGCTGACGAGTGCTAAATATTACAATTAGAATTGTCCTATTAGAGGACAATTCAGAAGTCACATACTTCAGTATATCAGTATTTTATAAAAACCATCACCCTGACTTGGCACGGTTTATGCAGAGGAGCTGACCCCCTGCGTGAAATGAAAATGTGGCGCTACTTTATGTTCACTCTGTTCGCAATGCTCGCACCTCTGTCATTGGCTCAGGCACATCGACAAAGCTGCTGGCCATCTCCAGCCAAGATGCGTGCAAACTCGGCTGTAATGCAATCCTGGGACGTTTAGTGCCTCAAGTTGTCCTGCTGTCTGTGAGTTGCCCCTCCCCACCTCCAGAATTCCAAATAAAAGTGGGATAATAACAAGATGACGGTCTGGCTTTCAGCTCGACCACCAAAATCATCACGAACAGCCCCTTGATTCACTTCGAGGGGCTGCGTCGTTTTCATCCATCCCTACAAGAAAGGAATCACTTCCCATGTCACCTCAAGCCGGTTATGTACTCCGCGACGAAATTGCCCCACGTATCGCCGGAGTTGTCCCCAGGTCCATCCAGCCAATAGGAGCCGAAGATCATCAGGAACTCATTGCTGACGGCATCTGTATGGCCGCCCAGATGATTGAGCGCGTCGAATCCCAAGGCAAGCTCGGCAAGATCACAGCCAGCAACATCGCGTATTATTGCCTCCAGCACATGAAATCAGGGCGTAGGGCTCGTGGCTCAAACACCGTAGATGCCCATGGAACGCAAACTCAGCTCAATGGTCACACGGAACTCCACCTCATGAGCGAAGTAGTCAGCCAAAGTGAAACCGGCGACGACATCCATGAATTGTCCGACGTCATCAGCCAAGACACCGAAGATCCGTCCACGATTGCCGCTAGGAACATGGACTGGGCCGTGCTGATGTCCAAGCTCACCACCATTGAACGCGAGTTGGTGGCAAGCCTGACCGATGGACTGAGTGTGCGTGAAATCTGCCGGCGAGTACACATGACCAAAGCCAAGCTCGCCCTATTACAACATCAGGTCGCCATGAAGATCCTGGATGTCATGGGCGCCGAAGTGCTGCGTGACATTGTTCAGGTTCCTCAGTGGCGTATTGGCATGGACTGTGAACGCGCAATGTTGGCATGTAGAGCAGATCGGAGGAATTGAGTGATCCTTGCCGGCTGAAGTGGTGCCAGCCTGAATGCACCACACACGATTATACCGGCACCTACACCATCATCCTGGCATTCATCTGTTGCTTGGCCCATTGCGATCAGGTTGCGGATAGATGCTGGGGTGGTGGTGCGGGCGTGGAAAATCTGAAACGCCAAACTTTAGGTAGCAGGTGTTCAACCACGGATTGAAAGGACGCTCCGCTGCGCTCCGGTCATTTCAATCCTTTGGGGGTTAGGCGGCTGGTGTCTCGTAATGCTCATGCAAATATCTCTCCCAATCGGCTCGGTCTGTAACATACGTCTTGCCTTTCGGTGCGCCCGATGTCCAACCATGCCCGTCTCGACCAGTGCGGACATAAAGACAACGCGCGCCAACGGTGGCAATCGTGCCGCCATAATCTAAACAACGCAGCATATCGTCAATCGTAACAGTAAGGTCATGCTCGCAACCCTGCATCAATGAGTGCGCGGCAATAACTGTCGTGGCCGTGTGCTCAATCTTCGGAGAGTGAAGAATGCGCTGCGCTTCTGGCACTGTGAAATACTTTACGTCCATACGCTCGAAGCCGCCTAATAGGTATTCGGCAGCCAAAACGCCGGATATTGCGGACCGGCAAAGGTCGGGTTGTCTATGATGCTGTTCATATTTCCGATTCTCCTACTCCTGCCCATATTGTCAACGCCGATCTGACCAGCAACTGAAAGCCAAAAATATGCGCACTATTTCCAGAGCCAACCGGCCCCAACAACACCACAACCGTCCGCCAAGCTCGTTTATAATGTCCCAGAAGCGACCGAGGTGAAGGGATGTTGTGACCGGAGGATTGCCACTGATTGAGCTCCGGTTGTAATCTGGAATGCCGTGTCGCCAATTGGCAACATCATCCCATCAAAATAGGGCAGCCAGGTTTGAATGGTGGCATCTGTTCTCTATTGTAATATTCCAAATTTAGAAACCCCGCTACGTAGCCTGCCTCCTCAAACTGGAAAACCGGTTCCACCCTGCCACCCCGATCTGCATAACAGCTTGCGCCACTATTCAGGCTGACTTCTTGCTTTGCATCGGAGTCAACTTCAATACCCCGGCCTTCATCACCTTGCCAGCCTTGAATTTGACAGTAGCACGGGCAGGAATGAGCACATCATTATCCGGCTTTTTGGGATTACGGCCAGTCCTGGGTTTACGAATCACCACTTCAAAGACACCAAATTCACGCAGTTCCACCCGGTCACCTTTAGCCAGAGTCGTAGTGATGTGATGGAGGGTTTTATGGACAACACCATAAACGTCTGCTTGATTGAGGCCCATATCCTCACCAATCCGCACAACCAAATCCCGTTTAGTTAAAGTCATATTCTGATGGGTAATAATCGTCCAATGAACACGAACGATGCAAGGTCAGAACGGCAGACCTTGGGTGGCCTGCACAATTGAACACACCAATGTTTGTCTTTAATCGCGCCTGACATGCCACTGAATTTGCAAATCCGTCCATTACCTGAATCCAGTTCAGCGGACATGAAAGATTGAGCCGGCTTTTGTATTCCTGGCTCAGTTTAAGAAATGGGCGGTGTAGATATTAGGTATAAGATAAAGGAGAAATGCGCTTTTGCAGATGGACTGGCGTATTGTATGAAAGCGCAAACAGATTATGCCAATCTGGTATGGTTGTGTTTGCCATGGCTATGCCTTCTCATTCTATCTTGTTTGACGGCAAACGTGTGGACACAATAAATTCTTACTTCTTAACCCAAGACTGACTAATCGAACCTTGGTCAGAACTACCAGTCAAGTCCACGCGCTGAATATGAATAACGCTGTCGTCGGCTGAAATAGAAAACATCTGCTTATCGCCCAAATGCCATGTAGCCCAATATCTCTGATATGAACGGGACGTGCCTCTATCGCCGGTGAGTGTCATCGTAATATGCACATTCGAGAGTTCTTGTCCTGAACTGTTGGTAAAATACACTTCGTCAGAAATTAGCCAACCCTCATCAAGTGAACACTGCAAGCCTGTGACTTGTTTTGGTGAACAGCCCATAAGGCTCGTGAACATTGCCGCAATGGCAATCATCAATATGAATCTACTTGTTTTTGTTTTCATAAAGTGTGCGATTTAGTGTGGTCTTGCCGCCTACGTAGAAAACCGAGCCAACCCCGACTCATGACGAGGATCGCGACAGCGGAACTGACAGCGCCAATGGCGGTTGACATCAAGGGAAATGAAAAAGTGTTTCATAATCTAATTTCCTTCACCCCGCCATTTGTTCACTGTTTACTATCCTGAGGTGGACCCCAAAAACTGGACCACAAGTTAAGATGGACTTTCGTTGGTCTGCTAGCGAAAAGAAAGCAGACTATGAAAGCAAAACGCAAACGGCATAGTGCGGCCTTCAAGGCCAAAGTGGGATTCGAAGCCCTGGT
>CAIQKM010000013.1 GCA_903872345.1 uncultured Verrucomicrobia subdivision 3 bacterium | reverse complement strand
TCGCCATGCTCGGCAGCATGCAAGACTACGCTCAAGCGCCATGCCTGTTCCGCCCACCGGGCCGGAAAACATTGCATATGAGCCAATTCCTTCCTGCGAAGGTCAACGGTCCTATTGTGGTACTCGATCAGCTGTTCTT
The DNA here is from genome assembly GCA_903872345.1 of uncultured Verrucomicrobia subdivision 3 bacterium. GTDB lineage: Bacteria > Verrucomicrobiota > Verrucomicrobiia > Limisphaerales > UBA11358 > UBA11358. Next base: position 2,446 of record CAIQKM010000013.1, on the reverse strand, counting down.
CATCATCAGGTGGGTCCAGAACGAATGGTGCGAAGGTTTTAGGTCGGTAAACGGGATGATACTGATTGTGGAGCGCCCGCCATAGTTTGTCCCATGCCTTCGCATCCCGTTTCAGAGCCTGCTCCGCCCCTAGCTCTGCCGCTCGCAGTTGACGCTTTTGCGGCTCCATGTCGATACGACAGGGCAGAATACGCGCCAGCAATCCATCCTCCCGGAATACCGACTGTGAATATAGCTTGTCGAGTTTGTTTGGCTGCATCAGCCATATCACCGTCAAACAGGGGTCGGTCAACTTGACGGTAGGGCGTCCGATGCGGTGAGTGCCACCGTGGTTACCGCCAGAAAATGCACGAACATAGATACTCTCGTCTGTGCCGCGACCAAATCGCCCCAGCAAGTTTCCAAGAATCGCATCCCCCGCCTCGTCTGAAGCCGAGAGAAGCGGGTTCCGGCTGAGAAGCCTTTCCAACGCTGGCCCAGTGGCGTCATCGCAATAGATGCTGATGGGGCTTAGTTCCTTGATTTTTTTCTGCCTATCCAGCGTCTTCATCAGCTTTTCCTTGAGTGGGTAGGCATCCTCGCCTGATGCCTTGCATTTCGCGATGAGTCCCTTGAGTTCACGAATATCCTCATCAAGGTCCATTAGTCTGATTCGCCGTTTGGCCTCATCCCGCTCAAACTCCTTACTCAGCCATTCTTGCTGGTCAAAGATCGGCTTGAGGATTGCATTGAAGACTTGGGTCTTGCCCGAACCGCTCGGCACCCCGGCGGCAATGTAAATGTTGCCCCGAGTCTCTTGAGCGCCTACCGACTTGATGCGGAGGCCTGAACCGATGGCAGCGCTAATCGCCGAAAGGGCACAGCACGCCGGCAACGCATGAGGGACACGGTTCACCTCGCTAACCGTCTCGATAATATCGCGAATTGCGCTAGGCAGCGCGGCGGTGGGGAAAGGCTGGTCAAACTGATCCGTTGCCGCCGGGTCAGCAGCACTCGCAGCACTTGCAACACTCGGATTATCGTTGAGGCTTTGCATGGTTTAATCCTTGTGCCTAATCGTTGCCATGTCAACGCGGATTACCTGTTGGCATACGCATATGACACCTGAGCTCGGCATCTACCTGAGCTAATTCGTGGTAGGAATCTGCCGGTTTCAGATTCAAACGGATCTTCATAATGGCCATGTTGTTCGCTGTCCATTGTGGACAGCGAATACAAAAAAACAAGCTATGGCAAATGATCCCAATCAAGCTGACGCGGACAACCACGCCAATCAGCTAAATAGCAACAACGACGCCTACTGGCAGAGCCGGGGCGAGGATGAACGCCCGGATAACTGGCAAAATCAGGACGACGAAGACTGAACCACACCGGGGCATGTGCTGAAAAACGCATGCCCCGGCTTTTGAATCTGGAATTTCAACCCGAACTGATGGAGACTTCATGTCTGGCACCACAATGAAATCGACGGCGACAGCCAAACCGAGGTTCTATAGCAGGCGGCCACCGGTGCGGACGGCACTGGCCTACGAAGCCTGCTTGATTCATATACTGGAATCCATTGGCACTTCCAGCAAACCAGCCCTAAGAGTGCGTCTGAAAAAGGAAATTGGGGGTGATTTTGCAAAGTCTGACGGCCAAATAAATGCACAAAACACTTGATCTGCTTGCTTGCTTTTGCGGCTGTCATTCGCGGTAGCGCCAGTGGGGGGATGAAAAAAGCCACTTACGACACCAACCTGACCGACGCCCAATGGGCCTATCTCCAACCCCTGCTGCCCCAGCCCGCCAAGCGTGGCCGTCCGCCCACCGATCGCCGCCGCATCCTCGAGGCCATCCTGTACTTGGTCAAATGCGGGTGTCCCTGGCGTTATTTGCCCGCCGATTTTCCGCATTGGAAAACGGTTTATCATGTCTTCCGGCAATGGATTGCCAATCATTGCTGGGTCGTTATCCATGACACGTTGCGCGTGCTGGTGCGACATGCCTGCGGCAAACGCAGCCGGCCAACGGCCGCGATTCTGGACAGTCAAACCGTCAAATCCGCCGGGCACGGCGGCCAGGTGGGGTATGATGCCGCCAAGCGGATCAAAGGCCGCAAGCGGCACCTGTTGGTGGATACCCTGGGATTGATCATGGGCGTGGCCGTGACACCGGCCGACACTACCGAACGGGACGGTGCCCAATTGCTGCTGGGCCGGGTGCTGGGCTGGTTCACCTGGTTGCGTATCCTGTGGGTGGATGGCGGCTACACCGGTGAAGCTTTCGCCCAGTGGGTCAAAGGACTCCGGCCCAAACTGGAGGTTGAGGTCGTCAAACGCTCCGATGACCTCAAGGGCTTCAAAGTATTGCCGCACCGCTGGGTGGTGGAACGCACCTTCGGCTGGTTGATGCGCCAGCGGCGGCTGGTGCGTGATTATGAAACCACCGAGGCCAGTGCCGAGGC
>CAIQKM010000012.1 GCA_903872345.1 uncultured Verrucomicrobia subdivision 3 bacterium | reverse complement strand
ATGCGCCAGCGGCGACTGGTGCGGGATTACGAAACCACCGAGTCCAGTGCCGAGGCTTGGATCTATATCGCCATGATCCGAATCCAACTCCGCCGTCTGGCTTGATCCCTCAGCATTCATGATTTTTCAGACGCACTCTTAGATACATATTTACAAATTTTTGCCATGCTTTCATAAAGGTAAACTAGTCATAAAAGGACAGTCCCAAGTAATGGGCTGTTCATTTAGAACCCCCGCATATTCAGTTCGCAATTGCCGCACCATATTCCAGCCGATACCAAAACCATCCAAAATCAACAGAAACCACCTTGCCGACCATGCAACTCCAACATGACCCCGCAAATAACGGGCTTTGATGTGTGGTTTGCTTAACATTTTAATTGGTTTGACTTGGCAATGTAATCAACAGGAAGAAATTAAGCACAAACCCGTCCGATGCAAACGCAAATAACGTATCCAAACGCGACAACATGTATCAATATGCGACATTTTCGGGTTGCTGGCGCTTGATCAGCGGTGTCGTTGCCAAAGTGTTCCGGCATTTGCCGGCCAGCTTCTTGAATTCGCGGGCGAAGTTGTTGGGGTGCTGATAACCAACTTGGGATGACGTTTCTTTTACCAATAGGCCATCGCGCAGGAGTTTCATTGCCTGTTTGTGCCGCTGTTCGCTCAGCCATGCTTTGGGCGTCTTGCCCATAGTTTCCTTGAAATGCCGTTCCAAGGTGCGGCTGGAGACGCCGCAGTTTACTGCCAGTTTTTCCACAGACCAGTTGGCTTCTTTGGCGAGTGGCAGCCATTCTTGTTCGGAATTTATTCTGTTGCTCATGTTACCTCGTTTAAAATGATGTTTTTGTTGCAGTGCGGGCACGCGGTTTTTTGGCCAAGGGCGTGCGAGGGGAATTCGATATGCCCCTGGCAATCCGGGCAGGGCATTTTCAAATTTTCCGGTTTGCGCAAGGTGACGGTACACCAGCAATGCGGACAGGTGATTTTGCGACCCACATTTTGAGCGGAAAATTGAATATGCCCACCGCAGGCGGAGCAGGACATTTTCAGGGAGCCGCCATCCGTTTTCGACCCTCTTTCGGCCCAAAGCCAAATCAAGGCGGCAAAGCTGCCAAGCAATAGGTAGAGCGGCACCACCACAGTCATCCCCCCCATGGTTCCACGGGTAAGCTGAAGCGGGTCCCCCGAGCCGCCGATACAACCTGCTTGCGATTGAATGTGCATGGCAACCAGGCCGATTCGGTAAACCAAATAATTCGTCGTCAGCCAGGCCAACCAGCCAAGTTGGAGGCCGGTCTGCCGGCCAAACAGAGACTGGTATCAAGGCTCGGGTGTTGCGCCAGATGCTGATAAACTGCTATGACATTTGTCTCCCAGTCATTCAGTCCAGTAAACCAATCAGGCCGGTCCGCGATCACCACATAAGCTCCGCTACAGGCAACGGCTTCCGCCCAGAGCGGTCCATGAACTCGGTTTTGATGTTCACCATCCGCAACCTGATAAACCGTGTCGCCTATCACCAGGGGATATTTTTTATGCTGTCGCCGGCTGTAATTAGCCGGTGGATAGAGGTAGTATTTTATGATATGGTTGGAAGACAGCTTGAGCGAACAGGGCAGGGCTTCCACGTGGCGGGCGAGGGCTGAAGGACGATCCGTACAGGGAACGATGCAGCGCAAGGTATCCACCGGAATATCGTATTGCCAGATGCCTTCCGCCAATTCATTGCTCAGTACTCCCATTATAAACAGCTTTTGTCCGGCGGCGGATGCCGTCATGGCCTGGGCATTCCCATGTGTGAACAATTTTACCGGCTTGTCTGCCGGACTTTTTTGCACCAGCAAAAAACGGCTTTCCGGTCTTTGCGGGAGGCAGGCGAAGCCGCCGTTCGTGGTAAATATCCAGTTGTTGGCTCCGAAATAGGTAGGATACGCGGGACGAGCGGTTCGTCGTGTTTTCAAAGAAGGACGCAAGTATGGTATCGGTGCTGTCATTGTGAGCCAAAGGCCTTCTGAGCTTGATGATACTATACTTGCCCAATGTGGAACATTTTTTGCACTGCGTCTATCCAATACAGATGATCAGAGTGCGTCTGAAAAATCATGAATGCTGAGGGATCAAGCCAGACGGCGGAGTTGGATTCGGATCATGGCGATATAGATCCAAGCCTCGGCACTGGACTCGGTGGTTTCGTAATCCCGCACCAGTCGCCGCTGGCGCAT
>CAIQKM010000011.1 GCA_903872345.1 uncultured Verrucomicrobia subdivision 3 bacterium | reverse complement strand
TTTTAAATGGGCGCAGACCGCAGACGGTATCGGCAATCTGTCTTGGAACTCCGGCTATGGCGGCACCCTGAACATCACCAACGCTGCCGCCCTCGGCTCTGTGACCACGGCAACGGCCAATGCCGGCAGTGTCACAGTGACAAATGGAATATCCGCCTCGACTGTTACCGTAACCAACCTTTGCTTGGCGGGGCAGTTCGGCGGCATCACACAATTTTATGTGAATGCCAACGGGTCAAATTCAATCACTGTCCCGGCGGGCAAGACTTACTTTGTGACGTGGAATAGTGCGCGAAACCTAAACACGCTCATCTGGACTAATGGTTATGGCGTCGGCTCGCCTGTCACGATAACAAACCTTGCGTGGCCTGTCCCCGGCCCTCTCATCCTTAAACAAGGCTGGGTTTTGTCACTCTATGACACCTCCGGCTATCCCGGCGGCGGCGTTTATTATCCCCTTTGAACATGTTCGATCTATCCTACTTTTTCACCGGCCAGAACGAAACCGCTCGCGGGCAGGCGGCGGACAATGCCCTTGCCAACGGCACCACGCTGGCCAATGGCGAAAGCTACGTCGGCAACAACACGGCCTACGCGCCCGGCGGGCAGTCCAACCCCGTGGTTTTTTCTGACGGTCTGGAATACGATGGCACCCCGGCTGACTATGCCCCCGGCGGCACCGTCTACCAAGCCACCGTAGACGCCAACGGCGGTGACACCACGCAAGCCGATGCCGACTATGCCGTCGTGCAAGCGGCACAGGGCAATTACAACACGGTCATGCAGGATGGCGCCAACGACGCCGCCGACACGGCCAGCTATAATTCGCAGGTGACCACCGCCGCAGAGCAAGGCGCGGCACAAGGGGCAAATAACATCATCAGTTGGTTTGCCAAATTGCCGGGTGAAATTATCAAAACAATCGGCTGGGAATGGGTGATGGTCGCGCTCGCATTCCTTTTCATTTATATGGGCGGTCTAGCCATGTTGCGCGGTTCTCTTAATAAAAAGAAATCATGAACGCCACGCTCAAAAACATCCTCGCCACGCTGCTCACCGCCGCCGTTATCGGCAACGTCACTTTCCTATGGCAAGTCAACGCCCGGCTTGCCCGACTGGAAACCCAAGTAGAAATCCTGACCGGGCATCAAACCATCGCCTCTAAATAACCATGAACACAAACCAAGTCGGCTCCCTCGTTAATTCCATTCTTAAAATCCTCGGCACGGCCTTGGCCGCACACGGCTACATGGCCGCCTCCAACCTGCTCGGCATGCCCGTAATCGGGCAGGAATTGAGCGGCATCATCGTTACGCTGGTTGGGCTGTACCTTTCCCACACCCAACATTCCGAACTGCCGCCTGCGGACCCCACATCTTCAAGGACGCCCCCCGGCAAACTGCCCGTGCTTCTATTGGTTGGCACGTTCGGGGCGTCCTTGTTCCTCGCCGGTTGCGCGTCCGCTCCCACCAACATTTATAAAGGCGTCGGCAGCACGGACGCCACCGTGACCGCCGCCGTCAAAGCGTGGGACTTGTATGTTTCGCAAAACGCCGTCCCGATTCCGCAGCAATTGGCGGTCAAAGCGGCCTTCCAAAAGGTGCAGGCGGCGGAAATCCTCGTGCTTGATGCCGACGCCGCCTATGCCCAATACTCTGGCACCAACGCGCCCGCTGGCGTCGTGGCGCAATCCGAAACCGCCGCCGCCAATGCCACCGCCGCCCTCAACGATCTCCTCGCCCTGCTCGCGCAGTTCAACCTCAAACTGTGACGCACCTGGGCAGGACTAAACCAAAAACACCAAAGAACAAAACATATGTCCGAAACACTCCTCCTCACCATCATTCAGGCCGCGATTACCGAAACCCCGGCTTTGATTGCCACCCTCGAAAAACTCTTTGCCGCCGGCAGCGTCACCCCGGCAGCGATTGAAGCACTCAAGGCCAGCATCGCCGCCGAATCCTTCGCGGCCCTCGCCCCGAACAGTGAGGCGCAGATTGACGCCGCCGCCGCTCCCGCCGTGCCCTGAAATTCAGGGCCAAACCAACGAAGCCAAACAAACCGTTATGTTGAAAAAAATCGCCAATCGTCCCGGCCATTATCAATGCACCGATTGCGGCAGCATCACTGCCCGTCCGCAGGATCATCAAAAGGTCTGCATCGGTGAAAAGGCCTGTGTCACCGACCGCCAGCCCCAACAGCAGCAACAACAGCCCCCGCCGCCGCCGACTCCGCAGCCCCCGCCGCCTGTGACCGACCAGGGTCCTGTCACACCCGGCAACAACTAGGCCTCTTACCCCCGACGCCAGCCCCGTGCGCAAGCGTACAGACGCCCGCACGGGGCATTTTTATGGAAGTCTTCACCATCCCCTTTGCCGTCGCCAGCGAATGGCTACAAGGTCGCATAGGCGAAACCGAGTTGCGCCAAGCGGCGGGCACCTCCCCGGAAGTCATCTTCATCATGCACTTGGACAGCCTCACCGATTACCGGGCCGTTCTGGCTAGGGCGGCCGCTTTCTACCGCGCCGGGGCGCGGGCCGTCTGTGCCCGGACCAAAAACCCCGTTGTCCTTTCCCACATGCTGAAGCTTGCCGGCCGCGTCACACTTACCGAGAAATTCCAGGATGGAACTATCCACAGCCGGTTGATTTGCCTCCCGGATGGCGTAGCGCGTTGGGTTCGCAATTTCCGGGGGTGACGACAGCGGGGCACCCCGTCAAAGTCGCTCATATCCAATCCTAGCGCGTCGGTTTTGGCACGATTGCCCAAAATTCCGCCGCCGCCTCTGGACTCACCACTTCCCGGTAATGATGGAAAAGCATGGCTTCACTGTGCCCGGCCTGCAAAGCCGTCTGCCCGGCGTTCTGAAAGGCCGCAAGATGGTAGCTGCAAAAAGAGTGCCGGGTGACATTGTGACTCCATACCACCTCGGTGTGACGTGCCAGGCTGGCGGTAAAATCCCGCCACACGTTTGACTTGCACCCCCTCACCGGCAGCACGCCACCCAAGGCCAGCCATGCCCGCAAGTTCGGCTGAATTGTGACCAACCGACGCCGCCGGGTTTTGGAGTTCTCTGCCGTGACCTCTATGTGACGATCCCGGATAGCCGCTTCCGCCAGCCGGTCAGCCTCGGCACTCCGCAGGCCGGTGAAGTAGCGCACGGCCAAGGCCCGGCAAATGTGCGCGTCATACCCTCTGGCGAATTCCAAGACCGTGGCAACCTCTTCCGGCGTGTGAATGCCGGGCACCACGCTGGCCACGGCGGGCAGTTCCACCCCGGCGGCGGGATTAATCTGCAAATGGCCACGCTTCACCGCAAAGTTAAACATCGTCCGCACGTCCGCCACATACCCCCGGCGCGTGCGGGCAGACCAGCCTTGCCCGTTCATCCATTTTTCAACGTCGTACACCGTCACCGCGTTAATGGGCACATTGCCCCGCCCGGTAACAAACTTGATGAGACTGTTGCGAAGGGCGCGCAGGTAGCGGTCAGACTTGCCCGCCCGTGCTTTGACGCGGAGAAACTCACTGGTGAGGCCTGCGACCGTAAGGACGCACTGTGACAGACCAGGGGGAGCGGGCGGCGGGGTCTGGACACGAAACGGCCCTTGCCCCATGTGTGCGCTCGCCAAAATCTGCAACTGGCGTCCGATCTCTGCTAGCGCACTCCACACCTGACCGCCGTCCTGTGCAGTGACAGGTTGAGCGACAGGTGAAGCTGGAGTCTCTTCACGCAATGGGCCTAAAAGATGGTCGGAGCGACAGGATTCGAACCTGCGACGTCTTGCTCCCAAAGCAAGTGCTCTACCAGGCTGAGCTACGCTCCGAACGCTGTTTATCAGGAGGTTGCGAACCAATTTCCAGCATTAGACTGAAATCTGATACTGCCCCCATGAAAGCGGATAACGCCCAGTCAGACAGGGAATCCGACCGGCAAAAACTTCTATTGCAAATCTGGTCCGTTACAAGCCTTCACGGGTCTAGTTTGCCCGATTGAAGGTTAAGGGCAAGCTCATTCGCCGCAGCCTTTAAACCACATTCATCTCCATCGCCAAATTGCGCCTGGCCAATCTGCGGAAGCTGGCGCGGCGGAAGGTCCAGTCCTTCGCCGCCGCCCGATTTGGCAATCAATGCAGTATTTGATATCCATACCGGCCAACGGATGCGCCGCCATTTTATAAACGGCCGAAGGATTCCAGCAGTGATATGCAAAGTCTTCCCGCTTCCGCATCAATTTGAATTCGAAGCAGGCAGAGCAATGGGAATTTTTCACGCCGGGGCATACAACATATTTTGTATGGATAAAGCTTCGGGCTGCCGGTAGTTTCAGTGAATCACTTACGCGCATTTGAACATCCAACACAAAACACTCATCATGATTCTTCAATATCGTTTTCTGGGAACACTGGTTGCTGGCCTGCTGGCGTGCGGCCGGCAAGCGTCAGCCGCGACCTTCGGGGACGAAGTGGCGTTTCTGAAACAGCACACGGACGTGGTGGTGTTGAGGGATAAGGCAAACGCAGCCGAGGTGGTGGTGGCCCCCGCCTGGCAGGGGCGCGTAATGACCAGCACGGCCGACGGCGATCAGGGCGCAAGTTACGGCTGGATCAATCGCAGCCTGATTGCCTCGGGTGAATTGCAGCCGCACATTAATGTTTTTGGCGGCGAAGACCGTTTCTGGATTGGCCCGGAGGGCGGTCAGTTCGCGCTTTTTTTCGCCAAGAGCGCGCCGTTTGACCTGGCCAATTGGTTCACGCCCGCGCCCATTGACACGATGGCTTATCCCGTTACGCGGCAGACAAAAACGCAGGTTGATTTTGGCGCCCGGTTTTCGTTGACCAATTATTCAGGCACGACCTTTGCCGTGAAAGTGGATCGCCGGGTGAAACTGCTTTCGTACAAACAGGCGTGGGATGATCTCCACCTGGATCCGCTGAAAGGCGTGAATTTGGTGGCCTACGAATCCATCAACAAGATTATTAACGCCGGCAACGAGCCCTGGAAGCAGGATACCGGCCTGCTGTCCATCTGGATTCTGGGGCAGTTCAATCCGTCGCCCGGAACGACGATTGTGGTGCCGATCAAGGACGGGCCGGAAGCGGAACTTGGCGCGAAGCTGACGTCGAATTATTTTGGCGACGTGCCAACGGACCGGCTGCGCGTCAATGACAACGTCGTCTTTTTCTGCGGCGACGGCCAGTATCGCAGCAAGATTGGCATCAATCCCAAACGGAGCAAGGCGGTGCTGGGCAGCTATGACGCGAACAACCAGGTGCTGACCATTGTGCAATTTTCCCAGCCGAAGGATGTGTCTGACTACGTCAATTCGCTCTGGAAAATTCAGGATAAACCGTTGGGCGGCGATGCGGCAAACAGCTACAACGACGGTCCGCCCTCCCCTGGCGCGAAGGCGCTGGGGCCGTTTTACGAAATGGAATCCTCCTCTCCGGCGGCCGCATTGGCGCCCGGCGCGAGCATGGAGCACACCCATCGCACCATTCATTTGAGCGGTTCCAAAGACGGCCTGGATGCCATTGCCCGTTCCATTCTCGGCGTTTCGCTGGCGGAGATAGAAGCCGCCCTGCCAAAACATTGATTTGGCCAACCGAATAAGAACTTTTTTATGAAGTCATTGCACAGCATGTTTTTGGCGCTGGTTGGAGGAACTTTTGCGCTGGCTGCCGCCGCTCAAACACAAGCCGCTCCTTTGGAAGACCTGAAAACCTTCGGCACGGCTGGCAAGCAACTGACGCTGTTGACCACGGGGCAGGAATCAGAGTTGTTTGATTACGCCGGCAAAGGCTGTCTAACGCACATGTGGTTCGGCGGCAGCTTCAAAAATTACGGGGAGACGAGCATCCGCATTTATGTGGACGGCGAGACGAATGCCGCGATTGACATGCAGTTGTTTCTCGGCCACGGGATCGGCTTTGATGACAGCGCCGCGCCGTGGGGCGTGGCCCGCATGGGCAAGACCGGCGATCCCAGCGGCGTCTATGACACGTATCGGATTCCCTTCGGCAAACGCATCCGCGTGACCGCGCAACTCGCGCCCGGAGCGCCGGAACACCCTGAATTCTGGTGGATCATTCGCGGGACGGAGAACCTGCCGGCGGAGGTGGGCGGAGTGAAACTGCCGGCGGCGGCGCGGTTGAAATTATACAAGCTCGCGGATTATACCGCCCAACCGCTGGAGGAATTCCCGTTGTGTGACGTCAAAGGCAACGGCGCGCTGTACGAGACAACCATGGCGGCCAAGGGACTGCGGGCCGGCGGTGATTGGACCGAGTTAAGTTTCATGGAAGGCTGCATGCGGGCGTACATCGGCGGGGCCGACCAGCCGCTGCTGCTCTCATCCGGGTTGGAGGACTATTTTCTCGGCACTTATTATTTCAACAAAGGCAAATATTACACGCCGGTGGCCGGCTTGACTCACTACAATCCCGGCGAGCATGAGTTTTCCGCCTATCGTTTCCACGATGATGATCCCATTTTTTTCCATGATGGTTTGCGCCTGACGGCCCGCTGCGGCGACAAAGTTAATGGCCATGTCATTGGCAATCCGCCCCAGGCCAAATACACCACTTACGTTTGGCTTTATCAGTGGTGAATGTTCGGAAGACGAGCTGGCGCCGAAAGCGGGGCATTTATTTTCCGGGATCGCACCTTCAGATTGCGCGGCGGAAACACATTCTGCTTTTACCGAACGCAAGATAAATGAAAACGATTTGCCTTTTGGCCCTGTTGCTCGGTGCCATGTCGCCCGGCCAGGCGCAAACCCGTCTCACCGCGCGTCAGGAAGCGATTCTCGCCGCCGCCACCAACGGTTCCGCCCCATGTTTTAATGGGACGCGAATCATCGGCATTCATCCCAACACGCCGCTGATCTTTCGCCTGGCCGTCAGCGCGGCGCGGCCGTTGGAGTTTTCCGCAAGCGGTCTGCCGGCCGGACTCGAACTTGATCCCCGCACGGGCATCCTCACCGGCACGCTGCAAAAACAGGGAAAATTCACATTCACCGCCAAGGTTGCGAACGCTGCCGGCAAGGCTTCCGCAAAGTTCACGGTCGTCGTTGGCGACCAACTCGCGCTCACGCCGCCCATGGGCTGGAACAGCTACGACGCCTTTGGCGACAACGTGCTCGAATCTGAGATCCGTTCAAATGCCGTTTACCTGGCGGAGTATATGCAGCCATTTGGATGGGACATCGTGGTGGTGGATTATCGCTGGTATGATCCGGGGGCGCACAATAACGATCCCAACGGCCGTGCCAATGCGCCGCTGGTCCTGGATTCGTTCGGGCGGTTGCTACCGGCCCCCAACCGGTTCCCGTCCGCCGCCAGCGGCGCGGGGTTCAAACCACTGGCCGACGAGATGCACGCCCAAGGTTTGAAATTTGGCATTCACATGATGCGCGGCATCCCGCGCAACGCCGTCCAGTCAACCCTGCCGGTGACAGGCTCCAAATTCACGGCGAGCGACGCCGCCGACACCAACGACACCTGCAGTTGGTGTCCGGACATGTTTGGCGTGCGCAGCAACGCCGCCGGCCAGGCTTGGTATGACTCGTGCGCCCGGCTGTGGGCCGCCTGGGGCGTGGATTACATCAAGGTGGACGATTTGTCATCCGCCTATCGCGCTGGCGAGATTGAAATGATCCGACGCGCCCTTGACCGGTCCGGGCGCAGTATCGTGTTCAGCACGTCGCCCGGCGAAACGCCGGTGGCCGAGGCGGCGCACATCATGACGCACGCCAATCTCTGGCGGGTTTCCGAGGATTTCTGGGACAACTGGAAATCGCTCAAGAATGAATTCGGACTCGCCGCGCGCTGGCAACCATATGTCGGTCCGGGCCACTGGCCGGACGCGGACATGCTGTCGGTGGGGCATCTCTCCATGCACCATCGCTCGGTTGGGATTGACCGTTTTAGCGGGTTCACACGCGACGAAGAGTTGACGCTGCTTTCGTTCTGGAGTCTGCTGCCGTCGCCACTGATGGTCGGAGCGAACCTGCCGGACAACGATGCCTGGACACTGGCAATGCTCACGAACCCGGAAGTACTGGCGGTGAACCAGGATTCGCCCGGCGTCTCCGCCCGGCAGATGATGGTCACCAACGGTGTGGAAGTCTGGGTCAAGCTGCTGAATGACGGGACGCACGCGGTCGGCATTTTTAACCGGGGCCAATTGGCGGATTTTGATGAATCGGCGGCGCTTTACAAAAGTCCCCTGATCACCCGGCGGACGCCGGGGAACAGTGTGGATATTGATTTGAATGTTGCCGGTGCAAAAAAACTCTGGCTGGTGGTGGACGATGGCGGCGACGGCACTGGGTACGATCACGCCGACTGGTTAAACCCACAGCTTTCCGGTCCTGGCGGCGAAACGAATCTGACCCGGCTCAAATGGGTCACCGCCCGGGCGGAAGGGAATGCGGTATATCTGAACCACAGCGTCACCGGCGGGCCGCTGGAGGTGGCCGGAGTGGACTACCTCGATGGCATCGGGACACATGCCAATTCGGTTATTGAATATGATTTACCACCCGGCTGCACGCGCTTCAAAACACGGGCCGGCTTGGACCACAGCGGCGTGACCCTGTCAAATATAGGCGGCACGGTGCATTTTATGGTTTTTACGAACAGTCCTTTGTTCAGCTCCGCCGTCGTAAATTTCCAGCTTGATTTGAAACAACTTGGACTATCCGGCCGGCATCGCGTCCGCGATCTCTGGCTACGACAGGATCTGGGCCGGATGAAGAAATTTAGCGCCGCAATTCCGCCGCATGGCTGCGTGCTGTTGAAAGTAAACTGAACCCTGTTAACGAGATTATATTATCGCGACCGAAAGCCGGCGGTTCACGATTTTGCCGCCGAATCGAATTGCAGATACCGCGCGGCGGCCTCGGTGCGACAGCGCACATGCAACTTGTCAAACACGTTTACCAAATGCCGGGCCACGGTGGCCGGACTGATTTGGAGTTTGGCCCCGATTTCCTTGTTGGACAGTCCCTTGGCGACCATCCCCAACACTTCCAATTCGCGTTGGGTCAGTTGGCCGGACTCGCCAAATGATTCGGCCGATGCCGGCTCATCTTGGAAGGATCGCACCAGCATCCGCGCCACTTCACTGGTCATGGGCGCACCGCCGGAACGCACTTCGGTTATGGCTGCGAGAATCTCTTTCTCATCCGACCGTTTGAGCACATAGCCGCAGGCGCCCGCCTTCAAGGCCTGAAAGATCATTTTGATGTCCTTGTACACTGTCAACATGATCACTTGCAGGGTCGGCATCGTGACCCGAAGCCGCGCGGTGCAGGCGATGCCGGATTCCCCGGGCAGATGGATATCCATCAGCACCACATCCGGGCGATATAGCGTAATTTTGGTCATGGCCTCTTCGGCTGAAGCGCAGGCGCACACGCAATGCAGACCCGGCGAGTTATCAATTAAGAGTGCGTCTGAAAAAGGAAATTGGGGGTGTTTTGGCAGAGTCTGACGGCCAAATAAATGCACAAAACACTTGATCTGCTTGCTTGCTTTTGCGGCTGTCATTCGCGGTAGCGCCAGTGGGGCGATGAAAAAAGCC
>CAIQKM010000010.1 GCA_903872345.1 uncultured Verrucomicrobia subdivision 3 bacterium | reverse complement strand
TGCGCCAGCGGCGACTGGTGCGGGATTACGAAACCACCGAGTCCAGTGCCGAGGCTTGGATCTATATCGCCATGATCCGAATCCAACTCCGCCGTCTGGCTTGATCCCTCAGCATTCATGATTTTTCAGACGCACTCTTATATTATCTGGAGACGCACGTGCTGCGGGTCAAGAGCGGTTACGTGAAAAATATTCCGAACTTCGCAAAGAGCATGGCAATAAACAAATTACCCCCATACCAGTAATTGTTTACAAAGGGAAAAATGCAATTAAGCAAGTTTTGCCCTATATTGGTGTCAGGCACATTGTGGGGTTTTTGGAGTGGGATTCATACGCGAAGGTTGCTTGGGTTGATCAAGTTTTGCGCGATCATAATTTATCATTGAGTGAGGTGGTTGAAATGCTGGGAGATAAAAACGCAACTATTCCTCGCATGTTGGCTGGTTATAGATTTGTAAACCAACTGATCAGTACTGGCCGGTTTCGGCCAGATCAAAGCCAGAGAAAAGGAAGAGGCAGTAATCCAGATTACCCCTTCTCTTGGGTTTATACTGCTTTGGATAATCCACCTGTAAAAGAATTCGTTGGTTTTAAGGAAAGCGGTGGTGTCCCATCAGAAAAACCTATTCCAGAAGATAAACTTGATGATGCTGGATGGATCATGACGTTTATGTTCGGCGACAAGAACAAAGGGGTTGCCGCAATTGTCGATGACAGCCGCGAATTGGGAGATTTAGCAAAGGCCGTACGCGACCCGGTCATGTGCAGCAGGCTCAAAGAAGGGAAAAAATTAAGATTTGTAATTGAAGAATCGCGACCTTCAGCCGAACGACTTCAGGAAGGTCTTCAAAAAGTAGCAGATCAATTAAAAGACCTCTCAGGTTTGATTGTACCCGGCAATCTTGATCCTGATGCGGCGTTAAGCCTTATTGATCCGGCGAAGAACGTTTCTAACCACGCCAAAAAGGTTTTATCAGATTTGCGTGCAATCGTTGCTGGCAATAATGATGAATCGGAGGATTAAAAGTGGACACCAACGATTGGTCGCAACGGCACACCCAATTTGACGCTGCGCTTGATGCCGATCAAGTGGAACTGAGTGCCATGCTCGATGGCATATCCAGCATCGAAGTAGGCATCCAAGATGAGAGAACATCTGGAATTGTGGATGATGCGTTAATAGAAAAAGGCAATAGTTGGCCAGAAAGACAAGTGTTCTTAGAAAACTTAAGTGGGGCGCTGAGTGACGAGCTTGATCGGCGGGCCAAATTGATGAAAAACTTTTATCCTTTTTCGCTAAACAAAGGAAGTGTCCATTATAACCCAAGTAAGACTGGAGTATATGAATTTTGTCTGGCCGTAGCCAGAAATCCGAGAGGTGTTGCCGAAGGCTTGCCAAAAGCTTCGGCGATATTTGAATTTGTTGCACGGGACGTATTGATGATTCATTTTGGATATGGAACGCATGGTTTTCGAACCGGTGCCCCTATCTACACTTTTGAAAATCGTGGCAAATCAGCCAAGTCAACATTTGAGACACTCAGTCGGCTTTGTGGGGAGTTTCGGTGGAATCCTAATGATGGATTCCCGGATGAACCTTCACATAAAGATTTAAAGGATGCTGGGCTTGATGTCGTCGTTTGGAAGCCTTGGCCAGATGGCCGCCAAGGTTTATTCTTTGCTTTGGGGCAATGCGCCTGTGGTAAAAATGATATCAATGTGGCAAAAGGTCGTGAGTTAAGTCTTACAAGATTAGAAAACTGGTTGCGCCCGGTTTCGTATGCAACACCAATGCGCTGTTTTCTAGCTGCACATCATATTCCTAATTCAATCAGTTTACATGAGTTATCCGGGGAGGCGGGAATTGTTTTTGATCGAGCGCGAATCAGTCTCATAGCAGAATTATCTGCCGATTTTATTGCCAAGTCACCTGAGCAATTTAATTTTCACCAAATGGCTAAACTTTACGCAAATCAACCAGTTGCTTGACTAGGTGCTTTGCCACAGCTTGAAACAAAGGCGGAGGCACGGCGTTGCCAATCGCTCGGAACCTGTTCTCCACCGTGTTGACCCGAAACGCCGCCGGATTCGGAAAGCCTTGGAGTGCCGCGCACTCTAGATAACTGAATCTTCTCGCGAAGCCTGGACGCACAAATTCCCAACGATCCGTACCTTTTTTTACCAAAGGTATTGAGTCGGGATGTAGTCCTACATGTCTCCAATGCGCAACCACACAAGGAGACTGTTCATCCCATTCATGCCTGCGATTGCGAGACAGATAATACCAATGGAAAGGTTCTGTGTTATACGAGCCATCTGGAGCATTACGCAGATGCCATATCACATCCCGCATTGTTCGATGAAGATTTGAACTTGTGCCATGCGTTGGGGCAGGAAACATGAATGTTTTTCGCTCGGAACTGCGAATCCCAACAATAAATAATCGGCACCGGTTCTGAGCTAATCCATAATCGCGTGCATTGAGCACTTGCCATGAGACACTATAACCCGCCAATCTAAACCTAATAAGCTGGTTGTTTAATAAGCTTTCGTTTTGAGAAAACCTCATTCCATCAACATTTTCAACAATAAACGCAAGTGGTTTGATTTGTCGAAGCGCCCTGTCAAAATGCTGGTAGAGAAAATTAATTCCATCTGAATTGCTGCGACGACCGCCTTGACTGTAACCCTGGCAAGGATAACAACCCGCCAGAATATCCGCATTAGGAAACTTCTTTATGCCTTCGATGCTGCCAGGATGAATTACATTTTTTGCGGCTACAACTTCGTATATCTGGCAGGCAGATTCAGAAATATCGTTTGCCCAAATTGGCAACACACCCGCTGCTTGCAATCCCAAGTCGCTACCGCCGCATCCTGAAAACAGCGAAACGGCTGAGAATTGCGGCGGTTTGGTTGCTTGTGGTTCGGCTGCCATCGTTGGGTAATAATGCCTGACCTCCTGAGCAATTTCAAGACTACTAAAAGTCTCAATTGAAAATCTATTCCAACTCATTATGACGCCTGCTTGGCGTAACGGATGGCTTGTTGCAAATACGCCCCGTTCCGGACGAGCGTACCGTAATAATCTTCCTGCCAGAATCTTCCACTGCGATGCCGACTATCTTGCGCTGGCTTCATTTTACAATTGCGACTGGCTCGTGACGTGGAACTGCAAACATCTGGCAAATGCCAACAAGTTCGGGCATATTCATAGAGTAAACGGATTGCTGGGCTTGCGGACGCCGGCGCTCGTGACCCCGCAGCAACTGCTGGAACAGGCATGAAAACGACGAAACATGACGATGGCTTGGAATGGCTGCACGACATCCGCGCGCGGCTCGCCAAACAATTTGATTACGATCCCCGTAAAGCCGCCGCCCATTATCGCCATGTTCAGAAAGCGTCAGGGGCACAAATCTATCAACACGAAGAACCCGTTGGGGCTGACGTCCGGGCCTATGACGCCCTCCGTGACCGCGCCCATGCGGAAATCGCCGCAGGACAATTTGAAACCCTGACGAGTTACCGCGCCAGCCGCAAACGCAAGGCGAAATGAGGTATCAAGTCATCATTCATGAGTGGAAACACCAGTTTGATTCCGGCGGAACGGATTGAACGCTCCATTCTCCTGATCCGTGGCGAAAAGGTCATGCTGGATACCGACCTGGCAGAACTTTACGGAGTTGAGACCAAACGCTTGAATGAGCAGGTTCGTCGTAATCCCGAACGGTTTCCGCCGGACTTCATGTTTCGGTTGACCGTCGGAGAATGGAAGTCTCTAAGGTCGCAAAATGCGACCTTAAAACCCGGAGCGCATCGGAAGTATCTGCCTTATGTTTTCACCGAGCATGGGGCGCTGATGCTGGCGAATGTGCTGAACAGCGAACGGGCGGCACAAACAAGCGTGCAAGTAGTGCGCGCGTTCGTGCGCTTGCGCCAACTGCTTTCATCCAATGCCGAACTGGCTCGCAAACTGGAATCTCTGGAGAAAAAATACGACACCCAGTTCAAACTGGTGTTCGATGCCATCCGTGAATTGATGGCGCCACCAACCGGGCCGAAACGGGAAATGGGTTTCCACGTAAAATATGACGGCGCGAAATCCAAGGCTGGAAAACGCTGAACAAGCCTTTCCGCCTTACCCGATGCAACCAGTCAACGCACGCGTATCAGCACGCGCAAAAATCTTCCATCGCCCTCGTCAATCCGCACGCTGAAGCGACCTGAAGATTGCACGCCGGGGGCGGGGAATGCGTCCATTTGGAGTTGGCGGCAAAATTCAAACTGGCACTTCTGCCGGGGTGCCGTAGCTTGAACGGCTGACATTTATGCCCATGAAAATGCTGTTTGCGTTTCTGCCCCTGTTGTTGCTGCTGGTCGGCCTGTTTGGGCTGATTGTCTGCCGCTTGAAAATGGATTCGGCGAAGCACGCACTGCTCTCCGCCGACCAGCGGGAACAGTGGGCGAAACATGATCAGATCAATTGGGGAGCCAGACTTGTATTTCAGTGTGGCTATGCGGTGGCGGGCTTGATTTTCATTTTCACCGGTTGGACGGTGCCGACGGCGGTTTCGGCCGGCTGGTATCTGGCCCTGGGGATGGTCACGGTCGTTTCGGCGGGACTTGCCTGCGCCCGGCCCGAGGCCGGTCTGCCGCTGGAGCAGTTTCCACCACTGTTTGTCCGGCGGATATTACGTTGGTACCGCCTGGAGGCGGGGTTTGCCCTGCTCATCGGCCTGTCGATGCTCTTACTGGCGGCGGATTCTTTCTGGTTGAAATGAGGTTAAGGGAGGGGGATTATCCGGCGGTGCCGGGCGCGATAATCACTTATGAATAATACGAAAAACACCCTGCATATCCGGCCCGCGACCGGAGCGGATATTGCTCCGCTTTCCGCGCTGCTGGCGCGACTGTTCGCGCAGGAGGCGGATTTTGCGCCGGATGCCGCGAAGCAGGAGCGCGGGCTGCGGCTGATTCTGGAACAACCGGCGGTGGGGCGGATTTATTGCGCGGTGGCGGGTGACGTGGTGGTCGGCATGGTCAGCCTGCTCTTCACGGTTAGCACGGCGGAGGGCGGTCGCGCGGCGTGGCTGGAGGACATGGTGGTGCATCCGGACTGGCGCGGGCGGGGAATCGGGGCGCGGCTGTTGCAGGAAGCCATCCGGCAGGCGCGGGTCGCCGGTTGCTGCCGGATTACGCTGCTGACGGATGCCGGCAATGCGGCGGCGCAGGAGTTTTACGGTCGGGCCGGTTTTGCGCGGTCGGCCATGGTGCCGCTGCGGTTGAAGTTATAATTTTCAGCCGGCTGGCCCCGGTTTTTATTGTCAGCGGCGCGAAAAACCGGCATTAAAAAGGGCGATGAAACACAATTCCTATTTTGAAGGCAAAGTTCAGAGTCTGGCCATCACCACCACCGATGGTCCGGCCACGGTCGGCGTGATTGAGCCGGGCAAATACAGCTTCGGCACGGATTGCGAAGAGCACATGCACGTGGTGGCCGGCACGCTGGCGGCGAAGCTGCCCGGCGGCGAATGGAAGAACTACGGCAAGGGCCAGTTCTTTGTGGTGCCGCCGCACGTGAAATTTGAAGTGGAAGCCGCCGGCGACGTGGCGTATCTCTGCTATTACAAGCGTTGAGCTGTCTTCACTTGCAAGATTCCAACCGCCGGATGAACTGGGTTTCATCCGGCGGTTTTGTTTTTCCGCCAAAAGTTTTTCCCCTTTCCTTGTCCGATTCGAACTTCGGTGGCTACTATTTGATGAGTGCAAGATTTGACCGATCAACAGTTGTTGCGGCTTTATGCCGGGGCCCGTTCGGAGCCGGCGTTTGCCGAACTGGTGCGGCGGCACCTTGACCCGGTGCATTCCGCCGCCGTGCGGATGGTGCGTGACCCGCATCTGGCCAAGGACGTGGCGCAGGGGGTATTTGTGGCTTTGGCGCAAAATGCCCGGCCGCTGGCCTCCCGGCCGATCCTGGCCGGCTGGCTGCATCGTACGGCCCGGAACATTGCCGCCCAAACCGTCCGCACCGAAGTGCGCCGCCGGGTGCGGGAACAGGAGGCCGCCAGTATGAATGATTCGCCCGCCCAGATTTCGGACAACGCCTGGGAGCAGATCGCTCCGCAGCTCGACGATGTGCTGGACGAATTGGACGACCCGGATCGCGATGTCCTTCTGCTGAGATATTTTCAGCGCAAATCGGCGCGCGAAATGGGCGCGGCCTTGGGCATCACCGATGAAGCCGCGCAAAAGCGGCTGAACCGTGCCGTGGAACGGCTGCGGGAAGGATTTGCCCGGCGCGGCGTGACCGTCGGCACCGGGGGACTGGTTGTTTTACTGGCTGCGAATGTGGTGCAATCCGCGCCCGCCGGCCTGGCGGTCGCCATTTCGACAGCGGCGGCCGGAACTTCGGTTGCCGTCACGACGGTAGCAGCCGCCAAAACCATGATTATGACAACACTGCAAAAAACCCTGATCGGTGCGGCCTTTGTTGCCGCCGCGGGCACAGGCATCCTGGCCGTGCACCAGACCGTGCAACTGCGCAAACAGATGCAGGCATTGTCGGCGCAGCAGGCACCGTTGGCGGGGCAGGTCAACCAGTTGACCCGGGAGCGTGATGAGGCACTCGGTCAACTCGCGGCATTGCGCGAGGAGAACCGTCAGTTGAATCGCAACAGCATTGAACTGCTCAAATTACGCGGCGAGGCGGAGCGGTGGCGGCAGACCGCAACCGGGAGCGATACAAAAGCACCAAACCCGCCGGCAACAAACAAGGAGATGGCCGCCGGGGCAGCGGTGCCGGACAGTATCGGTCAGCAACTGGGCGCGGCTGTCGTCCGGGGAGATGCGGGGGCCTTGGACAGGCTGACCGGGTTGGCCAAGGCGGAGCAGGCCCAGTTTTTCACCAATGGCGCGGGGTTGGACAACACCGCCCGGGGCGAACTGGCCCGCCAGACGTTTGCGCCGCTGCAGGAAGCGTTCAAAGTGATCGAAGCCGCCGCCGTGAAAGGCAGTCAGCCGGCGATGGATGCCGTGGTGCAGGCGTTGCAAATTCCGGAGCTCAAAGGCACGGACATCCAAGTGGTTGGCACGCTGGCCGCCAACGGCGATGAAGCGGCGCTCGACGTCCTGCTCAATTACAATAAGTACGGTTTCCTGCTGGCGGATGCGGTGGCCGCATTGCGGGGCGCCGCCGGCAACGGCAACCAAAAGGCGGTGGACGCACTGTCGGCCGTGGCCCGGGATTCCAATGACCAACCGCTGTGGGTCATGGTTGCCAGCGGTCTGGCCGGCGCCGCCGAGGCGGGCAATGCCACGGCGGTGGATGCCTTGACCGACATGGCCGGCAGTCCGGATAGGAACGTGAGAAATGTGGTCATCAGCGGCTTGCAGGGAGCCGCCGCCCGGCAAAATGCCAAAGCCATCGAAACGCTTCACACCATGGGCGTGCGCTAGCCACGGCTGCTTCCCGCAAACACCAACCGGTGTGTCTGTGGTCAGCATTGCCCCATAAAAACGCAGGGTGGCGCGATCATCGCTTTTCGCGCACGCTTGACGTGATGCCTCCGGGGTTTTACAACAAGCTGATTATGAATCGATTTCTCTGTCTGATCGCCGGCCTGCTGGCCGGTGGCTGCCTGTCGCTTGCGGCGGCGGATGCGCCGTTTGACGGGCTCAACCTGGGGCTGGGCAATCTCTACCGGGTTTCCAATGCGCAGTCGCGTTCCATCAGCCCGGAAAATTTCACCGGCGAAAAGGGAATGGCGGCGATGTCCACCAGCGGGCCGGCGCGCGGGCCGGCGCGGGAACTGGGGCAAGGGTGGAAGGTGTCGCCGTTTGTGCATGTGGCGGCGCATGCCACCTTCACGCTGGCGGACATCACCGGTCCCGGGGCCATCCAGCAGATCTGGATGACTCCGGCGCCCCTGGACAAGACCCGCAGTTTCATCCTGCGCATCTATTGGGATGGCGAGACGGATCCCTCGGTGGAATGTCCGCTGGGCGACTTTTTTGCGTGCGGCATGGGGCGTTATTGTCAGATCAGTTCGCTGCCCGTATGCGTGAATCCCGGCAGCGCCTTCAATTCCTACTGGCAGATGCCGTTTCACAAGCAGTGCAAGGTGACGCTGGAAAATCTGGATGACGCGGCGATGACGATTTATTACCAAATCAACTACACGCTTACCACCGTGCCGGACGATGCCGCCTATTTTCACGCGCAATTCCGCCGGCAGAATCCGCTCACCACGAAGGGCATTTACACGATTCTCGATGGCGTGGAAGGTCAGGGTCAATACGTGGGCACCTATCTGGCCTGGGGCGTGCATAGCTCGGGTTGGTGGGGCGAAGGAGAAATCAAATTTTATCTGGATGGCGACACCACGTTCCCGACGATCTGCGGCACGGGCACGGAGGATTATTTCTGCGGCTCGTATGATTTTGACACGAAGGGCGCGGACGGACAGTCGCATTACACGGAATTTTCCACCCCTTACAGCGGGCTGGCGCAGGTCATCCGGCCAGATGGACATTACGAATCGCAGACGCGGTTCGGGCTTTACCGCTGGCACATTCGGGATCCCATCCGTTTCCAAAAGGATTTGAAGGTGACCATCCAGGCGCTGGGCTGGCAGTCGGGCGGACGCTATCTGCCGTTGCAGGATGACATCGCCTCGGTGGCGTTCTGGTACCAGACTCTGCCGCACAAAAAATTTCCGCCGCTGCCCAGCCGGGATGAGCTGGAGGCACGATAGTTGCCCTTCGTCTTCAGAAAACCCCAACATCCAACGTCCAACCCTCAACATCCAATGGGTGGACAGGCGGGGGTGCCTGTGCCAGATTGGACGGCATACGAATGAATGATCCAGTTATCAGTGCCGAATCGCCCATGCGCGATGTTTTAATTGCGTTCCCGGGCGCGCAGCGGGCGTTGTTTCGCCGTTATCACATTGGCGGGTGCAGCAGTTGCGGGTTCAGTCCGGAGGAAACGCTGGCCGGCGTCTGTGCGCGCAATGGCAATCTCAACGTCGCGGAGGTGCTGGAGCATATCCGGTCCAGCCATGAACTGGATGTGAAGGTGCTGATTTCCGCGACCGATCTCGCGGCTTTATTGCAGTCGGACAAAACCGTAAAGGTGGTGGATGTGCGGTCGCGCGAGGAATTTGAGGCGGTTCACATTCCGGGTTCGGTGCTGCTCTCGCAGGACGTGATGCGGGAGGTTATGGGCGCGGGTTCAAACACCCAGCCGGTCGTGGTGGTGGATCACCAGGGCAAGAACGGTCTGGATGCGGCGGCTTATTTCATGGGGCACGGCTTGTCCAATGTACGTTGCCTGCGCGGGGGCATTGATGCCTGGGCGCAGGAAGTGGATACGACCATGCGGCGGTACCGCGTGGGGTGAGGGACGGATTTAACCGCAAAGAACGCAGAGAGCACATAGAAGCAGCGAAACGAGGATGGAGGATTGAAGGTCGAGGATGGCTTTGCAACAATCCAACCTCGACGTCTGACATCCAATGACAAAAAAGCAGGCCCAGTGGGCCTGCTTTTTCTTTGTGATCTATGCGTTCTTTGCGGTTAACCGGTTGGGTCAGACGTTGAACTTGAACAGCAGCACGTCGCCGTCTTTGACGATGTATTCCTTGCCTTCCATGCGGTAGAGGCCCTTTTCGCGGGCGGCGGCCACGGAACCGCAGCTCACGAGGTCGTCGTAGGCGACGGTTTCGGCTTTGATGAAGCCGCGTTCGAAATCGGAGTGAATCACACCGGCGGCCTGAGGGGCGGTGTCGCCGTTATGGATGGTCCAGGCGCGCACTTCCTTTTCACCGGCGGTGAAATACGTGCGCAGGCCCAGCAAATGGTAGGTGGCGCGGATGAGGGCGCCCACGCCGGATTCAGCCACGCCGAGTTCCTTCAGAAATTCCTTCGCCTCTTCATCAGAAAGATCAATAAGGTCGCTTTCAATCTGCGCACTAATGATGACGGCTTCGCAGGCCAGATGGGTTTTGACGTATTCGCGCACCTTGAGGACGTGGGGATTCTGGTCGGCGGTGGCGAGGTCGGATTCCTTGACGTTGCAGGCAAAGATGGTGGGCTTGTCGGTCATCAGCCAGAACAGGCGGGAGACGGCCTTTTCCTCGGGGGTGAGCTCGAGGGTGATGACGGGTTTGCCGGTATCCAGATGGGCTTCGAGCTTGGCGAGAATGGCGTCCTCGGCCACGCACTGCTTGTCGCCGCGCTTCACGTCCTTGGCCATGCCGGCGCGGCGTTTCTTGACGCTGTCGAGGTCGGCGAGGGCGAGTTCGGTGGTGATGGTTTCGATGTCGCGCACGGGGTCCACGTTGCCGGCCACGTGATGGATATCCGCATCTTCAAAGCAGCGGACGACCTGGACGATGGCATCCACTTCGCGAATGTGGGAAAGGAACTTGTTGCCAAGGCCTTCCCCGGCGCTGGCGCCTTTGACGAGGCCGGCGATATCCACGAATTCAACGGCGGCGGGAATGGTGACCTGGGTTTTGGCGATGCCTTTCAGCACGGCCAGACGGGCATCGGGAACGGTCACGATGCCGACGTTGGGGTCGATGGTGCAGAAGGGATAGTTCGCGGCCACCGCCTTGCGGGTGCGGGTGACGGCGTTGAACAGGGTTGATTTGCCCACGTTGGGCAGTCCGACGATTCCAGCTTTAAGCATAATAAAAGAAAGTTAAATTTTGTGTTTGGTGAGTTCCCAGGCCACGGTGATGCCGTCGAAAACGCCGGCCAGCACGAGGCAGATGCCGGAGACATGCTGGAGGCGCAAAAGGGTCTTGGTGCTGAATTTGCCGTGGCCGCGGGACACGCCGAAACTGAGGATCAGGAACCACAGGATGGTGCCGAGCAGCACGCCGGCCACGCAGGCGGCCTTGGCGGAGATTTGATCGGCCACCCACTCATGGGCGACCAGCGTGCCGGTCAGGACGATCCAGGTGAGGAGCACGCCCAGGTTGCCGAGCACGCGGACAAAGCCGGTCATGTAGGCCGAGTGCGGGTGCAGCTTTTCATCCAGCCGGGCGCCGAGTTTCTCGGAGGCGACATCCAGTTTGGTCGGGACATTGACCGTCTGGGCAAAGAGATATTTGCAGCCCAAAAAGATGAGGAACACCACGCTGAACACCTGCATGAGGGCCTTGACGATCCCATGATCGAAAAACGACGTGAACCCCGTAAACGAGATGGCGCAATAGATGCAGTCCATCGTGGCGGCGCCGAGGCCGATGAGCAGGGCCCAGGCAAAACCGCGCCGGGAACCTTCATTGAGAATGGTCAGGTTGATGGGGCCGACGGGGATGGCGGAAAACATCAGGGCGCAAACAAAGCCCGCGATGGCCGCGAGCGGAACTGGAGACAGATCGGCCATGTCAGTGGGGCGACTCCGGTTCGTCCGTTTCTTCCTCAATCTCCCGTTGCGTGGCGCGGGGAATGTAGGGTCGGACAAACCCATACAGCAGATAGACCGTGAAAATGGCCGGGGCCAGGACAGGCAGCACGTGTTCCCACAGGATCAGGAAAAAGCCCACGCACAGCACAATGATGAGCATTTTCAGGAAGCTGCGCTTGGCCCGGAAATCGAGGGACTTGAAGCTTGGATACTTGACCTCGCTGACCATCATGGCCGAGAGAAACAATAGAATGACCGGCAGCAGGAAACGCCATTTGCTGACGGTGAACCCTTTTTCCTCCACCCACAGCAGCAACAATGTGAGCGAGGCGACCAGCCCGGCGGCCGCCGGAATCGGGAAGCCGAGGAATTCCTTGCCGCCACCGCCGCTGCTCATGGCGGCCAGACAGTTGAACCGCGCGAGTCGGAACGCGCCGCAGATCAAATAAACCGAGGCGATGAACCAGCCGATTTGGGGACGGTCATGAAACACGTTCGCCAGCACAATGCGATGGACCAGAAACGCCGGCGCGGCGCCAAAGGAGACGATGTCCGCCAGGGAATCGAATTCGCGGCCGAAGGGGCTTTCGTGACCGCCCATGCGCGCCACCCGGCCATCCAGCAAATCAAAGATGCACGCCAGCAGGATCAGAAACAGGGCCGTGTGGATGGTCTTGGTAAAATCATCCGACGCCGGATCCGCCTCCACGATCTTGGTGAGCGCGAGGAAACCGCAGAACAAATTCCCCGCCGTCATGAGGTTCGGCAGAAAATAGATCTTCAACTTGTCGCTTTCGGCGGCAGGTGCGGGCTGGTTTTCCGGTTTGTCGGCCATGGCATTAGTCTAGTGATGCGAGGACAGTCTGCCCGCCCACGACCCGTTCGCCAAGCTGCACTTTCACTTTTGCGTCTTTGGGCAGGTAAACATCCACGCGGGAACCGAACTGGATGAGGCTGATGCGTTCGCCGCGCTGCACGGGATCGTTCTGGCTCACCCACGGCACGATGCGGCGGGCGATAAGCCCGGCAATGAGCCGGACGCCGACTTTTACGCCGGCCGGATCCGCCGATTCGATGCCAATCAGCACGTTTTCATTGTACAGCGAGCAATCCGCGCGCATGGCGTTCAGGTATTGCCCCGGGGAATGCTTGAAAAAGGCCACCCGGCCGGTGACGGGGGAATTCTGGACATGCACGTCGAACACGGAGAGGAAGATGGAGATGCGCCGGCATTCGCCGCCGATGAAATCGGGCACCGTGGTGAAGTCAATGGTATCGACCTTGCCATGGCCGGGGGCGATCACCAGCTTGGCCCCGGAGGGCGGCGCGGGGTCCGGGTCGCGGAAAAAATAGAAGGTGAAGCCGACGAACAGCGCCCACAGGGCGATGATCACCCCCGTCAGCGCCATGATGATGGAACCGATTTTGGCGGCGAGCCAGGCCACAACAAGCAGCACCAGCAGGGCAATGGCGGACAGGCCGATCATTTTCAGCGCGGCCGCGGAGGCTTTTCCAGAGTGTTTCACCGGACTAAAATAAAATTTTTACGCGCTTCTTGCAATTCAGCATTTTGGGTGCATTTTGACCCTTGCCGCCCCCGGCGGTACAACCAAACAACCAATTATGTCATTACATCAACCTGATCTCACGAAATTTCCCCCGCGGAGTCCGCGGGTAAGACTCGGCGGCTATGTCATTTTGCCGCGCATGCTGGACAAAGGCCGCGCCACCCTGACCGGCCTGAACGGCGAGTACCATTATGCCTGCCCCTTGGACCAGCGCTTTCTGGACTATGTGGGCATTGATGCCGAGGCGCTTAAGGCCGTGCTGCCCCAGAGCGACAGCGACGTGCTGGCCTGGATCAACGCGAACGCCAAGCACAAGCGCACCGCCCCGGAAATCGCCGCGTGGTCCGCGTGGCAGGAACAGCGCAGCCCGGACAATCCCGAGGGCCGCGAATATTTCAACGACCTGCACAAGTCGCTCGCCCCCACCCGCACCGACATCGTCAACTGGTTCGACGTGCTCGACGTGGACGACTTCGTGTCCTTCGGCGGCAAGTCCTGAGTATTTTGCGACGGATGGAGTCCGGGAAAACCCCGGATTCCATTTTGTGGTTGGCGGACACGTTAAATAGATTGCCCTCATCGGATGGGTTCGCGATGGCACGCCAGGTCTTGGCAGCCCGCCGCCAAAACGGCGATACGGCCACTGGAAGCGGGCGAGGCGGGGTGTTGGCGCGATTTGGGATGGGTGGAAATATGCGGGTATTCGGTGGTATGCCGTAAGGTTGGAACGAATACAAAACTATACCCCTTCTCCCTCCCCTTTGTATAAAAAATGAACCTACTTCAGGTTTGCTGACATTACTAATTCAGGTGAGGTTGGTGGTCGCGGTTCCAGCGGATTAAGGCTGCATCGCTGGTGTCGTCAAAGAGAAATTGCAGCGTCGGCGACTCAACATGGCCGTCGCAAAACACCACGTTGGCTCTTCTGTCATGCGGCGGATACCCTGAAAAAGCAAATGCCTCATTTCGCATGAAATCCATACTGTCGCTATCCCCCATTGCCATCATGTCACTTGGGGCAACCACTTCCGATTCTAAAATTGGCACCTGCAAACCGGAACTTGAACTATAGTGTCCAGCCAAGCCCAACGCGCGGTTCCAATCTCCCGGAAAAAGAGTCCCGAATGTATTATAGCCATAACATTGCGAATTTGTCTGTTTTAAGCGAGCCGATGGACAGCGCCAAACATCCTTGTTGATAAATCCGAGTTTGGGCTTGGAAATGTCGAATCCTCCAACTTCCAACTGCCTCGACCAAGTTCCTGGATTATCACTCTCGTTGCCGGCAAAGAAGGATGGATAAGCGTGGTTGTTAGCCAAAAAGTTCTGAATGCCAATGCCGAATTGATGCAAGTTGCTGATGCAATGCAGTTGTTGTGATCTGCGCTTGGCTTGAAGAAGCGCAGGCAACAAAAGCGCAACCAATATTCCGATAATGCCGACAACAACCAACAACTCCATCAGCGTGAATGCGCATTTAGCAGCATTCCAGCAACCTCGACCTGCAGGTCCCTTTTGTTGTGTGACGCACATGTTATGACACCGTAATAAGCTAAACTGCGCCGTGCCGGATCAGCAACCCGTTTCACAATCGGGATTTAAACTTATTCATCATGCTTGTCCAGTGCCGTTTACCAAGGTCGGCAGCAAATGTTGAGGGGCATTGCGGTCAACAATCAGGTGCCACGAATGTGCTTACCTTGCCGGGCGGGAGAAATGTTTGGGGCGGATACCCAGGCCTGCGCTCGGGGACTCGCTGCTGCCTGGGCTATAACCTTATGGGCCTTCAGCCCTGGGTGGTGGGCGGCTATGGGGACAAGTTATTTGACCAGTGAATCAGCACTCCAGGCCACGGTTTCTTCACTCCAACCGCCTTGAGGGTTGTGGGCGGGGAAGGCGCGGGTGATGTCGGCGTCGTCGCCGGTGCCGCCGGGGCGGTCGTCGCGGCCGAGGCTGGTGAGGGTGACGATGCCGTTGGTGGCGATTTCAAACCGGATGTCGCGGCCCCAGCCGTCTTGCACGGTGTTGTCGCGGCTGGTTAGCAGGGGGAGGTCGGCGGCGGTCTTGGGAAGTTCGTTGTGGGTGCGGGCGTAATGGAGAATGCGCTGTTTCATGGTTTCCATGCGGATGCCCGTAAGGCCGCGCGCGGGCAGGAGGTCAAAGCAACTGAAGATCACCAAGGCCGCCACGGGGGCCAGGAGGATCAGAATGACAAGAAAACGTTTCATGCGACTTCGGGCTTATGGTGGCTGAAAGGAGGCTGGGACGGCGAGTCTATTCAGAGGGAACGAGGATGGAGGATGGACGAGGGCGGTTCAGGTTTGGAGTTCCGGCTTTAGCCGGTCGGGCTTGGGCTTGCAGCGACCGGACCGCCTGAAGGCGGGACTCCGAACGGGGGGAAGCCAATAACAAACCGCTAATCAAATTCCAGCCGTTTGCCGAGGCTGATAACGGGATCCTCAACAAAGCCGAGGCTTTGGTAAAAGGCGACGACGGCCAGGTTGCTGGTACGGACTTGCAGATTGATCTTGGCGCAGCCCCGGAGGCGCAGCAATCGCTCGACCTCGGTCATGATCTGCCGGCCATAGCCATGGCGTTGCTGGTCCGGATCCACGGCCAGGTAATTAATCCAGCCGCGATGACCGTCGTAACCGACCATGACGGCGGCAACAACTTCGGAGCCGGCCAATCCCACCAGCAGCAGTTCGGGATCCACGGCCAGCTTGCGCCGGATGTCCTTGGCGGGGTCATTCGCAGGCCGCACCAGACCGCAGCGTTGCCACAGGTTGATGACGGCGGTTTCATCGCCTGGTTGATAGGCGCGGATGTGCAGGGTGGTGCTGGCTTGGCTCATGCTGATAAAAGTTTGCAAACAAACCGGAGGGGTTGGCAAACAAGTTATTTCAACGGCGGATGGGAAGGGAAAGCTCCAAGCGTCCAAGCTCCAGAGAAGCTGCAAAGGGAGAACTCGGAAACATCCAACAATGAACATCCAACGCCCAGTGTACGGAGCGCGGGTCTGTGACCCGCAGCATCTTCCAAAGGGCAAATGGTGTTCGTTTGGAAATCATCCCATTCGCAGGTCTGTCCACATTGCTGCGGGTCACAGACCCGCGCTCCGGGCGTTGGTGGCAATCCACCATCTATTCTTCATCCGCTATTTTCGGGTTGGCTCGGGCGCAACCGGTTCCCAGCCGGAACCGAGAGCCTTGATGAGGTTCACGCTGGCGACGAGGCGCTGGCCGGAGAGTTGGGCGACGGTGCGTTCGTGATTGAGCGAGTCGGTCTGGGCGGTGGCGACGTCGAGGAAGGTGACGAGGCCGGCGCGGTATCGGTTGTTGGCAATGGCAAGGGTCTGGCGCGCGGTGAGGAGCGCGGCGTTTTCGGCGGTCCATTGTTCGGCGAGCAGGCGCTGGGCGGCAAGGGAGTCTTCCACTTGCACGAAGGCGCCGAGGACGGTTGAGCGATAGTTGGCGAGAGTTTCATCGTAGGCGGCCTTGGCGGCAGCGAGATGGGCGCGGTTCAGGCCGCCGGTAAAGATGGGTACAGTCACGGACGGGCCGACGGACCAGAACCGGCTGGGCCAGTTGAACCAAGAGTCGAAGCCTACAGATTGGAAGCCGGCGAGGCCATCAAGTTTCACGGTGGGAAAGAAGGCGGCTTTGGCAACGCCAATGTCTGCATTCGCGGCGGCCATGCGACGCTCGGCGGCGGCGATGTCGGGTCGGTGTTCGAGCAATGCGGCGGGAATAATGGACGGCACGGCGGGCACGATGGTCAAATCCGCACCGTTGCCGGTCACGGCGAAATCCACCGGCGACTGGCCGCACAGGAGCGCGAGCGCGTGCAGGGTCTGGGCGCGGGCGAGTTCCACGGCGGGGAGCTGGGCCTCGGCGCTGTGGAGTTGGGTGCCGGCTTGGGCGACATCGAGGTCGGAGACCACCCCACCCCGGCGACGGTTTTGCGTTAGCTCCAGCGAGCGGCGATAGGTGTCAATCGTATTGGTGATGACCTGGTATTCTGTGTTCAGGGCGGTCCATGCAAAATAATCATCGGCCACCTCGGCGGCGACGGCGAGGCGGGCGGATTCGAGGTCATCGGCGGCGGCCACGAACCGGGCTTGCGCGCCGTGGGCGACGTTGCGGACGCGGCCCCAGAGATCAAGTTCCCAGCCGAGATACAGCGGCGCGGTAAAGGTGTCGTAGGAATGCGCCTGGCCGGCGGGATTGCCGGACACGGGCTGATTCACGCTGGTACGCTGGCGGGTGACATCGCCATTCGGCGTACCGCCGGCGGTGAGCGACGGATAAAAGCCGGAGCGCGCGGCGGCGGCAAGATCGCGGGCCTGCTCGAAGCGCGCGGCGGCGGCGGCGAGGTCCTGATTATTCGTAACAGCCAGTCCTTCAAGCCGGTTCAGTTCGGGATTCGCGAACAATTGCCACCAGGCGCCGCGCGGCAGTTGGGCGGCGGGTTCGGCGAGTTTCCAAGCGACGGCATTGGTGCTGCCGTCACTGAAGGTGGCGGTCGCGGAGGCGGCCGGGAGCGGCGCGGGCCGATGGTAGTCGGGTCCGACGGCGCAACCGGCGAGGCTGCCGGCGAGGCTGCCGGCGAGCGCGAGCGCGGTGAGAGCAATGGACGGTTTCATTGGGCGGCCGGGGTTTCGGCGGGCGGATTGATTTCCACCGCCATGCCTTCGGCGATGGAGTCGGGCGGGTTGTTGATCACGCGGTCGCCGGCGGACAGGCCGGAGACCACTTCCACGGTATTGCCGAAGTCGCGACCGAGTTTGACGGAATGCAACTGGACCTTGTTGTCGGGTCCCACGAGGGCGACCTGCATGCCTTGGGCGCGGAACAGGAGGGCATTGTCCGAGAGCGTCAGCACGGTAGAATCCACGGCATCGCTGAAGCGCACCTGCGCGTAGCTGCCGGCGAGTATTTCATTGCGCGGATTGGCGACCTGCAATTCCACCTGCAAGGTGCGGGACGCCTGATCCACGGCCCCGGCGGTGCGGACGACGCGGGCCTCGTAAGTTTTGCCGGGCTGTTCCTGAAAGATGAGGCTGGCCTTCTGTCCGGGCACAATGGCGTGGACGAGCGGCTGCGGCACGCGGACATAGACACGCAACGGATCGGTTTGCGCGAGGCGGAACAGCTCGGGTCCGCTGTCGGCGGCGATGAGCTGGCCGATGTCGGTATTGCGCACGGTCACGTAGCCGGCGAAGGGAGCGGTGACGCGGTCGAATTCCTTCAGCTTGGCGAGCCGTTCGACGTTGGCGGCGGCGGCCTCGACATTGGCCTGCTTGAGCGCGTAGTCGGCGGTTTTTTCGGCGGCTTCCTGTTCGCTCACGCTGGCGGTCTTGAGCAGTTCGGTCCAGCGGTCGGACGTGGTCTTGGCCAGTGCGAGGGAGGCGTTGGCCTGATCGAGTTCGGCGCGGGCTTGGGCGAGCTGCTGGTCAAGCTCGGGCGTATCAATCTCGGCGAGCAACTGGCCGTTGGTCACGGCCTGGCCGATGTCGGCGTACCAAGATTTGAGGTAGCCGCTGGCGCGGGCGTGCAGCAGGGCCGAAATGAAGGGCTGCACCTCGGCGGGGATGGGGGTGCCGAGATCCGGCTTCGAAGGCACGGGAGCAATGACATCCACGCTGAGGATGCCATCCGCATGGGATTCGGCCAGCAGGGCGGCGTGGGCGCGCCAGCGCGGAACAATACCGGCCACGAGGCCGATAACGACAAGCACGAGCACGATGAAGGCGATGCGGCTCAAACGCACGGGCGGCGGCGCCGCAGAGGAAGGAGGAGTTTTCATGGCATTACAAAGTAGTCATTAATTGGTGGTGACCGCCGGTTGCGCCCAGTGTTTCCGGTGCAGGAAGCTGAAGACGACGGGCACAAAGAACAGCGTGGCCAGCGTGGCGAACACGAGGCCGCCGATCACGGCCCGGCCGAGCGGGGCGTTCTGTTCGCCGCCTTCGCCGAGGCCGAGGCTCATGGGCAACATGCCGATGACCATCGCGAGCGCGGTCATAAGGACGGGCCGGATGCGGCCGACGCCGGCTTCGAGCGCGGCGGCAATGGGGTCGAGGCCCCTGGCCAGATTTTCCCGGGCGAAGCTGACGACGAGGACGGAGTTCGCCGTGGCCACGCCCATGCTCATAATGGCGCCCATGAGGGCGGGCACGCTGAGGGACGTTTGCGAGAGAAACAGCCCCCACACCACGCCGGCGAGTGCGCCGGGCAAGGCGGTGATGATGATGAAGGGATCCAGCCAGCTTTGGAAATTCACCACGAGCAGGAAATAGATGAGGGTGATGGCCCCGACGAGGCCGATGGCCAGGCCGAGATAGCTGGAATTCATGGTCTGGGCCTGACCGCGCACGGTAATGGTGGTGCCGCGCGGCAGATTTTTCCGGGCCTGATCAATGAGCGGCTGGACTTGCGCCATCACCCCACCGAGGTCCCGGCCTTCCACGCCGCCAAAGACATCGAACACGGGCATGACGTCGTAGTGCGAAACGACCGGCGCGACATTCACGCGGGAGACGGTCGCGAGGTTGGCAAGGATTTGGGCGCCGTTGCCGTTGGCGGACGCGGCGCTGATGGGCACGGAATTGAGCTGTTGCAGGGAATCCATGGCGTATTCGGGCGCGCGAACGTTGATCGAATATTGCACGCCGACGGCGGGGTTGAGCCAGTAGGACGGCTGCACCTGGCTGCTGCCGCTGAGACTGAGCAGCACGGAATTGGCCACGTTCTGTTCGGTGAGGCCGAGGGCGGCGGCTTTGGAGCGGTCCACATCAATGTGAAATTGCGGCCAGTTGTCGGGCTGATTCACGCGCACATCCACGGCGCCGGGAATTTTTTTGATCTGGTCGGCCAGTTGCACGGCAATGGCGCGGCCGGCGGCCTGGTTGCGACCGAGCACCTGAATGTCAAACGGCGCGGGCAGGCCGAAGTTCAGCGTCTGGCTGACGATGTCCGCCGGGAGGAAATAGATCATCACGCCGGGGAACTCGCGGTTCAGCCGCTCGCGCAAGCGATGGACATATTCCGCCGTGGGGGCGTGGCCGGGTTTCAACTGGACGAGGATGTCGGCATCGCCCGGTCCGATCACGCCGCTGGTATTGTAACTCAGATTGATGGACGAGTTGGGAATGCCAATGTTGTCGAGAATGCCCGCAAGTTCGTTCGCGGGGATTTCGCGATGAATTTCCTGGTTCACGCGGTCGGCGAGCCGTTCGGTTTCCTCAATGCGCGTGCCGGTGCGGGCGCGAATGTGAAGCAGGAACTGGCCGCCGTCCACGGCCGGGAAGAAGTCGCGTCCGAGCGTCTGGGTGAGCAGCCAGGAGGCGGCGCAAAACACCATGAAAAAGAGGGCGAAGGATTTGCGATGGTCAAAGCAGCTCGCCAGCAGGGCGCGGTAGCCGTTGCGGAAACGGTCGAAGCCGGCCTCGAACCCGCGCTGAAAGGCCACGACGGGCCGGAGCAGCCGGGGCGTGCGGGCTTCGTCAATGTGTTCGCCGTGGAGCTGGACGTTGCGGTAAAACCACATCACGAGCGTGGGCACGAGCGTACGCGAAATGACATAGCTGGCCAGCATGGCGAACACGACGGATTCCGCCAGCGGCACAAAGAGGTAACGGGCCACCCCGGCGAGAAAGAACATCGGCACAAACACGATGCAAATACAAAGGGTGGACACAAACGCCGGCAGGGCGATTTCCTGCGAACCGACGAGGATGGCGTCCTCGAGCTTCTTGCCGGAGGCCATGTGATGATGGATGTTTTCAATCGCCACGGTGGCGTCATCCACGAGAATGCCGACGGCCAGCGCGAGTCCGCCGAGGGTCATCAGGTTGATGGTCTCGCCGAGGGCGCTCAGTGTGGCGATGGAGCAGAGCACCGAGAGCGGAATGGAGAGGGCGATGATGAGCGTGCTGCGCCAGGAGCCGAGGAACAGCAGAATCATCAGGGCCGTGAGCGCGGCGGCGATGACGCCTTCGCGCAACACCCCGCTGATGGCGGCCCGCACAAACATGGACTGGTCGGCGAATTCCTTCACATGGAGGTCGGGCGTGACGGTATTCATCACGCGCGGCAAGATGCGCTTGATGTTGGCCACCACATCGAGCGTGGAGGCGGAGCCGGTCTTCATGATGGTCAGCAACGCGCCGCGCACGCCGTCCTCGCGCACGGCGTTTTGCTGGGGCGTATAACCGTCATGCACCTGGGCGACGTCATTGAGATAGATGGTGGCGCCGTTCACCACCTTGATGGGCAGGTGGTTCATTTCGTCAATGAGGCGCGGATTGGTGTCCACGACCACGCCGTATTCGGTGCCGCCGATTTTGGCGGTGCCGCTGGGCAGGATGAGGTTCTGCGCGGCGACGGCGTTCACGACGTCCTGCGCGACGAGGTTTTTGGCCTTCAGCGCGGCGAGGTCGAGATCCACGGAAACCACGCGGGCCTTGCCGCCGTAGGGCCAGGGGATCATCGCCCCGTGCACGGTGGCGAGGCCCACGCGGACCTGGTTGGCGGTGACGTCGAACAGTTCCTGCTCGGACAGTTTGGTGCTGCTGAAACTGTATTGCGAGACGGGCACGGTGGAGGCGTTGTACTGGATGACCAGCGGCGGCTGGATGCCGGGCGGCATGAGACGCAGCACGGTCTGGGCGGAGGCGGTGATCTGGGCGAGCGCGGAATCCACGGAGGAGCCGGGCTGCAAAAAGACCTTCACCACGGCGATGCCGTTGTAGGAGGTGGACTCGATGTGCTCGATGTTGTTGACGGTCACCCCGAGGATGCGTTCGTGGGCGTAGGTGATGCGCTGTTCAAACTGCGGGGCATCAAGCCCGGAATACTGCCAGACGATGCTGACGACGGGGATGTTGATGGACGGAAAAATGTCCGTCGGCGTCCGCAGCAGGATGAGCGGCGTCAGGAGCACGAGCAGCAAAGCGGCCACCACGAAGGTGTAAGGCCGGCGCAAAGCGAGTTGGACGATCCACATAAAAATTGGGTGTCCGGGCGGACGGGCGCCCGGCTTAAACTTGAATATGCGCGGCAAGACTTACCGCGCGGTGTTCCCCTTCCGTCCCTTGGTACCGATGGCCGCGCCGGCGCCGATCAAGGCGAACACGCCTTCATCCGCCAGTCGCAGAATTTTCAAATCGTTAAAAATCTTGGCGCGCAACAGCAATCCGATCACGAACGCATGCACCATGCGGGCCTTGGTTTCGGCCTTGCCCGGACCGGCCTCGCCGGCATCCATGGCGTCTTGGATCGCCCCGGCCAGGTAGCGGATATGGTTGTTGAACAACTCCCGGGTCTTGGCGCGGATCTTGGTGTCCTGCGTGGCCAGTTCCCCGCCGACGCTGGCAAAGGGGCAGCCGCAGACATGTCCATATTTGTGCGAGCGCAGCAACTGGACTTCGCGCATGTACTCGCACCAGTCTTGCAACCGCTGGAGCGGGGGCTGTTCGCGGGAAAAAATGCGTTCGTAATCCGGCACCTTCATCCGCCAGTGTTCCTCATAGGCGGCAACCACAAGGTCGGCCTTGGTTTTGAAAAAATAATAAAAACTGCCCTTGTTGACGCCGGCGCGCGTGCAGATCTGCTCGATCCCGACCGAGCCGTAACTTTGCTCGTAGATCAGGTCGAAAGCCACCGATAGCAGCTTTTCTTTGGCGTCACTGGTGCGGCCCATAAGTTTTATGATTTAAAAACGCCGGTTTTTGCAAAACCAGCTTAAACCTTATATTGTCAAGGTGATGGCAATCTATATCAAGTTATACAACCGGTCAACTATTTTTTAAGCAATTGTCTTAAAGCCCTTCGCTGTGACCAGATTTGAAGTAACCCGGCCTCCTAAAAGTCACCCGTAAAAACTTGCAATAAGACCGCTTAAAGCTAGGCTTTCCGCGAATGTTTCGTTGTGCAAAAACATGGATTCTCCTTTCCAGCTGGCTCGTGGCAACCGGATGGATTTTATCCGCCTGTCACGCCTTAAATCCCGCAGGATATCTTGTTTCCATGGCGGTGGGAGGATTGTTGGGCGGTATTTGGATTTACAAAAATGGCGGCGGTGAGATTGCCACCCGGTCCTGGCGGTTTTCCCGGCTGCTCCGCCGGTTCCGCCGGCCGGCCCCGCTGCTCTTTTTGTTGCTGGCCGGGCTGACCCTGGCGGCCGGCGTGCTTTACCGGGATAACAACGGCGATTCGGACAGCTACCGCCTACCCCGCGTGCTGCACTGGCTGGCCCAGGGGCAGTGGCACTGGATCCGCACGATGGATCCGTTGATGAACATCACCAACTGCAATTTCGAATGGCTGTCCGCCCCGCTGATCCTGTTCACCCACACCGACCGGACATTATTTTTGATCAACTGGATTTCCCTGCTGCTGCTGCCGGGACTGACCTTTTCCTTTCTGAAATCCCTGGGGGTCCGCCCCCGGGTGGCGTGGTGGTGGATGTGGCTGCTGGCCGGCGGCTGGTGCTTTGCCTTCCAGGCCAGTTCAACGGTGAATGACGGTTTTGCCGGGGTCTATGTGCTGGCGGGGGTGGTGCTGACCCTGCAAGCCCGGCGCACCGACCGGCCGGGGCCGGCTTTGCTGGGCTTGATCGCCCTGGCCTTTGCCACCGGCGTCAAGCTGACCAATCTCCCGCTCCTGCTGCTGTGGGTGGTCATCATCGCCCCGTCGTGGCGCCTGCTGCTCCGCCGCCCCCTGCTCACCCTGCTGGCGGCGGGCCTGAGCGCGACGGTTTCATTCCTCCCGATTGCCGTGGCCAATATGCGACACGTTGACAACTGGGCGGGCGTGACCAAAAATTCTCCCATTCACGCCACCGAGTTGCACACCCCAATCTGGGGTATCATCGGCAACACCTTCTCGCTCACCGTGCAGAATCTCATGCCGCCGGTCTTTCCCCAAGCCGACCAATGGAACGAGATGATGGAACGCTTTGTCCGAACACCGTTCGGTTCGCATTTCCGGTCCTTTTCCCATTTTGGCACCCTGGGACATGACACCCACAGCGTAAACGAAACCAACGCGGGGATCGGCGCGGGCATCTGCCTGCTGACCGCGTTGACGCTGTTGGCCGCCTGGCGGCTCCGGCGGTCGCCCGGCGGGTCGCCCGGCGAAACCCGGCCGCCCGGCCGGTTCCTGCGGCTGCTGCCGTGGTTTCTGCTGCTGATATTCATGGCCAAGGTGGGCACGGTTCAAAGCGCCCGCCATCTTTCCCCCTACTACATCCTGCTGTTTCCACTGCTGCTGTGCCAGCCGGGCGTCTCCCGGGTGGTCCGGCGGCGCTGGTGGCAACTGACCAGCCTGGGCCTGATGGTGGTGACGCTTATCCTGGTGTCGCTGATCCGGGAACGCCCGCTGTTTCCGGCACTGACCCTGAGCCATTATCTCGCCCGGACATTTCCGGATTCAACCCTGCCGCCGCGAATTGCCAATGCGTTCAGCGGTGCGCTGGAGCGGGATAAATTCCTGACTTTTTTGGCGGTGAAACTGCCGGCCGGGGAACCCACAATCGGCTATGCCGCCTTCATGGAGGCCCAGGAACCCTGCCTGTGGCTGCCGTGGGGCCAACGAACCGTGGTGCGGATTATGCCAACCGACCAACCGGCCGACTGGCGGGCCGCCGGGGTGCGCTACATTGTCATGGAGAGCTTTTATCTCAATGCGATCAAACAAAAACTGGCTGACTGGCTGAAAGAAAACCATGGAGTTTTGACGGCGGATTATGTCCGGAACGCGACCGAAAAATCGCCGCCACATGTTTATTTGATCCGCCTCGAGGACAATGCGGGTTGAAGCCGGCAAGGGTTCGGGTTAGCCTTGGTTTTCGCCGGCAAAATGGGAATCGGAGAAGCCATGTCCGTTTATGAACGGGCCGGCCCGGATATCCGGCCGGAGGGGACGGATGGCAGCCTGGCGAAACCGTTGCGGGAATAGTGAATCATGTCAAACATCGCACTGCTTTGGGTTTGGATTTGTGTCTATCTGAATGGCGCCGGCTGGGTGCTGTCGGGTTTGCATGCGCTGAACGCATGGGGCTACGCGGCGGCTTTGCTGGCGGGTCTCGGGTGGCTGGCCGTTTGGCGAAAAACCTCCGGCATCCGTTTTTTTGACCGGCTGCGCGGACCGGTCCTGCGCCGGCGTTTCCGGCGGCCTTTGCCGCTGGCCTATCTGATTTTGACGGGGCTGATTCTGT
The DNA here is from genome assembly GCA_903872345.1 of uncultured Verrucomicrobia subdivision 3 bacterium. Lineage (GTDB taxonomy): Bacteria > Verrucomicrobiota > Verrucomicrobiia > Limisphaerales > UBA11358 > UBA11358. The sequence continues at coordinate 9,055 of CAIQKM010000010.1, read as the reverse complement.
TGAGCGGCGTGCTGTATGCGCCCAGCAATTACGACGCCATGGCCTATCGCCTGCCCCGCATGTTGCACTGGCTGGCGGCCGGCCAGTGGCATTGGATACACACCATTTTCCCCCGGCTCAACGGCCGGGCCTGCGGCGTGGAATGGGTGTTGACCCCGCTGATTGCCCTGACCCAAACCGACCGGCTGCTCTTCCTGACCAACATCATTTCCTACCTGCTGATGCCGGGGCTCATTTACAGCGTCTTTACCCGGCTCGGCGTGCGCCGCCGCACGGCCTGGCACTGGATGTGGCTCATGCCCACGGGGTATTGCTTTCTGGTTCAGGCGGGTGGCCTGGGCAACGACGTGTTCGGCGTGCCGCTGGCGCTGGCGGCCATGGATTTTGCCCTGCGGGCAAGAACCTCCGGTTCGGCCCGGGACTTTTTTACCGCCATCCTGGCGGCGGCCATGATGACCGGCGCCAAAACCAGCAATCTGCCCCTGCTGCTGCCCTGGGGCATCGCCATGCTGCCCTGCTGGCGCCTGGTTTTCCGGTGGCCGGTGCGACTGGGCGTTGTCGTCGTCCTTGCGGCTTTTGCCTCCTTTCTGCCCATGGCGGCGCTGAACACCTACTACGCCCATGACTGGACGGGCTTGAAATCCGAGGGCACCAGCGTGGTCAATGACCCGCCGTTGCGCCTGGTCAGCAACGTCTTCATGGTGGCGATCCAAAATCTGGTGCCGCCCGTGTTTCCCGTGTACAAAGCTTGGGATCAGGCCGTGCAAAACGCCCTGCCACCGGCACTGAATCATCGCCTCCAGCAGGCCTTTGTGGAACCGGGAGCGGCCGGCTTCAAGCTGGACAGCATGCAGACGGAGGAAAATGCCGGGCTGGGGTTTGGCTTGACGCTGCTGTTGCTGGCGAGCGTGGCGGGGGCGGCGCGGCAAAACGGCTGGAAACTGTTCCACTGGCAGTTTGATTCCGGGACGGCCGCCTGGCTGACCGTTTTGCGGTGGTTGCCTTGGCTCTCCCTGCTGGCCTTGCTGGAGCAGTCCACCATTTTCACCATCGCCCGGGTGCTGACACCTTATTACGGATTGCTGCTGCCCGCCCTGCTAGCCGGCCCGGCCCAGGCGCGGTTGGTGCGCCGACGCTGGTGGCGGATGCTGGCCGGTTCAGTTTTCATCCTGGCGCTGGGCTTGCTGATGGTGCTGCCGGCACGCCCGCTGTTTCCGGCGCAAACCGTGTTTTCCGAACTGGCAGGGCAGGCTCCCAATAATTCTTTGTTCCAGCTGGCCCAACGAACCTACGGGATTTATGCCCAACGCCATGATGCCTTTGCCCCGGCGCTGGCCCTGCTGCCGCCGGATGTGAAAACACTGGGATTGTTCACCTATGATGATCCGGAAGCCGCCCTGTGGCAGCCCTTTGGCAGCCGCCGGATTGAACATGTCTGCCCGGCGGACACCGCCGCCGATTTGAAGCTAAAGGGTATTCAGTACGTTTTAATCCCGCCGCACAAGCTGCAAGGCTGGTTCCACCAAACCGCGCAGGATTGGGTTGCCCGCCTCGGGGGCACGGTCGTACAGATCATTCCGCTGGATATCCGGGTAACCGACGGTCCGCAGGACTGGTGGCTGGTCAAACTGCCCTGACTTGTCCCCGCTTTCGGTTACAGCCGGTTCCACCAAACCGCCGTGGGCTTCGCCACTTCAAAGGTGGTGCGCTGGCCGGGATTTTTGGCGGTGTAGATGGCATAGCTGGCGGCCGGCAGATTAAAATGTCCCGCCAGCAAACGGCGCAGCCGATGCTGTCCGATCCAGACCAGCCGGGTCGCCCGCACCCAGCCGGGAATCATTTTGTCCGTCTCCGCCTTTTCGCGGATGGCGTTGGGTTTGAGATTCATGTTTTCCCCCGTGTCCGCAAAGACGGAGGTGAATTCGTTGGACACGCCGAAGCGCACACCCGCCAGCATCAGTGAGCGGATCCAATGAAAATCGCCAAGGTCGCGCCACTTGGTGTCAAAATACAGGCCGCGTTCATGAATGACGCCGCGCCGGAGAAAAATCGCGCAGGTCAGGATCGGAAAGCGGTACCAAACGCCGAATTTCGCCGGCGTCAGCGAATGCCGGTGGCAGATATATTTCCCCTCGCCATCGGTCACAATGGAGCCGGCCAGCAGCACTTCCACCTCGGGATGCCGCTCAAAATATTGTTGCACGGCCAGCAGGCCGCCGGGGAGATATTGCTCATCGCAATTCAGGTAGGCGAGAATGTCGCCGGTGGCCCGGCGGTAGCCGCGGTTGACGGCATCGTACATGCCCTTGTCCTTTTCGATGAACGCCTGCACCCGTTGGTCCTGCGGCAGCCAGTCTTGGGTGCCGTCATCCGAACACGAATCCTGAACAATGTGTTCCAGCGTAACCCCTTGCTGATCCGCCACCGAGGCGATGCACAGTTTCAGCCAGTTCGAATTGCGAAAACTGGGCGTGATGATCGAAAACTTCATGAAATCTTTTACCAAAGGCGCCGGCAAATGGCAAACCAACCCCGCAGTTTACTCGGGATTCATGGACTTAAGCCGGCGGGCCTGGGTGTCAGCCATTTCGCGCATTTTCAAGTCATGCCGGCGCAGTTCCAACTGAATGTTTTCGAGCAACCGCCGGTTTTTCCGCATCAATTCCGCGATGACCGCCATGCACAACATGCCGGCGCCGGAAATGAAGAGAATGGAGGCCACAATCAGCGAAGGGATGTGGGTGCGCCCCTGAATCAGCGTATCGGTGAAATAGATCAGATACGCAAACCGCAGCGCCAGCGCCGTCGCGATGGAGAGCAGCACCCCGCCCAGCGCACAAAACAGGCTGCTCGGCCGGAACAGCGCGTACATCAGCAGAATCGTCGTGCCGGATTTCCAGAGGTATTCCGGGATCGAGTCAAAAAGCCGCGACTGCCGCGTGCTCTGGTTGACGCCAACATCCACCGAGGCCACCCGCAACCGCGATTCCCCGGCCTGGATCAGCGTTTCCATGCAATAGGAAAAACTGGAATGCACGAACAACTGCATGGCGGTGTTGCGGGAAACGGCGCGGAAGCCGGACGCCGCATCCCGCACTTGCGTCTTGGAAAGATGGCGCAGCACCCAACTGCCCGTCATTTGGAGGCCTTTTTTTACCAGGCTGAACTCCGGATGATCCAGAATCGGCCGGCAGCCCACGACCATGTCCGCCCGCCCCGCCAGAATCGGCTGAACCAGCTTGGGCACATCCGCACCCTGATACTGGTTGTCCCCGTCCGTATTGACGATGATGTCCGCCCCCAGGCTGAGGGCATATTCCAAACCCATCGAATAGGCCCGGGCCAGCCCGCGCCGCGTGCCCAGACTTAAAATATGATGGACGCCCGCCGCCCGGGCCGCTTCGGCGGTCCGGTCGGTGCTGCCGTCGTCAATCACCAGATACTCGATGACATCAATCCCGGGAATGGCGCGGGGCAGGTCGCGCACGACCTGGGCAATCGTCCCCTCTTCGTTCAGGCAGGGAATCTGAATAATCAACTTCACCGTTATAATATGTAAATCTTAAATTGACGTTTATTGCGGCCTACGGCAATGCTTTATTTGCCACCCGCACCCGCCCGGGCCTGGCGCAAACCGGGCAAATACCGGGTCACCACCGTCGCACCCGCCAGGGCCGGCAGCACATACCGCAGCGTACACAGCAGCCCCAGGGCCGCCGCCACTGGGGCCGCCAGATACGGCTGATAAAACAAAATTAACGCGGCATCCCGCGTCCCGATGCCCGCCAGCGTCAGCGGCAGCAAGCCCGCCAGAATGGCCAGCGGCGCCAGCGCCAGATTGGCCAGAAAGGGCACCTGCCCGCGCAAAGCCAGCACAAACATCCAGATTTGCAGCAGGTGCAGTAGCCAGATGCCGACGGAGGTGACCGCCACCAGCGCGAGCCGTCGCGGCCGCCCCCAAAAACAGCCATGCATCTCCCGCCACGCCGTATGTAACCGTTCCAGTTTCGCCGCCACTTTGGGCGGCGCCACCCGTCCGGCGCACTGGAATGCGTATTCGGAAAAAGCCGGCCAGCCGAGCATGGCCAGTCCCACCGCCAACCCGCCGGCCACCGCCGCCGTCATCAGCCAGAACAGGGCGTCCTTTTGCGGATATAACAGCAACCCAAACGCGCACCACAGCAGGAGCGAAAGCATGTCGCACGCTTTCTCAAACACCACCAGAGCCAGCGCCTGGCTGGTGCCCAGATGGCCGCGCTCCTTCATAAACCAGGCCTTGGCCACATCGCCCATCTTGGAAGGCAGCACCAGGTTCAGCACGCTCGCCGCCAGAATCAGCCGGTTGGTCTCCCCCACCCCCAGCCGGACGCCCGTCGGCATCAATTGATCCAGCCGCCACGCCGTCGCCAAAGTCAGCGGCACCACCATCGCCAGACTGGTCGCGAGCCAGAACACATCGCACTGCGCAAACACCGGCAACATCCGGGTCACATGGATTTTTGCGTAGATGAAGCCAAGCAGGACGAGACTGACGGCCAGGGACAAAATGCGCTTCATCGTTATAGGGACGTGAATGGCACCGTGATTGTTTCACTTCCCCGCCCGGTTTTTTGGAGGGCCGTCAGCAGGGTATCCAGCCGTCGAACCGGCAGGAGATTGGCCGCCTGATAGGGGTTGGAACTCGCTATGTATATGGAGGTGCTGTCCGGCACCGCCAGCACCGCCACCGGCCGCCCGACACCGTTCAGTTGAATCTCATCCGTAATCGTCACGGAATCAGGCTGCAAGCGGATGACCCGCTGGAAGGTCGCCGCCGTCATGGGTTTGCCGGTGATGAACAATTTCTGCACCACCAGCCGGAGCCAGTTGGGATTGCACCGCCCCAGCGTCAGCGCCAGCACCCGGAAAATCATCTGCTTGACGGGCGTCATCAGCGGCGACCGGCGGCGGCACAGGGAACCCGCAATGGTCAGCACGCCCGACGCCGCATCCCAAGTCACCTGGTTGGCGCGGTTGTACAGGTGCGCCACCAGCACGCGGCCGTCTTCGAGTTGCACCATCACCCCGGTATCCGCATAGACCGGCCCGCCTTCGCCAATGATCCGGATCACGCCGCCCTTGTACGCGGCCGCCACCACCGCCTGTGTGGCCGTATGCCGGGCCAGCAAACCCGCCTGCGGAAACCAACTGGTGTGCGGCGTCACCGGCGGCAGCGGCTCGCCCCGACCGGGCGCTTCGGCGTAATCCGCCCAGGCCTGAAACCAGTCATACACGTAGTGCGCGCACATCCGGTTGTCGTCGTTAAAATAACGGGACCGGCGCGGCAGCCCGCGTTGCAAAAAGGATTCCGCCAACCGCCGCGCCGCCGGGCTTTCGCGGGCGATCAATTCCAAACCATGCGGATAAAAATGGTGGGTGTTGCGGCTGCCGTATTCCCCCGCATACGAACCGTCCGGATGCAGGAATTCCGCCGCGAATTCCGCCGCCCGAATGAGCGGGGCCGTCAGCGTGGCATCCCCGGTTTTTTTGCGGAGCTTGGCCAGAAAGGAAATGGTGCAGGTTTGATACCCCGGGTCCGCGCCCTCATATTCCTGGAACCAGCCTTCCGCGTGCTGCCAGGCCAGGGTCAGATCGCGCAAGGCGTTCGAACCCACCTGAAATCGTTTTTCCCCCGTGACGGCAAAGACATTATACAACGCCAGCGCGCCCAGCGCCTGATGGTTGGCCAGTTGCCCGGATTCCTGATGCCGCAGCATCCAGTCCGCCCGCTTTGCGAAGAAGGCCTTTAATTCCGCATCGTCCAGGCCCAGCACCTGATAGCTCTCCGTCATCGCGTACAGCGAAAACGACACCGCGCCCCGGGCTTTTTCAAACGGGAAATAATCATCGCACGAACCGTCCCGGTGCGCCGAGCGACGGGCAAAATGCAGGGCCGCAATGGTCAGTTCCCGGAGCCGGGCATTTTGGTAAAACGGATTTTGCGGATGCCGCGCCGCCCAGGCCTGGGCCAGCACCAGACAGAATTCCTCGTTCATCCCGCAGGGGAAATCCGCCGTCCGGTAATGCCAGTATTCGCGGTCAAAACACCCGTACGTCCGGCTCAGGGGATTGCGATCCAGCATCAGCAGAATCCGGGGCACACTCCGCACCGCCTCAAAGAGATACCAGTCACGATGACCTGCGGCCGGTTGTGCAAAAACCGGCCGGGCGGGCAGCTTATTTATCTCCAAAGGCTTCTGAGGACCGTTCACCGGCAATGACATAGGGGAATGGCCGGGGTTTGTCAAACCTTGGTCCGAAACTTTTGGGCAACGGGTATCCGCCGGCCCATGCCGAAGGCCCGCGAGGAGACTTTCAAGCCGGGCGCGGCCTGGCGGCGTTTGTACTCGCTGAAATTCACCTTGTTCACGACGTCATTCACCACCGCCACGTCAAATCCCAAGGCTACAATCTCGGGTTTGCTGAAATTTTTCACGATGTACAGGTTCAGGATGTCATCCAGAATCTCATACGGCGGCAGCGAATCCTGATCCTTCTGGCCCGGCCGCAATTCCGCGCTCGGCGGCTTGGTGATGGAATCGGCGGGGATGATTTCTTTTTCACGATTCACCCAGCGCGCGATCTTGTAAACATCCGTCTTGAGCACGTCGGCAATGGGACCGAGCGCGCCGTTCATGTCGCCGTACAGGGTGCAGTAGCCGACGGCCATTTCGGATTTGTTGCCGGTGGTGAGCACCAGCGCGCCGAACTTGTTGGAAAGCGCCATGAGCGTGACGCCACGCAACCGCGACTGGATGTTTTCCTCCGCCTCGTTCGGCTTGGTGCCCGCGAACACGCCGGCCAACTGCTGTTCCACCGCCTTGAACACCGGCTCAATCGGCAGCACCTCGTAGCGGATGCCCAGGCTGCGCGCGAGCTTTTCGGCGTCCGTCAGGCTGCCGCTGCTGGAATAGCGCGCCGGCATGGCCACGCCCAGAACGTGCTCCGGCCCCAGCGCATGCGCCGCAATGGCGGCGACGAGCGCGGAATCAATCCCGCCGGACAGCCCGAGGATGACCGACTTGAAACCGCATTTGCCGACGTAGTCGCGCACGCCCAGCGACAGCGCCGAGAATAACAATTCCTCGCGCGGCGGAAAGCCGGGGCCGTCCGCTTCCTTGGCGGGAACCGGCTGATCCAGCTCCACCACCAGGATGTCTTCGACGAACCCGCCGGCCTGCGCCACCACTTCGCCCCGGGAGTTGATGACCACGCTGTGGCCGTCAAAAATCAATTCGTCCTGCGCGCCGATGGCATTCACCTGGGCCAGCGCGACTTTTTCATCGCGGGCCACGCGCTGGAGCATTTCCAACCGGGTGCGTTCCTTGCCGTCGTGCCAGGGCGAGGCGGAGAGATTCAGAATCACTTCCGCGCCCTGTGACACCAGTTCCGTAACGGGATCGCGACGGTACAGCCGTTCCGGCCAGAAATCCTGGTCGTTCCAGATGTCCTCGCAAATGGTGATGCCCAGTTTGCGGCCGTCGAAATCAAAGGTTTTCACCGTTTTCGCCGGCTCGAAATAGCGGTCTTCGTCGAAGACATCGTAAGTGGGCAGCAGGCTTTTGGTGGTGCGCCAGATGATCTTGCCATTCTGCAGGACGGCGGCGGAATTCTTCAAGGCGCGCCCGGGACGCTCCGAGCTGCGCTCCACAAAGCCCACGCACAGCGGCACGTGCTTGGTCTGGGTGGCCACCTCTTCCAGCGCGACGATGTTGGCGGCAATGAAATCCTCCCGTTGCAACAGGTCGCGCGGCGGATAGCCGCACAGGAACAGTTCCGGGGCGATGACGAATTCCGCGCCCCCGGCACAGGCCCGGGCATAGGCGGCCAGCAGTTTGTCGCGGTTGGCCGCAAACGCGCCGATGGTCGAATTAAGCTGGAGCAGTCCAATTTTCAAGGTCAACAGATTAGCTTTGGTGACGGGCAGGCGGCAAGCTTGGCGTTGCGGGCGGCAATCAGGCCAGTCGCAAGCGCGCCAAAAACAACCATCCTCCACCTTAATCGCTTTCGCCCATCCGCTATCTGCCATTTGCCATCCTCGCCCGGTTTTCCCGCCCCACTCAGCAACTCCATGTTACCCCCTCCCATCCGTGACAATTCGTGTCCATCCGTGGTTAAAAATAATTGGGCCCATCGTCATGCTGGAAAAAATCTTTTAAAATGGCCTCCGTCATAATGCGTCTTTAACGATAAAACATTGGCTTTTCCCCGAATTGGGGAAATTTTCCCACGTCTTTTCCGCCCGACCCCATTTCCGCCCAATGTTTACGCGGGTTTCCTAACATCAGTTTTCCTGATTTCACCCAATTTTCAATTTTCGACCCCGCTTTCCCCCAATAACCACGGCCCTGCTACCCGAGTGCGCTGTGAGCGCGTATTATTTTTTCCAGAGACCTGCCATAATCAGCTAAAAACCAACAGACCTATGAATAGAACCAGCAAAATCACCCGTCTGCCCGAAACCCTCCGCGAAGAACTCAACCAACGCCTCCGCAACGGCGAACCCGCCCACCTCATCCTCCCCTGGCTCAATAAACTCCCCGAGGTCATCGCCCTCGTCGAAGAACACTACGGCGGCAACCTCATCTCCCCGCAAAACCTCTCCGACTGGAACCTTGGCGGCTACCGCGAATGGCTCACCCGCCAGGAAATGCGCGAATCCTCCCAAGACTTCGCCACCGAGGCTCCCCACCTCACCGCCGCCGCCGGCGGCTCCCTCCTCAATCCCCTCACCACCGCCATCCACGCCCGCTACGGCGCGCTCCTCGCCAAAATGCCCCTCGACGCCGAGGTGCCCAAACATATCCAATCACAGCTCGACGCCGTCCTCCGCATCCACCAAGCCCTCATCCAAGATCGCCGCAGCGACCTCATTGCCGAGAAAAACGCCATCCTCGCCGCCGAACAGGAGCGCAAACGGCAGAAGACCAACGATGAACTCATCGAGGAATTCAAAACTTGGGCCGCCCGCCCCGAAGTCCGCGCCGCCCTGTTTGACGAATACGAAGACGACAAG
>CAIQKM010000009.1 GCA_903872345.1 uncultured Verrucomicrobia subdivision 3 bacterium | reverse complement strand
GGCTTTTTTCATCGCCCCACTGGCGCTACCGCGAATGACAGCCGCAAAAGCAAGCAAGCAGATCAAGTGTTTTGTGCATTTATTTGGCCGTCAGACTCTGCCAAAACACCCCCAATTTCCTTTTTCAGACGCACTCTTATCTTCGTTTGGTGCAAACCACGCTCCGAATATTGGAATGAATGCCAGCTTAAACCGCAGATCTGAAAATGTGCATTTCACTGACTCCAAGAACATCTTCTGCTCATCAAACATATAGCGAGTAGTCGTCATGCCCAGCCAACAACTTCCGAAAAACCAAGCCAAAATGATGATAAAGCCAAACGCCCCGGCACCAGCCCGAAGATTCTCGTGAGTTTGGAAAAACCAGGCGACAAGTAAAATGGGCGGTGATGTAACAGCAAGCCAAAAAAAAATCAGGAACTTGGTAAATAATTTTTTAATGATGAGACCAAACATAAACCAATGACGCCTATCAGAGATTCGGCAGCCCAAACGCCGGATATTGCCGACCAGCCACGTTCAGTTGGTTGTTGCCTCTATTCATGTTTCCGATTTTCCTCCTTAGGTCAGGATTGTCAACGCCGATTGCTGGTGGCGACGCTGAAGGGAGTATCCTGACACTGCCCCAAAATCATAAGCCGTGAGGTCATGCCGCAAACTGTTCGCACGGCGGGTTTTCTCCCTCTCCGCCATTGGTAAATGGGGGTTGGGGTGAGGTGGTGCTCATCTCTTTAGCCTCGGGGGGCAGGATGTGCCCATGCTGAATGTTAACCACCCTGACAATGCCAACAAATTCTGAGCCAAGGCCTTTGTGCAAACCGTAAAAAGCTTCAAGACCGATCAACTCAACAACCCCGATGTTTCTAAATAACCACCGCCTGCCGAAAAATCGCCCCCACATGGAGTGCGGCGACATGTCGCCGCTTTGGAACTGGGAGACATGTCTCCCAGTCCCAAAGCGCAGTCATGCCTGCGCACTCCATATCCCCCATTCAAGCTGGACTCTCCCGTGTCATAATTCTAAATTTCCCCATCACTTTTATGAGAACCACATTCCTCTGGCCCCTCCTCCTCGCCGCCGCCCTCCTGCGCTCCACGGCCCTCGCCGCCGAATCCCCCGATCCCTACGCCAACGAAACCACCGCCCAGCGCGACGCCCGCATGCATTGGTGGCGCGAGGCGCGCTTCGGCATGTTCATCCATTGGGGCGTCTATTCCGTGCCCGCCGGTTTCTACCAGGGCAAACCCGTTCCCAGCATCGGCGAATGGATCATGTGTACCGGCAAAATCCCCATGTCCGAATATCAGAAATTCGCGCAGAACTACAATCCCACCAATTACAACGCCGAGGAATGGGTCCGCCTCGCCAAAGAGGCCGGCATGAAGTACATCGTTATCACCGCCAAACATCACGACGGCTTCGCCAATTTCGAAACCAAGGCCAGCCCCTGGAACATCGTGCAAGCCACGCCCTACGGTCAGGATATTCTAAAACCCCTCGCCGCCGCCTGCCGGAAATACGGGATGAAACTCGGCTTCTACTATTCGCAGGCCCAGGACTGGAACAACGGCGGCTCCGAATGCGCCGGCGCCTGGGACCCCGCCCAAAAACAAAACATGGATGACTATATTGATCGCGTGGCCGTGCCCCAGATGAAGGAACTGTTGTCCAACTACGGCGAATTTCCCGCCGTTCTCTGGTGGGACACCTCCTGCGACATGAACAAGGAACGCGCGGACAAACTCATCGCCGTCCTCAAGCTCAAGCCCGGCATCATCCACAACAACCGTCTCGGCGGCGGCTACAACGGCGACACCGAAACCCCCGAACAATACATCCCCGCCACCGGCTATCCCGGCCGCGACTGGGAATCCTGCATGACCATGAACGACACTTGGGGATACAAGAGCAACGACAACAATTGGAAGTCCACCGAGACCATCATCCGCAACCTCGTCGATATCGCCAGCAAAGGCGGCAACTACCTGCTCAACGTCGGCCCCACCAGTCTGGGCCAAATCCCGGATGCGAGCATTGAACGCCTGAAAGCCGTCGGCGCGTGGATGAAGGTCAATGGCGATGCCATTTACGCCACCACCGCCAGCCCCTTCAAGCGCCTCCCCTGGGGCCGCTGCACCACCAAGGCGGATGGCAATAACACCACCCTCTATCTGCACGTCTTTAACTGGCCCGCCAACGGCACCCTCCTCGTGCCCGGCCTGAACAACGCCGTGAAATCCGCCCGCCTCCTCGCCACCGGTGAAAAACTCAAATCCACCGGCACCGCCGACGGCGTCGAAATCCAAGTCCCCGCCACCGCGCCGGACGCCATCTCCTCCACCATTGTCCTGCGCATCAAAGGCGCCCCGGATGTCGCCGCCAGCGCGAGCATCAGCCAGCAAACCGATGGCAGCGTCCAGCTCCTGGCCAGCGATGCCGACCTCCATGGCGGCCTCAAATATGAGGATGGCGGCGGCAAGGACAACATCGGCTATTGGACCAATCCCGACGACACCGCCCAATGGACATTCAAGATCACTCAGGCCGGCAAGTTCACCGTCACCACCGAAATCGCCTCCCTCGGCTCCGGACAGTTCGAACTCAGCGTCGGCTCCCAAAAACTTGCCGCCACCGCGCCGGACACGAAAGATTACACCAGTTTCAAAACCGTCACTTTGAACGGAACCCTGGATTTGCCCGCCGGCATCACCACCCTCACCGTCAAACCCGTCGCCGCCGGCTGGGAACCGCTGAACCTCCGCCGCCTGCAACTGGTACCCGCCAAGAACTGAACCATCATTATTTCGCCCGGCCCATGCCCGTCAGTCCGCCGTTCGTTGCAAAGCCAATGGATGGCGCGACTTGCCGAACGGGCCGGGTGCGACTACATTGCCAGTGTGAAGTGGTTGACGAAACAGGAACAACTGGTCTTGACCGTTGTTATCGGCTTGCTACTAACGGGTTGGGCGGTTCGCACCTATCGCACCGCCCATCCGCCAGTTGCCGCCCGTCAGCCGGCCCAACCCTGATATGCAAGAAGCGAACTTTGACGAAGTCCTGGAAAAGTTGCTGGCAACCGACAAGCGTTACCATCGCGACGCCTATTACTTTCTCCGTGAGGCCCTGGATTTCACCCAAAAACTCGTCACCAAGGAAAGCCGCAACGGCACCCGGCAGGCGCTCGGCCACCACGTGACCGTGCAGGAACTGCTCAGCGGCATCCGCCAGTTTGCGCTGGCGCAGTACGGTCCCATGGCCATTACCGTGTTGGAAGAATGGGGCGTGACCCAGTGCAGCGATTTCGGCGAACTCGTTTTCAACATGATCGAAGCCGGCCTCCTGGCCAAAACGGAAAACGATTCCCGCGAAGATTTCAAAACCGGCTACGATTTTACGGACGCCTTCCGCAAACCTTATTGGCCCGGCCACAAGCTGAAAACCGAATCTCCCCCCAAGGTTGATCTGAAAAACTGACGGGTGGCGAAGCGCCTGATTTTTTCTTTAAAACCCATGCACGCTTTCCCTCGCCGTTTCCAGGCCATCTGCGGAGCGCGGCCGTCCCAGCCGCAGCACGTCGCCAAGCCGGCAGGCGGAGAAATTTATCCGCCGGGCTTTGACGGAGCAATGGCCGGGGAAGATTTACACCCCGGCTTGGTTTCGCGGCACGCTGCGGCTGGGACAGCCGCGCTCCGCAGGCAAGGCCCGCTGACAACCTGATCATTTTCCATGTCGCTTTCCAACGCAGCCACCTTCATTCGCCGTCAGCTTCCCACCAACGGACTTTTTGCCGGGCTCGAATGGAAGATTTCCCCGGAACCCTTCGCCCTGGGTGAACCCATGGCGGCGGAACTGGATTCCTTCGGCCGGGTGCTCCTCCAATTTTACCGCGCCGCCAACCTGCTCTACCGCAAGAGTGCCGAAGGCAAACAGCCGGAATGGATCGCCCGTTGGCTGGATCAGGGCAAGCCCGCCGACCTCATCGAACGGCAACGCTCGGCCGCCTTCAAGAGCGATGTGCCGCGCGTTATCCGCCCGGACATTTTGCTGACGGAAACCGGCTACGCCATCACCGAACTGGACTCCGTACCCGGCGGCATCGGCCTCACCGCCTGGCTGAACCAGACCTATGCGCAACCCGAAGTGGCCGGCGCCGCCAGCCGCGTCATCGGCGGAGCCGATGGCATGATCCAAGGATTTGCCTCCATCTTTGGCCCGGCAAAAGAAGTTCACCTGGTAGTTTCCGAAGAAGCCGCCACCTACCGCCCCGAAATGGCATGGCTCGCGGAGCAGTTAAATCCGCGCGGCGGCGCCAAGTTCCACGTCCAGTCCGGCGGCTTCACGGATTTTCAACCCGGCGATGCCGTGTACCGTTTTTTTGAACTGTTCGACCTCGCCAATGTGCCGGCGGCCGAAACCATTTTTGCCCGGGCGTCGGCAAAAGAGATTCGCGTCACCCCGCCACCCAAACCGTTGTTTGAGGAAAAAATGCTGTTCGCGTTGCTGTGGAACCGCAATCTGCAACATTTCTGGCGGCAGGAACTGGGCGAAGCGTTTCTGGCGCGTCTCAAGAAAGCCGTGCCTTACACGTGGCTGGTGGATCCCGCCCCGCTCCCGCCGCACGCGGCCATCCCCGAATTGAATCTCACCGACTGGCAGCAGCTCAAGGCGATGTCGCAAAAAGAACGCGACCTGATCCTTAAGGTGTCCGGCTTCTCGGAAAATGCCTGGGGCGCGCGCGGGGTCTTCCTCGGCAGCGACCTTTCGCAGGCCGACTGGAGTGCCGCCGTGGATGCCGCGCTGACCAATTTCCCCGCCTCGCCCAGCGTGCTGCAACGTTTTCACAAGCCCGCGCAGGTCGAGGCGAAGTGGTTTGATTTCACCAAAAACGAAGTGGTGCCCATGAAGGGTCGCGTGCGGCTGTGCCCGTATTATTTTGTGTCCGGCGAAGGCGATGCCGCCCGGCCGCAGCTCGGCGGCGTGCTCGCCACCATCGTGCCCGCCGACAAGAAAATTGTGCATGGCATGACCGACGCCGTTCTGGCACCGTGTAGCCCATGAGTCTGGCCGCCTACATCTTTCTCGCGGCGAGTTCGCTGTTCGTCATCGTGGACCCGCTGGCCGCCGTGCCGACGTTTATCGCGATGACGCCCAACGACTCGCCGGCGGAACGTACGCGCATGGCCAAGATCGCCTGTCTGGTGATGACCGGCGTGCTGCTCTCCTTCGGCTTTGCGGGCCAGTGGATTTTCAAAGTGCTGGGCATTACGCTGCCGGCTTTTCAGATCGCCGCCAGCATCACGCTGCTGCTGGTGGCGCTGGACATGTTGCGCGCCCAGCGTTCGCGCGTACAAGAAACGACAGAGGAAGCCGCCGCCGGCACAGAGAAAACGGACATCGCCGTCACCCCGCTGGCCATCCCCATGCTCTCGGGTCCGGGGGCGATTTCCACGGTCATCCTGCTGCAATCCCAAGCCGTCACCGTCTGGCACAGCGTGGCCCTGATCGGCTGCATCCTGCTGGTGTCGCTGGTCAGCTACGGCATTCTGCGGATGGCCGCACATGGCGCCAAACGCCTCAGCCCAATCGCCCTGCGCATCAGCACGCGCATCATGGGCCTGCTGCTGGCGTCCATTGCCGTCCAGTTCATGCTGAACGCCATCAAAGTGATCAAGGCGACGTGGTAGTTGGCGGCCGGACAGATGCCATTTTGCGGCAAGCCTTCACGTTCGCGCCTGCAAAATGCAGTCACGAATCCGATCCATTTCCTTTCTGCTCAATGTTGTTTCAGGTCCACTTTGAATCGCCTCGTCAATCCACTTTTGGTCGCGCAAGGTAGTTTGCGGGTCAATTTGAATAGTCCGCTGCTCCGAAACTGCGGCGGACTTTGAGTCCCGGCATTTATGTGAATTGCTGTCCATTCGCAGATCCGAACATTTCGTTTGAAGTCATTTGTTCAGATAATCCTTCAGCAGCGGCGACTGTTTGCCCAAGCGCTCCTGAATATTGCTGGCATCTTCCATGGAATGAATCACCGTCGGCTTCAGCAACACAATCAACTCCACTTCCTGTGTGGACTTGTCCTTCTTTTTGAAGGCCCAGCCGAGGCCGGGGATGTCGCCGAGAATGGGCGTCTTGCGCATCGTGTCGGAGATCTGTTTCTGAATGATGCCGCCGATGAGCAGCGTCTGTCCGTTCTTGGCCGTCACTTCGGTGCGAAAATTATCCGTGTCAAACACATCCGCGTTCAACACCTGGCCGCCGCTGTTGACGGTTGAGGACTCCGCATGGATCTTGAGCTGCACTTCGCCATCGCTGTTGATGTGCGGCGTCACTTCCAGAATCACGCCCACATCCTTGTATTTGATGGTGTACGAGGTGGAACCGACGGATGACACCTGGTTGTTGTCCGGCACCGGCACCTGCTGGCCCACGAACAGTTTGCCCAGTTCATTGTCATCAATGGTAATGCTCGGTTCTCCAAGCACGGTGGCCGACACATTTTTCTTCAGGAACTGAACCAGAAAATCAATGTTCAGCGTACTGGTGACGAGGCCGGAGCGCAGGCTGGCCAGCGTTTCCACCACGGAGCTGCTGGAACTGCTGGGCAACGGCGTATTGGCCGTGGTCGTACCGCCAAAGCCCTTCTGGTAGCTGCCGCTCATGCTGGACATGAGTGAACCGTCGTAATCATCCCCGGAAAACACCTTGCTGCCGTCGGGCGACCAGCGGACGCCGAGCTTGTCCAGATAGTCCGCTGAAACCTGCACGATGCGCGCCTCGATCGTCACCTTGTCGGCGGCGGCATCGAGATCCTCAATCAATTTCAGCACCTGGGGAAAGAAATGCACGTTGGCGGAAACCAGCAGCGCATTGCCGCGCAAATCGGCCACGCACCGGACGCGGCCCACCAGATCGCTCTCCGTCCGGGAGGAACTGGAGCGGCTGTCGGACGAGGAGGATCGGCCGGAACCGTCAGTCTGCTGGCCGCCCAGCCAGGGATAATAGCCATCCGCCTTCACTTCCTGCTCCAGATCAAATCCGGTTTCGGAGGCCGTGGCCGGGGCTTGCGCCTGGCCGTTGTTTTGCTGCTGACCGTTTTGATTTGGCTGCGCCACCGGCCGCAAAGCCGGCGAACCGTTGCGCGCAAACAGAATGTTCAAGTTGTTGGCCACGGTGTCGGACTTGGCGTATTTCAACCCCACGCGCAAGGTGCTCTCCCCGGCCTCGGAAGGCTGGTCAAGCTGCTTGAGCACATCCTCGATCACCGCGAGGTTCTCCTTGGAATTGGAGGTCACAATGATCGCGTTCGAATACGGCTCGCTGGTGATGCGCACCTTGCCATACAACCGGCCCACATCGCGGTCCGCTGTGGAATTGTCGCCGCCGCTGTCGTTGAAAAAGTCCCAATAATTCCGCTGCTGAGTCTTTTTGAGAAACAGTTCGTTCAGCACGTCTTCGATGTCCGTGGCGCTGACATATTTCAGCGGATAAATCTTCGGCTCCAGACTGCCATCGGCCACGGGCTCGTCCAGTTCGTTGATCAATTTGGTGACGTTGGCCATGTCCGCCGGCGGCGCCTGCACGATCACCGCGTTGCGGCGGCGGTCGGAAACCACGCTCGTCTTGTGGGCGTTGCCGGCGTCCGGCTGGCCGCCAAAGAAATACATGTAGCGTGAAGGCGAATTATTACCCTGATTCTCGTTCAGGGATTGCAACTGCTTGGCCACATCCTCGGCATCGGCATTTTTAAGGATGAAGGTTTGCGTGGCCTTCTCCTGGGCATCGGTGGTATCCAGCGATTCCACCAGCCGCTGGATCGCATCAAAATCCACCTGGCTGGAAAGCACGATGAGGGAGTTCGAGCGGTCATCGGCCGCGATATCCAGCGTGCCTTTGCCATTGGATTTGCCGCCCATCTTCTGATACAGCGGTTCCATCTCCTTGGCCAATTGATCCGCCGAAATGTTCTTTAAGGGCAGCACGCGCACCGACACATCTTCGGGCCGGTCCGTGTCCAGCGCGGTGATCAATTCGCCGACCACGCGAAGGTTGTCGTTGTAGTCCGTAATCACCAGCCGGTTCATGCGTTCATCCACATCCACCGAGGCGGTATCTGAAACGGCCGTTTTGATCCGGTCCTTCAAATCCGCCGCCTGGATGTGGCTCAGCGGAAACACTTTTACCAGCCGCTGCCGGCCCACCGGCAGATTGGTCAGTGAGCCGGACACCACTTCCGGACTCATCTTCGGTTCCTCACCGGCGGGCACGAGCAGGATGGAGTCGCGCAATTCCACCGCCGAAAACCCTTCCAGCGCCAGTGCGCGATAGACCATGTTCACCGCTTCGCGCGGCGAAACCTTTTTGGAACTCATGATGGTCATCTGGCACTGCACGCGCGGATGCTTGATCACCGCCTTGCCCGTGGTCTGGCCAAGCCATTGCGCCACCATGTCCACGTTGGCTCCCTGAAAGCTCAACTGAATATCCTCCACGGCGTTGGTCTTGCCCGCGCTGTTGGTCGAGGTCGTAAGCGACTCGGAGGGCACCCACGGACCGGTGCCGGCGCTTTTCGAGCCGGAATCGGACGAGGAAGAAGACGACCCGCTATCCGGCATCACCATCCCCCCCGGAAACCCGGGCGGAAAATTATGCATCCGCATGCTTTGGGCCATGGCGGGCACGGAAATGCCCAGCGCCAGACCGGCCGTCAGGCCGGCGGACATCAATTTTTTCGTCCCCGCGATATGATTGTTCTTTGCTTTCATTTGGAGCTTCCGTTGGTTGTAGATAAGAGACTTTCCCCGCCGTAACCGTCAAAAATCATCAATTCCTTCTTTTCGCCGTCCTGGTCCACCAGCACGCGGTTGATGCCGATGCGCAACAGTTTGATCTGGCCCAGCAAATCGCCTTCCTTGACCAGTCCGGTTTGCCCGTCCGGGCCGCGCAAAAACGCCGTGTCGCCCGCAATCCCCATCAGGGCCATCGGGAGCGGATGAAACACCGGCGCAAAAATTTCGCTGTTCACGATTTTATCCACGCGCGCCTGCGCTTCCGGCGACAACTTGGACGCCGGTCCCCCCGGACCGCCCATGCCGCCCATGCCGCCCGGGAATCCACCGGGAAAACCGCCGCCCGCCATCATCATGCCGCCGGGACCGCCGACATGCTTTTTGGATTTCTTAACCACCCCGTTGGTGCCCGGTCCATTCGTTCCCGCCGCCGGCAAATTCGTCCCGCCCACGGCCACCGTTTGAGTGGAGGTGAGTGTCGCCTCGGGCCCGGCTCCGTTCGTGGCCGCCATTTTAATCGCCACCATTTGCCCCGGCTGATTCGAAGCGGTCACGGCCGCTGTCTCCACATTGGTAACCGTCCGCGCCACCGGTCCATTGCTTCCCGCCGGCAACGCATTGGTTGGCCCCGGAGCCAAAACCAGATTCGTCCCGGCCACCACATTGGTTCCGGCAGACATGGCATTCGTTGCCTTGCTCCCATTCGTCCCATTGCTGCCCGCCAAAGCCGCCCCATTGGTGGAAATCTTGCCCGCGAGCACGCCATTGCTGCCCGTGGGCGGTTGGTTGGTTT
The DNA here is from genome assembly GCA_903872345.1 of uncultured Verrucomicrobia subdivision 3 bacterium. Taxonomy (GTDB): domain Bacteria; phylum Verrucomicrobiota; class Verrucomicrobiia; order Limisphaerales; family UBA11358; genus UBA11358. The sequence goes on along the minus strand of CAIQKM010000009.1, from coordinate 11,315 downwards.
TGGCCCCCCCCGCCGGCGTATTGGTCGCCAGCGTCGGAATGGCCGGTATGGTCGCCTTGGCCAGCGGGTTGGCTTTAAACAGCGCCTGGCTGACCTGCCACGCGATCAGTCCCAGCAAAATAAGAACGACGATTCGCAGCCATTGTTCAATCCGGTCACGCATGGGAGGCCTCCTGATTCTTCCACTGGTCAAAATCCAGCACGATCACCGTGATGGTTAACTTCATCTGTCCGGGGCGCATGGGGTCGCTGCCAATCTGCACCGAATCCACGAGGAGCGGGAAACCCAGCGTGGGCAGCCGCTGCAAAAACGCCATCACCGACGCCACCTGCCCCGCCCCTTCAAACTGAATCGTGGCGAGGGCCTTGTTCGCGGAGCGCCCGGCGGATTCCCGCACCGGTCCCGGCTGCAAGCCGCCGCTCATCGCCGCCTTTTGGATGGCCGCCGTGGCATCCGCCACCAGCGTGTTCGTGGTGAGCATGGCCGGATCAAAATGGAAATCATCCATCAGCTTCTTCACCACGGCCGACTGGTCGGCAAAGGGCTGTACTTCAGTTTTCAGCTTCTGGCCCTGGGCGATCAGTTGGTTGTATTCCGTGCGCTTCTGGCTGAGCCAGCCCCAGACTTTCCAGCCGCCGAACAGCGCGAGATAAATCGCGATGCCCACCGATGCATAGCGGATGGTCCGTTTTTCACTTTGCGTCAAGGCCATGGTTCAGGGGGTTGAGGGGTTGGGTTGGTTCGTGCCGGTGGCGGGCAGCTCCACCTTCTGCACCGGGCGCGCGCCGGCGGGTTTCCATTGCGCGCTCATCCGGAAATTCACCTTCTGCCGGTCCGGCGTGGGCGTCTGTTCCTCCACGCTGATCGTGCTGAAAAAGCCCGATTCAATCAGCTTGGAACGAAAATCCATCACCATCTGCGCGTTTTGCAACGACGCCTTCAGCGACATTTCCCCGTGCTGGTTCAGCGAAATGGAATCCAAATGCAGCCCCGGCGGCGCGGACTTGGAAATGACATACAAGGCGTCCAGATACGGCGGCTGGTTGTGCTTGAACGATTGCAGAAAATCCAGCTCCGGATTCACCACCGCCGCAAACCGTTCCTTCTCCGCCTTGAACGCCGCGATTTTGCGGGCCACCATCGGCCGGAACAAAATCGCCTCGGCATAGGGCAGCAACACCAGCACCCCGAGCAGCACCGCAATGCGGGTAAGCAGAGCGCGATTTTCCTGGAAGGAAAAATGCAGCGCTTTGCGCGCGGGCTTGGTCCGGGTTTGCAACCGCAAAATGGGTTTATCCGCCGCAACCAGTTGCTTCAAGGCAAACGTCGTGGCGGAACTGCCCTCGCCCGCCGGCACGTCCAACCGCCGGCAATCTGCCAATCCCGACAACCGGGCGGAAACCGCCTCGGTGACCTGCCCCGACACGAACAACGTGCGCGTGCCCAGGTCGGACACGGTTTTTTCCAACGGACCGGTCGGCGGCAAGAGGCGAACCGTTACCGGCAACCCCGCCTCGAACAGCACCAACTCCAGCGCCTCCGTGCCCGCTTCCAACAACACCACCGCCCCGCCGGCCACCGGTACGAGAGAATAACGCGCCAGCGCCGCGACCGTGAATTCCGGGGACAGCCCCGCCGCCGTCAGCAGCGCCGCATAATCTTCAATGACCTCTTTGCGCACCGCCGCCACCAGCACCTCGCACTTCGTGGCATCACTGGAAATCTCCCGCCACCCCCACGCCAGACCATCCGGCGACAGGGGAAACTCGCTTTCAATTTGCAACCGCAGCACGCTTTCAAAGTCATTTTTGGCCGCCGCCGGGACGGTGAGCCGGCGCAACGTAACACCCTGCGCACTGATGCCGCACACCGCCCGCACCGCCGGCTGCCAGCTCTTGCGGCCGATAAACGCGGTTAACGCCGCCACGGCCCGATCCCGGCTGCCGGTGGTCATTTTGCCATCCGACCCGCGCTCCAGCGGCAGTTCCAATCCGCCGGTGTCCCGCAGCACCTTGAGCGAACGTCGCCCCAGCTCGACATAAACCGGCGGTGAATTAAATAGTTCCCTCATAGATCATCCTCGCGATAGGAAAGCAGTTTCACGCCGTCCAGATTGATGCGCACAATTTCCTGAATGCGCTGGCGCGCGCCGGTCGAGTTGACGCGGCCTTCGGCCAGAATGCGGTACGTTTCCGAACGGGTCGTCACCAGCGGCGCCAACTGCTTGAAAATGTCCCGCGTCATGCCATCCACCTTGAACAACCCGGCGACGTTGTCGAAAAATCCCGAGGACCGCCGGTAGCTGATGATCGCCTGCGCCAGGTTTTCATCCACGCCCGGCAGACACTCCAACACTTCCGCACTCGCTGTGTTGATATTGACCGCGCCCGGCTGGGGACCGTCCCCGCTCGTGGTGATATCATCCGCAATGTCCGACAGCAAATTGACATCCACCACCGCTCCGCCGGAACCATCGCCGGACGAATTCCCCTGCCCGCCCGGAATTCCGCCATTTTGATTGTTGGGCGGGGTTACATCCAGCAGATCGGCAATACTGCTGAACCGATTCTTGCTGCGATAGGTTGTGATGGCATGGGCAATTTGCGGCGTGATGCCATGCACCGTCGTGAGCGTTGTCTCATCCGCATTTTGCACATTCACCCGGCTTTCGCCGGCGGCGTTCACATTCTTCACGGCGGAATCCACCGTCAGGATGCCCGCCCAGCCCAGGTCATCCGTGGACACCGATTCGGGATACTTCGGCGGACCGTCCTCACTGTCATCCGCCACCAGCAAGCCATTCTGATGATTATCCCGGCCATAGACCTGTTCCGGTGTAATCGTCCGCACCATCAGCAGTTCGCGTATGGTCTGAAATGCCCCCAGCCGCGGCATATACGGCGGCCGCAATGACAGATAGTAATCTTTCTCCTGATCGGAACTGCCCTGGCCCCGCCAGCCGAGAATGGCGGCGGCATTATCCGAGGTGAGCCCTTTGATCTTCTGCAACGTGTCCGCATCCACCGTGTTCAAATTCAGCCGGCTCTCCTCATCGGATACGCCGTAAATGACGCCGCCGCCTTCGTCGGTGCGCCCGCGATGCATTACGGAATAGGTGCCGCGCCCAAAGGCAACCTCCTTGAAGTCCGACGCGGAATCGTAAAATTCACCGCTGTGGTTTTTCCGGGAATGACTCCGGTCCTGCGCATTCTTATAAAGCAGGGCCTTCGCCTTCTCGACTCCCGCCAGCGCCAGATACCGGGCTTGAATTTTGTCCGCGTAATTCTTGCCGACCATCAAATCCATCCGCGCCGTGTACAGCACGCCCACCACGACCAACGACAGCAATGCCACACACCACAACAAACCGATCAGGATGGAACCACGGTTCTTCATCTCAGTTGCTCCCTCCATCCGGCGTCGACCCGCCCGCCCCGCTGTCATCGCTGGCGGCGGCCGCGCTGCCATTGTCATTGTTTGATATTTCGGCCAGATTCAACCGCGCCACCGTTTTGAAAACCACCGGCGGTTCAATGTCACGTTCACCCGTCGCGGAATTCGTCTGCGATTTGGGGTTGGAATCCAGCAACAAAGTAATGCGCACCGCCTCCGGCATACCGGTCAGGTTGGGTTGATCCTTCTGTGAATTCGCCGCCTTTTCCTGGCCCTTGGTGTCGCCCCAATTGTCATACCAGTCCACGCCGTCCGAATATTCAAACCGAACTCCCATGACGTCCCGGGCAATCTGCTCCTTGCCGCCGCCGGTCAGCGGATCGGGAGCGAGCGTCGGATTCCGCCGCCGCCACAGGCTGAATCGTCCCGTCTCTTCATTCTTCTCCACGTAATAGCTCACGTCGCACAGGTCGCCTTCCCGGGCGTGCCGGGGCGTGTAATTGCGTGTGGCAAAATCCAAGTTGTCCGCTTCCACCGCGCCAATCATCCGCTGCATCCCCAGAAAGGCATAATCCTTGGAGAGCGGACACGCATTGCGCAGATCGGCGGAAATCAGCGCCACCGCCACGCGGGCGTTTTGCAGCAGGTCGGCGCGCGGTTCAATCATCTTCTTGCTGACCAGCCCCGCGTTCAGGCACAAGTAAGCAGCGACCAGAATCAGCGACATCAATGCCGCACTAATCATGATCTCAATCAACGTGAAAGCCGCGGCGGCCAAAGGCCCGCCACCGCTTCCCTTCCGTGATTGTTTGCCCATTCTCATTGAGTGCCGCTTTTCTTCTTCTTCGACTTGTCTTTGGTGCTGCTTTTGGTGGACGTACTGTCGTCGCCCGTTTCAAACAGCATCGTTTTCAATTCATAAATCATCTGGCCCGTGGCCGCATTTTCCACCACCACCGAGACCTCGTGCAGCCCCGTAATATCCGTATCCGTCACCGTCTGTTTCCAGCGATACGCCGGCAAATCCGTGCCGCAATCGCCCGTCGTCTCGCCATTTTCCAAATCGCCCTCGGCCCGCAAGGTCTCGATCTGACCGCTCGCAAACAGCGCCGCCGTGGTCTGCCACTGCGATTCCTTGCTCGACTCCAGCGCCGTCGTGATGCCATGCGTCAACCCCGCCAGCGCGATGCCCAGAATCAGCACCGCCACCATCACTTCAATCAGCGAAAATCCTGCGTTATGCCGGGGCCTGCCCATTTGCTTTGGCTTATGGGGTCGTCGTCTCGGGTTTCGGCTCGATGATCCAGGCCCGCGCCGTAACCGGATTCAGCCGCAGTTTCAGCAAATACCCCGACCGGTCGCGCAACTGGATCTCCGCCAGATCCGCCGTGCCATCCGAATAAAAGGCCACGCTGTTCTCGCTGTCCGTTTTGGCCGGTGTGACGGCGTCACTGGCCGGCGCGGCCTGACTGTCATCGCCGGCCGTCAATTCCTCCGGCGAAGTGAATTGAATGGCAATCCGCTTGTCCAGCTTGCCTTCGCTGCCATCCACATCCTTCAACGGCACAAAACTTTCGCGCCCCGCCACCATCACCCGCCGCTCCACTACAAAACGCCCTTCCGCCAGATCCAACTTCACGCGGCAATCCTGATTGAGCGTAATCGCCCGGCTCGACGCCAGCGCAAACGCATCCAGCAATTTCCGGCTCGTGGACCGCAGCAGCGCATCCTCAAACGTGCCTTTCATCTCCGGCACGATCAGCGCCGTCAGCACGGCAATCAGCAGCACCACCACCATCATTTCCATGAGGGTGAAGGCGCGGCGAAGGCGCTGGCTGGAGCCGGTTAAATGCATGATTTAACGCCTGGCTTACCAGTTGCCAATTTCCGTGCTGCCGCCCTCGGTGGTCGCCGTGTTGGCGGAACCCTGCGACCAGATGTCAAAGCTGGTCGGATGATGCGTGCCCGGAGATTTGTATTGGAACGGGTTGTTCCAAGGATCATCCCGCAACTGGGAGATGTACGGCCCGCGCCAGTTTTTGTCGCCATCCGCCGGCGCGGTCACCAAAACTTTCAGCCCCTCTTCCGTCGTCGGATAGCGGTCCATGTGGACATAGAACCGGTTCACCGCCGATTCCAGCTCGGCAATGTTCGCCTTGGCCGCGCTGATTTTTGCGTCAGTCGTGGTGCTCATGAACTGGGGTATGATGGACACCGCGAGGATGCCGATGATGATGACCACCACCATGATTTCAATCAGGGTGAAACCGCGCTCACCGCGGCGGGCATAGTTGCTTGGGTTTACTTTCGTGTTCATATGACTTGGTTAGGGTAAAAATCAGTGGATGGCGTGGCTCATCTTGAAGATGGGCAGGAGAATGGCAATGACCATGAAGCCGACAATCAGCCCCACCGCCAGAATCAGCGCCGGCGCGATCAGTGAAATCAAGGTCTTCGTCCGCGCGCGCATGTGACGTTCCTCGATGTCCGCCACCTTCAACAACATTTCGTCCAACCGGCCGCTTTCCTCGCCCACGGCGATCATCTGCACCACCGCGCGCGGAAAAACGCCCAGCGCCCGCAGCGGCGCCGCCAGCGAATCGCCGCCGCGCGTTTCCTCCGCCACCCGCGCAATCTGCGCCGCCAGCATCCGGTTGCCGATGGTCTGCTCCACAATCTTCAGCGCCGGCAACAGCGAAACACCGCTGCGCACCAGCGTGCCCAGCGTCCGCGCAAACCGACCCAGCGCCGCCGCCTGACAGACGGGTCCGATCAGTGGCAGGCGCAATTTCGCCTTGTCCCACAGCTCCGCTCCGGCCTCGGTTGATAAATATTTCCAAATGCCAACCGCCACCCCGATGAGCGCGGTGAAAATGATCAGCCAATGTTCCGCCAGCAGATGGCTTACCCCCAGCAAAATAACCGTCGGCAGCGGCAGTTCATGGCTCATCTCCTGCAACATGCTGAACAGGCGCGGCAACACCACGGTCAGCAGGATCGTCACTGTCACCAGCCCAAACGCCAGCACAAACACCGGGTAGGACACCGCCGTCACCACCTCGCCCCGCACCTCATCCTCGTGCTCCAGCAAATCCGCCAGATCGTTCATCACTTTCGGCAGCAACCCCGCTTCTTCGCCCACGCGAATCATGCTGACATATAGTCGGCTAAAAACCTTCGGATGCGCCTCCAACGCGGCGGAAAACAGTTCACCCTTGTTGACCGCCTCGCCAATCTGCCGCATCACCGCCCGGAACGCCCCGCTTTCCTCGCCTTCGCCCAAACTCTCCAGCGCCTGCGGAATCGGAATGGCCGCCGCCAGCAGCGCGCCCATTTCCCGCGTAAACGCCGTCACTTCCTTGCGCTTCACCCGGCCTTCGGCGGGAGCTTCCGGCGCCGCCGGCTGGGCGACCGCCGCCTCCGTGACCTTGGCCCGGCCCGTCACCGGTTCCAGCAGCGAGGGACACAGCCCGCGGCTGCCCAAAAGCTGCAACGCCGAACGCCGGTCCTCGGCCTCAATCACTCCTTGAACGGCCGTTCCACTGCTCTCAATCGCCTGGTAACGAAACGCGTTCATTCCAATAAATCACCCGAGGACACGCGTAGGATTTCCTCCAGCGTCGTCAGGCCGGCCGCCGCCTTTTCCAAGGCGTCCTGATGCATCGTGACCATGGTCCTTTGCGCCGCCGCCTTCAATTCGGCGTTCGACCGCTTTTGCAGGATCAAATCACGCAATTCGTTGTTGATGGCCAGCAGTTCAAAAATGCCCACGCGACCGCGATAACCCGTCCCGCGACACTCCTCGCAACCCGTGCCCTGAAATAATTCACTGCTGATCTGCCCGCCGCTGATCGCTTCCAATTGATGGCGCAACGCCGGCGCGGCCGGACTGGTCACCCGGCAATGCGAACAAATCCGACGCACCAGCCGCTGGGCCAGCACCCCTTCCAGCGAGGAGGAAACCAAAAACGGTTCAATCCCCATGTCCACCAACCGCGTCACCGCCCCCGTTGCGTCATTCGTATGCAGCGTGCTGAACACTTGATGCCCCGTCAGTGCCGCGCGAATCGCAATTTCCGCCGTCTCCGAATCGCGGATTTCCCCCACCATCACCACATCCGGGTCCTGCCGCAAAATCGCGCGCAAACCGGTGGCAAAGGTGAAATTACGCGTCGGCCGCACCGGAATCTGCGCCACGCCCGGCATTTCATATTCCACCGGATCTTCTATCGTCAGGATCTTCAGCTCCGGCCGGTAGATGCTTTGCAGAATGGAGTAAAGCGTCGTCGTCTTGCCGCTGCCCGTCGGCCCCGTGGTGAGAAACAACCCGTGCGGCTTCGCCACCAGCCGCGACAGCGTGGTAGCGCGCGCCGGATCCAGCCCAAGTTCCTCCAGCGTCTGCACGCGGTTGCTCTTTTCGAGGAGACGCATGACCAGGCTTTCCCCGTAAATCGTCGGCATGGTGCCCACCCGGATATCCACCCGCGCCCCGCGATGATGAATCTGAATGTGCCCGTCCTGCGGCATGAACCGTTCCGCAATGTTCATGTCCGCCATGATCTTGATGCGCGACACAATTGCCGCGTGCAACTGCCTCGGCGGCGGCGCCGTCTCCTGTAACAACCCGTCAATGCGGTACCGCAACTGCAAAAAATTCTCAAACGGCACGATATGAATATCGCTCGCCCGCTCCTGAATGGCCGTGGAAACAATCAGGTTCACCAGATTCACCACCGTCGGCTCATTGGCCATCACCTCGATGTCATGGAGCGTCTTGCCCTCCCCGCCCACCGCCCGGCCCGCCGCCATCTTCTCGATCATCTTCTCGACCGTCACCTGATACCGTTCCGTCACCGTTTCGGCGATCTCTTCGGCGGGAAACACCTCTTCCACCACTTCCAACCCCGTCAGCAGGCGGATGTCATCAATCACCCGGGCATTCCCGGGCGTGGCCGTGGCGATATGCAGACAGCCATCCTGAATCTTGAGCGGCAGTATTTTGTGAAGCTTGACGAAATCCGCCGGCAGCGCGCGCAACAGCTCGGGCGACACCGGAAACTTGGACGCGGCGACGCCGGAACCTTGAACCGGCTCCAATTCTTGAATTTTTGGAGCAAAGTCCGTATCCACTTCCATGCCTGCCTGTTTGATTGCCATGCGTAATCCCCAGCTTAAACCCCGTCAACCATACATAGTTGCGGTTCATTCGACGCACAGTAACCCCATGCGCCGGTGCAACACCATTAAAAAACGATCCGCGACCATATTTATCCCCCGATAATGCACCACTGCCCGGCAAAACCATTTCCTCGCCGGACACCATATTCCCAACTTCTAACACTTTTCCCGGCATTTGTTACAAGTTCTTTTGACCGAACCCGCGAAAAAAAGTTCAATGTCATTTACTTATGGCGATTAAGCCGACCCGGTGTTCGCAGGGATAGACACCGGACCGTCTCAAATCCTTTGAACTTTTTTGAAAAATCCGCCACCGCACGCGCCGTTTCCGCCTGAATCCTTAATAATGCAGTTCACCAAGGATGGATGCGGATGGGGCTTTCAGATTGTTCATGCCCACATTGCACTTGGACCGCCCATGTCCAACCACTCTGCCATAATGTCCTCAAAAACCATGAACCACCACCAACCAAATCCCGCCGCGCGCCTCCCCCAACGTGGAGTGCGCGGACATGTCCGCGCTTTGAACCGGGAGACATGTCTCCCAGTCCCCAAGCGGTGTCCTGCCGGCGGACTCCCCATCACCGCCACCAGTCCAACGCCCGCCAGGGCTTTCCTGCCTTTTGCGTATTTGGCGTATTTCGCGGTTAACTCCCCCGTCTTTGTCTCCTAAACCTTAAACCATTATTAACATGAAACGCACCGGCAAAATCGCCCGCCTCCCGCACCAACTCCGCGACCAACTCAATCAACGCCTCCACAACGGCGAACCCGGCGTGGACCTCATCAAGTGGTTGAACAGCCTCCCCGAAGTCCAAGCCGTCCTCGCCGAACATTTCGCCGGCGTCCCCATCAGCCCGCAAAACCTCTCCGAATGGAACAACGGCGGTTTCCTCGACTGGCTCACCACCCAGGAACTCCTCGAAGACGCCCGCGAATTTGCCGCCAACACCGCCGAACTCCCCGGCTTCTCCGACGGCCACCTCGCCGACTGCCTCGCCCACGCCATCACCGCCCGCTACGCCGTCCTCCTGGGCAAAATGCCCCTCGAAGGCGCCCTCAACCCCGATCTCCTCGCCCGCTTCAACCTCCTGCACCGTCTCGACCGCCACGTCGCCCGCCTCCAACGCCGCACCGACCGCGCCCGCAAAGAAAAACCCGCCACCCCCGTTGTGGCTGCAACGCCCCCGTCACCAAAGATGCCGGCGACGCCCCCGTCGCCGCACCCCTCAACCAACCTGGCACCCGACATCCTCCCCCCGCTGGCCACCCCGCCCCGCCCCAAGACCTCACCCATCCTCGCCGGCTTTTATCAAAAGTCCTGAAAATCAGGGTAAATCAAACCAAATCAAACCAAAATCCCGGAGCGCGCCCGTCCCCGGGCGCAGCAACGACCAAGCCCACCAGCCGCGTCACTATGCCAACATCCTCCGCCCACCCTGCCTTCCCGAAATCCGAGAACCGAAATCCGAGAACCGATGACCTCCCCTGAAAATCCGACCAAATCAAACCAAATCAAACCTTGAAAGCATCAGTCAAACAAAGTGTGCTGCCAGCCGGGCGTTTGGCGGGAAACGTGAGCCTTTCCCATCTTGCCAAACGGTCAGCCACCGAATATTAAAACCATGTGCCGCCGAATAATATAACGAATGCCTTGACTGCCTTCTCATGGAAGTCGCCCGGAGCCAACCGCCGTTGGCGCTGGCCGTTCCGCTATCGCGGTTCAAGCCACGAGCCGCAGTGGCTCAGCTTTTTTCGTTAGGCCACTCGACCATCGCATGAGATTTTTCGCCGCCATTTTGCTCGCAGTTGCAGTCCTCACCGGATGCAACAGGCAGGCGACGCTATCCTCGCTTGCTGGCAGTTATTATCGCGGTGACGGCACTGGCTACAATGTTTATCTTGATTTGGCAGCGGGCGGCACTTACAAGGCCGAGTGGCATGGCTGTTTTGGCACTTACGGCATGGCGAGCGGCACTTGGTTAGTTGACGGTGAGCGGATAGTTTTATCTCCATCCAGCGAGACAGGCATGATGAAGGGACATTTGAGAGAGTTACACATCGTCAAGCATGACGGGCAGTTTGTTTTTGTGCCTGATTTGCACGACGATTATTACCGGAAGTATGGGCCGGATCGTTATTCGGCTTTTCACAGACAGAAGAAATGAGACCGTGGTCTAACAAGTCGCGAGGCCAACCGCCGTTGGCGCTTGCCATTCTGCTGTCGCGGTTCACGCCGCGAGTCGGCGGTGGCATAGTTTTTTTCGTTAGGCGGCAGAGTGCTATGAAGATATTACCCTTACTCCTTACTTGTTTGATGCTGTGTGGATGCGAGACGTCCGCCCCGCGCGGCGCTCACCTTACTCGTTCTCAAGCGATTGATATTGCGGTGCGCCTAGCTGCGGAAAACAATGTGCCATTGAAAGATTATCGCGGACCACAGGTGATATTTCAGCCGACAACTCGGCAGTGGTTGGTAGAATTCCACCGTGAAAATAGTTCGGGTGCCTTTATTGGGTTCTTTACGGTAAATATTGACGACGAGACCAAAACCCCTACATGGCTTCCCACCAATTGACGAGTTTTCCAGGTGAATCGCTGCCGAAGTCGCCGGAGCCCCTATGAGGGTTGTCAACTGGAAGTGAGGTTTTCGAGTAAGATTCTTTGAGTGAGGTGTTCGTCACGCGGAGCGCAACGGAGTGGAGCGGAGACGTGCGCGCAGCGACGAAATACAACTAACGTG
>CAIQKM010000008.1 GCA_903872345.1 uncultured Verrucomicrobia subdivision 3 bacterium | reverse complement strand
TGCGCCAGCGGCGACTGGTGCGGGATTACGAAACCACCGAGTCCAGTGCCGAGGCTTGGATCTATATCGCCATGATCCGAATCCAACTCCGCCGTCTGGCTTGATCCCTCAGCATTCATGATTTTTCAGACGCACTCTTATTGGAACAACGGCCAGAAAAGACAATGCAACCATTCCGATTACTTTAAGACTTAAATTCATAGAACAATAATTTGGCATGCGATAAGTTTTTGGCCATCGGTTGGTTTGAGGCGAAGTCATTGGTTGCCCAACAAAGGCAGCGCGATGTCCTCGTAGTCATTTTCGAGACCGGCGTCATCCGCGATGGCGCGGGCTTGGGCCGACAGCGGATCCTCCACGCGGGTGCCAACCGGCACACAATTTGTCCCTTTGTTTTGCACTGCTGCGGTCGTCGTATAATTGCCGACGATCTTCAGGTCGTGAATGCGTGGGGTCCAAACGTAGAGCCACACCTTACTACCCTTTGCCTTGCCTTGCTTCGAGTTGACGAGTGGATCGACCACGTTCCCGGAAATCGTCCAATACGCCGAGCCATCGTCGGCATACAAGCAACGAGTCGGCGATTGGATGTAATTCCTCTCAATCCGTCCGCCAGGTTGCTCGCCGAGCACATAGATGGCACCGCCATCATCGGGCAGTTCCTGCTGGGTAACCGCACTTCAAAGCGCGTTCCGCCCACGCATAGCGGTAACTGTGCAGCGTCACGCCGTTGATGTTCAACTGGCGGCACCGCGACCGGAACTCCGTGGCCCGATCGCCCGCGCGCACCGTGGCGAGGTAGGGGAACAGGGGACCTTCCGCCGGCAAATCCTTGAGCAGATTCAGCGCTTCCGAACCCAGCCGCACGATCACCGGCACGCCGGTTTTCTTGCGCGTGAAACTCACCGTGCTGTTTTCCCAATCCACATCCTCGCCCTTGAGCCGGGCCAGATCGCCCTGACTGCCACCAAGATGCCAGCACAGTTGATAAAACACCTTCCGCTCCGCGTTGACCTCCGCCGCGAGGATGGCCGCGTGTTCCTCCGCCGTGATCGCCCGTTTCTCCTTGTAAACCGGCTTCGGCCATTGCAGCCGGGGAATGACCGATTTCAGCAGCCATTCCATGCCCAGCGCGTGATTGTGAATCCGCCGCAGATAAACGTTGCTGGACACCTTGCCATTCGCCAGCGCCTTATCGAAGTGTTCCGGCCGCGTCTCGCAGACGCACAGGTTGCGGATGCAGTCGAAGTTCACGTCCTTGATGGCGACCTCCCAGCGCCGCCGCGTCTCATCCGTTTTCTTGGCGACGATATGCTCCATCACCTCCTGCCAGGTGCGCGTGCCGAGTTTTGGATCCGCGCCGTTCATGTAAACGCGCGCCAGCGACAGGTTGAAGTGCGGTTGGATCTCCGATTCATTGTGCGCCTGCAACATGCGTTGCGCCTCATTTTTGTCAGAAGTTTTGAGGCTCGTTTGTTGGCCGGTGATTTTGTTTTTCAGGTAGAAGACGCCCCACGGGCGCTGGACCAGACCGTATGCTTGTTTCATTTGTTCACTCATGGTTGTGAGTGTGTCAGGAACGGCATCCGTCGCGTAAGCGAACTCTGGACGAGCTATAGCCGAACAATAACAGAACTTTGAACGAGCAGCCAAACAGGTGAAGAATCCGGTGAAACTCTGGCCCCCGACCCACATAAACCCTTTGTAAATAAATGGTTTAACATGGAGGCGAGGGTCGGAATCGAACAGGATTAGTAATTTTCACTACTCCCGAACTACCCCTCCGCCACCAGAGGCGCGCTACGCATAACTATCGAACACCAATAGAATCAGGCATTTTAGCGTGTTTGTCAAGCATTCAGCTTAACTCGGAAAAAACCAGCAACGACCCATCAACAATCCGCCAGAACTCTTTTCACTGGCACTTTCACTGGCACTGGAAAACCACAGTGGGCGGTTCACAGAATGGGTTTTCCGTGTGATTGGCACTAAAATAACACTTCACTCCGAATTGTCCTTATTCTAAAATGTGGGCGCAAAATAGAATTAGACCGGAATTCTACCGGCCTTATTCTAGTGGCGAAAAACTGACTTTTTGGAGCAGGCATGAATACACGTTCAGGAAAATATGTAAAGCAACTGGAAGGATACCGGGCTTTTATCCCGGCTCCGTTGCCGCCGGTGCCATCCTTGGAAATGGATCGGCGGTGTGCGCGAGACCATTGGGAATTATCTGCAATACTTCCTGACACCGGAAGTGGCCGAGGTGTTTTGTGCCGAGAAAAGCACCTTCTCTTTTTCGGAACTTGATCAGGGCAAAGTCATTCTCGTGACGATGCCACAGAAATTCCAGACCGAGCGGCGCTATGTAAATACCTTCCTGAAACTGCTCTATTACAACCACGCCTTGCGCCGGTTTGACAAATCCAAAGCCAAACGCGCCAATGACAATTTGCTCATCTTGTGGGCGGATGAAGCGCAGCGGTTCATGACCGCCAGCGAGGATGGCACAAGCGATTACAATTGCGTGGACGTGATCCGCGAAGCGGGCGCAACCATCGTCGCTGCCGCGCAATCCACCACGTCACTGATTCCACCGCTCGGCAACGACAAGTCGAAGGTGCTGACGCTGAATCTGCGCAACCGGATGATTTTCCGGTCTGCCGACGAGGCGGACGCCGTTCAAGCCGCCGATTTTCTGGGCAAGAAACAGGTGGTGAAGCGTTCGTGGGGTTCCAGTGCCGGCAAGCGCAGCGTCAATTTCCACGATACCGAGGAACACAAAATCAAGCCACACAAGCTGCGCAACCTCCGTGATCATGAGTGCGTGCTGATCCACTGTGAAAACGGGTTCCAACGCTTAACACTGCCACCGCTGGAATCCGACGGATCGGTTGCTAATTGGTTTTCGTATTGGCGGCAGTGGGTTTGAATTGAAGGTAATGAATGGTTTCAGAACTTATTTACTGATTTTGTATCAAATTCCATTCGCAATGATCCTCTATCAGGCCACCATCTGCGTAAGCGATGGCTTTGATAAAATTTTTTCCTGTAACGAGATTGGATTTTGCCCAACGGCAAATACGAAGCTCATCAGGTTTGGTTACCCCTTGTGATTTGCCATTTACGAACAGTTCAACTTGTTTTGCATTGGAATATATTTTTACTTCCGTGAATGCATTGGTGCGCTGAACAAAACGACGGCTAGTGATGTAAAGCACGGGTGACTCGCTCCAATTCGCTTGGTAGAGATAAAACGCATCTTTTTTTAACTGCCGGTCACTGGTGACGAGTCCCTTGTCGTTGCGGCAGGGCACACCGCCTTCGTTGCGGCCGGCGACGACAAAATCAAACATGTTCCAGACGAAGCTGCCCCAGACGAATGGACGCGCCTTGATGGCTGCCCAATCGTGTTCGTGCACGATGTTCTGCCATTCCTCGGGATGCCATTGGCAGACCGTGTTGGTCTGTTGCTGACAGTTGTCCTCGTGTTGAAACGGGTTTGCCCCAGCACCATATTCGCTAAGGCAAATGCCACCGCTACGACTGGTATAGCGCAGTTGGTCGAGCATTGGGCCGGCATCGTCGGGCGAGCCAAAATACCAGCCGGGATAAATGTTCCATCCCATCAAATCAGGAATCTTCGGCAGCTCCGGGCGTTTCAAATATACTTTTGGATCGGTCGGGCGCGGAACGAGTTTGCCGCCTTCCCAAACATTCAAATCTTGGGCGCACACGGTCGGGCGCGTCGGATCTTCACCCTTGGCTACGACTCGCAAATCCTGCAAGAGTTGATGCGTGTCGCCGGTTGTCGCACGGAGCTCGTTGTAAAGCCCCCAGACGAAGATTGAAGAGTGATTCACATTTTGTCGGATGAGGTCGAGGAGTTGACCGCGCGTTGTCTCGGCAAATTCCGCGCCGGGGGTGATGTCATTCACCCATGGAATTTCCGCCCAAACCAAAATTCCGACTTCGTCACAGAGCGAGTAAAAATAATCGCTTTGTTGGTAGTGCGCGCAACGGACTGCATTGGCGCCGATCTCCCGAATCAGTTTCAAATCACGCTCGTGGTCGGCGTTGCTCAACGCCCAACCCTGATTCCACACATCCTGATGCCGGCACACGCCGCGAATTCGATATGGCTTACCGTTCAAAAAAAATCCTTTGTCCGGATCGACGTAATAC
This sequence comes from uncultured Verrucomicrobia subdivision 3 bacterium, assembly GCA_903872345.1. Classification (GTDB taxonomy): domain Bacteria; phylum Verrucomicrobiota; class Verrucomicrobiia; order Limisphaerales; family UBA11358; genus UBA11358. Next base: position 28,691 of record CAIQKM010000008.1, on the reverse strand, counting down.
GAACGCAGCCCAATTTTTATCTCGACAGAATCGCGCACCAAGCAATCGTCGGAAAGCTCTGCGACAGCGTGGTAGAGATAAGGATCAGCCAACCCATTCCATAGATGCGGATGCCGAACTTTAAGTTCAAAACAAAATGGCGGAGTGATACCTGGTTCGATGTGAATGGGGCGTGATTCACTGGCTGCGATTTTGCCCTGCTTGTCCAACAGTTTCAGAGTCAGCGTCCGGTCGGCTACGGATTTGCTGCCGTTGGAAACTTGAGCCGTGACGTCGAGGATCGCTTCGTTCGCCGAAACTTTGGATTGAAGCCAAGCCACTCCGGGCGAGGCATGGTTGAGCGGTGTGAAGCAAACCGCGTCAGTTACAAGCAAGTGAACCGGACGGTAGAGTCCGCCAAACACGCAAAAATCTCCAGATAACGGCGCGATATCCGGTTCAGGCGCATTGCTGACGCGCACGGCGAGCAGGTTCTGACCATTTGTATTTAATGCGTCGGTGATTTCATAACAGAACGCGCCAAAGCCGCCGCGATGCTCGCCGAGTTTTTGGCCGTTGAGGAAAACATCTGCCACCGTGGCTGCCGCTTCGAAGCGGAGAAAATAACGCTTGCCCGGTTCGGGATGCACCTCCAGCGCGCGGCGATACCATCCCGGCCCGCGATAATAATTTTTCGTCACCTGCGCCTCCTCCCAGCCCCAACAATGTGGAAGGGAAATCTTTCCCCAATTCGCGTCGGCGAACCCAGTTGCACTGGCATTGGTCACGTCACCTTTCTGAAATCGCCAGCCATCTGTCAGGAGTTGGTTTTCACGCGCCGAGGACTTGACGACGAAGGCACATATCAGCGCAGCGGCTATGCCTTGAATTGCGGTTTTCATAGTTCGAGAAAATTTCCCAATGACAGATGCGCGGTTGAAGTGCGAACAGCTTCAATCCACCAAATCACGTTCGATTTGCTCCAGCGATTTGTTCTTGGTTTCCGGCAGTTTGAAAAAAATGAAGACCAAGCCGAGAACGCAAATCGCCGCGTAAAGCCAGAATGTTCCGGCTGCGCCGAGCTTGGCGTTCAGCATGGGGAAGCTGTAAGTAAGGAGGAAACACGCGATCCACAGCGCGCACACGGCCACGGACATCGCTGCGCCGCGAATGCGGTTTGGAAATATTTCCGAGATGACCACCCACGTCACGGGTGCGAGTGACATTGCGTAGCAGCCAATCGCCGCCAGCACGAGCAGCAGCACTGGCAGGCCTCTCACGCCGTGCGCGTAGCAAAAACCCATCGCCGAGTAGATGATCGCCAGACCAGCCGAGCCGAATAGCATCAACGGCCGCCGGCCGAGACGATCCACCGTGCCGAGTGCAATGAATGTAAATGCCAAGTTCACCGAACCCGTCCACGCAATGTTGCTCAACACGCTGGATATGTCGTAGCCGGCGGCCTTGAAAATTTCCTCGGCGTAATTAAATATTACGTTGATGCCGCACCATTGCTGGAACACCGCCAACACCACGCCGAGCACCAGCACCTTCAACATTTTTGGCGCGAGCAAATCTGCAAAACGCACTCGTTGGATTTCTTCAGTCGCCAGCGTCAAACTGATTTCGGCCATCGCCGCCTCGCTGTAATTTTCGCCACCAATCCTCGTGAGAGTTCTTTGCGCCGAATCGGCCTGACCGTTTTTGGCGAGCCAGCGCGGACTTTCCGGCACCAAAAACATACCAAGGAAAAACAAAACTGACGGCACTGCGGTCAGACCAAACATCCAGCGCCAGCCTTGCTGGCCGAACCACGAGTTGCGAATGAATTCATCGGTCGCACCCGTTGGCAGATTCCGCACCAGCGCCCAGTTGATGACCTGTGCCAGCAAGATGCCCACGACGATGGTAAGCTGGTTGATGGAAACCAGTTTGCCGCGCATTTGTGCCGGCGCGACTTCCGCGATATACATTGGTGAAAGATTCGACGCAAGGCCGATGGCCACGCCGCCAAGCATCCGCCAAAAAATGAAGATGGAAAAATTTTCCGCCAGCGCATTGCCGAGCGAGGTGACGGCAAAGATCAACGCCGACAGAATCAAAAGCTTCTTCCGGCCGAATTTGTCACTCAATGCGCCGGCCACTAGCGCGCCGACGAGGCAGCCGATGAGCGCGCAACTGTTCGCCCAGCCGATTTGCGCCTCGCTGGTGAGCGCGAAATAGCGCTGGAAAAACGGCTTCGCGCCGCCGATGACAACCCAGTCCCAGCCGAACAGCAGGCCGCCGAGCGCGGCAACGGAGGAGATGAGCCAGATGTAACCGAGATTGAGGTCGGCTTTCAGCCCAGAAGGCGGATTGGTCGTGGTGGTGATCATAAATTATTGAACTTTTGAAACTAAAATCCGACGCGCAGCCTGACCTGCCAGGATCGCATCGTCTTTGGCGCGAGCATTCCGCCGTGCCCCGCCTTGACCGCTTCGGCCAGGGAGTCGGCCGCGCCATTGGCGGGTTCGAGCGCGACGTGATGGTAACCATTCCAACCGCCGCGCGTGAGCCACAGTCCCAGAGTGTTATTGCAAGTTGCGGCCCATTCAAACCCAAGGCGATCGCCGGTGGCAGTGTTCAAGATACTTGCGCGACCCTCGCGCAGCGGGCTGGCATAGATTTTCTTGCAGCCGGGTTTTTCGGCGATGAACCGGAGTCCGTCAATCCACTTTTCTCCCACGAGAAGATTTTTCGTTTCTTCCGTCAAATCCAACCGGATGTTTTCATTCACCGGCAGGAGCGGGTGCATGGCCCAAAGAAAATATTCCGATTCGTGACTGCGGTTTTCCAAGCGGTAAGCCAACTGGACTTCATTTCCTTGGAGTTGAATGGCGCGTTCAAAATGAAACGGCGAAACTGGTAGCGAAACAGAAGTTTTCAATATTCCGTGGGCGAAGGCTTCCAAATCAATTTCCCAAGGCACACTCCATACTTCGCCGTGGTCGGGCAGTTTGCGGCCTTTCCAATCGCACGGGGCGATGGTCGGCAAACACTCGTCCCAACCGGTCATCGTGCTGGCGGCAAAATCATCGCCCAGTTGGTTGCGGAACAGCTTCATTCCAGCCGGCTGATGCCACATCCATTCATGTTCGGTGACGAGATTGCGCAGCGAAATGACCTTCGCCCCCAGCGCCGGCACAACCGCTAGTTCAACTGTCTCGTTCCGCAGGCCAAACACTTCGAAGCCTTGCTCTGAACGGCGGAAAGTTCCGGTCGCTCGCGTTTGAGATTCGGGTGTCATTGCTTCAGGAAAATTCCTGCATCAAATCGTTGGCCAGCGCGTGATTTGGATCACGCTGCAAAACTTTGTGCAAAAGTCTTTTCGCAGCCGGCCTTTTGCCGAGACCAAGCTGCGCCTGCGCCTGTAAAAACAGAGCGGTAGTTTCCTGCCGGAACTGCAAATCGTCGTCGAACAACAACATCGTCGGCAGCGAAGTGGCAAAATAATCAATCTTCGCTTTCGTCTTGCGTAATTGTTGTGCGTAAGCCAGCAAATCACGAAAAAGTTTTTTGGCTTTCGCACTCTGGCCGAGTTTTTCCCAAGCCAACGCGGAGTAATACGTCATTTCCGAAAACGCGCGGACGCTCATCTCCTGAAAATCGCCCTTGAAATTTGCCGCCACGCGCCAATGCTCGCGCGCGGATTTTTTCTCGCCCAGCATATCCAGCGCAGTGCCAAGCCAATAGTGAATATCGCTTTGGTTGGCGAGCAGGTGCTTCGCCTCGCCCAGATTGCGCGGCGATTTCAACGCTTCCTCAAAATGACCGGCGGCGCAAGTATAGTCCTGCTGCGCCAACGCCCCTCGTCCGAGCGCCAGATGCGTGCGGACGTGCTGGCCGAGGGCCGCGCCTTCGCCGCCTTCCCACGGTTGAAAATTTCGTTGGGCCAGAATTTGCATCGCTTCGACATGGCGGCCAACGTGGTTCAGCAGCGCGCAAAATTCCACTGTCAAATCATCGCGCCGCGCAACGAGCTGTGGAAATTTCTCCAGTCCGCGCAACCGCGCTGGCGGTTTCCCGCCAAGCCGTTTCCAAAGCTGATCGCGCTCGTAGAGCAAGCGTGCGTCGTCAGGGTTTGTATTCAACGCGCGGTCATAGGCCGCCCGCGCCTTGGCCGGATTTTTTGAGATGTTGAAAAAGCCGATACCCAGGTTGCGCCAGACAATCGAGAATCTTGTGTCCAGCTTCGCGGATTTTTCCCAGAGCGCTATGGCTTCGGCGTGACGACGTTTGTCGTAAAGCAAATTTCCCAGATAATATGGCGCTTTCGCGTCATACGGATTTGCCGCCATCGCCGCTTCGAGGACGGCAATTTCCTCCAGTCGCGCCGGGAAACAGTAATCCGACGGCAGCGCGGCGGCCTGCTGAAAATGTTTCAAGGCAGCACGTTTATCGCCGCTCTGCAGCTCCAGCCAACCGAGCGTGTATTGAACCAGCGGCTCCGCGCCCCAGCTTTGGTCGGGCAAATCGCCGGCGGCAAAGCCGGCATTTCGCAGCAGCTCAATGGCGTCACGGTAAAATCCGGCGCGGGCAAAATCGTGGGCGATGTCCAGCGCCGTCTGCAAGTCGCTCGCTGATTTTTCGCCGAGCAAACAACGCGTCCACCAGTCGAGCTTGTCACCGTTTTTTATCAAAGCCCAAACCGCTTTTGCGCCAGCGAGGTTTCCTCGTTCGCGGCAGACGAGGCCAAAAAGGTTCGCTGCGCGCTGGTTTTGCGAACTGTGCGAAAGCACTTTTGTCAAATGTTCATCGGCTTTTCCCCAGTCTTTGCGACAGCAGTCAAACTCCGCCAGCGCGTGATACGCGGCGGATTGCCACGCTTGGTTCCAAGTGGCTTTGTAAAGCGCCTCGTAGGCTTCGTCATCGCGCCCAAGATGGCGCAGGCAGAGGCCGAGGTGGTAAAACGCCTCGCCGTCATAGGGATTTGCATTGCGGCGTGTGAGTCGGTCAATCGCTTGGCGAAAAAACTTTTCAGCCACGGCGAATTCACCGCGCTTGAGATGCCACAAGCCCATCGCGTTGTTACAACGTGAATCCAGCGGATCGCGCCGCAACGCCTCGCGCCAATAAAGGGTGGGACAACGCGTCGCGTGGCGATATTGGTCGAGATGCAAACCGGTGATGAACAATTCGTCAACACTGGAAATTGTTTCCGGCGTGGGCGGTTCGGTTGCCGGCGGCGGAACTTCGCCCTTCACGCGCTGCTTCGGCTGGTAAGAAATGATTTCCTGACCGGCGGAATCGCTGACACCCAGTTGCAAATCGTTTTCAACCACGCCGCGCGGCAATTTGATTTCCTTCGTAAAGGGCGAATTCGGCGCAAGTTTTGCCGAGATTGAAAAAAGTTTTTTACCCTTGGCGGACAGGACGATTTTTGCGCCGGAAAATATTTTTGTGGCGGCTACGCCGAAGGAAATATTTTCTCCGCTGATTTTTAGGCTTACCGCCGCATTCAAGTTCGCGTGCTGTGCCGGGCCGATTTTCTGGATGGGATACCAATATTGGCTCCATGTGCGTGTTTCGCCGGGCTGGAGAAAGCTAAAGTCCGGCTGGTTGTCGGTGAAAACTCCGGACATGATTTCGATGTAAGGCGCGAATTCGCCGGCGGCGTCGGCGTCGGTCAAATTGCGATCCCACGCGTAGCCGAACTCGTGATTGCCCCACGTCCACTGCTTTTTGCCAGGCGAAATGTGGTGGTTCGCGATGTGGACGATGCCGGCCTGCGCCTTGTAATCATAGCCGCCAAAAAAATCCTCCTTGCTGCCCATGCACATATAAGACGTCGGCACGGGAATGTTCGCGTAAAAGGAAAGATCGTTCGGCGCGTAATTGGGAATTGCCGATTTTACGCAATGCGGAGGGACGAACTGCGATGGAATTTCGTTTGGAGGAATTCCGTTGCGGCCGCGTTCACCGTAATTAACGCCATAGTAAAATCCTTTCGCCAGCGGATATTCGCTCATCGAACGGCGCGCATGGTCGGCGACATAATAAACATCCGGCGGGAAAAAACTTTGATACGCCTCATGCACGCGAGTGGCGACGTTGGCCCACCACAGAAACGTCTGCGTAAGCGGCGTGCGGTTGTAAGCGCGCGCTTTCAACTCGACAAGAGCCTTGTCGGGATGCAGGCAGACGCCGTGCATTCCCTTCATCCGGCACATTGGATCGTGGTCGCTGCACCAGACGGTTGCCGAACCATCGGCGTGGTTCTCGATTTCAAAATCCACCGGCAGAAAGGTCGCGGGACGGTGATGCTGCGGCCAGTTGAATTCGATGCCGCCGCTCGCCCACGGGCCGGCAAGTCCGACGAGCGCAGGCTTGATGACGGACTGGTTGTAAATCAGGTCGTAGCCATTCGATTTGTCCTGAATCGCGTGGATGCGCCCGCCGATTTCCGGCAATACAAGCACGCGGAGGAATTCGTTCTCAATCCAAACCGCTTTCCATTTCCGGTCAACGGGCTTTTCCGCGATGCGGTCAGTGAACGGCAGCGGATAAACCTTGCCGCTGCTGCCTTGATACACGCGCTTCTCCAAAAACATTGGGTTCTTGTCCGGCGCGGCGGGCAGATAGGTCGGCAGGGTGACCTCGGTGACCTTGGCATGGACTTTCGACCTTGGACGCATAAATATTTTGATGCCGTTACTTTTTGTTTCGGTGGCAATTTGTTCAAGCAGTTTTTACGGCGATTTACCGTGTAGGATAAGCGCTGGTTGCGCCTTGCCAAAACTACCCGAACGGAGGGGTGAACTAAAATATGAATACAATTAAACTCAACAATGAAAAAAGCGTTTTTATTCTGTCCCCTCTGTGGCGGCGATACTACGCTTTGAATTGCAAAATTTCATGAAGCCGTGTGCGTTATTTATTTTAGCGGTGTTTCTGCTCTACGCGCCAACGGGGCGCTGTGAAGGAAAACCAAACTTGCCGACGTTGACTTCGGTAAGGCAGGTAAATGAATTAAGCCAAAGCGAAGCGGCGCAAGGTTATCCGGTTCGGCTGCGCGGCGTGCTCACGTTTCACGACTGGGAACTCAGTTTTTTGCAGGATGCCACCGGGGCGCTTTATTTTCGGAATGCCGATCCCGGTTTGCGCGCTGGAACGGAGGTTGAGTTGGAGGGCTTTACGGTGCAAGGTCGCACCGGCCCCATCGTGACCGGGCCGGGCATCAACGGAGGACAGGCGATAATCCGGGTTGTTGGTCAAGCGCACTGGCCGCAACCAATAAAGCCGGCATTTGCTTCGCTGGATGAGGTTATTTACGATGCGCAATGGGTTAGTGTGAGCGGGAAGGTGGCATCGGTAACCCGGGCGCATGACGGCGTGATGTTGGATTTAACCTCGGATGGGGTGTCGGTGCAGGCGGCCATACCGCGCTGGCCACAAAATTGGGTTTTGCCAGGATATTTACGCGGACTTCAAATCACTGTGCGTGGTGTTGTCTCCCGCAAAACTGCAAAATCCGGCGACGATACTGAAACATCCAAAACAGTCCTTTGCGTGCCCTCCATGGATATGGTTGAGGTTTCACCGCAAAGTGTAAACAAGCTGTTTCAGCGGCCGCAGTCGAGTTTCTTTGATTTATTTCAATTCAGCACATGGGAAAAGCCATTGGTCAGAATTCATGGTCAGGTGCGGTTTGTCCGTCCCGGTTTGGGATTCTTTGTCCTCATGGAAGGCGGCATAAACAAAGGCGGCATCGTGTGGGTGCAAACCAGCGCTCCCGGGAAATTGGTTGCTGGCGATTGGGTGGACGCGGTTGGCTGGTTTGATGTTTTTGATGGACGTCAGCTCATCACGGATGCTTTTTTCCGCGTGGAGAAGCCCGGCAAGCCTTCACCGTATCTTTCGCTCAAAGCCGGCGACGTGAAAGCAAACCCGGTGGGCAATCATGGCGTTCCAATTACTGTCGTTGGCAAACTCGTCGAGCAGCAGAAAAGTGTGTCCGAGGAATCGCTGCTGATGGAAGATCAAGGCGTCACTTTTCTCGCGCGATTACAGCACGACGGCATGGCGCAATTGCCGGTTTTGGAGCGTGGCATGAAATTGCGTCTGGCTGGCATTTGCGTGGCCAAGCGGATGCCTTTTCCAGAAAACCTGCCGGCGACCTTCGCCTTCCAACTTTGGCTGTCATCGCCGGCCGATGTGCAAATCCTTGAGCGTCCGCCGTGGTGGACCGTCGAGCGAATCTCCATTTTGTGTTCGGTGATCCTGGTTTTGGGTTTGCTCGCAGTTGGCTGGGCCGCGTTGCTGCGGCGGCAGGTTGCGCGGCAATCCATTGTCATCGGCAGCCAGATGGAGAAACAGGCGATTGCACAGGAGCGCGCCCGCATTGCGCGGGAACTGCATGATTCGCTGGGGCAGGAATTGGTCGGCATTGCACTGCAACTTGATTCGGCGGCGCTGCGGTTACATGAAACTCCGCAGCAGGCCGAGCAGGCGTTAAACATGGCGCGGACCATGATTCGCCACAGCCAGGCCGAGACGAAACGCTCGGTGGCGGATTTGCGCGCGGGTGAATTGGAAATTACAGATCTTCCCACCGCGCTGAATGAATTGGTGCAACCGCTGGTCGCCACCGCCAGATCGACGCAGTTGCATCTGGAAGTAGAAGGCACGCCGCGCCGCTTGCAGGGTGTCGTGGAGCATCACCTTCTGCGCATCGGTCAGGAAGCGGTGGCCAACGCCGTGCGCCACGGACATGCGCAAAAGATTGATGTGCGCATATCCTACCGCGAAAACGAGGTGGTGATTGAAGTGAAAGATAACGGTGTTGGGTTTGATGCCTCCGAGGCGATGGCGGTGGCCTCAAGCCACTTCGGTTTGCTCGGCTTACGCGAGCGGGCGAACAAACTCCAAGGACGCTTAAAAATTGACAGCAAATTGGGAGCCGGCACGGTCGTTTCCGTGGTTGTTCCCGTGAACACCAATCCCGTTACATGAAACAAAAATTCATCCGATTGTTGGTCGTGGACGACCATTTTTTTGTCCGCATAGGTTTGACTGGCTCGCTCAATGCCGAGCTGGACATCCGCGTGGTAGCGGAGGCGGACAACGGCACTCAGGCGCTCAAGCTGTTCCGCGAGCACAAGCCAGATGTGGTCATTATGGACGGCCGGTTGCCCGGCATGAGCGGTGTGGAAACATTGACCGCCTTGCGCCGGGAATTTCCGAACGCCCGCGCCCTGATGCTTTCGGTTGATGAAGGCGAAGAGGATATTTATCGCGCGATGCAGGCGGGCGCAGCCGGGTATCTACCAAAATCTTCGCAGTTGCAGGAATTGTTGCGCGCCATCCGCGCCATCCACGGCGGGCAAAACTATCTTCCCCCGGCGCTGGCTGCTCGCTTAAAAGAGCGCGCTTCAGGTGCGACATTGACCGAGCGTGAACGACAGGTTTTAGAGCTGGTCAGTAAGGGCTTGAGCAATCGGGAGGTTGGAAAAACGATTGGCTGTTCCGAAACCACGGCCAAGTGGCATTTGAAAAATATCATGCAGAAACTCGAAGTCACCGACCGCACAGAAGCCACGCGCGTGGCGGTAGAGCGTGGCATTCTCCACGTGGAATAAGCAAAAGGAATCCCCCTCCGTTCGGGTAGTTCCGGCGTGCTGGCGCGGCAGGTAAGCTTTTCGGGATGCATGATTCTCAAAAACTAGGCTCGCGGGTATGAGCGCCAGCCGCGATTCAAAAATCCGCCTGCTGGTGGTGGATGATCATTTTTTCGTTCGCATGGGTTTGACCGGCTCACTCAATACCGAGCCGGACATCCGTGTCGTGGCAGAAGCAGACAATGGCAAAAAAGCCTTCGAACTCTACCGCAAACATTGTCCCGACGTGGTGCTTTTGGACGGATTGCTGCCCGACGGAAGCGGGGAAAAAACCTTGAATATTCTACGGGGCGAATTTCCGGAAGCGCGGGTTTTGATGTTATTAAATGATGATTGGGAGGAAGACGGTTTCCGGGCGATGCGATCCGGCGCGGCAGGCCACCTCCCCAAAACAGCGCAATTGCCGGAATTGCTCCAGGCCATTCGCGCAATTCACGCTGGCAAACGGTATCACCCCTCATTGATTGCCATGCCTAAACAAAGCGCAGTTAAAGTCCAGGTTTTGAACCAAAGCCAAGGCGAGGTCGCCTAACAAATATTCCCCTCCATTTGGATAGTATTCTTGCTGGCGTCGAATCGGTAGGATTGTATCGTATGCGCCCAGCAAATCTAGTGCCCCCTAAATTCTATCGATCAAATCAGCGGGATTGTGCTGGATCCACGTTCGGCTTTTTTGTGTTTCTGGTGGCTCTTTTGTTGGTGACGGCCAGAATAAGTGCAGCAGAAAACGGTGAGGTTTCTCCGGTGGATTTCAACTCGCTTGCGCCAACGCCGCCGATGGGGTGGAACAGTTGGGATTGTCTTGGACTTGACGCGACCGAGGTGCAGATGAAAGCCGTGGCCGACTACATGGCGGCACATCTCAAAAAATACGGCTGGCAGTATGTGGTGATTGATGCAGGTTGGTTTCATCCCGAAGAACTAATAACCGCCAAATCGCATACTGTGGATCCGCCGCAGAATATGGATGGTTTTGGCCGCTTGATTCCCGATCCTGTAAAATATCCGTCATCTGCCAATGGAGTTGGCTTCAAAGCACTGGCGGACTATGTGCATCGCAAGGGGTTGAAATTTGGCATCCACATCATGCGTGGCATTCCTTGGAATGCCGTCGCCAACAACACGCCAATTAAGGGAACAAAGTATTTTGCTCGGGACGTGGCCAACTTGAAAGATGTCTGCAACTGGTCGCCGATTATGAAGGGCGTAGATATGAGCAAGGCCGGCGCACAGGAGTATTACGATTCCGTTTTTGAACTATACGCGGAATGGGGCGTGGATTTCGTGAAGGTGGATGACATGCCACTGCCGGCGCACGCATCAGAAATTGAAGCTGTTCATCAGGCCATCATCAATTGTAAAGCACCGATAGTATTTAGCCTTTCTTCCAACGTCACACCGCTCAACCAGAAAAATTATTTGGCTCAGGCCGCCCACATGTGGCGCATCTCAAACGATTTTTGGGACGACTGGAAATGGCTCAAACTCCAGTTTGACATCTGTCGGCAGTGGGATTTCCCGCGCACGCCGGGTCGCTGGCCGGATGCTGATATGCTGCCGCTTGGCAAATTGCGCAAGACCGGCGGGGACGCGTGGATTGCCTCGCAACTCGGCAGCACGATGGACAAGGTCACTGACGAATATTCCCGGTTCACCGATCCGGAGAAATACACACTGATGACGCTGTGGTGCATTTTCAAGTCGCCGTTGATGCTGGGCGGTTATTTGCCGGAAAACGATGCTGTCACCGTCAAGCTCATTACCAACGAGGAAGTCATCGCCGTGGATCAAAAAAGCGTGAACAATCACGAAGTCCGCAACCGTGATGGAATTGTCATTTGGACGGCCGACCAACCCGGAACTCGGGCGAAGTATGTGGCAATTTTTAACCTCAATGATCGGCGTTCAGAAAATGTGACCGTGCAATGGAACGAAATCGGTCTGGCGGGAAAATTAAGGGTTCGCGACTTGTGGACGAAAAAGAATTTGGGAAAATTCGATGGAAATTTTGCCGCCAATATTGAACCGCATGGTTGTTCTTTGGTTAAAATCGGCGGGTGAGAAATGAATCTTTATGACACTTAGCACAATTTCGACGAGAATGCCCACGAGACGCTGGTGTTGTGTTTTTTTAGTGTGCCTTGCAAGTTGCTGCGCAAATGTTGTTGCCGATGATTCCCAAGTGGTGGTGAAACCGGCGGTGACCACCGAATTGCTCGCCAATCCCGGCATGGGCTGGGAGACTTTTCATCGCACCAGCAAGGCCGATAAAAATCTGCCGGCGTGGATTCCTTCGACCGTTTGTTATTACCGCTGGAGTTGGCGTGATCTTGAACCGCAGCCGGGAAAACTCAATACGCAGTTCTTGGACAAGGCACTGAAAGATGCGCATGAAGCGGGACAGAAAGTGGCGTTTCGGATCAAAGGGTTTTCGCCCGACATCGGACGTTCTTACAATCCAACTTGGCTCAAGGCCGCCGGCGGGCGCGAAATCTTGGTGGATTACAACGGCAGCAAGCCGTTGCTGCCGATTCCTGATTTTGATGACCCGGCCACGCTCAATCTTCAACTCGATTTGATCAGGCAACTCGGCGAGCGCTACGATGGGCATCCTGATTTGGATCATGTTGACCTCGGATCGGTCGGTTGGTGGGGCGAATGGCACATGACCCGTTCCAAGGTCGGCAAGATGCCCGCCCCGGAAAATTGCCAGAAGGTCATTGATGCGTATCTAAACGCATTCAAGAAAACACCGCTGCTGATGTTGATTGGCGCGGACAAAATGACCACCTACGCCACGCAACACGGCACGGGTTGGCGGGCGGATTCGCTGGGCGATTTAGGCACGTTCTCACCGACTTGGAATCACATGCACGACGCCTATCCGGTTTCCATTCCACAAACGAGAGTCCAGGAAGTTTGGAAGACTGCGCCGATTGCCTTTGAGCCACCGGCGGAGGTTTCTGAATTTGTTGAAAAAAAATGGCCTTTGCGCTGGATTTTCAATTACGGTCTGGCACTGCACGGCAGTTATTTCAACGGCAAATCCGGCAAGCTGCCCAGTGACAGGAATCTTCAGGAAGAACTGAAACGCTTTTTATGCCGGCTCGGTTATCGGCTGGTTTTGAACGAGCTTTCGCATCCGGCGCAAGTCAAGGCCGGAGACAAATTAGCCATTGAATCTAAGTGGCAAAATGTGGGTTCTGCACCGTGCTATCAACCGTATCGGGTGGCGTTTTTGCTGACGGGTCAGCAGGGCAACCGGCAACTTTTATTCAGTCAGGCTGCGGTGAAACATTGGCTGCCGGGTTCGATTGAGTTATTTACCAAAGATTTTTTTGAGCAACCGAAAGATTTGCCTCCGGGAGCGGTTAATGTAGTGAACGATTCGCTTCAGTTGCCGCCAAACATCGCACCCGGCGAATACACTTTGTCAGTCGGCATCGTTGGTGCGAAGGACGAAAATCCGGTGGTAAAGCTGGCCATTGCTGGTCGCGCCAAAGACGGTTGGTATCCCGTCAGCAAGATTCAAATTTTGCCTGCTGGCTTCTCAAGGTGACAGCGGATTTGGGAATTCATCAATAGCCGCTCCCCTCCGTTTGGAGGGTTATGTATTCGCGCTTCTTGATATAAGCTCGGTCGATCCTGTTCTCTGGCTGGTTTAGTTTCGAGCCGGGCAATGCTGGCGTTCAGCGATAACTAGCATTTTATGGACAAAGCAAGCATAAGAAGAATACGCGCCGGAATCGTTGGCGGTGTTATCGGAGGTTGTTCAGGCGGTTTCACCGCCCTCGCCACCCGCCAAACCGGTTCTGATTTTCAATGGACATTTGGATTTTGGGTCGCATTGATTGCGGGACTTTTTGGGGCAGTCGTGGCGCTGGTCATCAGCCGCTCAATGAAATCGAAAAAGCAACCACCGACCTGATTTTTTGTAGTGTCAAATTCAAGCATGAATAATGTTTCAATCAAGCTGCTGCTGTGGTTGGTGTTGACGTTTTTAGTCGGCCGAAATGTTGCGCTCGCCATTGATGAAGATCCGCTCATGGTAGTGCATCCGAAACCGACGGACGAACTGCTCGCCAATCCCGGCATGGGCTGGGAGACCTTTCACGAATTCACCAGCAAAACCGACCCATCATTGCCAAGTTGGATTCCGTCAACCGTTCATTATGTCCGCTGGGGGTGGATTGAGCTTGAACCGCAACCTGGACAACTCAACACGAACCTAATTGATAGCGCGCTCAAAGCAGCGCACGACGCCGGACAAAAACTGGCGTTCCGGGTCAAAACCTGTTCCCCCAATTCGGACATGCCGAACACTCCTGCCAAAACAGTTCGTTTTCATCCGTTGTGGCTCAAGCAGGCCGGTGGACGCGAACTGCTGGTAGATTATGATGGAAGCGCTCCCAACATCCCCATTCCAGATTTCGATGACCCGGACACGTTGAAACTTCACCTGGATTTCATCAGGCGGCTGGGCGAGCACTACGACGGACATCCGGATTTGGATCATGTGGATTTGGGGTCGCTTGGCTGGTGGGGCGAGTGGCATCTCTCGCGGTCCAAACTGGGAAAAATGCCGAGCCAGGAAAATTGCCAGAAAATCGTGGACGCCTATCTCGCCGCTTTCAAAAAAACGCCACTCATCATGCTGTTGAACGGCAAAGAGCTGACCACTTACGCCACACAGCACGGCGCAGGTTGGCGGATTGATTCACTCGGTGATCTGGGAACATTTTCCACCAACGAGAACCACATGTTGAACCGTTATCCGCAATGGTTCGCGCAAACCAAGGTGCAAGACGTATGGAAGACCGCGCCGATTGCATTTGAGCCGCCAGCAACGGTCGCTGAGTTTGTCGAAAAGAAATGGCCGTTGCGGTGGATTTTCAATTACGGACTGGCGTTGCATGGGAGTTATTTTAACGGCAAATCCTCGCCGCTGCCACAAGACGCAAATTTGCAGCGGGAATTGACCCGCTTTCTTTGCCGTCTGGGATACCGAATAGTTTTGGATGAAGTCAGTCATCCGGCTGAAGCCAAGGCTGGCATCCGGCTGGTCATTACCAGCAAGTGGCAAAATGTCGGCTCCGCGCCGTGTTACCAGCCCTATCGCGTGGCGTATCGTTTGAGCAACAATCACGGTTTTGAGAAAATCCTTGTCACTTCGACGACGGTGAACCATTGGCTGCCGGGAACAATTGATCTGTTCACCGAGGAATTTTTCAAAATGCCGCAAGACCTGCCGCCGGGACCGGTGAATCAAACATCAGACTCATTGGCGTTGCCCGCCACGATTCAGGCTGGTGAATATGCTTTATCAGTTGGCGTGGTTGGCGTGAGCAACCAAATGCCGATAGTCAAACTGGCCATCAACGGCCGGGCGAATGATGGCTGGTATCCGTTGAGCAAAATCCGAATTGTGACTTCCAGCTTGCCGGAAGCGGCAACGGCATCCCGCCTACCGTCCGCAACCCCAAATGAATAATTTCGATGAACAAAAAATTTGCCCTTTTCACCATCAGCCTCATGGCGGCTTTTGCCGTCCGGGCGGAACTTAAATTGCCTGGTATCTTTGGTGATCACATGGTTCTGCAACAGCAGCAGGCCGATCCAATTTGGGGTTGGGACGTTCCCGGCACTGAAATTCATGTGTCCTTCGCCGGTCAGGATTTGGTCACGAAGTCTGGTAGCGACGGCAAGTGGCAGGTAAAACTTGCGCCGCTCAAGGCAAACGCCAAATCGCAAACTCTGGTTATTCAAGGAACTTCCACCCGGAAAATCCAGGACGTGCTCATCGGCGAGGTGTGGTTATGCTCTGGCCAATCAAACATGGGTTTCAAGCTCAATCAGAGCTACGACGGCGACTTGGAAGCTGCCGCCGCCGACCTTCCAGAAATCCGGCTCTTGAATATGCCGCTGTTGGGCACGCAGGAAATTCAGGACGATTTCAAATGTTGGTGGCAGGCGTCCACGCCCGAAACCGCGCGTAATTTCAGCGCGGTCGGTTTTTTGTTTGGCCGCCGGCTGCATGAAGTTCTCCATGTGTCGGTGGGATTGATCAACAATGCCTGGGGCGGTTCGGCGGCGGAAGCTTGGGTGCGGCGTTCGGCGTTGGAAAATGATCCGCGCTTCAAGCAGCTCATTGAAGATGCTGCCAAACGCGAGGCGGAATTGCTGCCGGATCAAGGCAAAGCCGAACTGGAGCGGTTGCTCGTCCAATGGCGGTCGGATTGCCTCAAAGCGGGAACCACCAATCCGCCTTGGCAACCGCAAAATTACCTCACCGCAAATCAGCGCCCCGGAAACATTTTTGCTGGAACGCTGCATCCTATTATCGGCTTCGGCATCAAGGGCGTCATTTGGTATCAGGGGGAAGCCAACGCTGGCCGCGGCTATGAATATGCCAGCCTGTTTCCGTTTCTGATCGACCAGTGGCGCAAGGAGTGGGGTCAGGGCGACTTTCCCTTTTACTGGGTGCAACTTGCCAATTATGGCACGCAATCGCCAACCCCCAAAGACAGCACCTGGGCGGAACTCCGCGAAGCACAAACGAAGGCGCTGCAACTGACCAACACCGGCCAGGCGGTCATCATTGATCTCGGCGAGGGCAAGGACATTCACCCGCGCAACAAGCACGACGTCGCCGCCCGCCTTGTGCGCTGGGCTTTGGCCAAGGATTACGGAATGAAACTGCCGTTCCGCAGCCCAGAATTTCAGGGCCTCAACATCAACAGCAACAAGGCAACCGTGACCATTAATTGTTTTGGCGCCAAGCTGCGCCCATTTGGAACTCAAGATGTAAAAGGGTTTGCCATTTGTGGAACGGACAAAATCTGGCACTGGGCCTCGGGAAAAATGGTCGCTGGAAACAAAATTGAAGTTTGGAACGATATGGTCGCCTCGCCGGTAGCGGTGCGCTACGCCTGGAGTGATAATCCGTCTTGCAACCTTTATTCCGACGATGGCCTGCCCGTAACACCGTTCCGCACGGATGATTTTGAAATAATCAGCAAACCGAAACCGGCGCAGGCTCCAAAATGAAATAATGTTTTTGTGCTGCGACTCGGCAAATCCCTTTGCCGGCGCGGTAAATATAGCGGTTAGCTCTTGGAATACGCCTAGACCATTTAAGCTTCCCCTCCGTTCGGAGGGTTGTCAGGAAACTGTTAAAGTGGCATCTTTTGCCAAATTGAAAAAACTGATTCGCCAATTTGAGCTGGGAGCGCGTGTCTTGATTACGACTGGCTCGTTTGTCAGGTTGGTTTTCCTTTGTCTGGTATTTCTCATTCAACTTGGCGGAAAGGCTGCTTCGCTTTATTATGTTTCTCCCAGTGGCAATGATGCCAACGCTGGAACAAATCCGGCGGCTCCGTGGAGAACGGTTGGCAAAGCCGTCACCAATTTGGTCGCCGGTCAGACGGCCTACCTCCGGGCCGGCACCTATAATGAAAAAAATTTGGTGGTGCAACACTCCGGATCTGTGGGCAACTATGTCACGTTCGCAGCTTATCCAGGCGATCTTCCGGCACTGCCAGTCATGGATGCCGGCGGTGCCACTTCTGGCGGGATAATTGATTTAAACACGCAAAGCTATGTCCAGGTCAGCGGTATCCAGTTCCAGAATGGGTTTCAAGGTATCATCAACGGTGTTGGCAGCAGTAATCCAGCCATGTTGGGCAGCCATGTTTTGGTTCAAAGCAATCTTTTTTTTAATCTGGCGAGTGTCGCCATTTTTCTGGATTACATTTCGTCTTCTGCGGTCATTGGAAATCTTGCCAGCAATACTGTCAGCAGCAGCTATGGCGAATGTATTTCCATCGCCTTCAGCGAATATGTGGACATCGCTTCAAACATTGTGGAGAACAGCACGACCAGCACTGCGGGCGGCGAGGGGTTGGGCATCCGAGGCAAACACCTGAGAATTTATGGCAATATCATCCACGACTTGAATCCGACCCAGCGGCCGGGAATCTACATGGACGCCTATGGTAGCATCAACAATGATGTTCAGGCTTTTAATAACATTGTTTTCAATTGTCACGAAGGAATCATCGTTTCGTCTGAACTGGGCAACCGCTCCGATAATATGTGGGTGTATAACAATGTGGTTTATGACTGTGCCGGCTATACTATGGGAATTGTGGATTGGGTCTCAAACGGCTATTTGGTCAACAATGTCACTTTCGAAAATAATACACTGGCTCAAAGCGTAATGACTAATGGATCCTCATTTTATCCGCAAGGTCTGGATCTTTTTGCCCCCCAAGGAACCAATATCACAATTCGAAACAACATTTTTTACAACTATACCAGTGGCAATCTGATTACGGCCGCCCATGGCACTCCTACGAATCAGGTGTTCAAATATAGTAACCTGTCTAGCAATGGCACCTCTGCTGCCATCGGGTCGAATTCCATTTTTGCAGATCCCAAGTTTGTCAACGCCGCCTCAAAAAACTACCAGTTGCAAAGTTCCTCGCCGGCAATCAATGTCGGGGCATCCAACAGCCTTGCGTTCGACATGAATTTTCTGAACCGTCCAGCGGGCAATCTGCCAGATCTGGGCGCTTACGAATATGGAGCTTCGAATATTGTTGCCATTTCGGCATTGACCAAACCCACCTTCATTGCCATCACCAACGCGGTCAACGCATCCGGCAGCGACGGTTATGAGTCGAATGGAGTCGTGAACCTGACCAGCGCTGGGGTGGCAATCAGTTTCACCAACAGTGCCTCAACCACTAATCAGACAATTGCCGCCGTCCGCTTTACGAATGTTTCCATCCCGCCGGGAGCCACTATCCTCAATGCCTGGATCACTTTTAAGCTTTATCAAAACCGTTCGGAGAACAATTCAACTCCCGTTACGATACAAATAAATGCTGAGAACGGTGGCAATTCACAGCCGCTGGCTCCCAGCGCCTATAATATTTCATCGCGAAGCCCAACTTTCAACGCAGCCTTTTGGTTGCCAAACTGGGGGAATGCCGGTGATTCAAAAGTGACGCCCTCTTTGGACAACCTCATTACCGAAGTCATCAATCGCCCAGACTGGACGAATGGCAACCCTATGACTTTCTTTTTTAAGTATAACAACACAAACTCTTTTGTGTTCAAGTCTTACGACAGCGGCGCTGGCAACGCGCCGCAGGTTTATGTGGAGTTTATCAAGCCAAACTCCGCGATAACTCTCGCTAGTGGCACCAACTTCATATTCGACGGAACCGCGAAAACACCCAATTTTAGCTTCTCCGGTTCGTCTGGCGCACAGAGTTATAGTTACAGTGGCGGTAGCTATGGCCCAAGCGCCAATGCGCCAACCAATGCCGGCAGTTATACAGTGGCAGCCATGTTGGCTGCCGACCCAAATTTTAACGGAGCGACCAACAATCAGATCTTTACAATCACTCCGGCCGCCGCGACTGTGACGCTGGGAAATCTGGCGCAAATATACGACGGGAATGCCAAGATTGTGACCAACGCCACTTCACCGGCGGGCTTGCCAGTAAATGTGACATACGCTGGGGCCATAAATCCACCGACCAATGTGGCCAGCTATCAAGTCATTGGCACAGTGGCTAATAATAATTATGTCGGCAGCGCAACCAACACCTTAGTTGTCAGTCCGGCGGCGTTGACGATTACGGCAAGTAATGACACCAAAGTCTATGGCCAGACAAAGGTTTATGGCGTTGGTGCAACGAACTTTTCGAGCACCGGACTGGCATCAGGCCAGACCGTTGGAAGCGTAACCATTTCGGCAAGTGGCGGCACGACGGCAAATGCAGCCGTAGGCAGCTACAATTTGACACCGAGCGCAGCCACTGGCGGCACTTTTAGTCCAACGAATTACAGCATCATATACAGCAACGGAACATTGACCGTCACTTCTGCGCCTCGACCGATTGCCCAGGGGATCAACATTAGCAACGGAACTGTTTACGTTACTTTCTCTGGCGTATCGGGTGTGGCTTACGTCAGTCAGTTCGCTACGAACCTGATGGGGAACTGGCTGCCAATCAGCACCAACACTTCACCGGGCGGAGGTATCTGGCAAATTGCAGATCGCGCGACAAATAGCGGACAAAGGTTTTATCGAACCACGATTCCTTGAGTGGTTCATTAGCTTAAATTCGAGGAGGCAAGCCGGCTAAAATATTGCGATGCGTCTTCAAGCGTTTTCAAAGCGCGGCATAAGGCACTTAATCAATTTTATGCGAACAAATCTGGTCATTAATGCGCTGTGCCTGATAATCTGTTTTCATATTGTTTGTTCTACCGCTGCCCAAGTGCAGCCTGTGTCCGTCAGCGTGCTGGAGGATGGTAATGCTGCAAGTCTTGCGCCTGGCTTCTTGGGTTTAAGTTACGAATCGTCCATCCTTCTGCCACAAAATGGGCATTACTATTTCGACAGCAAAGATGCCGCGCTGATCAATACGTTCAAAACGCTCGGCATAAAAAATCTTCGAATCGGAGCAAATGCCGTGGATAACCCACGCATTCCAATCCCGCGAGAAAACGATATTGATTCGCTTTTTGCGTTTGCCCGTGCCGCTGGAGTGAAAGTGATTTATTCATTCCGGCTTAAAAATGGTGATCCTGCCGATTCTGGCCGGCTTGCCAGCTACATAGCAACGCATTACGTCGATTCGCTCGATTGTTTTGCCATCGGCAATGAGCCTAATTTCTACTTTAAGTCCTACGACGCATATTTCACGGAATGGAAACCCCACTATGGTGCCATTCTGAAAGCTGTGCCCGGCGCGATGTTCGATGGTCCCAGTGCCAACAATAGTTTTGCGCGGAATTTTGCCAGAGATCTCTCCAAAGAGGGGCATCTGGCGATGGTCAGCGATCATAATTATTTTCTTGGTTCAGGCCGGGCTGGCGAAACAAATCCGCCAGCGACCCGCGCACGATTTTTGTCAAATGACATTCACGACTATTACAAGACTGTTTATCGGCAACTAGGTGCGGTGTTGGCCAGCAATGGAATTCCTTACCGGATGGACGAGTTAAACAGTTGCTACTGGGGTGGTGCCAAAGATGCGAGTGACACTTACGCAGCGACCTTGTGGGCACTGGACTGCACCCACTGGTGGGCGGCACACCACCTTTTGGGCATGAACTATCACACGGGCGAATCCGTCGGTCGCGATGAAACTTTCGGAGCCGCCAATTACGCCGCGTTTGTGCATCAGGCGGATGGCAGTGGATTTGACATCCGCCCCCAAAGCTATGCTTATCTGGCTTTCAGTCAAGGAGCACAGGGACGCCCATTGGAAGTGAAAATTCAAGGCGCTCCCAGTTTTAATTTTAACGCATACGCTTATCAGGATCATAATGGCACCATTTTTCTGACCCTCATCAATAAGAGCTATGGGAATAACGCTCAAACGGCTTTGGTCTCCCTGCAATTGCCGCAAGACAAAAATTTGTTAAATTGCCAGCGGCTGGATTTGGCGCAGGAGCATCAGGATGTTGCCGCCAAAAGTGGCATATCATTGGGAGGGGCTTCCATCAGCCCACAAGGCAACTGGGCAGCTAACTGGGAAAAGGCCGTTATCGAAACTAGCAAACCGAAGGTTCGGGTGGAAGCAGCCTCGGCAACAATTTTCCGTTTTGATCAGAAATAGTTCGCTGGAATCAATATAGTCCTCCGGGTGCTTGACTTATTTGCTCTCATAGGATGCGGCATTAGTTCTCTCCAGTTTTTCAATGCGACCTTCCAGGGACGCAATCTTATCTTCCAAGTATTTTTTGGTATGCTTGCTGCCAAGCAAGCAGGCAAGCCAATCCTGAATCCCAGTCGCGCTCAAAACAAAAATACAAATGGCAACGAAATCCCCCAATCAATAATTTTATCTGGAGACATATTTTGCTCTCATTGCAAGATTTCTTCAGTCAGTTTACTCGTAGTAAGCGCCCCCTGCCGTAGCTGGTAAGACTTTGCGGGATCCAGTGTGTCCATCAAGATACAAATAATTGCGCACGCTGCCGTGCAGTGGGGTTGGGGGAAGTTGGTTATACCAGCCAGGAAGGTATGCTGGATTGCATTGTTTTTGATCAGAATCATCCAATGCCCAAACATCGGTAAGCGATTTTGCCGCAGAGACGTCGGTAATTTTATGCGAAGCCCACATTCTGCTGGCATCACCGTAACCAAAGATTGGTGTGTTGGGGGACAATACTAATGGGCTAACGCCAGGGCCTAGATTCAACGAGCCACCCAAGCCATCAGAACCGTCAACATAGGGCACAGAATATAAAATATTTGAAGACCATGTGCTGGCGGCATTTGGATCTGCTTTTACAAAGCTTGAAAATCCTGGACAAACGAAGGCTTTGCAGTATCTCAAGGTGTTGTCAGGAGCTGGAACGCCCATGTAGCTGGCCAGATAATAAATCAAGTATGAGTTGTAGTTGCCGGGTGCCGTGCCGGCGGGCACGGATTGGTATGCGGCCTTCTGTCCGCTGAGGAGTCCGAATTCATTACCGAACACGTCTCTGGTATCACAAAACTTGTCGTTGTTGTCGCCCAGATACATATTCAGCGCGAGGCCCGTCTGATGGAAATTGGAGTTGCAGCCAATCATGAGTGCCTTCTTCTTGGCGCTCGCCAGAGCCGGCAGCAGCATTGCTGCCAAAATCGCGATGATGGCGATGACGACGAGCAGTTCAATCAGCGTGAACGCCTTCCGTCCAATTGAATGTTTGTGGCACAGGTTTGCTCTCATTTTCATAGTCATTTAATTTGCGAGTTCGCGGTGAATGATTTGAAATATACGCTGCCGCCTTCGGTTTTGTAACTATCCGAACGGAGGGGGATGTCCAGTGAATATTACAGCGCCCAAACAAGCGGTTTATCCTTTCAAAAACGGAATCATAATCCTATATTACGCGCATGGATGATTCCTTCATTCAGCGTCCGCGCGGGCTGGCGGCCACGCTTCAGGCACTAAAACGGTCACCTGTAGTGGCGCTCTTGGGCCCGCGCCAGTGTGGTAAGACGACTCTGGCGCATCAATTGGCCGGAGCAGATCGCCATTTCTTTGACTTGGAAAGTTCGCTGGATCGTCAGGCCCTTTCCGTTGCGGCCGAGCGCACGCTCGCACCGCTTCGGGGGCTGGTGGTATTGGATGAGGTTCAAACCATGCCGCAGCTTCTGCCCGTGTTGCGGGTGCTTGCCGATCGGCGGGGACCTCCCGCCCGTTTCCTCCTGCTGGGCAGTGCCTCACCGGATTTGATTCAAGGCGCGGCTGAATCTCTGGCCGGACGGGTGGCATTCGTGCAACTGGGGGGCTTTGATGTGACGGAAACCGGCGCGGAAAACGCTTCAATGCTCTGGGAGCGGGGCGGCTTCCCCCGCTCGTTTCTGGCAGAGAATGACGCCGAGAGTTATGCTTGGCGTCAGGATTTCATCGAGACCTTTCTCAGCCGGGATGCGGCCCGATTTGGCATCACCCTGCCGCCGGAAGGCTTGCGCCGTTTCTGGACCATGCTCGCGCATCTGCACGGCGGTTCACTCAACGCATCGGAATTGGGCCGCGCCTTGTCGCTCGACCAGAAGACCGCCAGCCGTTATGTGGACATTCTTTGCGGCGCATTCCTCGTGCGTCGTCTCCCGCCGTGGTTTGAAAACACCGGCAAGCGGTTGCTCAAGGCCCCCAAAATATATCTGCGCGACTCCGGGCTGCTGCACGCGCTGCTGGGATTGCGCACGCCGGCGGAGATCCGGTCTCATCCGCGCCTCGGTGCCTCGTGGGAGGGCTTTGCCTTGGAACATGCCGTCAGCCTGTTGAATGCGGAGCGCGACGCTTATTTTTGGGGCACGCACGGCGGCGCGGAGTTGGATCTGCTCATCAACCGGGGCGGCGCCAAACTCGGATTTGAATTCAAATTCACCGATTCGCCCGCCACCACCAAATCCATGCGCGTGGCGATGGCGGATTTGAAATTGAAACGCTTGTTCGTGGTTTACCCCGGCACACGGCGTTTTGAATTGGATGATGATATTATTGCGCTGCCCCTCACCGGACTGCTCGAAGAATCCGCAAAGTTGTGAAATGACTTGTGCCGGATTCGGAGCCAACCGACGAGAATTTCGACGTCCTCTCGGTCGGGTTTAATTTTTTGGCTCCGCTTTCGTCCCCCTCCGTTCGGGTAGTTACGGCAGAGTCGAAG
Source organism: uncultured Verrucomicrobia subdivision 3 bacterium (assembly GCA_903872345.1). Taxonomy (GTDB): domain Bacteria; phylum Verrucomicrobiota; class Verrucomicrobiia; order Limisphaerales; family UBA11358; genus UBA11358. The sequence continues at coordinate 4,866 of CAIQKM010000008.1, read as the reverse complement.
TTGCGATAAAGTTTTACCATTCCGTGACCCATTTACTGTAAAACAGCCAATTAAATAAACGCAAATCTATGAAGACAAAATCAAGTCCAAGTTTGACGATCCTCGCGCAAAAAACTGTTGCCTCATTTCGTTCTGCCGCTTGGCTTTCTGTGATGGTTTCCATTCTGTGCCTGACGATGGCCGTTGCGCCGACGGCATTCGGGCAGGCGAACCTTACTTGGACATCTGTCTCCGGCAGTATCACTGACGGTGCCGGCACTTGGAACCAAGGCTCGGCATCACTTCCCAGTGGAGCGCCGTGGTATAACGGCAGCACCTACGGCAATACCATGCAGAGCGGCGACAATATCACTTTTGGTGGAGGCACAGCCGGGTCAACATCAGGAAATATCACGGTCATTAACGGGACTACGCTTTCACCAGCCAGCATCTTGTCTCTGACGCCCAATGGAACGGGCACTTATTACATCGGAACAAACGGTTTTAACGCGGCCGGCACCGGAAGTTCCGCCGGCAACCCCATCAATATGCCGACGGGCGGAATCATTACCAATTGGAGTTCCACCGGCATCGCATTCGGTTGTCCGGTCAATGGCTCTTTTAATGTGGCTGCAGGGGCGAACGGTTTTAATTCCAAGGTCATGTTCAATGGCGATGGCAATCAGAGCAGCACGAATATCATCAATGTCTTGGCGGGCACTATGCAGTGCGGTTACAATTCAGGGCAGCGGGGCAGCGTGGGGGCGGCGCAGATTGTGTTAAATAACAACGGCGGTTTGATTTGGCGGCGTAGCACTTTGCCGGCCGGATTTATTGTCTCAAACGCTGTTTCCGGTTCCGGCAGTGTTCAATATCAATTGAACGGCGGATTGTTCATTGTCCAATCCAATCAAACCTACAGTGGCGCAACGTGGGTGTTGCCGACCGCTGCAACCGCTGCTTATGCCACCTTGCGGCTCGGAGCCAACAATGTCCTTCCCACCAACACCGACTTGCAGTTAAACCAAGTTTTCAGAACCGGGGGTAATACAAATGTTGTTACATTTGACATGAACGGATTCAACCAAACCGTTGGTTCTATTGCGACAGACACGAATTGCACCGCCGTCCCCGCTTCCGCCATCATCACAGGTGGTTCGACTTGCACCCTGACGTTGGCGGGAGCCAGTCGGACGAAATTCTTCAACGGCCAGATCACCGGCGGCCTGAACCTTACTCTTAACGGTAGCGTCAGTAAACTGACTTTGACGAATGCCAGCACCTATACCGGCAACACGACCATCAACGCCGGAACGTTGGCGCTGGGGCCGAATGGTTCCATTAACAATTCGGCCAAGATTGCCATCGGGGCCGGCGCAACGTTTGATGTCTCGCTAATTCCCTCGTTCACTTTGAGCAGCAGCACCACCTTCAGCGCTGGAGGCACGACCAATGCAGCCACGCTCAAAGGAGCTTCCGGGAGCACCGTCAGCCTTGGCTCACAGCCCATCATCCTCAACTACGATGGCACCGGGACGAATGCGGCCATGACCGTTTCGCAAGGGCAATTGGTATTAAATGGCAATCTGTTTACGGTCAATGGCCCGGCTTTGGCCCCAGGTGACTACCTCATCATCACCAACATTGGCAGCACCGTTTCAAGCTCCGGCTCTTACTCGGTCAACGGTAGCGCCTTGTATGGCACGCTTGGTTCCATTGTGGTCAGCGGCGGCGCAGTGAAACTTCATGTGGTGACAGCGAACGTGAGTTTGGCCAACTCTTCGGTCACGGCATCGCCAAACAATTTGCCGGCCGACAATTCCTCCACTTCCACCGTTACAGTCACCATCAAAGATCCAAGCAACACTCCAATTGTCGGCCTGGGCGTCAACTGGAGCGTGAGCGGTTCGGACAACACGGTTTCACCCGCCGCCTCTGGGGTCACGGATATCAATGGCCAGACAACCTTCACGGTCAAATCCGCGAAAGCTGAAACCAAACTTGTAGCTGTCACCGTGGGAGCGAGCACCATTACCAACTCGCTGGCCATAACCTTCACTGTTCCGTCTGGTAATTCTTTTGCCTGGGATCCGGCGCACACGCCGGGCACGGGTTCCAATGGCAGCGGCACTTGGGACACTAACACGGCAAACTGGTCGAATGGTGGCGCGGATTTCGCTTGGCCCAATAATGGCAATGACACCGCCAGTTTTGGATTGAGTGCCGCTTTGCCTGCATCTTACATCGTCACGCTTGGATCCCCGGTTAGCGTGGGCAGACTGAATTTCCTCTACAACAATGCCCAGGAATATGACTTTGAAGGCACTAATATCCTGACTTTTGCGGGCACACCAACTATTACCACTTACGGCGGATTTACCCGCTTCAACTGCCCGTTGGCCGGCACTGGCTTCAATGCCAATTTACAACTTTCCACCAGCTCTTTGCGGATTCAAAGCGATAACACTAATTACACTGGCAATGTTATACTCAATGGCCAGGGCACATTGCAGTTTGGATATAATGGCACATCCGGCAATCTTGGTTCCGGCACGATTACCTTGAATGACTCCGTATCGCTCGTGGTGCGGCGTGGCGGTGGGAGCATGGTGTTTGATAATCTTGTCACTGGCAGCACAAGCGGTGGTGTGGTTGGTTTCCAATTGAACGGCGGCGTTGTGGTCACGCTGGCTCAGGCCAACACTTACACCGCGCCGACCTACCAGCAGCCTACTGGCACGGGGAACAACAGCGGCACACTGCGGTTGGGCATCAACAACGCCTTGCCCATCAGCACCGATTTCACGATGGATAATGCGGATGCGCTGGCCACCAGTGGCAGCCCAGGCTCTGTCCAGACATTTGACCTAGCCGGCTTCAACCAGACGCTGAATTCGTTGGTCACGGATGCCTACGCCGCGCCAACCAACACCATCATCACCAACTCCACGGCCACCGCGAGCACGCTGACTTTGGCCGGTTCGGGTGTATCCACCACATTCGGCGGCAAGATGGCCGGCAAGGTCAATCTTACTCTGAGCGGCAGCGGCAGCACTTTGACCGTCAACCAGACCAACAGCCTGTCGGCCTTGTCGATTGTTACCATCACGAACGGTGCCGCCTTGGATTTGGCCTTCACGGGGACAAACCAGATTGCCGGTCTTGTGATTAACGGCGTCAGCAAGGCTCCGGGGGTTTACAGCGCGGCCACGGATTCTCCCGCGCTCGTTGACTCGGGCTATTTGGTGGTGGTGCCGGTGGCGACCATCAATCCCAATCCACCCTTTATTCAGGTGTCCTTTGGCGGTGGAAACATGAATCTGGCTTGGCCGACCAATCTGGGTTGGGTCTTGCAATCCAACAGCGTGAGTCTCACGGCCACCAATGCTTGGTTTAACTATCCGACGGACGGATCGGTGGGCGTGACCAACGTGACCATCACAGTGAATCCGGCTAAGACCAACGTGTTCTATCGGATGCTTAAACCATAAGCGACTACGCGAGTTCTCATTTTGGGGTTGGATCAGGGCGCGCCGGTTTGGGTTCCGGCGCGCTCTATTTTTATGACGGCAATCAAACAAGTTACCCGGCAATAATTCACGGCGAGATGAAAACTGACCTCGTTTCCGGCCATTCCCCAAACGCGCTCGTTTCCCCTCCGTTCGGAGGGTTATCGGTTCGCTTTCTTTGGAGTAATATCTTTCGGAATTTCCGTTATTAAACCTTGAACAAACTAGCTATGTATATCCAACTCTTAACCAGTGGGCGTCTCGTAAAGGCCGAGGTAAAGTCGCAGAAAAAAACTTCCGCACTCGGCTGGGTGAAACTAATCGTGTGTGGAATTGCTTTAAGCCTGACGGCCGAAATCCACGCGGCAACCACCGGTTTTAACCAAACGGGAGCCGGGCCTTATGATTACAACACCGCCGGCAACTGGGTCAGCGGCACGATCAACGGCACTTGGGACACGTCGCTAACGTTGGTTGGGCCAAGTCAAACCGTCACGTTTGCAGCGAACACCACCTTGTCAACCGCGCTGGGTTTTAGCTATTCCGGGAATTACCCGCTCACTTTGGATTCTTCTTCAGCTACAGCCGAAACGATTACACTTGGAGGCGACATCACGTTGAACACCGGTGGCGGAACTTCGGCCAACGTCACGATTGGTGATCCGACCGACATTCTTAACGTCAGTTTGGCCAATGCAAACCGCAATTTCAACGTAGCGGCCAATCGCACTTTGACTTTAGTGAACGTCATTTCAAGCACTGGGACTAGCGGCGGCATTACGCTGGGAAACACTTCGGCAGCGGGCAGTGTAATCCTGTCGGGTGCGAACACATTTACCGGGCCGACGGTTGTCAAGGCCGGCAACACATTGACGGTAAGGGGAACGGGAACCATTGGCGGTGGATCCAGCGCCACCACTCTAACGGTTGGTGGCGTTGTCAGCGGTAGCAGCAGCAGCACCGCGACCTTTAACTATTTCAGCAGCGGTGCCAGCACGGTCGGGCAATTGTTGATTGGAGCCGGTGGCTCTGGCAGTCCGCCCGGATTGGTGAACATCACTAACGGCACTTTGACCGCGAATCAGCTCATCATGTGCAATTCAAAGGATTCCACCGGTGTTTTGAATTTAAGTGGTGCCACATTGAATGTTTCCGGCAGTGGCGCTTATATGACTGTTGGGGTGCGCGGAAGCACCGTCGCTTCCAGCCTCGCAACGGTGAATATGACCAATGGTTTTCTTAGAGTGCGTCTGAAAAATCATGAATGCTGAGGGATCAAGCCAGACGGCGGAGTTGGATTCGGATCATGGCGATATAGATCCAAGCCTCGGCACTGGACTCGGTGGTTTCGTAATCCCGCACCAGTCGCCGCTGGCGC
>CAIQKM010000007.1 GCA_903872345.1 uncultured Verrucomicrobia subdivision 3 bacterium | reverse complement strand
GGCTGGAAGCACCGGCTCTACGGCGGGCAGGATGCCCGCCGCTACGGGTGCGGGTCTGGCCGGCCGGTTTGAACTGTTTCGTTTCATCGGCCCATGATGGCAGAGGAGGTGGACATTGGCGGTCCAAGGTTCGCTTTGGTCGGCGGTAAATGGGCGGGTGGTTAACCGAAACCAGCGTGACGCTGGAACCAAATATTTTTACCGCAGATGCACGCAGATTAACGCAGATGGGGAATAAGGATTAACGCGGAGTCGCGGAGGAGGCTGAAGGTGCGCAATTGACTGCCCCCTTTGTCGCAACCGCACAGTTCATCCGGTCCAACTGCCCGTTTGAAATAAACCGGAACAGTCCCGGTTCACGGCAGCCAGAGGCGGAAGAATCTGGTGGCCGGGGATTGATGGGGGAAGACGAGGCTGATATTGGAGCTGCCGCCAAACGGTCCGATGATTTGCAGGTCCGTCCAAGCGGAGAGCAGGTTGGTGGAGGTCTGCAAATGATAGGTGGTGGCGGGCAGGGCGGTGAACGCGATCTGAATATTGGTGCCGCTTGTGCCATAGGTCAGGGCGGGGCCGGTGACGGTAAGCGCGGCGGAACTGCTTTGGGCGGAGCCGACGATATTGGTGACGAGCACGGAGTAGTTGCCGGCCTGGGCAAATTGGACATTGGTGAGCGTGAGGGTGGCATTGGTGGCGCCGGGCAGATTGGTGGTGGCGAACTGCCATTGATAGGTCAGCGGGGTGGCGCCGGTGACGGTGACACTGAAACTGACGCTGCCGCCCGCAGCCACGGATTTTGCCGCGGGTGGCGTGATGATGAACGGCGGGGAGGTGCTGGTGGCGTTGTACTGGAAGGCACCGATGTCAATGCCATCGGCTATAATCCGGAAATAGCCGCGCTGGTCGGTGGCGGGGGCGCCGGCGGTATCGCCAAAACCGATGGCGGGGCTGGAGGCGATCAGGGCCATGGTGAGGGTGGGGCCGCCGTTGTTGGCGAGGGCGGCGAGTTGGGGATCGGTGTAACTGTAACTGGCGTCGCTGTTGAAGGTGGCGGAGCCGTCGGAATTCATGTTGAAGCCGAGGTCGGTAATGGTGCCGTAGCAATTGGCATTGGTGCCGCCATACGCGAGGAGGGTATTATGCAATGACAACGTGCCGTTGGTGCTGGCGATCTGGGCGCCGGTCATGATGCCGGGCAATTCCGCATGATAAAACGTATAAAGGCCGCCGGTGGCATCGCAACGATTGCTGGCAATGGTCAGATTCATACCCGCAAAGCTGCCGTTGGTGGAATTGAACAGGCCACCACCCATGGCGTTTCCGCGTGAAGCGGATCCCTGGGGGCCATCGCCGTAATTTCCGCCGGAGGCCAGATTGAGGGCGACGGTGGTGTTCGTGGCGTTGATCTGACCGGCGTTATAAAGGCCGCCGCCCAGCGCATTCCCACCATTGTAAGATTGAAGGGAGCCGACCGCATTGGCGCCGGCGATCAGATTGCCATAAATCGCGCTGTGATTAATGATGGCCGGCCCTTCGTTGTAGATCCCGCCACCCATGGCATTCACCGGGGCGGTAACGCCGCCGGATTGGGCGGAGTTGCCGGATACCGAACTGCTTTCCATAACGAAGGTGCCGGCGTTCCAAATCGCTCCCCCGGCGCCGGTGCCGCCTTCGAAATGATAGCCATTGCCGCCGTGGGCATAGTTACCCGTCAGCTGACTGTGGTCAATGACGAGCAGGCCGGCCCACGAACCGATCGCTCCGCCGATGCCGGAGGCGGGAAAATCGTTCATGCCCGTATCATCCGTGCCATAAGCCACATTGGTGGCCAGCAAACTGTTGGTGATGAAGGTGGATCCGGAGATCTGAAATAACGCGCCACCAAAACAGGTTTCATTGGTCCGATATTCGCCATATTGGGCGATGTACGCCGGACTGGCCTTGCAGAGATTGCTGCTCAGGGTGCTGCCGACGATGATTACCGTGCCATTCGTATTGTAAACGGCCCCGCCAAAGGCCAGTGACCGGGTGGATGAATACGCCGTGTTCAGGGCGGAATTATTCAGGAGGGAGGAGCCATACAAGCCGACGGTCCCGCCATTGTTGAAAATGGCACCGCCGCGGGCAATCGGGCTGTTGAGGCCGTTGGTGGCGGTGTTATTGGTGAGCGTACACCCCGTCAAAACTACGGTGCCGTAGTTGTAGATGGCACCGCCATCCGCCGGAACGGAACTGTTGGTGGCGATGCAAGCGCCATTGGCCAGCGTGAGGTTGGTGGCCGACAGAGTGATACCCGCCGGCACATAGAAGATGCGGTTAGATGCCATGATGGGTTGAACGCGACACCATTCAGTGCCACGCTACGAACGTAGTTCCAACTATTGATCATCACATCTATGAAAGAATACATTCTCAAACCCATCACGACACCCCCAACCGTAGCCCCGACTCC
>CAIQKM010000006.1 GCA_903872345.1 uncultured Verrucomicrobia subdivision 3 bacterium | reverse complement strand
GGGAGTCGGGGCTACGGTTGGGGGTGTCGTGATGGGTTTGAGAATGTATTCTTTCATAGATGTGATGATCAATAGTTGGAACTACGTTCGTAGCGTGGCACTGAATGGTGTCGCGTTCAACCCATCATGGCATCTGACCTGTCGCGCCCAGAACGAGAAGTTATAACTGAGCCCGGGCAACACGGAACCGTTGGTGAGAGTTTGCGACAACTGCGACGAGTTGGGTATGGAGCCGGTATTCGTCACGGCCAAGTCCAAGGCATAGCTGCCGGTATGCGCGGTGGCGGAACGGGTCGGCAACTGGCTGCCGCCGAGCGTCCAGCCGGCCACGGTTGAGCCGGCCAGAAATTCAAATCCGCCATTGGACACGAGCGAGGTGGCCGAAGCCGTGGGCGGCAGAATCTCCAAAATGCGGTACCCGGCCAGCGCGGCGTTTGAGCCGGCGACAAAGAGCACGTTCGTGGTGCCATCACCGGTCAGCGGCGCGATCAGGTCCGACCACGTCACGTGATTCGTGGCCGACTGCGGCTCGTAGGTATAACCAGCCGTGGTCGGCCAATTCACCTGCGCGCCGGGTTGGATACTTAAGGTGGCCCGGTTGGTGTAGCCCGGCGTGGTGACGGTGAGCATTTGGGCGGAGGCATTGAGCGTGCTCACGGCGGCGCCCTGGTTGTAGAGGGTCACGATCTGGTTCGTCGGGGCCGGGTTGTAAAGGATGGCGGTACGGATGCCGGTGGCGGCATTGTAATACACTTCGCTGGTCGGGAGGCTGGTGTAATAGTTCGGATCGGGATCGCCCAGGCCCCGCAGTGAATGCGTGAGATAATACGTCACGCTGGAATAGGTGTTGTCGGTGGCAATGCCGGCATTGGCGGCGTAGCCCGCATCCATTTGGGCGGCGACGCCGGCGGGGTCGAATAGCATTTGGAAACCGAGCACATAGTTGCCCAGGTAGCCGCCGAGCGCGGTGGCGTTGTTGGAATCGGTCAGCGAAAAGCCGTTGATGCCATACTGGCTGGCGGTGATGCGTTCGGCCCAGAGATTGGTGAGCTGCCAGTTGGCAAAGGTTTTATTGCGGGCCAGATAGCGGTTCCAATGATTGGCGGGCACCCATTGAATGCCGTGAATCCACGCGGGGTCGCCGTTAAAATAGGTGGCATAGCTGACGCCGCCGGAGCCGAGAATACCGGTCATGCCTTTGCCGTAGCTGGCGGGGAGATTGGTGCGATACATGTCCTGCCAGTATTCATTTACGGCGGCGGATTCGGTGGCATAACCCATGGCGCCGGCGGCGGTCATGGCGTCGTCGCCGGTCAGATTGCCGAGCAGGAAGAGGCCCACCCACGAGTTCATGGCTTCGGAGGACGATTCCTGATTTTCGCCGCCGCCGCTGCTAAAGCCGCCGGCCCAGGAATGGCCTTCCCAAATGTCAAAGGTGCGGAAGAGCGGGAAGTTGGTATCGCTGCGATCCCAGTTGGCATATTCCTTGGCGACCAGTTTGGCCATGGGACCGTATTGCGCGAGGAAGTTGGTGTCCGACATGCCGAGCAGGGCCGTGGTGAGTGCGAAATAGCCGTAGTGAAAATGATTGTCGTTAAACGCCTCGGACCCAAAGTCCGCCGGGAACCCGATCAACGCGCCCCAATTGCTGTATCGCGCGAACATGAAGTTCGTTTTGCCGGGTGCGTAGCTGTACCAGTTCGTCAGTTCGCCGCGCAGGGTGGCGGCCATTTGGGCGGCCTGATTGGTCAGGCCAAGCTGCTGGGCGAAACCGATGTTCTGCGCGGTGATGGCCATTTCTTTGCCGCCATAATAGGTGTCGCCGATGTTCTGCGGATGCGCGGCGGCGAAGTTGAGAATGTAATTGGTCATGCGCGCCGCCACATAATCGTTGGTGACGTTGTTCAGATGCGGGGCGGGCAATTCGGGGGCGATGCCGTGGAAATTGTAGTTTAGCTGGAATTGCGTGCCGACCGCGACTTTCATGATGCCGCGCGGGGTGAGATAAGTGTAAGGCTTGAAGGCAAGCGTGTTGGTGGTGGTGCGGTAATGATGCGGGAGCCAGCCTTGCAGCGTATTGGTCTGCGAGCCCTTCAGTGGCGTGGTGGTGAGGGTCCAGGTGGTGTCCACCTGACCATTGGCGCGGTCGTAGGCCCAGTCGAAGCGGGTGCCGGTCACACGGGCGTAAGCATAGCCGGCAAACTCATTCAGATTGGTATGCGAGGGCAGCAGGCCGTAAACGAGGTAGTTGTTGGTGCCCGCCAGTTGCGCGGACACCGTGGTGCCGGCGACGGTGAAGGTGGTGTTATCCGGGGCAAACACGCCAAACGTGCGGCCCTGGTTATCGAACGCAAACGCCGAGGCGGTGAAGTTGTTGCCGCTGGTCAGTGTGATGGGATTGCCATTGGTATCGTAAATGGTGCCGGTGCCGAGGCTGATCACGGGCGTGATGCCGGTGCAGGTGGTCCAGACAAACGGCACGCCGCGCGCGAGGGTGATGTCCATGCGTCGGCCCAAGGCGTCGGGCAGACCGAATTGCACGCCCCAGTCGCTCCAATCGGTCACGACGGATTGCACCGGGGCGAACGAACCGGTGTAACGGGCGGCGGGGCTGTTGCCGTTATCGCTGGCCACAATCCAGGAACACAGGATGAAACCCCAGCTTGCGCTGGTGGTGTCCACGATTTTGATTTGCGCGGTTTGGCCCGCATACGCCGAGACATCCCACGTATTCCAGCTCAGCGTGCCGGACTGGTTGCCGACGGCGGCGCGCACCACATTGGTGCCGATGAGCAGTTGCACGGCGTCGTTATTCGTATCCGCACCACCGCCGGCGAGGACATAGATGTATTTTTTGGAAATCGTGAAGGTCGGCGAGGTCAATGTGCCCTGCGGCGTATTGGCGCCGCGATAGGTGTTCACGCAACTGCTGCCGAGAAAGCCTTGCACGGCGGGGGATTCGCCGGTCCACGTGCCGCCCAAAATGGGGCCGGTGCCGAAGGCGGTGCCGGTGGTGACCCAGCCGGTCGGATAAGTCGTTTCATCAAAGTCCGCGATCAGGATGTCATTGGTGCCGATGGCCAGCGGCACGGTGCCGGAGACGGGCACATTGGGTCCGGTATTGAATCCGCCTTCGGGAAAATTGGTATTGGACCGCGCATTCCAGGAGTTGGGAAAGTAGAGGTTAAATCCGGCCGAGTTGGGCGCGAGCATTACCGGATAGGCCCAGAGCTGGCCGCCGTAGGGATCTTGTTGAATCACCCGGGGACCGCCGTTGGTGGGTTCATACGAGCGATCCCCCACGAGCAGATCGGTCCACCACTGATTGCTGGGGATGGGACGGTTGGTAATCGAACTGGCGAGAAGCAGATTGGTGAACTGGTTCACCACCTGCTGGGCGGTCATGGAGTAGTAGCCGCCCAAAAACTGGTCGGCCGCTGGAATGCTGGTCGCATACGAACCCGCGCCCACAGGAACCGCCACTTGCGCTTGCGCTAAGAGGCTTGAAAACAATGGGATGGACAAAATCAGCGAGAACCACGACCGGCCGGCACGATTTGGCAGTCTTGAACCAATTGATGACATGATGTGTTTAATTGTAATATAAAGTATTACAAAGTCAATGGAATAGAGGCGTTTGTGGGGTGGTGGTTTGATTTGGGTTGGCACCTGCAATCGCATGATAGTGAGATGGGTGTACAAAAAGTTGGTCAAGGGACAACGCAGGAGGGCTGGTTGGGATCAGTAGAAATTGAGATGACGGTGTACCCCCATCCGGCCTCCGGCCACCTTCCCCCATCTGATGGGGGAAGGATGTATTTTAGGATGCGGTAACCCGGGGCGGCGGTCGCTATCGCGCCCTTGCCCCGGGCTAATATCGTATCGCCCCGCTGGGGCTTACGTTGGGTTCACGATCAGTTGGAAACATACGGCAGCTTTAGCCACCGACAACAGAAGTGGGCAATAGCAAGATCACTGCCTAACATGCGGGGAGGATATGCACTGATGATGCCAACCGCCTCAAATTGACGATTGACGGGACGCGCGCACACCATAAACTCCGTACCCGGTTGGCTGGTGGCAAAATCCAATTCCTGTCGCCCGCCGGCAACCGGAACTATTTCCATGCTCATCATTCGTGATCTCAAGATGACCTTTGGCGGACGAACGCTCTTCGAGAACGCTTCGTTCCAGGTGAATTATGGCGAACGCGTGGCGCTCGTCGGTCCCAACGGCGCGGGTAAAACCACGCTGTTCTCCATCATTCTCAAGGAGCGCGAGCCGGATGCCGGCGTGATCGAACGCGACGAGTGGACGATGGTGGGCCATCTGCCGCAGGAAGGCGAAGCGCTGGGCGATGAAACCGTGCTCGACGTGGCCACCGGCAAGGTGGAGGAATTGCCGCTCTTGGAAAAGCGTCTGCACGAACTCGAAAAGGCCGGCGATGTTTCCAGTCCGGAGTATATGGAGATCCATGCCAAGCATGACAAGCTGAACGATCCCGAGGTGGAGACCAAGGCCAAGAAGATGCTGCGCGGGCTGGGCTACAAGGAAACCGATTTCAACCGGATGGCCCGCGAAATGAGCGGGGGCTGGATCATGCGCGCGCGGCTGGCGCGGTTGCTGGTGATGGAGCCGGATTTGTTGTTGCTGGACGAACCGACGAACCATCTGGACCTGCTCTCGCTGCTGTGGTTGCAGAGTTACCTGAAGAATTATTCGGGCGCGGTATTGCTGATTTCCCACGATCGTCAGTTCATGGATGAAATCATCACGCAAGTGCATGAAATTTCCGAGCGCAAGCTCATCGGCTACTCGGGCAATTACACGGACTTCCTGCGCCAGCGCGAGGAACGCTACGAGCAGCAGCTCACGGCGTACAAGAACCAGCAGAAGGAAATTTCCGATTTGCAGGCGTTCGCCGACCGGTTCCGGTCCATTCCCTCCAAGGCGTCGCAGGCCCAGAGCAAGCTGAAGCAGATCGAGCGCCTGGAACTGATTGAGAAGCCGATGGCTCCGCGCAAGCCGTTCCGCTTTCAGATTCCGCCGCCGCCGCGCGGCGGCCAGCGCGCCATTTCGCTGGAAGGTATCCACATGGCCTACGGTGCGAACAAGGTTTACTCCGGGCTCGATCTCACGATTGAACGCGGCGAGCGCACGGTGCTCGTGGGTCCGAACGGCGCGGGCAAATCGACGCTGCTGAAAATTCTCGCGGGCGTGGTGGAATTTCAGAAGGGAAATCGCGACCTGGGTCACAACGCGAAGATCGGTTACTTCAGCCAGCATCGCGGCGCGACGCTGGATCCGGAGAAAACGGTGCTGGAAGAAACGATGGCCTGCGCGCCGGGCATGCGCGAAGACGATGTGCGCGGCATTCTGGGTTCGTTCCAGTTCCGCAAGGATGAGATTTTCAAGAAGACGGCCGTGTTGAGCGGGGGCGAAAAGAGCCGGTTAAATTTGATCAAGTTCTTGGTGGACCCGCCGAACCTGCTGCTGATGGACGAACCGACCACGCATCTGGACATACACACGGTGGAGTCGCTGACGATGGCGCTGGAGCGGTATGAAGGCACACTTGTGTTCATTTCCCACGATGTGCATTTCATCCGGCATCTCGCCACGAAAGTGCTGCACGTGAATGCGGGCACGATCACGCCGTACACCGGCGGGTACGATTACTTCCTGGAGAAGACGAATTCCCTGGAAAACGAACGCGCCGCGCTGACGTCGGAATAATTTCTTAGCGCGGTTTGATCGCGCACCGGCCGTCGCGACAGTCCGTGCCGCCAAACCAGCGGCCGATGGCGAGGCGGTTGCGGGCGAACCATTCGTAGCCCCAATTGGCCAGCGTGCGCAGCCCGGGCCAGGCGGTCGGGGCGAGCAGCCAGCCGAGTCCGGCCACACGATACGCTTCGCGAAACACGGCCACGCGCGTGACCAGCCGGCCATCGGGATACACGCCATGCATCACGCCCATCAACTCATCCAGCGTGGTGCCGTAGCGGGCGGGATCAAAGTCCGGCAAAGAAATATCTTCCAGCGCCAGGCGACCGTTCCGGCAGCGGCGTGCCAGCCACAGTGCTTCGCGCCGGCAGAACGGACACTGGCCGTCGTAGAGTAATTTAAAATCCCAAGGTTTGGACACTTCTGACATGAGGCATCACCTTAACCCGGTTTTGGTCTAGTTCAACCTACATTCTGTCATTTACGCCGGCGGTGGCGGTTGAGATGGAAAGCTGACTTGACCGAAGGGTGGAAATAACCGATGTTGGAGTTGCCGAATTGATGGGGGCGTACTGGTTTCGACCATGTGAACACGCCAGAGGCGGCATGCCGAGGACGATGCGTTGGCCTCGTAAATAATCGCATCAAACAAAACAGCTAACGAAGAATTAGCCCTCGCGGCCTAAGGCCACGACGTCCGCCGCTTGACACCTGCTAGGGTGGATGGACGCAACAGCAGGCATGGTTAAATGCGGGGACCGCGCGCATTTGGCCGAGAAAATTTCATGCGGACTAGGCAGTGCGACTCGAGTCCGGACGCCATCGCATAGCAGAAAATATTATCCGGAATAAGCATGTAGTCGCGGCTGGCAGGTTGACTTGGGACGCGGGTTCAACTCCCGCCGCCTCCACCATATTGAATTTCGCTCGTTTTCGGACGCGGCGAGATTCGCCGCGACTGTGGTTTGAGCCAATAAATCAAAGGGTTTTTTGAAGGTAACGGTTAAGGTTTGAGCGCTTAAAAGGCGGTTCGAGCCGACTTTTTTGAGAAATGACTTCATTTCCACCCCATTGTTCTCAGAAACCAGCGTTTTAGCCCTATTTGCCTCAAAAATGAAGGTTTTTAAGGGTTCGAGCCGATTCAGTTTACTCTTCTCCAGAAGGGCGATTTGTTGTTCCAAATCGGTCTTCTGAATGACCATCGGATTCTTGATTTCTTTGAACTCTGTCAGGTCAATCGAGCCGTCTGTGAAGGCGGTATTGATCCGGTCAATTTTGACCTTGAGCAAAGCCAGTTCGGCTTTGGTCTTGTCAATTTTTGCCTGCTTCTCAACGGAAACTTCCGTTTCCCACCGTTCGATACGAACAAGGAATTTTTCCTTCCAATCGTCGGGAATGACAACCAGTTCCACATTACGCTTCACCTCCTCGGCAAATTTGGCCTCGGTGATAAAATCGCGACCTTCGCAATGAACTTTCTTGTTCTTGTGGGTACAGCGGTAATAGTGGTACCGGCGACCGCTCTTTTTGATGTGGCGCTCGCCGGTGATACAGTACCCACATGAACCGCACGTCGCAAAATTCAGGTACTCGAACCCCTTGTTGCCTTTGTGCTTGCGCGGCTTGCCGACTTTAACGAGGGATCCTTGGACATCGTCAAAAGTCTTTTTGGAAATCATGGGGGCGTGGATGCCTTGGTGTATCTCGCCTTTATAGAGAAAGACGCCGTAATAGAAAGGGTTTCGCAACAAGTTGCCAATCGAGGAAAGGGGAAGCGGCTTCTTACTCAGATTCCCGACTATGCCAGCCTTCGCAATCTCCTTTTGAATAGCGGTCAGAGAATATTCACCTGTGGCGAAGAGTCCCATGATCCGCTTCATCTTGGGGAAAAATTCAGGATGTGGTTCAATGGTGCGTGTCTTGGGGTCATTCACATAGCCAAGCGGGGCCTTGCTTGAATATATGCCCCGGCGGATTTTCTCGCGGATACCGCGACGGATGTTTGTAGAGAGGTCGCGCACGTATTGATTCGCCATGCCAAGTTCGACCGCAATCATGAGCACGTTGTCTGAAGGCAGGTACGTCTTCTCAAACGTGCGGATTTCCTGGATGACGCCACGCTGGAGAAGGCCGATGATCTTGCCTCCATCGTCGAAATTGCGGGCGATACGGTCTAGCTTCCATGATAGAATGGCATTGGCTTCGCCGCGCTCGATCCGGCGAATCATGTCGTTGAAGACCTTGCGGCCAGGCCCTTTGGCACTTTTGCTTTCGGTGAACGTCTCGACAACGTTCATGCCGTTCCCTTGGGCAATGGCATTCAGTTCCGAAAGCTGGGCATCAATCGAGAGAATTTGGCGGTCTTCATCTTCGCTCGATTTGCGACAATAAATGAAGTATTTATTCATGGGTATATTTTACCATATTGCAATAGTATTTGCGAGATAAAAACCATGCAAAAAAAGAAACATGCGATAACCAAAACGATGTTGAAGGCGTTGCGGGGAGAAACACCACGCGAACGGCTTTTGCACCGGTTGCACTGCGTCACAATGGCCTTGAACGGTTCTTCGGCCAGTGAGGCCGGGCGAATCTATGGTGATTCGCCACGGGCCGTTGCCTATTGGGTCACCCAATTCAAGCAGCAGGGAATTGACGGGTTGGCCGAAGAGGCGCGACCTGGCCGACCAACAAAGCTCAGCGATGAACAGTTAAAGAAAGTGCAGATTTTTATCAAAAAATCACAGAGCGAAGCGAAGAAGATAAATTCGACCGCCGTCGCTGCATTCATTTCAAAAGAATTTGGCATCACTTTGAATGCCAACCTGTGCTGGAGAATCCTTAAACGGTTTACGACATGATGTCGAATTTGTGCAAATGGTTTTTCTCGGCGATATTTAAATTAAAAGTTTTCCCGCCTTTTAAGCGCTCAAACCTTAACCGTTACCTTCAAAAAACCCTTTGATTTATTGGCTCAAACCACAGTCGCGGCGAATCTCGCCGCGTCCGAAAACGAGCGAAATTCAATATGGTGGTGCCTATTGTCATCGGCTCGTATTGTCTTTGATGAAAATCCCGTTATTTAGGGTATCCCCACCCCCCTCCCCACATGGGGAAGGGCTTTCATTTTGGAAAGTCCTTAGTTTACATGTGTTTGGTCGGGGTTTCGCCTCTTGGCGGCATCCCCGACTTCGGTCGGTTTTATGGCTCGCGCAGCAGCTTCCGGTAGGGTCTGCTGCGCTCGCCAAAAACCTCCCTCATCGCTCACGCGAACACGAGTTCACCGACGGACGGGTTAAAAATGGCGACGTGAGGCGCACTTCGCATTGAATTCAATGCATGCTTACAGGGAAATCCAAGAAAACAGTTACCAGTTTGCAATATGGCGGCAGGACGTTGTCGCGTATTGCATAATTATCGTAAGACGATGCGCTGTAATTTTGGTTCACGACAATCGTTGACCTGAGCGAAAAAGTCTTCACGGTTGGCGAAACCTCGTGGCCTCCCCTGAATTCGATAGATGCCTTTAGCTCTGCATTGGGCAAAATCTCTGTGAGTGCCAGTGGTGACTTGGCCAATGACCGGATACCCGTCAGACCGTCATCATAGCTGCCAAATTGATGGCCATCTCCCGCAATGAGTACGGTCGGCATGCTGCACGGCGGGACAAAGCAAACGTCATGGTACATGGCGACGGCAATCGAATTATTAGTGCTTTTGTTTTGGAACGTCAGGTCAACCTGCAATGAGCCGTCGTTCAATGTCCGCATCTGGTTCAGAACAACCACGAGGTTCCCGTCCTTCTGAGAAGCAAGAGCCGGAGCGGAAGGCGGCTTGTTTTCCGGTTGCGGCTGGTTTTCAGACGGGGCCGGTTTCGCCAATAGCTGCTGAACGGCGGCGTCATTCTTGAATTTTGCCTTGCCACCGGTAATGACCATGCCAGTCTCGGTTACCTTGGCGGCTCGTCATCAAACGGATGTCGCCAATTCGGGCGCTGTCGCCGTCGTGAAGGCCGGCAAGGGCGCGCAATCCGGAGTGGGGGCTCGATTGGAAATATGGAGAACTGGCATATTGTAATGGGCGTTCGCGAAGACTGGGGGCAGGAAAGGCCCTTCGATTTGACACCGCACGACCGCCGGCACCACCTGTACGCTATTGGCAAGAGCGGCACTGGAAAGACGACGCTGCTGCGGAACATGATTCTCCAGGACATCGTTGCCGGCAATGGCGTGGGGGTGATCGATCCGCATGGCGACCTTGCGACGGAACTGCTCGATTACATACCACGAAGTCGCATCGAGGACGTGGTGTATTTCAACCCTGCGGACATGGAATTCCCGATCGGCTTCAATCTCCTCGGCCAAACGCCTCCCGACGCCCGCCATTTGGTCGCCTCCGGCATAGTGAACGTGTTCAAGAGCCGGTGGTCGGCGTCCTGGGGTCCTCGCATGGAATACGTCCTGTACGCCACCGTGGCGGCGCTCCTCGACTGCGAGAACGTCAGCCTGCTCGGCATCCAGCGGATGCTTTCCGACGGCAGATACAGGGCCTGGGTGGTAAGGCAAGTCAAAGACCCGCTGGTGCGGTCGTTCTGGGTGGACGAATTCGAGGGGTTGAACAAGTCGCTCCAACAGGAAATGGTCGCCCCGATACAAAACAAGGTGGGGCAACTGCTGATGTCCCCGCACCTGCGGAACATCCTCGGGCAGATTCGCAGCCGGATTGATGCCCGCTTCATGATGGACAAGGGACGGATATTCATCGCCGACGTGTCCAAAGGAAAGTTGGGGGCCGACAAGGCAAACCTGCTGGGTGCGCTTCTGGTAACCGAAGACAACCCGCGCTATCGCTTTCCCGGCAAGCGGGAAAAGGACGGCGTCGTGATTGAATTCCGAAAGACGCAGTTCCTCTACAACGGTCATCGCATCACCGAGCCGGTTGACGATCTGATCGTTGTCGAGGGTTTTGCGGGAGTCTGGTGGCTGACGCAGCACGGGTTTGCCTCCGTAGTGGGGACGATGGGTTCCGACTGTTCCGAAAGGCAGTCCGAACTCATTGTCTCCTCGGTCAAGCCTGCTGGCAGGGTATGGATCGTCCCTGATCGGGATAAAGCGGGTGAGCGCTATGCTCAAACGCTCCTTGGCGCCATTTCACCACACCGTTTTGTGCGGTGGGTAAAATTGGCTGATGGTAAGCAGCCGACTGACCTGGCGGCAGCGGAACTAAAAAACAGCTTCACGTTTTGAAGCACACAGCGACCTCGCAAGGGGTCGCTTCTTTACAGGCCCTTTACGATTTCGGATATCGAAATATTGAGGGCATTCGCGATGCGCATGAGGGCATCAATGGAAACGTTTTCCTCGCCGCGCTCAATGTCACCGATGTAGTTGTGATGCAAATCGGCTTTTTCCGCCAATGCTTCCTGACTCCATTTCAAATTGCGACGATGGGTGCGAATGTTGTCACCCAGTACCGTCCGATATTTTGGAGTTGTAGCCACATAATATCAAGTGGCTGAATCGCCAAAAGTCGCCACAGTATATACACTGTATTTTCTTCTTGCATTTATTGAGCCCTTGGCCGAATGTATTTGCATATGGACGCGCAAATCACATTCAGACGCAGGATTGGGACTGATCCGCACGCCAACGGTGTTGAATGTGCCGCATGTGACAACTGCCCAGACATCTGGGAACTCGATGACGGCAGCTTTGCCATCATCGGCATGGATATCACCGATGCGGTTCGGGCACAATTGCCTGCTACCGCCGGCTGTGGACCGGATGAGCGGATTGTACGGTTGCCTCGCACCGTGTTGGTGAATGCTAGGCAGGACATTCCCAACAAGGTTTGATCTGTGCTAAAATGGCGGCATGGAAGCAGGCGATTGGCTATCGCAAAACTGGTTTAATATTTTGAGTTCGGTCGGGATTATCGCCGGCCTGTGGTTTACTGCTTTTTCACTCCGTGCCGATGCGAAGACCCGTCGGGTGGCAAATCTTCTTACCATCGTCACAAATCACCGGGAAATCTGGAAAGTGTTCCTCAACGACAAGTCATTGGAGCGAATCCGGGATCCCACTGTCCCCACGAACTGATTACAGCAAGTGAAATCGCCGCTGGAGCGGCATAGAGCACGACATCAGCAGGTGCGGCGAAAAATGGGGTGTCAAGACGGCTGCCAAAAACTAATCCAAGAAGTGCGACGTAAAACCAAAATCCTTTTTCGCCATCTGGCGGGAAGATTGTGCCAAAAATAATCCAACTCGCACCGCAGAGGATTACTACATCAAGAAGCAGTAATATGAATCTTGTTTTTTGACTGATTGATGGTTCTCGCATGGGTTTTTGATTATAGTTCTCCGTTAAAGGCGCGGTGCAACATGGATTGAAAGAGGGTGTCCATGCTGGTTTATCTCGCCGTTTGGTAAAGATACTTCTGGAAGCCTGCGAATACGCTGCTGATTTCGTCCGGCTTGCCAAGATCGGCCACGGCGTCTTGAATCGAGTTGTGGTATTTGATCAGGAGCAACGGCTTCAACTTGTCCTGGTTCAATTCTTCCACGCCGACGTTGACGTAATGTGACAGCACAAAATCCAGAAACGCCTGCTGCTTGGCATTGAAGTTGGAATTGATATACACCCTTGCATGGTCGGCGCGCACTTCGCGTGTCACCGGTGGTAGGGCATAAGCCACATGCGCCAGCACATCGAATAGATCGCTCTTTTCCGCATCAATGATTTTTTGCATCTCGGCAAGCTGATCGTGGCCGAAACCTTTTTCCCCCAGGCCCGCGAGCAACTTCGCCCGCGTGTCGGGCGCGCTCCAGAGGTTGCGCAATTCGGCTTGCCGAACTGTCCTCTGCGCCTGCTCTGTCCCTGGCGCTTCACCGAAGTGCCGTTCTTGCCGGCGGTGATGCCGTTCCTGTAACTCTCGAGGACCTTCTCGGAAATCCATCGGACGATGGTTGCCGTGTCCTCCCCGCCTTCGAGCTTGCCTACAAGCTCTTCCTCGAACTCCTTGATGTATGACATTGAAGTTGTATTGGCTGGTAATGCGACCTTTGCGCGGTGCGTTCGTGAGACGCCCGCACTCTCGGAATGGCATCCGAAGTCAAGGAGTAACGAGCGCGGTGGAACGTCTTCGACCGGGGAGAAAGCGGAGGGCAGCGGAGCTTTCGGGGGCTGGAACGACCTTGACCGGATGGTAAAATGGAGAGAGGGCGGCGGCGAAACGAAACAGGAAACGGGTGCGATATGTGACCCTGTGACCCTGCGTTCTGCGATTGGGGGGGGAGCGACGGACACAAAAACAACAGTACGGAGCGGCATCACCGTTCGGATTCAACCCACGCACAATGAGCGCAGCGCCGGCTTTCCTCACACTTGCATTGACTTAATACAAGTCATTTGCGATTTCGGATTTCTCCGGAACATGGATAATCAGGCCATGAGAAAGACTTGGACAAACCGGTTTTCGGCAACGGGCCGGGAAACCGCCGGCAGCGGAAGGGATGCTCGGAGACCGTGAAATATCCCCGCTCCAGCAGTGGCGTCCGTCTTTCAAACGGTTGGTGGAAACCATTCATCCCGGCCTTTTTATTTATGATAGCACTGACGGCCTGTTCCGTTCGGCCAACCAACCATTCGCTTATTTGGTCGCAACTGCCGCCACTGCCGGATGCGCTGGGCGTGGCCGGCCCGTTTGCGGGAGTCAGCGGCGGCGTTCTCCTGGTTGGCGGCGGCGCCAATTTTCCCGGCCAGATGCCGTGGGAAGGGGGCAAAAAAGTGTGGCACGACGAGGTTTATGCGCTGGCTGACGCAAAAAGCTCTTGGAAACTCGTGGGCAAACTGCCGCATCCCCTGGCCTATGGCGTGTCCATTACGACCCCGGCCGGCTTGATTTGCATTGGTGGCAGCGACGCCGACCGCCATTATGGCGAGGTGTTCCGGCTCGGCTTTGCTAACGGTGTTTTCTCAGTGCAACCGCTCGCCAGCCTGCCAACACCGCTGGCCAACGCGGCGGGCGCAATGGTGGGGGAAACGATTTATATTGCGGGCGGTTCCGAAAAGCCGGGCGAACTTTCCGCGCTCAACCAATGTTTTGCCTTGGACCTGGCCCGGACAAATCCGGTCTGGCAAACCGTGCCGGCATGTCCGGGCAAGGCGCGGATTTTGCCGGTCGCGGCGGCGGGGGAAAACGGATTTTATCTTTTTGGCGGGGCCGCGCTCGAGCCAACCAACGGAAAAATTGCGCGGGTTTATTTGCAGGATGCCTGGCGTTACGAATCCGGTCAGGGCTGGCAACGGCTTGCGGATTTGCCCAAGCCTTGCGTGGCCGGCCCGACCCCCGCGCCGGAGGTGGATGAAAGTTTTCTGCTCATTGGCGGTGACGACGGTTCGCACGCGGGTTTCCAGCCGTTGGAAAAGCATCCCGGCTTTGCAACGGAAATGCTGGCTTACAGCGTGAATACCGGCCGCTGGCGCACCAACGGCACGGTGCCCGCGCCGCGCGCCACGCTGCCGACGGTGTTCTGGCAAAATCGCTTTGTCATGCCCAGCGGCGAAATGCGTCCCGGAGTGCGCTCGCCGGAAATCTGGACCTTAAGCGCCACCGGCTGTCCCTGATGGTTTATGGCCGAAACGATCAGACCACACATCAACGCATGGCTCGTGGTGGCGCTGCTGTTTCCGGTGGCGCTGCTGAACTATCTTGACCGGCAGATGCTGGCGACGATGGGGCTGTCCATCAGGGCGGATTTTGGGGAATTGCAAGGCGTCAACGGCGCGGAGAATTTCGGCCGGCTCATGTCCATCTTCATGTGGGTGTATGCCTTTTGCAGCCCGGTCAGCGGCTTCATCGCCGACCGGGTCAATCGCAAGTGGCTGATCGTATTCAGTCTCGCGGTGTGGTCCGCCGTGACGCTGGCGATGGGGCGTGTCCACGATTACCCGACGCTCTACTGGCTGCGCGCGGCGATGGGCGTGAGCGAGGCGTTTTATATTCCCGCCGGGCTGTCGCTGATTGCCGACTATCATCATGGCGCGACCCGCTCGCTGGCGGTGGGAATTCACATGAGCGGCATCTATCTCGGCCAGGCGCTGGGAGGAGTTGGCGGCTGGGTGGCGCAGGATATCTCCTGGCGCGCGGCTTTTGGTAGCTGCGGATTCATCGGTGTTGGTTATGCCGTGGTGCTATGCCTTTTTCTGCGGGAAAGAACGGATACCGCTTCCGTACCGTTGGCTGCGGGCGCCGAAAGCCCAATCCTTCCCGCGAATAATTACCCGGGGGTCCGCTGGCTGGGTTTCGGCCTTTTAATTCTGTGTTTCTGTCTCCCGAGCCTGCCGGGCTGGGCCGTGAAAAACTGGCTGCCAACGTTGCTGCAAGACCGTTTTATGCTCGACCAAAAAAGTTCCGGCCTTTACGCCACCCTGACCACGGCCAGCGCCGGTTTCGGCGGCGTGCTGCTCGGCGGGAAGATCGCCGACGTCTGGTCCCGGCGGAACGTCCGGGGGCGCACATGGGCGAGCGCGGCAGGTTTGCTGCTAACGGTCCCGGCGCTGGCGGGCATCGGCTTTGCGCCGACGCTGCCGCTGGTGGTGATTTGCGCCGCCATATACGGCCTGGGCTTCGGCATGTTCGACGCCAACAACATGCCCATTCTTTGCCAGCTTGCGCCAGCACGGTTTCGCGCCACCGGCTACGGCCTGATGAATTTTGCGGGCATTGCGGCGGGCGCGTATCTCACGCCGCTGCTCGGCCGGCTCAAGGATCAGGGCACTCCCCTTTCTGTGGGATTTGCGATGTGCGCGATTCCGGCTTTAATAGCCGCAACTTTAATGCTCGTGCTGCGTCCCAAAGAACGCGACTGCGGCGCGGAAATTTTTCAATAATTTTTAAGAACACCATGAAAACGCCATCAAAACTCACCGGTCTGGTCGCCGCCGCACACACGCCTTTCAAACGGGACTATTCGCTGAATCTCGCCGCCGTTGAAAAACAGGCCGCGCACTTTTTGAAAAACAAGGTGACGGTCGCCTTCATCGGCGGCAGCACGGGGGAAAGCCATTCGCTGGCGGCGGAGGAACGCCGCCAGCTCGCGCAACGGTGGCTCGAGGTCGCGCGCGGCACGGAACTGCGGGTCATTGTGCATGTGGGTTCGAATTCGCTGACGGACGCCGCCGCGCTCGCGGCCCACGCGCAAAAGCAGGGGGCCGCCGCCATCGCTGCGCTGGCACCCTCGTATTTCAAGCCGAAGTCCGTCGCGGACTTGGTCAGTTGCTGCGCCACCATTGCCGCCAGCGCGCCGAAAACGCCATTTTATTTTTACGACATACCGGTCCTGACGGGCGTGAACCTTTCAATGCCCGATTTTTTGGCACAGGGCCGCAAAAAAATTCCCAACCTCGCCGGCATCAAGTGGACGAATGCGGATTTGTATTCGTACCAATTGTGCCGGCATGTCCCCGGCAACTTCGACCTGCCTTGGGGCAACGACGAGTATCTGCTCGCCGCCCTCGCGCTGGGCGCGGTTGGGGCGGTCGGGAGCACCTACTGTTTTGCCGCGCCGGTTTATCATCGGCTGATGGCGGCATTCGCGGCCGGCGACCTGGCGACGGCCCGCCAGGAGCAGTACCGTTCCTGCCTGCTGGTCCAGACGCTCGCGGGCTTTGGCTACATGGGGGCAGCCAAAGCGACGATGAAGATGCTGGGCGTGGATGTCGGCCCGGCGCGATTGCCGAATGCCAACCTCGCGTCCGGGCAAGTGAAGGAACTTCGGGCCAAGCTTAAAGCTTTGGGTTTCTTTGACTGGATCAAAATGTGAGAGTTAGTTTGAAAACAATTGCGCTTTGCTGCCTGTTGATCGGTTGGGCGTTCCTCGCACCGGCCGAAACGCCGGCGCTGATTCCAAACCCTCACGCCATCAGGTGGACCGGCGGGGTGCTGGACTGTTCAAACTACCGGATCTCCGCTCCGGCCGAGGCCGGTTTTGCGGTCGCCGAATTGGAGCGCACGCTGGCCAGCGCCAAAAAGGATCCGACCGGAATAAAAATCACCTTGCAGCTTGGCGCCATTGCTTTGACCAATGACGAGGCATACACACTGGAGGCCGGTCCGGAAGGCATTGTCATCGCCGCGCCCAAGCCCGTCGGTTTGTTGTATGGGGTGGAAACTCTTCGCCAGTTGTTCGCGGGTACGACCCGTCTGCCAGGCTGCCACATCGTGGACGCACCGGCGTTCGCCTGGCGCGGGTTCATGCATGACGTGGGCCGCAATTTTCAAGACCTGGCATTGCTCAAACGGTTTGTGGATGTGATGGCGCATTACAAGCTGAACGTATTTCACTTTCATCTCACGGACAATCCCGCCTGGCGGGTGGAGTGCCGCGTTCATCCCGAGCTGAACGATCCAAAGTTCACGCCGGCGACGCGCAGTCCGGGCAAATTCTATACCTACGCCGAGCTGAATGATTTCATCGCCTATTGCCGTGAACGCGGTGTGCGTGTGGTGCCGGAGCTCGACATGCCGGGACACAGTGCTTATTTCAAACGGGCTTTTGGCGTGGATATGCAGGACGAGCGGGGAATGAAAATTCTGGCTGAATGTGTGAATGAATTCCTCGACCATGTGCATGTGACGGAATTGCACATTGGTTCCGACGAAGTGCCGTTGAACAATGCCGGCTTTCTGCCGCACATGGCGGAACTCGTTCGAGCGCGCGGCAAACAAATCATCGTGTGGCGGCCGGGCGGATTGCCCGGCGGCAAGGTCATCACGCAGTTATGGTCCGCCGGCGGGCGCGGAAACGGTCTTGTGCCGGGAATGCCCTGCCTTGATTCCCGGGACGATTATTTGAACCATCTTGATCCGTTTGATCTGCCGCAGCGCGAGTTGAATCTTGCCACCTGCGGCAAAGAAACGGGGGATGATATTGCCCTGGGCGGCATTCTCTGCCACTGGCCGGATGACAATGCCGGGGAGCAAATGAATGTGTACCGGCAAAGTCCGGTGCTTCCCGCGCTGCTCGCCGCCGCCGAACGCTACTGGTGCGGTCACACGCCGGAACGAAAGGAATTTTGGGCGCGGCTGCCGGAGGCCGGCACCCCCGCGTTTGCCACCTGCGCCGAATTTGAGGCAAGGATGATTGCTCATCGCGATTTGTATTTCCGCGACTGGCCGTTTCCGTATGTGAAGCAGACGGACATGGTGTGGAAGCTTATCGGCCCGTTCGATCACCAGGGCAAGGTGGACGCGGTTTTTCCGCCGGAACAGGAAATCCGCCCGAGTTATGATATTGGCGGGACGAATTACGCCTGGCATGAAGCGCGCGGCGCAACCATCCATATCAATCATTTTTGGTATGACGGCTGGCTGCCGAAAGCCGCGACCGGCACGGCTTATGCGCTGACTTATGTCTGGTCGCCCAATGCGCAGACGGCGGGCTTTTGGATTGGTTTCAACGGACCATCGCGTTCGGACCGGCGCGGCGGACCAAACCCGGCGCAAGGACAGTGGAGCACTACCGGGTCGCGAATATGGGTCAATGATTTTCCGATCGCGCCGCCAGTCTGGCAGCAGCCCGGTGTGGTGAAGGGAGGCGCGGAAGCGCCGTTCGTGGACGAGGATTATTTTTATCGCGACCCGCTGCCGGTGACCCTGAAGCAAGGCTGGAATAAAATTCTCGTGAAAGCGCCCCGCAGTGCGACCACGTGGAAATGGATGTTCACCTGTATCCCCGTCGCCATTGAGCAGGGCCGAGTCCGCGAGGTGGCAGGACTGCGGTTTGCCACCACTCCCGAATAAAACAAACAGCATGAAAATTAATTGGAAACACTACTGCCTGGCGATCGTGGTCGCCGCCGTTACCGCGTCCAAACTGTTTGCGGCCGGCGTTGAGCCACAGTTCTCCGACGTGTTCGTTGCGGGCAAGGATCAGTTCAAATCCATCCGCATCCCGTCTGTCGTCGTGACAAAAAAGGGCACGGTGCTGGCGTTCGCCGAGGGACGCTCGCAGAATACCGATCAGGCGAACAATAAGATTATTCTGAAGCGCAGCGCGGATGGCGGCAAAACCTGGGGCAGGCTGAAGATTATCGCCGATGATGGAAAGAATTGTCTCAATAATCCCTGTGCGGTGGTGGATGAAAAATCCGGCCGGGTCATCTTGATGTTCCAGTCGTATCCTTTCGGATTCAGCGAGCGCGATGGCAAAATTCTGCCGGGCCTCGACGGTCCGGCCATCGTGCGCAACTACGTCATTCACTCGGATGACGACGGCGTCACGTGGTCGCCTATGGAAGACGTGACGCGCACGACCAAGCACGCCGAGCGCGTGACGATTATGGCAAGCGGTCCGGGCATAGGCATTCAGCTCAAGCACGGTGAACATGCCGGCAGAATTCTCATACCGTTCAACGAAGGGCCGTTTGGTCATTGGAATGTTCTTGCCGTGTTTAGCGACGACGGCGGTGATCATTGGCAGCTTGGCGAACCCGCGCCGGGATGCTGTGTCACCAATGCCGCCGGGAAAAATATCAGCCTCGTCAACGAAGTGCAGATGGTCGAGTTGTCGGACGGTTCCGTGATGCTCAATAGTCGGAAATGGGGCGGCAAACCGTTGCGCAAGACCGCCGTGAGCCGGGATGGTGGCGTGACATGGTCGCCGATCAAAGAGGAACCGGCCCTGCGCGACCCCGGCTGTATGGCGGCCATTTTTCACGCGGAAACGACCGCAGGAAAAAGCGTTCTGCTCTATTCCGGGCCGGATAGCACCCGGCGTGAGAACGGCACGGTGCATATGAGCCGGGATGAAGGAAAAACCTGGCCGGTACAAAAGGTTTTGTTCCCCGGCAGTTTCGCCTATAGCGTCCTGACCCAACTGTCCAATGGCGAAATGGGCTGCCTGTTTGAGACGGACGAAGCGAATCGCATTGTTTTTGCCCGTTTCCCGCTGGCGTGGCTGACGGTTGCGTCCGACGAGCCCGGGACAGTTCAGGTGGAAACCAACGGAGTCCCGCATTGAAAGCCGATCTGCAACTGGCCGCGCAGGCGGTTTGGAATTACCACGGGCTCGGGCAGGTGCTGGAACCGGCCGATCTGATCTTCGTGCTGGGCAGCCATGATTTGCGGGTCGCGGAGCACGCGGCGGATCTGTATCACCGCAGCCTCGCTCCGCGGGTGGTGTTGTCGGGCGGCCTCGGCCGCCTCACGGCCGGAGCGTGGACCCGGCCCGAAGCGGAGATGTTTGCCGAAGTCCTCCGTTCACGCGGCGTGCCCGACTCCGCCTGCCTGCTGGAAAGCCGTTCGACCAACACCGGAGAAAACATCCGGTTCACCCGTGAGCTGCTGGCCGCGCAGAGGATTGCGGTGCGTTCACTTATTGCCGTGCAGAAACCTTACATGGAGCGGCGCGCGTATGCCACCATCCGCCAGCAGTGGCCGGAAGTGGCGGTGCGTGTTTCTTCGCCGCCGCTGGAATTTGCAGACTACGGCAACGCCGATATTCCAATCGAGGAGGTCATTCACATTATGGTCGGCGACCTGCAACGCATCCTGGAATATCCGCGGCTTGGATTTATGATTCCGCAAGCGGTTCCCGACAATGTGCGGCATGCTTACGATCTTTTAGTCGCGGCTGGGTTTACGCGTCATCTGATTCAATCGCCCACATGAAACGCAAATTTTCATTGCTCATTATCGCGTCCGCCGCCCTGAATTTTTCCGTGTTCGCTGCGTCCGCAGAACTGACCCTGGCGTCCGTCTTTGGTGACAACATGGTTTTGCAGCGCGATAAACCGCCGGTGATTTGGGGCCAGGCTCAAGCCGGTGAAACGATATCAGTTTGCTTCGCCGGTCAGACGAATGCCACGGTCGTCGATGCCATCGGAAACTGGAAAGTGGTTTTGAGTCCGCCGCCCGCCAGCGCCGAACCCCGTACGCTGACGGTGACCGCCGGAAATACCCTCCAAGCCAACACGGGCAGCCGGCAATTGACAAATGTGCTGGTTGGCGAAGTCTGGCTCGCGGCCGGGCAATCGAACATGGAATTCCCCCTGTCGCGCGAAGCGCACGCCGCGCAGGAAATACCGGCCGCGACCAATGCGCAAATCCGTCTGCTTAACTTGGCTTTTGCGGGACAGTATTTTTACAGCAAAGCGTTTGGGTCCAACGAAATCGGGCGGATGAATCCGCCACAGTTTTATCAGGGCGATTGGAAGGAGTGTGCGCCGGCGAGCGTCCGAGGGTTTTCCGCCATTGCCTATTATTTCAGCCATGAAATTCAGCGCCAAGAAAACGTCCCGGTCGGCGTCATCAGTTGTGCCGTCGGCGGCAGTCCGACGGAGGCTTGGATTCGCCGGTCGGCCTTGGCCGCCGATCCGGAGTTGCGCGCCATGACGGACGGCAACTGGCTGACCAACCGCGTTTTTGATGACTGGTGCCGCCAGCGTGGCCATGA
Organism: uncultured Verrucomicrobia subdivision 3 bacterium; assembly: GCA_903872345.1. Taxonomy (GTDB): domain Bacteria; phylum Verrucomicrobiota; class Verrucomicrobiia; order Limisphaerales; family UBA11358; genus UBA11358. The sequence goes on along the minus strand of CAIQKM010000006.1, from coordinate 44,365 downwards.
AAACCTCGATGTCCCGCTCGCCGCCGGACTCGCCGTGCCGGGCGACGACCTCGGCCCGAATCACCACTTCAAGCCCGCGTTTTTGTGGGATGCCGGCCCGGCCCGCATTGCTCCGTTCGCACTGCGCGGGGTGCTGTGGTATCAGGGTGAAAGCAATTCGCTGGAGGAACGCCGCGTGCGCCAGCACCAAATACTTTTTCCGCTGCTGGTTCGCGACTGGCGGGCGGCCTGGGGTGAACAGTTGCCGTTTTTCTTCTGCCAGCTTGCGAGCATCCAGACGAACACCTACAAATCAGCCTTTTGGCCGGAGTTTCGCGACCAACAACGCCAATTCGCGGAGACAATTCCAGATGCCGGCATGGCGGTAACGAGCGATCACGGCCTGCCAAACGACGTGCATCCGCGCGAAAAACGCGAAATTGGCCGCCGGCTCGCCCTCGTCGCCCGGGCCAAGGCTTACGGGGAGAAGATTGAATTCAGCGGTCCGCAGCCGTGGCGGGCGGTGATGCGCCACGCGGAAGTGACCATTGATTTTTCTCACGCGAAAGGCTTAAAAACCAGTGACGCGCTGCCGGTGCATGGTTTTGAACTGGCTGGCGAAGATGGCGTGTTTTATCCGGTCACCGCCACGATTGCCGGTGAAAAGGTGCTGCTACCGGGGTCGGCTGTCGGCGCACCGCGCCGGGTGCGCTATGGCTGGCAGCCGTTCAGCGCCGGCAACTTGGTGAACGGTGCCGGTCTGCCCGCCTCCACTTTTGAAATTACCGTTAACGCAAAATGAATACGACCTATCTTGCCACTCCTGAGAGCCGGTTGAAACTCGCCGCATTTTACCAGGATACGTTGCTCAACAACGTTATCCCGTTTTGGACCAGACATGGTCTTGACCGCGAGTACGGCGGCATGCTGACGGCGCTCGACCGCGACGGGTCCCTGCTGGATACGGACAAATCCGTGTGGTTTCAGGGCCGGGCCGGCTGGATGTTTGCGACCCTTTACAACACGGTCGAACGTCGCCCCGAATGGCTGGAGGCGGCGCGCTCCTGTCTTGCGTTTTCGCGCCAATATTGTTTTGCACCGGATGGGAAAATGTATTTCTCCGTCACGCGGGAGGGCCGGCCGCTGCGCATGCGGCGTTACGTTTACAGCGAGAGTTTTGCCGCCGTCGCCAGCGCGGCGTTTGCGAAGGCAACCGGCGACGCCCGCGCGGCCGATGACGCGGTGAAAACCTTTGCCACCTATTTGCGCTACTCGTTCGAGCCCGGGGTGATGAATCCGAAATTTGAGCCGACGCGTCCGGCGAAAGGCCTCGCCGCGCTGATGATTTGCATCGTCACCGCCCAGGAATTGCGCGCCAATCTGGGTGACGTGCAGGCAGGCGGACGCACCTGCACGGAGTGGATTGACGCGAGCATTGCCGAGATTGAACGGGATTTTCTCAAGCCCGATTTACGGGCGCTGATGGAAATGGTCGCGCCGGATGGAAGCGTGATCGACCACATGGACGGCCGCACGCTGAATCCCGGTCACGCCATCGAGTGCGCGTGGTTCGTAATGCATGAAGGCGAACTGCGCGGCGACAAAAAGTTAATCCAGCTTGGCGCCCGGATGCTTGACTGGATGTGGGCGCGCGGCTGGGACGACCAATGCGGCGGCATCTTTTATTTTCGCGATGTGTTCCACAAGCCGGTGCAGGAATACTGGCACGATATGAAATTTTGGTGGCCGCACAACGAAGCCATCATCGCCACGCTGCTCGCCTGGAAACTGACCGGCGAGGAAAAATACGCCCGCTGGCACCAACTCGTCCACGATTGGAGTTTCCAGCATTTTCCCGATCCGGAATTTGGCGAATGGTATGGCTACCTGCATCGCGATGGGAGTGTTGCACAGCGGGCCAAGGGCAATCTTTATAAAGGCCCGTTTCACCTGCCGCGGATGCTCTGGTATTGCCGCCGGATCGCCGCCGTTTAAGTCGTAAGCGCCGGAGGCAAACTTCAGCCGGACTTTCGGTTACTGATCAAACAGTTGAAACTCGGCGATGACCGGCTCGCCGTCGGGTGTGCCACCGGGTTTGTTGACGGTCACGGTCAGGCGAAAATATCGCGCCTTCACCGGCTCGAATGGCAAATCCTTTTTGGGCCCGATGCCCGCACCGGTCACGACGGTTTTCCATTGGTCACCGATTTGCGCCTGGATGGTTTACTTATTGGGAGCAACTGCGGCGGACGGGGTTTCGGCGGCGAACAAGGCAGGCTTGCCCACCATGGTTAAAATGCCGGCGAGACAGGGAATGAGCGGGCGGATGGTGATTTTCATTTGGCGGGAGAGACTGATCAGTGCTGCGAACCTAGTCAAAACCGGCGCTGCCGTACATCCCCCGTTCGGGGGAATCGGCGGAATTTCAATGACCCAGCCAATCCCGCGATCAGCTTCAAGCCACAAGTGACCTGCAAGCGGTGACGGAAAAGCCCGGCCAAATCTCAAACGAACCCTGGCAGCCGCCCGGCAAGCGCGGCCGAAAGAATGTTTACGCCGGAAGAACATGTATCCACAAAATACAGGGCATTTGCCCTAGCCGGGACCAGCGCGCCCGCTTAAGGTCAACATTAGGCATCAAGCATAAGGTAACGATGCAGACCAGTGGATGGAACCGCGCATGAAATATCTTACATTCATTAAGGCGAAGGCCAAACAACGGCAGGGTTTTACGCTGATTGAGCTGCTGGTGGTCATCGCCATCATCGCCATCCTGGCGGCAATGCTGTTGCCGGCGCTGGCCAAGGCGAAGGCGAAGGCCAAGCAAATCGGGTGTGTGAACAATCTGCGGCAGATTGGGCTGGCGTCGCTCATGTATCGCAACGATTTTAACGGGACATTTCCGCCCCGCACCCAGATTGGCGCGGATGGCAATCCCTATACCACCCAGTTTGCCTGGGTGGGGCGGGCGGGCAACACCGGTGGGTATATCCAATTGGACGCCACGCACCGGCCCCTCAACACGCCTTACATGGGAAAATTTGGGCCCACCAATGACGTGCCCATCGCCCAGTGTCCCACCGACGTTCAGCCAAATTCAGCCTACTTTGTCATGGGCTCGACTTATGCCAACAACTGCGATGGCGGCGCCTTAAACACGCTCAGCCTGGTGGATACAACGGGGGGCGGCGCCTCCTGCAAAGAAACGGCCATTGTCAGCCCGGTTCGCATGGTGATCCTGGGTGAGGAGGGCGCCTACTTTCCGCCATGGAACGGCACGGCCCCGCCGGACCAGTACTTCGTCCACACCAAACCCGGCGATTACCGCTGGAACATTGCTTTCGCCGACGGCCACTCCCAGTTCACCAAAATCACCTTTCAACTCGGCGTGCAGCTAATGTCCGCCGGTGATTATACCTTTGACCGTTCCAAGTAATTCTGTCTCGCAAAAATCAGTTCCCAAACCCGATCAATCATCCTGCCAAAATCAAAACAAAAACTATGAAACGCCCTTCAATCCTGCTGCGCTGGCTCGTTTGCGCAATAGCAGTCGCCGCGCCGATGGTTTCCCCGGCCGCCACTTACACCAAGGCTGACAACACCAACTCGTTGGACGTGGCCGCCAGTTGGGGCGGGACGGCTCCGGGCAGCACGGACATCGCGCGCTGGTCCGGCGCTTACTCCGGCGGCCCGGCCACGGGTGCCGTCACCAATTCGCTTTATGCCATTTTCGCCGCTTCCTCGACGCCGACCTGGGGCGGAATTAATATCGGTGCCGTGACCGGTTCATGCCTGACGCAAAGCCCGATTTTTAACGGCACGACCACGGTTTCCAATATTACCGCCGCCACAGAAGCGGTCGTCAATGGCTTCAATGTGGTGACCATTACTTGCAACGCGAACCATCGGTTTGAGAATGGTCAGTCGGTCATGATCTCCGGGGTGACGCCTGCCGGTTACAACGGCACCTTCATCATCGCGGGCGTGCCGTCGGCAACCCAATTTACTTACACCAACGCCACCGGCAGTTTGGCGGCCGCAGCGGCGGCCGGACTGGTCACGGCCAACGCGGCGGCCAATATGTATGTCGGCGGCTCAGGCACGGGCAACGGCGCCTTGACCATTGGCACCTCGGGCATTACGGTGGCCAGTGGCGCTCCCGGAGTTGTTATTAACGATGCGTCCACGGCCTTCAACGGCGCGCAGACTTGGAATCTGGCCGCAGGCACGCTGGTTCGCTTTGCCGTCGGGGGCGGCGCGGCCACGGGCAAGGCGGTTACGTCCGGGGCGGATGGACTTATTGAACTCACCGGTGGCGGGATTGTCAGTTTGAACGAAGGCGGCGCCTCGGGTTTCTCGGATGCGGCCGGTTTTACCGGTTTCACGGGTAACTGGCAGGTGGACAGCGGCACGACGCTGCGCGGTTTGCGCAACGGGGCCACGGCCTTTGGGGCCGGTTCCATCACCCTCAACGGCGGCACGCTGGCCGTCGGCGGCATGAGCGGCGACGTGGGCAACTGGACCTGGAACACGCCGATTACTTTGAACTCCGGCACGACCAGTTATCTCGCCGACCAAAACGTCTCCGGCACCGCGCGTTCCCTGCTGTTGAGCGGCGCCATCAGCGGTTCGGGAAATATCGTCTTCACCGAACCGCTGGTTGGGGCGACGAGTTTCACCAGCCAGGATTTGGGATTTATCCTCTCCGGTTCGGACTCGATGGCCGGCACCGTGACGATTGGCGGCCCGGTGGAAAATGGCGTCCCGGGACGGCTGAGTTACGTGCGCGTGGGCGGCAACGCCACCGGCACCGCCACCACGGTGGGCGCGGGGGCCAACGGGAGCTTGGGCAGCGCCACGGCGGTAATCGATAATGGCGTGCTAACCTTCACGCTGACCGGCGGCTATGCCTTGCCGTGCGCGATTTCCGGCACGGGCGCTTTGCGCATCGGCAGTCTCAACTCGGCCACCGGCACCGGCGGCTATGTGGGCGATGCCTACCAGAATATCACGCTGACGGGCGCCAATACTTATTCCGGCCCGACCGTCATTAATGCCGGCACGCTGACACTCTCGGCCGGCAGTTCCCTGGCGAACAGTTCCGGCATCACCATTGTCACCAATAGCGTGAACGGCGGTGCCGCCGTTAACACCTTCGACGTTTCCGCGCTAACGGGCGGCTTCACCACCGCTGCCGGTCAGACCTTGAGTCTCAATGGCGGCCAGCTCAACGGGAATTTCAACTTTGCCGCCGGCAGCACCAACATCCTCGCCCCGGGCGGCAGCAACACCATTGGCGCGCTCACCATCAGCGGCAATTTGACCTTGTCGGGCGGCTCCAACACGCTGGTTTTGGATATCAATAATTCCGCCAGCGATTCCATTGCGATTGGCGGCAACCTGACCGCCAGCGGGGTGACCACGCTGCAGTTCGTCCCGCCGGGCACCGGCCTGAACGCCGGCACCTATCCCTTGATCACCGCCGCCGGCACCGTGACCGCCACGCCGGCCAATTTCCGCATCGCCGGACTCGCGGCCGGGGCGCGGCCGCAGACCTTCAGCCTCGCGGTCAGCGGTAATGCCATTAATCTCGTGGTCGTGGGCAGCCCCGGCAACCTGACTTGGGTGGGTGACAATACCGCCAACGTGTGGAGCACTTCCACCACCTTCTCCAACTGGTACAACCAGGTTACCGCGGTGAAGGACATTTTTGTGCAAAACGACGTGGTGACGTTCGATGACTCCGGATCGGCTTCGCCGAACATTGCGCTGACGGGCGTTTTGTATCCCGGCACCGTTACCGTCAGCGCCTCGGCTAAAAATTACACTTTTGGCGGCACCGGCCAGATTGCCGGGCCTACCGGGCTGACCGTGAGCGGGACCGGGCAGTTGACGCTGAACACCTCAAACAGCTTTACCGGTCAGGTATTAATCAACGGCGGCGGCATTCTGGCCATCACCAACGAAGCGGCGCTCGGCGGACCGACCAACCTAACCGCGCAAAGCCTGGTACTGGATAACGGCAGCGCGCTGCTGATCACCAATTCCATGAAGTTGAGCGCCAACACCAATCGCGGCATTATTATTGGCACCGGCGGTGGCACGTTCACGGTGACCAACGGGGCGACGCTGACCATTTCCAACACCATCGGCGATCTCTCCGGCACCTCCGTATTAACCCAAAATGGCAACGGCACCTTGATCTTGGATGGCAATAATAATTACGGCGGCGGTACCATCATCAATGGCGGTACGGTTGTGTGTGGCAGCAGTCATGGCTTCGGTTTGAGTGGCAGTTGGTGTCCCGGTGTTACGATTCAAGCCGGCGTCGCGGACATCAACGGTCAGGGCAATTATAGCAACACCAACCTCGGCCTGAACCCGAACATGCTTTTCAACAGCGTTTTCCTGACCTTCAATGGCAATGCGGGCGCGACGATGGTCCTGACGGATTCCGTGCCCGGCCATGCGGGCTTCTGCCTTTACGGCACCGCTTCGGTTAATGCCGTGATTAATTACAACGGCGCCAACAATCCCGGCAAGGCCACCATCGCCGCCGGCTGGTATGCCGTCGGCACCGGCGCTTATCCGCGGACGTATCAGGTCAAGGTGGACCCCAGTACGGCCACCCCCGTGGGCGTCGAGTTCACGGCCCCGCTGAGTTATCTCGGCTATGAAGGCAAATTTGCGACCGTTCAAAAAACGGGCGCCGGCACGCTGGAAATTTCCGCGCCCAATTATTTCCCCGGCTTGCAGGTTTCCGCCGGCACCCTTTTGGTGAACAATGCCAATGCTCTCGGCGCCGATCGTTCGCCCAGTTACGCCGGGCAGGGCGGGGGCATGACGAATCTGGTCACGGTTGACGGCGGCACCATTGATTTAAATGGGTTCAGTCCGGCCATCGAAGGCTTGACGGACAATGGGGCGGGCACCGGCACCATTCTCAATAACGGACCGGTTGCCAGCACCTTGACGCTCGGCTACTCGCCCAGTAATTCCGTGGCCGTCACCACTTACGGCAGTTTCATTGCCGACGGCACCCATCCCGTTGCGTTGGTCTTGAATGGCTTGGGCATGCAAACCCTCACCGGCGTCAACACCTACTCCGGGACCACGACCGTGAGCAACGGCACGTTGGTTGTCAATTCTCCGGGCCAGATCGGCCTTGGCGCGGCGACGAATCAGGTTACTGTGACCGGCGGGGCCCTCGGTGGCTCCGGCACTGTCAATGCCCCGGTCACCGTCCGAGCCGGCGGCACCCTGGCACCCGGCGCCGGTGCGACCACGACGGCAACATTGACGATCAATGGCAATCTTACGCTCGCGGGCACCAACGTGATGAATGTGAACAAGGACACCGCCACCAACGATGCGGTAGTGCTTACCAGCGGTGCGGTCAACTACGGCGGCACGCTGGTTATCTCGACGAATCTGATGACCGCCACCACGCTGGCGCTGGGCGACAGTTTTCAACTGTTCAGCGTGCCCGCGCACAGCGGCAACTTCACCAGCGTCATCGGCACGCCCGGTACCGGCCTCGGCTGGAGTTTCAATCCCGCCAATGGCACCGTGACGGTGGTCACCGGTCTCGCTTCCAATCCGACCAACATCACCGTCAGTGTGACTGGCGGCACCATGACGCTGTCCTGGCCGGCGGATCACCTCGGCTGGCTGTTGCAGTCGCAGACCAACACATTAAGCACCGGCCTTGGCACCAACTGGGTGGACATGTCCGGGAGCGCGGCAGTCACCTCCATGAGTTTGCCCATTGTGCCGGCCAACCCGACGGTGTTCTACCGCCTGCGCCATCCGTAATGCGGCGGTTGGGTCGTAACGAATGCACCCTACGCGGCGGTCACAACCCGACCGCCGCGTTTTAACTTTGTGAGACACCTATTAAGACATTTGGCCGGCGGGCTGGTCGGGCTGTGTTTGCTGGCCAGCTTTGGCCCTTGCCCCGCCTCGGCAAAAACCCTGCGCATCTTCGTTCTCACCGGCCAGTCCAACAGTCTCGGCACCCCGGCCACAACCGAGACAAACATGATTCTGCCGCCGGTTTATGCGCACGTCGCGGACACGAATGTTCCCTTTTTCTGGGACAATACGGCGGATGACACCGCGGCCGGCGATGCGGCGCTCGGCGATTCCGGCGGCCAGTGGACGAACATTTGTCTCCAAACGGGCGGTTATTACACTTACAGCACCAATCATTGGGGGCCGGAAGTGGGCTGCGCGCGGATGTTGTGGGACATGGGCTACCGTGATTTTGGGATTGTGAAAGCCAGTCGCGGCGGCGGCGGAAATTCCTTTTGGTGCAAGACCAATTCCGATCCGTACATGTATTTCAAGGTTGTGAACACTGTCAGCAATGCCGTGCTGGCTTTGCCGGCGGGTTATTCCAACTTTCAAGTCGTCTGTCTGCTTTATTTGCAAGGCGAGAGCGATAGCAGCACGGAAGCCGCCATCGCCGACGTCCGGTTCAACATGCTGCTGACCAATTTGCAGGCCGATCTGCCCAACGCCGGCAACCTGAAAGCCGTGTTCGGGGAGATTTCCAGCGACAGTTCCGGCACGCGGCTCACCGTCTCACAAAAACAAGCCGCGCTTGCCGCCGCCCGTCCGGACATCGGCTATGCCCAGTCCGCCGGGCTGACCCTGCAAACGGTGGACGGACTGAACCTGCATTACAACGCGGACAGCCTCATTATCATGGGCGAACGCATGGCGCAGGAGGCGCTACTTGCCGGGGCGTTGCCGGAAGCCGTTTTGCCGGCGCAGACCAGTCTCTATGCCTGGTATCGGGGCGATCATGGCGTGGTGCCTTCCGCCGGCGCCACGGTCATGCGCTGGGATGATTTGACCACGGGGGCAACCAATCATGACCTCACGCAAATTGTCGGCGCGCCGCAGTTGGTTGGCGGCGCGTTTCTCGGCGTGACCCAGAGAAATTTCGTGCGCTTCGACGGCGCGAGCCAATCCGTGTGGAGCACCTCGGGCAACTTTGGTTTTGCCACGAACGCGCGGTCGCTTTTTTTCGCCGTGCGCGTCAATGGCGCCGGCGATGGCTTCCTGTTCGACGGTTCCACCTCGACCGGCATGACGCGTGCGCAGGTGCGCACAAACTTCTGGCAGGCCGGCCTCCAGCCCTCGCCCATCGGCAACGCGGCCAACGGCGACACCGCCACCGCGCCGCGCACAACGGGCATCTGGCAGGTTCACGAATTTGATTACCTCCCGACCAATGGCGCCACGCTGGTTCGTCATTGGCTCAACGGAACGAATATGGCGGTTTTTACCAACGCGAACGTTAATGGTCTCGGCGGATTCATCCTCGCCGCGAATGCGCAGGCGCAGAAATTTCTGGGCGTGGATATTGCCGAAGTGCTCGTTTATACCAATGATCTCTCCGCCGCCAACCGCGCAGCCGTGTTGAGTTACCTGCAATCCAACTGGACGCCGACGGTCAATCCGCCGGATCCGGCGAGCGTCTATGCGTGGTTCACCGGCGATGCCAGCCTGGGCGTCGCCGCCGACTACTACAGCGCCACGGTTTGGACCAATCTCGGCCTGGCGGCGACAACGAGCAATTCCCTGCCGGCCGCGCGCAATCTCGTGAATCTCACCGGCTCGCCGCAAAAAATCTATCTGCGCTCGCCCGGCGGGTCGGCGCTGGGCGCGGTCGCGTTCGGCGGGAGCGACGGCATATGGGCGGCGAAAAGCGCGTTTGGAATTCTTACCAATAACTATTCCATCATCGCCTGTGTTCGTCTCAGCAATGCCGCGCCCCAGGGATTTTTATTCGATAGCACGTCGTATACGCCGGGGCTGACCCGCGCGCTGGTTTGGTCGAACTGCTGGCAGGTCAGCGTGGCCAACAACACCGGCGCCATTTCCGCGCCGGCCAGCACGAACGTCTGGCAAATTCACAGTTTTGTCATCGGCACCAATACCGGCGCGGCCGCCATCCAGCATTTTATCAACGGTGTGCAAGCGGCCAACCTTGGCATTACCGCGCCGGATTATTTAAGCGGCCTGATGATCGGCGCGAACAGTGCCCAGGCGGGTGGCATCCAAGCCGCCGTCGCGGAATTTCTTGTCTTCAATTCCGCCCTCAACAATGCCGCGCGCACGAACGTGGAAATGTATCTTTCCAATAAATGGACCGGCGTGGTGGCCGATCCGAATCCGCCGGCCCCGCCCGCCCCTTATGTTTATACTCCGGTCTTTGTCAGCGGTACCGGCTATCCCGAATACCGGATTCCGGCGCTGGTAACAACCACCAACGGTACGGTCATCGCCGTCGCCGACGGCCGGCAAGGCAACGGTGATATTCCCAACCCGCTGGACTGCGTCTGCCGCCGCAGTTTTGACAACGGCAATACCTGGGGTGCGCTTCAGGTCATCGCCGACTACGGCAGCAATCAAGCCACCAACGACGCGGACACTTACCCCGCCTACGGCATCACCAATCCCATCCCGCGCAAATGCGCCGGTGATGCGGCGCTGCTGCTGGATCGCACCAATGGCCGCGTGTGGGTGCTCTACGATAACGGTGCGCCCAGTGCCAACGTTTACAATGGCGCCACCCGCGCCATCAAACTCGAAATGCGTTACAGCGATGACAACGGCGCAACGTGGTCGGCGCGCCAGGATGTTGAATCGTTAAACCCCGGCTTGCGTCCGGCCATTGCCTCCGCGCCGGAATTTTTGACCGGCCCCGGTAATGGCATTCAACTCGCGGGCGGCCCGAACGCCGGGCGGTTGATCTTCCCGATTTACGTTTACGGCAGCCCGTATTACTCGGCCATGATTTACAGCGATGACCACGGCGCGACCTGGAAACTCGGAGGCAATTGCGCCACCGGCGGCGGTGAAATTCAAATCGTGGAAGCGCCCACCGGCGGTCTGCTTGCTTCGATGCGCGATAACGCGTTTTCCTGGAGCGGCGTCCGCACCTTTAGCCGCAGCACCGACGGCGGCCTCACTTGGGGCGCGCCGTTCTACACCTTAACCAATCCGGCGACAATTCCCGACCCGGCCTGTCAGGGCAGTATTTTGCGTTTATCCACAACCAACGACAGCAACGCCAGCCGCCTCGTGTTGGCGAACTGCGCCAGCTCTTCCGCCCGCGTCGCCATGACCTTGCGCCTCAGTTACGACGAAGGCCAGACCTGGCCGGTGAGCAACCTGGTTTATTCGGGCGTCTCCGGGTATTCGGCGCTGACGAAACTGGCCACCGGCGAAATCGGCCTGCTCCATGAAGTGAACAACTACGCCCGCATCGACTTCGTCCGCCGCTCGGTGGCCGCCGTGAGCGGCGGCACCGATGCGCTGCCGGCTTACACCGTCTGGGCCGGGACCATTTTTTCGCCGGCGCAACTGATGAACCCCGCGATTGCCGGAGCCAACGCCGACCCCGACGGCGACGGCTTCAGTAATTATCAGGAATTCATCGCCGGCACCAACCCCCTTGATGCCGCCAGTTGCCTTCGGCTTAACTTTGTTCCACCGTCGGCTGGCAACAACGCTTTATGGCTTACGCTCACTGCGGTATCCAACCAGAGCTATACCATTCAATGCTGTTCCAATCTGGTTGCCAACACCTGGCAAAAATTTCAAGACCTCCCCGCAACGGTCAGCAATTCCGTCCGGCAACTGCCCGTGACGCTGACCAACACGGCGCTGTTTTTCCGGGTGGTCACACCGGCGTTGCCCTGAGTTTATCATCCGGTGTTCGGCAGATACCGCCAGTATCCAGTGAGGATTCCAGTCGCCGGCCGAATTCGTTTTGTGTTGAATGACGTCGGGCTGGCTCGATAATGACTCCCGCATGTCTTTTCCGCTGCCACAAAACGGGCCGAAGGTGCCGCAAAGGGTTTCCCTGGTAACCCAGACGGCGGGGATCTTGAAGGACAATATCAGCGCCGGGTTTTGGTCCGGCCAATTGCCGGGCGAGCATGAATTATGCCTGCATCTGCATGTCAGCCGGGTCACCTTGCGCAAGGCATTGCAGGAACTCCAGCGGGAAGGCTGGCTGCGCTCCAGTCAGGGCAAACGCCGCGAAATCGTCCTGCGCTCCCGCGGCGTCCCGTCGGCCAGCCAGCGGGTGATCTTGCTCACCGAATCGCCTTTGCACCTGTTGCATCCGTTCACCATCTATTGGATGGATTGTCTGCGGGGAATTTTAAGCGATGCCGGCTATCACCTGGAAATTCACACCGGCCAGGCCGTCTTCGGCCCCAACGCGGACCGGTGGTTGTCCAAAATGCACCACCAGTTCCATCCCGCCGGCTGGGTTTTATACCGTTCGAATGAGCGGATGCAGCGCTGGTTTTCCGCGCAGTCCCTGCCCTGCGTCATTGCCGGTTCGCGTCACGCGGATATCCGGCTGCCCTCGGTGGATGTGGATTACCGGGCGGCCTGCCGCCATGCGGTCGGCCAGTTTCTCGCCCGCCGCCACCGGCAATTGGTTTTTTTGAATCCCGAATCCGGAACCGCCGGCGATTTGGAAAGCGAACAGGGTTTCCTGGAGGCGGCGAAATCCGCCCGCGGCGGCGAGGTGCAGGCCGCCGTCGTCCGCCATGACGGCACCGTTCGCAGCATCTGCAACAAATTGGATCTGCTGTTGGAACGGCCCCATCGGCCCACCGCTTTTTTGGTTTCCCGCCCGGCCCACGTGCTCACCACCCTGACCCATCTGCTGCGGCGGAAACTGGACTTGCCGCGCGAGGTGGCGCTGATTTCCCGCGATGACGATTCCTTTCTGGAAAGCATCGTGCCGGTCGTCGCGCGCTATTCATCCAGCCCGACGGTTTTTGCCGGCAAGATTTCCCGTCTGGTGCTGGAAATTGTCCGGGGCGCCGCCCTGTCCCGCGCGGATATCCGCATCATGCCGAAGTTTGTGCCGGGCCAGACTCTGAATTGAACGCATTTGCTCCGTGGGGTTTTAAAATCCCCCTGCTGGTTATATCATTAACACAGAGCGGCGGGCGGGTTTTCAAATTCATTGGTGAATTCGGCGAATTTGCCGCTAACTTGGCGCGGAATCTCGGAGCGGTACACAATTCGCACCCGATGTTCGCCGCCCAAACCGTGGGTCGCCGCCGTAACAATGTGCGCTTCCTCGGCCGGAGTCAGCGGTCGGCGGACCACGAGCCGGACCTCCACCTCGTCGCGGGCAGTCTGGGCCACCTGATGCTGGACGATGGCATCTATTTGCATGATCGTGTTGTGCGCGTAATAGGGAAAACGGCGCCGGCCATCGGGCAGGGTCAGCATGTCGCGCGCGCGCCCGGGGATGGCGGCGAGCACCGGCAGCGTGCGTCCGCAGGCGCAGGGCGCACCCAACACTGCCCGGTCGCCGATTTCATAACGAATCAGCGGCATGGCAAAATTGTGCAGGGAAGTGAGGATCACCCGGCCTTCCTCGCCCGGCGCGCAGAGGCTGCCGTCTTCGCGTAAAAGTTCCAGCCGCACTCCCTCGGCATGGACGTGCAAGGCATTCTGTTCCCGGCAGGGCGTGGCGATGATGCCGGTTTCGGCCGAGCTGTACACTTCCGTGACGCTGAGCGGGTCGGTGCCGGTGCTTCCCCAGACGCTCATTGTGAGGTCGCGCAGTTCGGGGGCCAGCGCCTCGCCGGTGGTCCGCACTTCCCGGAGTCCCTCCGGCCGGCGGCCGGATGCCTGCGATTCGCGCAGTAACTCCCGCAGCAGCGAGGGAAAGGTGATCAGATACGCCGGCCGTTCCTGGCTGATGATGGCCAGCAATTCGGCCGCCGGGGCGCGGTAGTCGAGAAACAGACCGGGCCCGGTCGGATAAATGGCGGCCACGGGGCCACCCCAATTGGCCATGCGGCGTAGCGGCCCCTGTTTGCCGGTATCCGTCCGCTGATCATCCCGCAGCACCACCATCCAGTTGGCCCCGAGGTTGCGCGCCAGCCATTCATGGTCGCGGACCGTAAAGCACTGCCAGTAGAATTGAAACAGGGCGCTCTTCCGGATGGTTACCGGGCGGCCGCTGGAGCCGGAGGTGGTGGCGGTGGCGACGGAGCCGTGACCGGCCGGCAATTCCCGGGCATGCAGTTGGGCGCCGGCTTCCTGCACCCGCGCGCGCGTCAGCACCGGCAGGCGTTGCCAGAGGTCGGCTGTGACCGGTTCGCCCGGCCGGAAACCGGCGGCGCGCAAAACCGGCCCGTAATATGGTACGGCGCGGGACGCGTGCGCGAGCAATTCCCCCAGTTGCCGGAACTGCAGGGCTTCCAGTTCCGCCGGTGGCAGGCGCTCCGTGAGCCGGAGTTGGTGCAATACCGCCAGCATGGCAGCGGCGGGGGAAGCGGCCAAGGCCGGAAAAACGGCGCCCGGCATCCCGGAGTGTGGCAGGTGAAACATGGCTCAATCGCGGCCTTGGTATTGCCCAAAAACCGCTGTCTGCGCTATTGGTGCCGGCCGACGGGGGGCATTGTCGCGCCCCGGATTCGGCCGGTCAAGTCCGCCCTTCACAGGCTCCGGCTCCTGCCCTTTGGGTTTAACTCATATGGGTCAACACGTTCAATACCCCTTGACAGGTCTCCGGATTTTTTGCTCTAATTTTTGCCAATAGCTATCATGTTTAAATAATGGGTGTTGGAAACGCGGAAATCAGAAAGCAAGCATTACTGGGGACTGGCTAATGCTTGTATTGGTGAAGACAGTCTCTCGGCTGGCCCCAATTCTTAAACCAAAAAATAGAAAACCTATGAAAAAAATCAAATTGTCACCCGTTCTGGCCGCCAGTGTGGCGGTGGCGGTTCAAATCAATCATGACGTGGCACAGGCCGCTCCGCCTCCCGGCACGACGGTCACGTATACCAATGACATTGCGTACAACAGCACGAACATTTTTATCCCCATCTCGCCGGCCATTGCGAATGCCGATGAATTGATTTCCATCAGTGCGGGCAATGTAAGCGGCGGTGAAAGCGGCACCTTCACTTTAACGGTGGATTATTCAGACTCATCCAAGGTACAAATTGATTCCGCATCCGCCAACTCATCCTTTAACCTCAATTCCATTGCCTACAAGACCTTTACCGAAGGCAACATTGATGGTTTGACGTTTACGGTCGTTAACACGGGCATCCCTAATTACGATAAAACGATCATCCCCATCGGCACGGTCTTCACCTTCCAAGTGGTGCCTGAACCGGCTACCTTGGCGATGGCGGCGTTGGGTGCCGGTGGCCTGTGGCTGGCCGCCCGTCGTCGTAACGGCAAACAGAGCTAAGGTCTCTGGTTTTTTTCAGCGAGCGTCCTGGAACACGGTTCCGGGACGCTTTTTTATTTTTGCCGGCTGGTGGTTTTTTCGTTCCACTTTTCCCATTCCGGCTGGTCCACCACACTACGTATGGGTCAGGCCCTGACTCATTCCATTGGGGGCGTCCAGGGCAGAAGAAACGCAAGCGCTGCCATGCTTTACCGGCCGGGAGAGGCTGACAGGCTGATCAGTGGCGGGAAAGGCGGTCGCGGGATTTCGCGCGGCGCCGGCCTCGCAGGGTGCGCCAGCAAGGGGGTTCGTCTTCACGGCAGGCGATTGCGGGCGTTTTTGACGGTGAAAACTGTGGATTTACAGAGGGATTTATAAAGCACCTCGCATTTTGTAAAACCGTTCCCAGCAAATAAATCTGGGCTGAACGCTCGGTTTATGTTCGCCGTCAAACAAGGCCAGCCGGCGGACCGTTTTCATTTATGTTTAGGCTGGTGACGAATGCGAAGCAGCCGAAATTGCGAAGCAGCCGATTTTCCGGGTCCCGCTAATCCTCTTTATTCAATAAGATTAAAACAACAGTTAATAAAATAAAAACAGTTGTACTAATTAAAAATCGATGCTAAACCAGACATATCACGAAGATTCGATGCCCCGGGGCGTATTGGAAGGCACTATGAATAGCTCACCTCTCATCAGACGATTGTATCACGGTTTCATGTCATTTGGCGGCTGGCTGGTTGGCTGTCGCTCGCTGTCCGGGGCGGTTGCCCTAGTCTTGTTGGGGGGTGTTTTTCACGCCCGGGCGCAATGGCTGACCCAGACCAACGTGATCAAGCCCGGCTGGAACGCGGTGTATCTTTTTGTAAACGCCTCCGGTCAGACGTTGGATACGCTGGTGGGCGCCAACCCCGCCAACCCCATCACCCAGGTGTGGGAATGGAACGTCGCGCCCAGCCCGGCGCAGTATATCAGCACGCCGCAATTGCCTTTAAGCACTGGGAGTCAGTGGCTGACTTGGATTCGCTCGGGCGGGGCCACGCAGAACGGGTTGCAGCAGTTGTCCCCCAATGCCGCCTATCTGGTCTATTCGAGCGCGTCCACCAACTACACATGGGGGGTGCAGGGAAAGCCGGTCCCGCCCGCCTATAACTGGAACATGGCGGGGCTCAATTTCATCGGCTTTCCGACCACATACGCGAACCCGCCCGCCTTTAACACCTTCTTTGCGTATGGCGGGGTGACGGCGTCCTTTCCCATCTTCGGTTATCCGGGCGGGCAGGCGTCTTCGTATTATCCGCAGCCGCTTATCCCGTCGGTCACGCCCGTGGTTCGGGGGCAGGCCTACTGGCTGGGAGCCGCGACCGGTTCCAACAACACATATTTTGGCCCCTTTGAAATCATCCTGCCAAATCCCAGCGGCATCGACTTTACGAACACCGGCACCCAAATCTCCCTCCATATTGCCAACAACACGACGACCAACCTAACGGTGTCCGTCGGCATGATTCCCTCGGAGACGCCGCAATATGGCACCGGTAATCTGGCCGGGGTGCCGCCGTTGCTGGTGCGCGGCAGCACCGTCAATATCACCAACCTGAGCTATTCCTGTGTGACCTTGGGCACCGGCAACACACCCGCCACGACCAATGCGCCGGCCGCGACCAATGCCTGTTCCTGGACCCTGGCTCCGTGTGGCCAGATCGGGTCGGATGTGGTCATTGTGATGGGCGTCAACCGCTATGCCATGAGCGGTCCGCCGGGCACAGAATATGTCGGCATCCTCCGTTTCACCGATTCGCTCGGACTTTCCCAAGTGGACGTGCCGGTGGCGGCGACGGTCGGTTCCACCGCGGGCCTATGGGTGGGGAGCGCCAGTGTTTCGCAGGTGGCCAACTATCTGAAAAACTATGCCACCAATAGCGATGGCAGCCTGCTGGTGAATCCGGCAACCAACTGGATTGCGCAGGGCACCAACTGGTATCCGTATTATACCGCCGATCAGTTGGTCACCAATTGCACCACCACGACCACCACCACCACGGTCAGCATCACGACCAACCTAACCGTCACCAGTCTGGCCACCAATTTTTCGGTGGTTTCCACCAATGCCTGGCTGGTCGTTACCAACGAGTTGACCATCTATTATGCCTATACCAATGTGGTTTTCGACCTGGAACTGGTTCCGCCGTATTACACGAATGACGCCCAGGGAAACCTGATCTGGTATACGCAGATGTTTACCAACCTCCAGACGGCCGCCTCCACCACCAACATTTTCTCGCTAATCACGAATTATGTCGCTGCCGTGACCGCCAACAACACCCAGGTCATCACGACCAATTTGGTCGCCGTCCAGTACAACATCACGAACATTGTGGTGACCAATGCCCTGTTTGAGGGGCCCGTCACCAACACCACCCTGCTGATCTATGGCGGGAGCACCAACCTGTCCGTTACCAACCTGATCGGGCTGGCAAATAATCTCTATGTTACCAATCAGGTGGCCGGCTGGCTGGTTTCCAGCAACGTCTCGGTGGCCAGCACCCCCGCCAGTTCCGTCAGCGTGGTTTTCTCCTCCGTGACCAATGTCATCCGCGCCTACACCAACGGCTCGCTGGTCACGGTGAACGTCACCAATGCTGCGGGCGCCCGGGCTTGCAATGAAAACCTGCTGCTCACCTACAATTTCACCACCAACAATTTCACCACCAACTGGGTTTACAATGTTCAGACCACCTCCGTCACCAATGGCCTCCCGGCGGTGACCAACATCGCCACGGTTTACTCGACAAACATCAGCGGCGGCTCCGGGTCCGGTTCTTCGCTGGCCTTGTTCGTCAGGAGCACCAATGTCTTTATGGTGGTCAGCACCAATCTGGTTCTGGCGTCCGGCGGCAATTATCAGGTTACCGGCGTCAACACCAACCTCGGGGCCGTCATGTCCGCCTTCCCCCTGCGGCTGATCCTCTTTTATGATGGCACCAACTGCGCCTTGCTCCAGCGGGTGTTTTGGGGCCTGAACACGGCCTCAAACCGCGTGGTGTCCACCGTCCAGAGCGCCTTGGATCCCAATCAATATTCCAGCGCCCGCCGCATTTCCGCAGTCCATCTTCCCTGGTCGGCGGCCAATGCTCCCTGGCCGTTCGCCGGCCAGTTGCGGCAGGGTGGCACGGTGAGCGGCACGGTCTCCGACCCTTATGATGACCAGACGTCCAACCCGTTCCTGCATACCTACCATCCCGACCACAACAACCTGGATTCATCCTATGGCAACGAACTGCCTCGCGGGGCGGAGTCTTACGACCTGGTTCGCACCATCACCTTGGCGATGGCGCCGCCGGGCACGGACTTTGTGAGCCTGACCACGGCCAACAGCTCTCTTTCCGGCGCTTATGCCGAGACGATCAACGTGGTGGGTGTGGCCGGTGCCGCGCGTTCTTTCCATGTCGCCGGGACCTTCACGCTGAACCAGCTTTCCACCATTTCCACGCTTACCACCCACTGACCCTGCCATGAAAATCATCGCGCGATTCCTTGCCGTTCTGTTGTTGCTGGCTGTTCTGCCGGTCCGGGGCCAGAATGTTCCGGGCCTGATGGCGTATCAGGGGTTTCTGGCGGACACCAATGCCGTCGCCTTGGGCAACACCAACGCCGGCCCCAAGACTATCAATCTGGCCTTCTGTTTCTGGAACAATCCCACCAACGGTTCCGTGGTTTATGCCGAACAGCAGCCCGTGACCGTGACGAAGGGGATGTTCAGCGTGCTCCTCGGTCAGGGCGGCGCTTACAGCAATTATAACAACGCAAACTTCGCCGCCATTTTCAGTACCACCAATGCCACCAATGCCACGCTGTATGTCCAGACGACGCTGCTGCTCGGCGCGACTCAGTACACGGTTTGCCCGCGGCTCCGGCTGTTGAGTTCCCCCTATGTCTTCCAGGCCCAGTATGCCGCCGGCGCCGGCACGGCCAACTATGCCAACGCCTTGGGCGGCAACTCCAATTCGCTGGTTGTCAATCTGACCAACAACACGGTCAACGTCGGCGGTCCGCTTACGATCAACGGCGCGCTGACCGCCGCCGGCCTGTCCGTCGGGTCCGGTCCGGCCACCAATGTGGTGCTCACGATCAACGGGGCGGCCGGCTTGAACAGCGCGAACGTTTCCGGAAACTTGGCCGCCAACCAGCTTCAGGCCGGCAACCTGTTCCTTAACGGCGGCGGATTTGCCACTAATCTCAGCCTGTCCAGCCTCACGGTGACCGGTTCGCTATCCGCCGGTTCGCTGGTGGTGACCAATATGGTGACGGTGACCAATTCCCTGACGACCACCAATTTTCTGGTCGGCACCCTGGCGGCAACCAACATTTCGGCCAGCACGATAACGGCGAGCACCCTTAACCTCGGCTCTTTGCAGGTCACCAATACGGTTGCCGGCGGTGCGCCTTCCTTTGCCGGCGACCTTATGTTCAATAACGGAACCGGCCACCCCTTGCTGGCCGTCGGCGGAATTCAGGCATTGCGCATCATCCAAGGTTCGGTCAATTCGGCCGGCTTGGTGACGTGGGGCACCAACTTCACTGTTTCCAAGGCCTCAAACACCTCCCATGGCACCTATTACAATGTCGCTTTCAGCCAGCCGTTCAGCGGCACGCCAGTGGTTTTCCCCACGTCAGAGAACTTGGGCACCGGCGAAATCTACATGCCCGTGTTGACCACCACCGTCAACACCGGTTTTCAAGTCTTTTTCATGAACAAGGGTGAAACGGCTTATGCCCAGGATTTCCAGTTCATCGCCATCGGACCGCCCTGACCGGACGGCAACCTGTTTTGCAAATCAACCAACGATTTAAACTTATTGGAATATGAATCATCACCCACTTCCCAAGGCGGTGCGAACGTTGTTGGCCGGGCTGCTCCTGGTCGCCCTGTTTGCCGCCTTGATCGGGCAGGCCCAGACGGTTTCGCCCTATCTGGCGTTTCAGGGGTATCTGACCGACGGCAACGGCGTGCCGCTGGGCAGCACCAACACCGGGCTGATCACCCCCAATCTGATTATCCGGTTGTGGACGGCGCCCACCGGCGGAACCGAGGTCTATGCCGAACAACAGATTGTCACCGCCAATAACGGCTATTTTGCCGCCCTCATCGGGCAGGGTTCCGCCTACCAGTCGGAAGTCCATCCGCAACTGGCTTCGGTCTTTGCCTCCAATGTCAGCCTGTATGTCGAACTCACGTTGCCGGGTTATGGAAACGCAGTCATCGGCGGGCAGAATCTGACCCTGTCGCCGCGGACTCCGTTGCTGACGGTTCCCAATGCATTCTTTGCTCAGAACGCCGCGAATGTCGGCACGGCTACCTATGCGCTTAACATGGGGACGGCCAGCACCAATGCCCAAGTGGTGAATCCGACCGGCAATACCGTCAACTTCACCGAAGGGGTGGGGGTGAATGCCGCCGTCACCGCCACCAATGCGGTGGTGACCGGCACCAATGGTCAGATCATCGTGAACGGCACCGCCGTCTGCCCGCAGTTGAATGTCACCAACCAGCTTGCGGCCGGCACCCTCCTGCTCACCAATTCGCTGATGAGCGCCAGCCTTTCCGTTCCGGGAAATGTCTCGACGGCTGCCGCCGGTGTTGGCGGCACGGCCCATGCCGGCAAGCTGACCGTTACCAACACACTTTCGACGCCCGCCCTGTCGGTTCTCTCAGTCATGACCCCGTTAGTTGCCGCCGGTACGGCGTCGGTCCAACTCGCAACCGCGCCCAGCCTCACGGCGCAGTCCGTCAACCTTACCAATGCGCTTTCGGCTCCGGTCGTCAATGTCCCCGGCGCCTCCGTGGCCATGAACACGGCCACCAATACCCTGTATGTCACCGCCGGCGACTACGGGTTGCGCATCGTCCGCGGCACGGTGACATCCGCCGGGGTCATTGCGAATAATGGCGGTACGTGTACCTGCACGAAGGGTTCTTCCAGCTATACCATTACGTTCGCCAGGGCGTTCAGTTCCATTCCCATGGTCGCGGTCACGCCGGTGAGCACCACTTACCCCATCAACAATGATGCGGTCACCTATTTCACCCCGGTGGTTCTGAGCGTGTCCACCACGAGTGCAACTTTCGAGTTTGTCAACTGGGACGGCGACAATAATCCGAACCCCCAGGCGTTCCATTTCATCGCCCTCGGGCAGCCCTGATCCCTGTGCCTCTTTTTCATCTCAAACAAATATGAAATCCAATTTTTCCCCCCTGGATTCGGGTCTTCTGCTGGTGCTGCTGGCGCTGGTCGTCCTCGCCGCTGCCGCTCCGGCCGGTGCCCAGACGGTTTCGCCTTTCATGGCCTATCAGGGATACCTGGCCGATGGCGGTGGCAATCCTCTGGGGGCGGTGACCAACGGAGGCCCCAAGGATTATGACGTCGTGTTCCGCCTCTGGAGCGCCCAGTCCGGCGGCGCCGAAATCTATGCCGAGGAACAAACCGTCACGGTAAACAACGGCTATTTCAGCGTATTGCTCGGGTCCGGGGGCAAGTACACGACCGAACCCTATCCCTCGTTCCCGTCTGTTTGGACCACCAATTCATCGCTCTTCGTCGAGCTTTCAGTCCAGGGCGTAGCGGTCGGGGGCGGTGCTTACACCATTCTGCCCCGCCAGTTGGTGCTGCCTTCCGCGTATGCCTTCGTGGCCCAGAGCGCGGTTACGGCGAATGCGGCGGCCTATGTCAGCAACCTTTGCACGCTGACCTCCCTGCAACAGTACACCCAGGTGGTCAGCGTTGCCGGCGGCAATGTCATCCTCTGGCAGCCGGCCAATGTCAGTGGCACCCTCGCGGCCACCAACCTGGTCTTGGGCAACCCCTCCGTGCTGACCAACACGGTGCTGGCGGCCAACGGTTCCGCCGCGTTTGGCGGACTCAATGTCGCCGGGCCGGTCACGACCGCCACGCTGGTCGTCACCAATCCCGTTACGGTGGCGAGTCTGACGGCGAGTGGTGCGGCGGCCACCGCCAATGTGAACGTGGCCGGGACGGCGGGCATCAACAGCCTGGTGGTCGGCAGCAATGCGGTGGCGGGCACGGCCAGCGTCAACGGAACATTCAACATTGCCGCACTGACCGCTTCAAACCTCATATCCGCCACCACCCTGTCCTGCGCCACGGGCCGTTGCGGCACGCTCACGTTCTCCAATTCCCTTTCCGCGCCGTCCGCCACGGTGGCCGGCGGGGTCAATGTTAACACGACCAGCCACAGTATGCCCGCCACGGGCGGGGACGAGGATTTGCGGCTGGTTTTTGGCACCGTCAACAGCAGCGGCGTCCCGGTCCAGGGTGCCGGTGATTTTATCGTAACGCAAAGTTCGGACTATTACACCGTCACGTTCAGCAAGGCGTTCAGCGCCCCGCCGGTGGTGGTGGTTACCCCGGTCTGGGGGACCAGCGAGGACAATTCCCAGTCGCCCGTGCTGTTTAGCGTCGGCGCCGGCAGTTTCATGGTCAGCTTTATTGACTGGAGCGACTGGGGGGACGGTGTCACGAGCCAGCAATTTGAATTTCTGGCCGTGGGCCCGCGATAATTTACCGGGAGACGATTAACCATGGCGTGTTTGACCTTTATTGAAGCGAACCTATGAAACCGAAACTTGGACTGCTGTTAGGCGTGGCAGGCTTGCTCGCCGGTGCCGGGGCGTTGCGGGCTGACGTCTTCACGTCCCTGCAACTGATCCCGACCGGGCTGACGTTCAACTACCAGTCGGAGGCCGGGGTGCCTATTTCGACGACCAACACACCCACGACCACCGGTTCGAACGGGAAGTTGCCCACGGTCAACTCCTCCGGTTCGGCCTATGCGGCCACGCCCGGGCAGTTTGCCAGCCTGGTGGCGTTTAACGGCGTGATCGCACCGGTGGGGACCAACTGGAGCGTCGCCACCAACGCGGCCCTGATCAATGGCAACAACGCCCTTTCCACCAACCTGGCCTTGGCCATGCAGGTTCCCATGGCGTTGAGCTCGAACTCGGTCGGCCAGCTTTCCTCCAGCAACTCGGTGGTGCTCTGGCAGGCCCAGGCGGGGGTTCCATTTTTCAGCCAGCAGAGCGTCTTGCTGTTCGGAAGCGTGATTCCGGCGCCGGGCACCGACTATACCGGCACCAACGCGGTGGTTTCTTCCTACTGGCTTAACCAGCCGCTGATGGTCACCGCCAGCACCACCACCTATGCCACCAACGGCAGCGTGGTGACCACAAACACGGTCATCACCACCAATAATCCCTTTTATTACAGCCAAAACGCCGGCCTGGTCTTCGCCACCCAGCCGGGCCAGATTTCGGTGACGTGGATCTCCTCCGCCAATTATCCCACCAACATGCTACCCGCCTACACCAACGCCCTGGGCGCGGCGGCCAGCGTGGCGAGTTTTGTCACCAACAACAACAACACCGTCTCCCTGCTGGTCACCTCCAACTATATTGTCTCCAGCACCCCGGTCAAACCCACTCAGAAGATTTACTGGACGGAAGGTTCGTTCGCCGCGCTCAGCCATCTCATTACCGTGCCCAGCGGCCAAATCGGCGACATCAACGTCATTTACAATTCGGCGTTTCCGCAGACCGTTGCCACGCCATATCAGGATCCCTACGCGCCCACCAACGCGGTGCTGCCGAACACCACGCTCTGGTTTGACACCTATAACAATTGCCTCCGGGCCTATAACATGCAAGGCCGCGTGTTTGTGGAAATCTTGGGCGAGCAGGTGCCCGGCCAGACCACCAGCCAGTTTCTCGGCTTTGAGATCGTGGACGTTTACAAGACGCCTTCCCCGCAGGATGTGACCATCAATCTTGGCAATGTCATGACGCCGTTCCAGGACGGCTGGGAAAATCAGAGCGTCACGCCCAGCCCGGTGACGGTTTCATCCGGCTCAGCGGGCACGCAATTTTATTTTTCCCAGTCATCGAGTGCCGGCCAGACATTATATGCCGACCAGGCGACGGTGAATCAAAACGACTGCCAAGTCTATTGGCTGACCACCGGGGTGGGGGGGGTGCAATGGCCGAATCGGCTCACCCGCTATGCCTTGGTGT
This sequence comes from uncultured Verrucomicrobia subdivision 3 bacterium, assembly GCA_903872345.1. Taxonomy (GTDB): domain Bacteria; phylum Verrucomicrobiota; class Verrucomicrobiia; order Limisphaerales; family UBA11358; genus UBA11358. Next base: position 20,060 of record CAIQKM010000006.1, on the reverse strand, counting down.
GGCCCAGTGATCCGGCGCAATATAGTCAGTATGTCCGTCCGCTGGCGGCCACTTCCGCCCAAGCCGCGCAAACGGCGGTTCAACTGGATGCGCAGGAGGCTCCGCAAATTGATTATCAGGATCCCCTTGACCAGACGCGCGGGTTCATGACCTCCACCTATGCCTATTATTCCTGGTTGAACAGCAGTTACCCCGCCCATCGCGCCCTGCTGCGGTACACCGCCACCTCCGGCAGCGCAGTGCGGTTTGAACGCGTCTTCTCCTGGCTCGACAACGGTCTGCAGACCAATGCGCTGTTCGCCGGATCGGTTGTGACCAACCTGACCGCTTGGACGGTCGCAACCAATGGCAGCGCTTCCCTGGTATTTTCCAACTTCACCACCACCCCGTATGTCACCAGCGGCATTGCCAGCGTGGGGCAAACCATCGGCGCCCCGGCCGGCGAACTGGGGGCCACCAACGGTTATTGGGCGGGCTACATCAATACCAATGTGGGAGTGTCGTATGATCCGGCGGCCTATGTGAATCCATTTGTCAGCGGTTTCACCTTGGCCAATCAAGGGGCCATTATACCGGTGAATGTGCTGCCGGGCGCAAATCAACTGGAGGTTTGGTGGTTCCGGTCCAATGGCGCCGACCCCAATCAGGGATTTCAGCCGGTTTACTGGCCGTCTGTGGTCGCGGATTACACCATCCAGTGGCCGGCGGCGCCCCGTCAGATCATTCTGGCCAGCGGCAACGGCAGCGGACCGCTGACCGGCGGTGAACAATATGGCAGCATCTATTACCAGAACGATCCCACCCAGCCCGGCTACAACCCCAACGAGGAGCATGCCCTCATGCTGGGCGGCCAGGCCTATGCGCTGCGCGATGACCTGAACAACACCAATACCGCCAGCCCCAACTTTTCCTCCCTGCCATACGTGCTGTTGAGCTATGTCAGCACCAACGGCCGGCCGGCCATGGATGTGTTTCAGGTCCGGCGGGAGGCGCCCGAACTGGGGCAGTTGTTTGACTACGTCGTTACCGCCGGCACCCAGTTGCAGCCGCCCATGCCGCTCCAGTATCTGGCTCCCATTATCGGCACCAACAACTACGACTACGAGCCGACCAACTTCAGTGCCGACCTGCCGGCCGGGTGGGCCGGTGCCGCTACCAACGGGAATTACTCGTTGTACGGCAGCTTTGTCTTTCAGGATCGGTACCATAATTATTGGGTCTATCGCGGGCTTCATCACGGGTTGCCGACGCTTCAAGCCGGGCAATATAACGTCACCAATGGTACGTTTGGTTCGCTGCCGGCGGCCACGGCGGTGGTCGGCCAGAGTTTCCAATATTTTGTCCACGCCTCGCGGCTGCCTGCCACCTTGGCATTGAATTACTATATTACCAGTACTCCGAATGCCAACGGGAGCCCGGTTGCGGTCACCAACAGTCCCGTCTTGCCGGTCGGACTGGGATTTAACCAGACTAGCAATGGTTTGTGCATCGTCGGTATTCCCCAGGCCCCGGCCGGCTCCAACACGTTTCTGTTGCAGGTCATGGATAACAGCGACGGTTCGTTCGTCACCAATCTGACCCTGTCCCTCAATGTCGTTTCCAGCGGCACGGTGGCCGCCTTGGGGCCGCTGGCCATCACCTGCACCAACCCGTTCACTGGCAACGTGACGCTGTTTACCAACCGTCCGCCCAGTCTCGCCGTCACGCCCAGCCCCGCGAATTGTTTCACCATGCACTATTATTACCGGACCCAGCCTGGTTTTGCCTGGCCAGGATTGACCAATCCGCCAGCCGTGGGGGCCATTGTGCCGTATCTCCGTCCGGTTGGGACAAACTGGAACGGGTACGCGGGTGACCCGACCAGTTCCAATACGCCGAGCTTGGATATGGTGTACCGGCCCACCTGGCCGGAAACCATGGCGGATGGGGTGACCCCGCTGCCCACGCTGTCCGCCGGCCAGACTCTGACGGTGGCCAATAATAAACTCACCGGCGTGCGCGGCCAGAACAGCGTGCAGGTGCTTTACCAGGAGTCCATCGCCACCAACTCGATTGCGGGCAACAAGCCCCTTGCCAGTGTGACTCTTTATGACCCGACCGTGGAAAAGGTATCCAGTCTGACGGGCATTGGACTGCCATCCAGCATCCTGACTGACATGAGCAATGGGCGGGTATATTTTCCGTCCCTCCCCCCCAACCTCATCAGCCGCCTTTGGTATGATCAAATGTCTTCCAACTTGGTTTTTCAGGGCCAGTTTGTGGCCAATGTTGACGCGAATTTGAATTACCTTCTGCTTAATGTCCTGCGCGGCGCAGATTTGGCGGCGGTCACCAATCTGTGCCAGCCAACGGACACCCGTTACGGCGCGTGGGTGGCGGCCGTCACCAACTTGCAAACGTCAGTTTCAACGTACACGATTAACTCCAACTTCGCCTATGTGGTCGGTACGACGGTTACCGACTATGCCGGAGATTTGGTGGCGATCGCCAGTTCCGATACCTTCGTGGACTCCTATGCGCTTTGCGCCACCGGTCCGGGCAATGGCTATGTTACGTATGTGGTTGGGAACAGTCGCAATCCGGCATTTGCCGCGGATCAAGTCAGCGTGGTGGTCACCCGGGTGACACCCACCCTGTATTCCGGCGGCGTTAGTGTTGTCAATTCCGACAATGCCAGTCCGTTTGGCAACACCATCACTTTCCAGCACACATGCGACTTGGGCGGCGATGCGAGCGATTACGAATATGACTGGCGCATTCAGGCGCCCAACGGCAGTGGCAATTCGCCGGGGACCGATGGTTCCACCTGGCCGCAGCTCCCCAACGCCAGCGGACCGACCTATACCCTGGGCGCCTCGGGTATCATGGGGCTGTGCGATAATTGGATCACGATGCGCTATCATTGCACCAACGCCCTCGCCAATCCGGCGCTCACCAACTGGTCGGCTTGGAGTACGCCCATTGAGGCGGAAGGCTGGATCACCCGGGTGACCAAGGCGCTGAATCCGCTCAACGGGCAGTCCACCAGCCTTATGGACAACCCCGCCAATTCCACGGCCAGTTTGATTCAGATGGCCGGCCCGCGCTGGAACGGGGATGTGCCGCTCAATAACAATTCCCTCACCAACGCCGGGCTGATTCCCCTCTATGAGACAGTGCTCAACAAGGGCAAGGATTTGAGCATCAACTCCGGCATTAATTTCGGCCCCGCCAATAACGCCCTGCTCACCGCGGCCGGCTATTTGAGCGACCTCTACACCTTGCTGGGGAATGAGGCCTATGACAATTCGCTCAACCCCACCATCGGCTTTGGCACCGCCGACCAGACCTATGGCAACATTGCCACCGCCATGTTCTGTTTCATGGGCGAGGAACCCTCGCTGCTTGAGCAGAACCTGGCCCTGTTGCGCGGACGCAATGACAGCGTGGCCCCCGGGGTGGAAAATGCCCCCGTGTACAACCGCCTGTATTGGAACTATACTTACGGCATTGACGCGGGTGAAGTGGTCTATGCGCTGAACTACAACATCAGCGATATCAACAACGACGGCGTGGTGAACGCCGCCGACGCCGCCATCATGTATCCGCAGGGCCACGGCGACGCTTACGGCCATTATCTGACCGCGCTGATGAATTATTACGAACTCCTGCTGAACCCGAATTTCGACTGGGTTCCGCAGTCGCAGGATGTGACCATTCTGGGAGCCACGGTGGCTGTCAACTATGAGCACGAGCGCAAGTTTGCCGCCGATGCCGAGAATGTGGTGCGCACTGGCGAGCAGGTGTTTCAGCTCACCTGGCGTCGGGATTACCAGCCGGGCAACGTCAACGGATGGGATTATTTCGGCACCAACTACCCCGGCCAGAACACCTATGCCACGGTCAATGGCAGTCAGGCCACCGTGACCGGCTACTGGGGCATGGATCACTGGGCGGCACGCGTGGGGCAGGGGGCTTATCTGAACTGGGTTGTGGGCAACGCCATCCTGCCGCCCACAGATCCCAATCCTAACGATCAAGGCATCCAGATTGTGGATCGCACCACTGTGCCCGAGTTGCAGGAACTGCCCGTGACCGCGGCCACCCTGCAAAACGATATGGACAACGCCAACGCGGGGACCACGCCCCTGGGCTTGTCGCCCAATAGCATCCCGTTTGACATCAATCCGCAGCAGGTCACCGGCACAGCCCCGCAGACGCATTTCGAGCAGGTTTACCAGCGGGCGGTGGTGGCGCTTAACAACGCCGTGACCGCCTTCAATGACGCTCAGAATGTCGGCCAGATGCTCCGGTCGGACCAGGATTCTCTGGCCAATTTTGAAGCGGGTGTCACCTCCCAGGAACTGGCCTTCAACAACCAGTTGATCGCCATCTATGGCACGCCGTATCCGGAGGATATTGGTCCGGGTGGCGCCTATTCGCAGGGCTACACCGGTCCGGACCTCATTCACTACATGTACGTGGATAATGCGGATACCAACATCTACGGCGGCTCGGTTCCGGATCTAACCACCAACCAGTCGTTCCAGATTGACATCCAGCAACTGCCCAACGACTGGGAAACCACCAATACATTATACGAGAACATGGCGTTTATTGTTCCGGCCAACTCCCCCGTTTACAGCAACGGAGTCCAGTATGTGACATTTAATCTGGGGGCGGACGGTTTCAACAACAAGCCGCCCGGCTGGACGGCGCAACGGGGCAGCCTTGGCAGCATCCAGCAGGCCATCTCCACCGAACTGGCGGCCCAGGACAAACTGCGGCAGGCATTGGCCAATGCGGTAGGGGACAAGGCCTCGCTCGATCAGGCCATTAATTTGTTCAACGCCCAGACCGTGATCAATGCCAGCGATCTGGCCCTGAACAACGCCATAAATGGCGAAACGCTGACGATGAATACAATTCAAAACACCTTATCCACGATAGACCAGTGTTTGAATGAAAATATTTCATTGGCAGAAGCTGGCATTGGTGCCAAGTCCCCGATTTGGTTTGTTGGCGGTATGGCTGTTGGCACGGATGCCGCAGGAGCTGTAACACAAACTACAGCAGAAACCGTAAAAGCAATTGCCTTGGGAGCCATGATTCAGGGGGAAAATTGGGGGAATTTGCTGGGAAATGTCGCAACCGAACTCCTGCAGTCCGCGCAAACTGGCCAGCAGGATACGATGGCTGACAACCAGTACACGCTGGCCCAGCAAAGCGCCGCCCAAGCCTTGGGTCAACAATTGAGCGCTTTGCAAGGGGATGTGGCGGTCATCACGGCGGACGAGCGCGCGCTGGATGATGCCCAGAACGCGTTGAACACTCAGATTGCGCTCGGCCAGCAGGTGCAGCAGCAGCGGCTTACCTTCCGCCAGCATGCCGCCGCCCAGGTGCAGGGCTACACCACACGCGACACGGCGTTCTCGCTGTTCCAGAACGAGAAGCTCACCCGTTACAACTCGCTCTTCAACATGGCGGCGAAATACACCTATATGGCCGCCAACGCCTACGATTATGAGACCGGCCTGCTCGGCACCCCGGCCGGCCAGAGCCTGATCAACCAGATCGTCGGTTCCAGCGCGTTGGGCGTGGTCGAAAATGGCCAGCCGCAAATCTCCGGCACCGACACCGGCGACCCCGGCCTGGCCAACGCCCTCGCCGAGATGAAAGCCGACTGGGATGTGCTCCAGGGCCGGCTCGGGTTCAACAACCCGGACGGTTATGGCACCATCGCCAGCCTCCGCAGCGAGAACTACCGTATCATGACCGGCACTAACGGCGATGCGAACTGGCAGCAGATTTTGACCGAAGGGCTCAAGCCTGACATCCGGACCGATTCGGATGCGATGAACAGTTGCCTGCAGGTGGACAACGGCAGCGGGGCGGCCGTGCCCGGAATCATCCTGAGCTTCAGCACCACCATCACGGACGGCGAGAATCTGTTCGGTCAGCCCCTCGGGCCGGGCGATCACGCCTACAGTTCCAGCTCCTTCGCCAACAAGATATTCGCCGTGGGCGTTGATCTGGACGGCTATATCGGCATGGACAATCCGGTGGCGAACGGCGCTGCCGCCGGCAATTACCCCACCAATGATCCGACGCTGGATCCCAGCGCCCTCGCGGCCACGCCGTATGTGTATCTGATACCCTGCGGCGCGGATATCATGCGCAGTCCGCCGCTGGGCGACACCAGCACCATCCGTTCATGGAACGTGAACGACGTGGCCATCCCCCTGCCGTTCAATATCGGCCAGTCTGACTTCTCGACGACGCCTTACTACACGGCGGCAAACTCCCTGTCTGAACCGTTGTTTGCCACCCGCAAGTGCCAGGCCTTCCGGCCCGTATCCACTTCCGCCGCCTTCAATACGAGCATCTATGGCGCCGGCGGCGCGCTCGCGCCATCGCAATACACCAACCAGCGGCTGATTGGCCGCTCGGTCTGGAACACGAAGTGGAAACTGGTCATTCCCGGCACCACCTTGCTGGCCGATCCCAACCAGGGCCTCTCGCGGTTCATCAACTCGGTGAAGGACGTCAAACTTTACTTCGTGACCTATTCCTACGCGGGCAATTAAACCTATCCATCATGTTGAATACTATGAAATCCACGTTATTGCGCCGCGGGATGCTGATCGGTGCGGTGCTGCTGCTGGGGGTGTCCGCCGCCCGCGCCAATCCGCCCGCGCCGGACGGCCTCGTGTACGGCATGGTGCGGGATCAATTCGGCAACCCCCTGGTCAGTTCGGCGGATACGGTGATCTTGCGCGCCAGCGATGGCACCTTGCTCACGGCGCCCATCCGGCCGGGCTTGGCCATTGGCGTCAACTTTGCCCTGTCCGTGCCGTTTGACACCGGGCTTACGCTCAAACGCTATGCGGCCAACGTGCTCACCACCGGCATGCCCTTCACCCTTTATGTGCAGGTGAGCGGGACAACCAACCTACCCATCGAGATGGCCAAGGTTGGAACCATTACGGTCAATCCGGACGCCCAGTTGCGCCAAAACCTGACGCTGGGCGTTGATGCCAATGGTGACGGCATCCCCGATGCCTGGGAAAACATGTTTCTCGCCGCCGTCGGCACCAATCTCCCGCTCGCTCAAATCAACGTCAATGCGGACTATGCCAAAACCGGCCGCACGCTGGCGCAGGAGTATCAGTTGGGCAACTATCCGAATGATCCGACCAACAGTTTTAACGTTTCCCTCATAAGTGTGCAGGCGGGCGCGGCTGTGCTGGGTTTCACGGCCGTTTCCGGCCGCACCTACACCGCCTATGGTTCCAGCGACCTGGCGAATTGGACGCCGTTATCCTTTACCATCCCCGCGCAGGGGACGAATGGCGCGGTCTATACTTCATACTACGCGTCCAGCGTGGCCAGCCTGCAGATCCAGACAATCCCGCCCACCAACGCCCCGGCGGTGGGTTTCTTCCGGCTGCAACTCCAGTAAAGTAGGCACCCGATTCCGGCAATGAATGAACTCCCCGCCCAACCAGCCGCCAGCTTGCGCTGGCTCGCGCCCGTCCTGGCCGCCAGTGTGCTGGTGATGCTGGTCAGCTGGCTTGCTTGGCAGCCGGGATCGCCGCCGGTGCCTTGGCCGGAAACCAACCGCACCAATCTGGTGCATCTCGCCGGTGGTTGGTACGAGCCCGGTCGCACCAATCCTTACACCGGCTGGCTGGTGGATTATTATCAAAATGGGGCGCGGCTTTCCCGGTCCATGGTCTCGAACGGCCTCCTCAACGGTCTTTCCCAAGGCTGGTACACCAACGGCCAACTGCAGATCCAGGAAACCTACCGGGACAACTATTCCGAAGGTGAACGCAAGAAATGGTCCCCGGAGGGCCGGTTGCTCACCGCCGCCACCGTGGTGCATGGCCGGTTTCAAGGACTGTTCCGGCGCTGGTATCCCAACGGGAAGCTGGCCGAGGAGATTCCCATGACCAACGGCCAGCCCGATGGGCTGGGGCGCAGCTACTACGAAAATGGCACCCTCAAGGCGGAAGTGCAAATGCAGGCTGGCAAGATAGTCAGCCGGAAAGATTTTCCTGACGGCACTCTGGCCCGCCCATCGCCGGCCGGAACCGGCCGGACCGTCTCCAACTCCCCGTCGTGAACCCCTTATGAAAACCAGCATCCTCCGTCTGTGGCTTGCCCTGGCTGCCTTTGCGACCGCTGCGACCCTCCCGGCCCAGACCGTCACCACGCTTAACCTGGTGCCGACGCCGGCCGGCGGTTCGCTGGTGATTTACTGGCCGGCCGCGCTGACCAACGGAGTCATCCAATACAGCACTGCCTTGACGCCCGCCAACTGGATCACCCTCTCCAATGCGGTTCCGGTTCAGGCCATCCTCGTCTCCAACACGCTCCCGGCCGGTTTTTTCCGCTACTACCAAACGTCCGTTACGGTGTCGATGAACAACGGAATGGCCGTCATCTCGCCCGTCCCTTTTACCATGGGTGACACGCTGGACGGGGAGTCCGACGCGCTGCCGGTCAGCGTCACCCTTTCCGCCTTTGGCATGGACACCAATCTGGTGACGTACGCCGAATGGCAGGCCATTTATAACTGGGCCACCAACCATGGTTATTCGTTCGACAACCCCGGTGCCGGCCAGGCCTCCGGGCATCCGGTGCAGACCGTGAATTGGTATGACACGGTCAAATGGTGTAACGCCCGCTCCCAGCAGGCCGGCCTGCCGCCGGTCTATTTCACCGACGCCGGGCTGACCAGGGTTTACACCAATGGCGACGTGAATGCCATCAGCGTCAATTGGAACACCAACGGTTACCGGCTGCCCACCGAGGCGGAATGGGAAATGGCGGCGCGGGGTGGTCTGGTTGGACAGCGTTTTCCCGGCGGCAACACCCTTTCGGAGACGAATGCCAATTACTACGCGTCCCCCGGAATGCTGGCTTATGACGCTGGTCCGGCGGGGTATAATCCGGCCGGGGCGACCGGGGCGGTGCCTTACACGACCCCGGCGGGATCATTCCCCGCCAATGGCTACGGGCTGACCGACATGGCGGGCAATGTTGCCGAATGGTGCTGGGATTGGTATGGCACCGCTTATGCCGGCGGCAGCAACCCTAAAGGTCCCGCCACGGGCCAGTATCGCGTGTTGCGCGGCGGCAGTTGGGACTCCCTGGCCAATGTGGTCCGCTGTGCCAGCCGGAGCATCGACACGCCGACGGATGCCCGCTACGACGCGGGTTTCCGTTGCGTTCGTCACCAATAACGGTTTCCAAAACCGTTCGTCAAATCCGAAACCGGAGTTGTCGGTCATAAACCGGCCGGTCCTTTTTACTGGAGAAAGTGAAGCCGCGCCCTCCGCCCAACCGCCGGGGCTTGGCGGTGATGTGGGGCGGGACAGAGGGTCGGAGAATACGGCTGTGAGGTTCTTAGCGGGCCGCGCAAACCACGCCACACTGCGAAGCCGGACGACCGCAGTACGGGCGTGCAGGAATTGCGGAGGCAAATCAAGGCAGGCGATTGATTTACCCGAAAACCTAAATTAAAACGGACACTCGGCATTCATCTCTTGGGCATATACGGTTGGGAAAGAGCTTCACCAGACCGCTGCGGGTATGGCTTCGGCTTTTCCAACCCAATTATGCTCCAACATCTGGCCGCAGCCTGACCATTTTAATTTCGGGTTAAGGGTTAAATTTCCAGCCGAAATCTGAATTTGTTCTGCGTGACCCAGGTTGCCAAATAAGCACTGGGATTCATTTTTACGTCACGAAAGAACGAATATTATCGCCAAGTGCTTCACTGGTTTGGTTGCAACCAAGCTGCTTTTGGAAAACAAAAACACCTTAAGTGCTTGTGGCCATTGCAGAAATGGCGGGAGTGGCGGGGCTCGAACCCCTGCGGCCAACCATACGCAACTCAGCGTAAATAGCTAAGTTATGCATACCTAGAACCTTATTCCACCTCGTCTTTTCAGGCAAGACCGAAGACTGGTACCGTTTTTCCGAAATTTTTCTGTGACGAGTGTGACGAAATGGGTTCGCGAACAGGCCCCGCTTTTATCCAAGCAACGCTCTACATCGATGGCCCCGCAGCCTGACATCTCGCGGCTCACCTACTAGATGCGGGCCGGGAGCGGTTGGTGTGTCGCCCGATCCGACTGCTCGGGCTAGGTATCAGCATTATACGGGAACCGGCTGGCAAGCAGTTGCCGCTGGTATAAAATAGATGCAAACTTCCAAATTATTTTCGCATCAGTTCCGGTAGGAGCATGGTGATTTGCTTGGCCCAGCCACGCGGCGACTTGCGCCAACGGCGCGTATCGCTGACATCGCGTTCCTCTGGGTATACCTCAACGGCTGGATCATGGGCGATGACGTGAATCTTACGGCGGAGTTTCCGATGAGTGGCTACTTTGAACCGCTTATCCGATTTACCGTAGCCGACGATCGGGGTATGGCGAAGTGAATTGCCCATGTAGTCACAATACACTGCGCGGATAAATTTGCAACCGCCGCGAGGTGGCTAGCTCACCTCGTGCATCAATCGAAGTCACCGCAGCCTTCTGACCTACCATCCAGCCTTCACCATGGAGTGCTCCAGCCTCACCGGCCATTGAACTTCACATCCATCCCCTGTGCTCGCTTTCCGGCGATCCAGTCCTGCTGTGCCACAGGCAACTGTGCTGGCCCGTCTACGGCTGGCTGTTGTAGAAAAACAGCTTTATCGGCAATGCTGCCATGCACTTAACCACGTCGGAACATAGCCTCGTAGACGTGCTTATTAAATTCCTCGGCCTCATACGCGCGCTCCAACGGTGCGATCACCTTGGCGGGCAGAAGCGACACGGCCAACGGGATGTGGCCGGTGGGTGCGACAATTTCGTGGCCGGATGTATCGATCCAAAGTTTCAATCCATTTTCAGCTTAACACATAACGACGTGGCCCGCACCATTCTCAGCTTCGCGGTTGACGCCACGACCGGACGGGTGCATTGTGTTCGAGTAATGCCCACGCTTTACCAAAAGCCGCACTTGATATGACCGCCGAAGTTTCGACTTCGGTCGGGGGTGTAGCTTAATGGTAAAGCCGTCTCTTTATAAGGGTCAGATTGTGGGTTCGAGTCCCATCGCCCCTACCACCTTCCAACAGTCTTATCTGTCCTAACACAGCCTCTTGAAATCGCTGTGCCGAATACCATCGCAGGATGATTGACACGTTCACACACCACCGGCACGCAGTCCCAGCGGTTCGTACGATTCAGGCCGAGGCATGCGGGCGGCACACGGATGAATTCTGAAGTGATAATCGTCATGCCCGCCCACCGGTCGTACGACCAGATCAGGCCGCAGGTTGGCGATGATCGGCCCGGCCAGCGCCACAACCTCAGCGCCAGCCAGGCGACGACGTTCATACAGGGCGCGGGCCACGATCTGAATGACCGGGAACAGTCCATGGACCAACCGGCGCGCGATCAGAAACAGCCGCCGCGCGCGGCGCGCGAGTTGATGCTCAATCTGGGCATCAGTCATTAGCGCATGGCCACGGGCTGCGCAGCGCTTGCTGAGCACATTATCCCATAGCCACCAGAGCCAGAGGTTGCTTGTCTCCCAGTCATCAACGCCACTCTCCCAGCGTAGAGCTGCCCCCGGCTTCAAACGGTGTGTGGCCGCAAACCCGGCGTAGCCCATCACGGCTTGAGCGCTGATGGAACGAGTGGCATTCGCCGTATACAGCAGCGGTTCAATTTGCTCTTGATCCAAGAGAACAAACCCATCTCCGCCACCTTGGACGCAGGCTTCGATGATCGGCAGCTTGTAGTAGACCGCTACGACGGCATGCCCGGCCTCGTGAATGGATGTCAACCAGACGGCGGCATTCCGCTTAGGGCGGCGCACCGGCAGAACGTCGGCCAGTTTAAGCTCGGCCTGTTGCATGGCGTAAATACTGGCGCGATTGTGTCGAGCGCTCAAACATCAACTGGGTATGGAAATCAGCACCGCCTTGGGCTTGTGCTTATTCCAGTTCGTGCGCTTGAGCCACTCAACCGCAGCCACGAAGCTAGTCATGATTTCGGCCAGCATTTCCGTAGTGGCTTTGATGAAGGGACGCGTAGCCATATTCCTTTATCACTGCCTCGCGTTACAACCGTAACACCATCCCACCTTGTACCCGTTAACCCATTCGTTTATGGCATCTTGCGATTGTAGATTTTTGGGCGCTTTCCTCTGCGCAGCACCTGTGCTTTCATCGTCCGTCGCCAACGGTTGGCCGGTTACCTTGCCGTCAGCAACCCCAGCTTTGTAACCGGCAGTATAGTTATCCGTCCAGAGCCTATTGATGTGTTTCCGCCATTCTGTTGACAGTTGGGCGGCTTCTGCAAACTCAAGCTGTTCGTAGTCCCTGTCGGTTGCTCCGTTGTGATTCCGATTAAACCAAATTGCGATATCCTCAATGATTTGCCAAATCCTCCGACGTCGTACTCCTATCGGATCAAACCAGCAAAGTTGTTCACCGTTGTTGAATGCCTCCTTGGCCCAATCGGGTAGGCTGTCGAACATTGGTAGGCCGCCATAAATGGATTCGGAAGGTGGAGCATATACCCGGAAGTTCTCATCTCGGTCAACACCATCAAGATTCACAATGTGCTGCTTGGCCACTGTCCTAATCCACTTCTGGGCTTCTGCATGGAAGGTGCGCACTGCAAACTTGTTAAGTTCTTGGTCAATTGTCTGATCGTTAATTATTCTCGGCACAGTTGCCTTTCCTTAGCGCAACGCCGGAGACAGCCTTAAAAACGAAAGGGCGCGGACTCGTCGCACCCTTTCAGGAGGCACCGCGAAGCGCCTGTTAGAAGAATGCTACAAGCCGCGCCGATTGGCGCGTGCTTGAGCTGGGTCCTCTAACTTGAAAATTCGCGGTTTTCCTGAAAGACCGTAGCTTTGCTACGCTAAATTGTGTTTGTTGTTGTTTTACATAAATTACTAGCAGCTGATTATGACCTCCCATCCGAACCGTCGCAAGCCCTCAGCGGCACCGATTTAAATCAGAGCGTGTAGTGGCCAGTAACCCGATTTGGCAACGTGTGGTGGATAGATTGGCAGTTGCTCTACCGCCGTGGTAAGATCACAACACACACAAGCGAAGTACACGCAAATGAGCCACGCACCAGACATCATCGCCATTTTAGAAGACAATACCGCCCGCGTTGAAATAATGCGCCGGGCGGTCGCCGTACTGCCTCGCCACTTTGATCTACGGCACTTCGACTCAGTGGAAGGTTTAAAATCACTGGCGTCGTCCCAATTCGCCCGCGTCCGGCTCATGTCGCTTGACTTCGACTTAGAAAATTCGAGCGCACACAATGCTGGCACCGGGATGGACGCCGTCCAGTATCTCGTTAAGCGGCGCAATCCAATCTCCCCGGTAATCGTTCACACTTCGTCAGCGAAGGACGCCGTCGCGATGTCTGAGCTCCTTACCGGGAACGGCTGGACAGTCAAGCGGGTTAGCTTCGCCCCGCGAGACAGCCAAGAAAAATGGCAGGCTGCGGCTATGGAATTGCTGGGACTGCGTGCCGCCAGAAGGTGATTGCCGCCCCCATGCGATTAAAAACCGTTCGAGTAGTCCGTACGTCTAATAATGGCGGCTGCTTTCAAGCCGCCAAGCTCAGCGCCTTATGTACGCTGCTGGGGGCCATCTTCAGCTCTCGCGCGATCGCCCGGATACCCAAACCATGCCGTTTGAGCTTCAGGACCTCGGCGCTACGGTCTCAGCCTGTTTGACGACTTGGACCGCACCGAGCTTGGCGATCACTTCACTTGGAATAAACCGGGCGTTGATGGATTTGTTTCTCATGCCGGCAATGTTCTCAGACAGGGATGGACATCTGCTGTCCAACCACCCTTTCTGCCAATTATCACCTTGGACAGCCCTTGTCCATGTGCTGCGGGTAAAGTTGGGGCATGAAACTGAGAAATCCACTAGCCAGACGCCATAGCCAGGAAGTTGTCCGTCAATTTGGAGATGCCCTGCTCATCCGGAACAGCAACGGCCAGCATGAACTGATTGGCGGCACGAATGCTGACCGAACTGCCGCTTTTGAATGGGTTGGCATATATTATTTCGGGTTATGAGTTCGGCATTTCGGTCCTCGTCTATAAATATGACTTTATGATTAACTGCTTTGGTCATGGTGGTGTGAGCAAAGCATTTTCTCATCCGGCTATTTGGCGGGTTTTTTATTGTGTGAGGCGGTGCGCGCTGAGTTGATTGCCGCGACGATGGCTTCTTTCTCCTGTTCTTCAAAAAACCACCAGTTGGTGCTCCAGACGCGGTGGAATCGCCAGCCAAGTTTCTCTAAAAGTCGCTGGCGAGCACGGTCACGGGTGCGTGCGACCAAGGAACTGTGGTAGGCGGCACCATCGCATTCGATGGCGAGAAGATTTTTACCGCCTTCCTTGACTACGATATCGAGCCGGAACTTGCCGGATCCATATTGGCATTCAACTTCGTGGCCGAGGTTTTCCAGGAACTCCACGACTTGTTCTTCAAAAGGCGATTCACAGAAAATGACATTAGAGACTCCGTCGTTGCGGCGTTCGAAGCGTTTGCTGGATAGGCCGAAACTACGGGTTTGCTCGGCGGTTTCCAGGTCTAGTAAAAGCGATTTCAGGCATTGAAACCCACGGCTTTGGGCGTTGGACGATTCAAGATCTGCCGCTTTAAGGGAGCTGACGATTGTCATACCATTCCGTGAACGCGTGATAGCTACATTTAAGCGCCGTTCACCGCCGCTCTTGATGACTGGGCCGAGCACGGCGGAACTGAACTGGCCGGCGGGGTTCTTGCCGTAGGTCAGGCTTAGAATGATGCGGTCCATTTCATCACCTTGGACTGTTTCAAGGTTGCGGATGAAGAATTTGGCGTCATCAGCGATGAAGTTCTGAACATTCGCTGGTGCGAGCCAGAGTTGTTCTTCAATTAACTCCAATTGAGAGATGTTCATTGTGACAACGCCGAGTGATTTTTCCGGGCATTCACGAACGTGCGCCTCAATGAGTTTGACCACGGCTCTTGCTTCGGCGGGGTTGTTTCGAGCGCCGGATGTTTCGGAGTAAACGCCGTCGGCCACGTAATGAAGGCGCCGACCGATGCCACTGACATGGGCGGGGGGGTAGATTTCCAGTTTGCTGGCATAGAACCAGTCGTTCGAGAAACGGATTAAGTCTGGAGTTTCGCTACGATAGTGAGACATGAGCATCACATGCGTTTTGTCCTCGGCGAAGACACCCGAGAATTCCTGTAGGAGGCTCTCGCTGGTGCCAAAATCATGCGAATCTGCTTCGGCTTCGGCATTGGAGAATGATGCAAAAAAGTTTGTGGGCGGAAGCTGATTATTGTCACCCACGATGATGACTTGCTTGCCGAAGGTCATTGAAAGCAGGCCGTCGAACACCCGGATCTGGGATGCTTCGTCGAATATAACCAGGTCGAACGGGATGCCATGCTCAGAAAAAATGGATGTGTCTATCAGGTTGGCCAGTGAGGTTGGGCTCATCATCCAGCACGGTTTGGCGTCGAGCAGGTAATCCATGTGTGCGTTAACTAATTCGCGCACAGTGCCGCGCACACGTTGCAACCCCGACAATCGACGCAATTCTGCTTCGCTTTGCGGTGAAATACGCGAGGCCTCTTGCATGGTGTTTCGCAAGCGGGACTTGAGGTGGTCGAGAATCCATGATGTCAGGTTCTCGTCGTGTTCCACGAATGATTTCACCGTCTGGCCCAGTTCGGGACCGTTCGGGGAGGCAATTGGGTTGCAAAGGCGAATCAGATTGAAACAGAAAAGTCGTGTGGCTTGCCCTGGTGAGACTCCACCCGTGGTCGCCTTTTGCCAAAGGTTTTTCAGCTCGGGGTAAGCCGATATCTTGTCAGACCAGCGCCTCTTTTCAAGCCATAGTGGATGGCGCGGTAGGTCGGTGAGGATTGCGGCGAGTCGCTCCTGAAATGCGGCATAGTTGGAGAGGTTTTCAGTGCTCCGTTCTATGAAGGTTTCCAACTCTTCATTTGCTTCCATCATGAATTCATGATGAGTAGACAAGCGCTCTTGAAGTTTCAGCCAGAGTTTGCTGTCAACGTCAAGGGTCTGTTGGCCACAAAGACTTTCGAAAAGGTCGCGCCATTGTATGATTTCGTCTAGTCTTTTCCAATTGGGTGTGGCTGAGGTCTGGGGTTCAAGGCTTAGATATTTTTCGAGTGGTACCAGATGCTCGTTACAGATGGCATATTCCTTCTGCGCCGCGAAGGATTTTAGGACGTGACGCGTGCGGTCTCCGTCAATCCGTTCATATTTTTTGAGAAAGTTTTCAATTTTTTGCCGGGTGTCGGCGTAAAACTTCATCGCCGCTTCTAAGTCGTCTGAATCGCTACGGGGAAGCGGAAGTGTTTCGAGGTCATCCAAAGCGGTTTGAACACTTTTTAACAGATGTGGATTTGATGATTCCCAGAAGGTTTGCCAATGAGGGCTTTTAATTTCAAACAGGTCGTTGCGATCCCGTAATTGCTCCACCAGGGCGGAAGCGTTTTGTAGCCGGCCCACATCTTGATGGTCTAACATGCTGGTTGCGCCATCTCGGTCGTCGTGGGATGCCGAGAAATAATTCTCCGTCAGCTGTCGAGTGATGACATGCCCATCGGCGGCAGAGCGCACGCTTTGCATTGTTTGATGGGCTGTGACGGCGTGTAGAGTTACTTCCCGCCACTTTTTGAATCCCTTTAGTGGAATTTCCGGATACGCCTGGCGGAGGGCAAATTTGCACCGCCGATCGTTCACGAATTTCAGGCAATAGCTGATGAGATTGAATCCATGCTCTGCCATCGCTTCAACGTGCGACCAATGCGCGGGTGCAACTCGCTCCAATGCGACGAAATTGATTGGCACTGGTGCTGTTTTTGCATGGGCGGCGCAAGAGCGTAGCTTGCCGTGCCATCCATTTATTTCGAGCACAGGTTTAATGGCCGGATCCCACCAGCGTCGTGGTATCAAGCCGCCAAATGTTCCAAGTGACAGCACGGCTTGTAGTTGGGCTCGGCGAACTTTGACATGTGGAGAATAAATTAAGCCAATTTGGTCACAAAGACGCTGGTATGCCTGTTGACTGACCTTGATCTCCTCGTGACGGTCAGCATTGAAAACTTCACGGCCAGACAACTGTTGCCATGTGTTAACGACTTCGGAACTGATTAAGTCACGCGCCTCACGTTCAGCTTCTGCTGGGTAGATTTCATCCAAGGGAACTGGGTGTCGTGCGGCTACCAAGGCCTCGCGTTGTTCCCATTCGTGTTTAAGCCGCTGTAATTCTACCACGTTGACCTTTTTATTGCCGACGAGATTCGGATGGCATTCAGGGCGGGCGATTACGGTTTCAACCAATGCGAGAATTTCCGCGACTTCATTGTCGGACGTGGGTGCAAGCTTAATGCCCACGGTAGCCGCCCATTCTTTGACTTCTTCCAGTGAAAAGATTTGGGTGGAAATCTTCTCGCATAGACTACGTAATTGGTTTGCGGCGTTGGCGTCTTCGTCGAAGGCTTCAACGCAGACGTTATTCCAAATATTCAGCTGATCAGCGATGACTTGGGCGAGGCCAGGCCATTCGCCAATGGAATTTAAGACTTTCGACAGGCGCTCTTTTGAAAGCGTTTGCCAGTTTGGAATATCGAGTTTAGGAACGTTTTTCAACACCTTGCGGAGTTGGATCAGTCCGCCTACGGCATGATGCCGTGCAACCGGCAAAGAGGGGTGAAGGGGTTGGCGGTTTTCTGACACACGGTTGTTGAGCGTTTCGCGTAACTGCTTCAACTGCTCGAACGGGTAGTTCACCGCGCCGGTTCGGCCAGATGCGAAAGTGTCGCTAGGGAAACGCTCGCAGGCTTGTCGGAGAAACTCACGCTTATCTAGGTCTTCATCATGGAGGTTGAGCATTGCCGGCTTGAGGCCAGAATTGGCTAGACGTTCCTCCACTTGAACGATGGCCGCTTTTTTATCGCAAACCAACAAGACATTTCGGCATTGATAAAGCGCGTTGGAAATGATGTTTGTGATGGTCTGGGACTTGCCAGTGCCGGGTGGGCCTTCGACCTGTAGGCAACATCCTTGGTTGGTGAGTTGGATGACTCTCAGCTGGCTGTCATCACAAGGCAGGACGAGCCCGAGTTCTTCCAGGCCGTCGTCGCTATTTTCACCCAGATCCACGTCGCTGACTGTCTCTCCGGCAATTTTTGCCTTGATGACGGGGTTTTGAGCGAGGGCTTGCCGAAACAATGGCTCTTTCAGCCGTTCCTGCACCACCATTTGTTGACTGCTAAAAAGACCAACGTAGCTGTCGGTCTTCACGCTGGCGGCGCGATTGCCAAGTTGGCTGGCTAACCAGCTTGTGGTGCGAGCCGGATTTTGGGTGAGATTTTCAGGGACACTTGGAATGCCCATCCCCCGGAGGTGCGCTTCGAGAACGGGGTTAATTCGCCACGTTTCGTCCTCGTGAACGACTACTTTTATGTTTGTACCAGCCAGTTGGAGGGTCGCCCGTTTCAGGGAAATGGGGAAAAGCGCGGTTCGGGTTTGCTGGCCGATGCCGCCAGCAATGGTTATTTCAATGGAACCGGAACAAATGAATGCGCAATGTTCGCCGCGCTCGCGAATGTTTGTTTGGAAATTTTTGAGGAGGTTTCGGGCAATTGGGTCACTTGTAGTGCCGATCAAAAAGTTCCCGCCTTTGGCGATTGATTCAAAATCCCGTGGTTGAAGCAGACAAAAGCGCTTCACAGGCATCTTGACAAGCGGGTTAGTCAAGCCCTGTGCCGTGGACTGTTTTAGCCACTTTTCCAAATATTGAGCGAATGTTTCCGACATATCACCTTTTTAATTTTGGTGCTGACATTTTACCCCAGTAAGTGTTTTAAAAGTCTATGAATTACGGCTCTGTGCCACAAGAACGAATCCATCGTGGCGGTCTTCACGATGTTGATTTGCCAATTGTTTGTTCCCATTTTTGAGCAAATGGGCGAATCGGGGTGTGAGGCAATAATTTACGGATGGCCGCCCTGCGGGGTGATTGCCGGTTATGAACCGCGCTACATAAATGCGCCGACCTTGAGTTTTTTCGCCCAAAAGAATAGATAAAAACCCTCTTGACAAGAATTTTTGCATGGTATATATTTCCCGCCGCAGACCCACAAGTTTGCAAGGCGCGAAAGGCCACTCCTTCGTCTGCTGAAAGCAGAAGGAGAATAATGGGACCCCTTTCGCTGAATCTCTGATTCAACTTTGCAAATCAATTCGCTTGGGCTCTTTGCGGGGAGCAATAAATCCACCGCTGAGGGTTTACGGTCAGGTAAGACCGGCGCTGATGAGAATCGGCGTTACAACGGAAGATTGCCGTCGTGGCCGATCTTCTCCCGGTAGTAAAACCGGGGATCAACATCTCCCGCCAACAGTAAAATTGTATTCACGCACGACGTGAAGGCGATTGGACTTGGCGTGTAGTTCGTCCAGGCGAATTAGTTGTGGTTTAGACCTTCTCGGTTGCACTCACTTCCTTTGACCCCTTGGTGTTCAGCAATGCTGTGTTCCTGTTGGCACAACAACAACACGAACATATGAAAACATTCATTCAAAAAGTAATAATAATACTAACTGCAACATTAACAAAGGCCCAGGAACTGGCTAAATACACTTATCACGGCATACGCCATGGTAAGCCTCACTTCACAACCCCACGGACGGGCGTGAACTTGATCTGAACCGAGCTTTTACCGTCATGGGAGTTGGACAGCAGCAGGTACTTTTCGCTGATGTCCTCCCCCACTACCCGGATATGACCATTGGTGCCGACAATATAATGCCCCTGTGTCTCCCGGGCATCCAGACAGGCGCCACGGAGCAATTGGCGGGTGACGTTGAAGAAGATTCTGGAACACAGTGAGCCGCCGGGCTACCGGCAGCAGCAGCCACGACCGCAAAAGAAGCTGGGGGCTTTCATCGAGCGGATTAAACAGATACTCAAAGACGATCAGGCCTTGCCGCGCAAGCAGC
>CAIQKM010000005.1 GCA_903872345.1 uncultured Verrucomicrobia subdivision 3 bacterium | reverse complement strand
CGCTGGCGGCGGCCAAGCGCAAGGCGGCCACCGGCGTCTGCGTGAGCAACCAAAAGCAAATGGCGCTGGCCTGGACCATGTATGCCAACGACAACGTGGACACGTTGGTGAACATGAATAATTTTGTCAATTCCACCGCCACCGGCGGCAGCACCACCGGCCTGAACCAAAATCCCTGGCGCTGGCAATACACCACCACCTATGTGGCCGGCAACCTGCCGACAACCCCCGCCCAAGGCTCGCTGGACGCCAAGTCCTATGTCAAACTGTTGTCGGAACAGTGCATCGCCCAAGGGGCGTTTGGCCTGTACCTGAAAAATCCGGATCTGATCAACTGCCCCGGCGATTTGCGCAAGCAACTGGCCAGTTCAAGTTATGCGTTTTGCTCCTACTCGGGCGTTACCGGCCTGAACGGGCAGACGTGGAACAACGATCCGACCCAGCCGGAACTGCTGTTCAAAATCACGGATTTGCATCATCCGACGGACAAGTTCATTTTTGTGGAGGAAAACGATCCGCGCGGGGAAAACGAAGGCACGTGGGTGATGAATGTCAACGGCAGTGCGGCCAACAACTGGTCCGGGACCACGATTTTGGACTCGCCGGCGTCCTTTCATGGCTCTTCGAGCACCTTTAGCTGGGCGGACGGGCATTCCACCTCGCGCCGCTGGCTCTCGGGCGTCACCATTGCCTATGCCGCCAGCATGGATCCCAACAAATACGGCAACCCGCCGCCGGCAAGCGACTTGGATGCGGCCTGGCTCCTTGCCGGGTATGCGTTTCGCGGCAATCAATGAATCCGTCTATCCCAAATGATAATAACGTGTGGCACCGACGCTGTCGGGTCGTTAAAAACTGGCGCTTTCCTCCCGGCTGGAGGCGGAGCGCCCATGCCGCCAAATGCCTAATCAAATTCGATCAACCATAAAGCAACACTCCACCAGACAGCTTTGCCAATCATTCCCAACCGCCGGACACATTCCATAATCGCCCATCACCAGACAACCAAAAAACTAATCATGATCATGAAAACCAAACAAACCTCCAACTTATCTCCCGGCCCGCAATGGCGGATGCCGGCCGCCCGACGGTTGTTTTCGTGGGGCGCCTTCTTGGCCCTGCTGCTGGGGGTGACCGCCTCGCTCCCGGCCCAGACCACCAATTTGTGGATCGGTTCAAACATGGTTTGGGGCACTTCGAGCGCCTGGTCGCCCGCCAATGTGCCCAATGCGGTGGATACGACGGCTATTTTCAATAATACCACCAATTCGATAATCAATCCCGGCTCCAGCTCTACCTACACGTTGGGCACGTTGAATCTGACGGCCACGACTTCCACCATTGGGTTTGCCGGCGCCAACCTGGTGTTGAACTTTCAAACCTCG
Organism: uncultured Verrucomicrobia subdivision 3 bacterium; assembly: GCA_903872345.1. Lineage (GTDB taxonomy): Bacteria > Verrucomicrobiota > Verrucomicrobiia > Limisphaerales > UBA11358 > UBA11358. The sequence goes on along the minus strand of CAIQKM010000005.1, from coordinate 68,539 downwards.
GCGGGCACGCCGGTCATCAATTGCAGCGGCGGGGCCGGCTTGTATTGGTATTTCACCACGACCGGCACCCAGGGCTTTACGAAGCTGGGACCAGGCACATTGACCGGCCGTTACAGCGGCGTGGTTAATAGCGGGCTAACCGGACCGATTATCATCGGCCAGGGTAAGATCGAACTGAATCAAGCCGGTTCGCTGGGCAATGCGAGCAGCATTACCATCTCCAATGCGAGTTCCGGGCTTTCGTTGAACAATACGGCCGGCACCCCGACGACCGGTTTTGGCAACGTGTATACCATCATGCCGGCTTTTCAAACCGTCCACCTGGAAGGCGGCGGGACGCCGGCCATTGGTTCGGCGGCGGCGGGACAAACCCTGGCGATTCTGGGCAATGTGCAAACGGCATCAGGATCCGCGCTTAGATTCGTCGGCCCGGGCGAAGGCATTCTGGCCGGGACCAATAATTTTGTCGGCACCTCGACGGTGGCCGGTGGCACGCTGTTTCTCAGCACCACGACCACCAACAGCGGCACCCTGATCGTGAGTGCCAATTCCACCAATGCGGTGATCGCCACTTCCCCGGGCAGTTCGCTGCTGGTTTCCAATCTGACGCTGGTTGGCACCAACAACTCGGTTTTGTCCTTTGCGCCCGGCCCGTCCGGCTTGCCGACCGTGCCGTTGTTGAATATCAGCAGCAACCTCACCTTCGTCACCAACGTGCCGGCGCCCATCGTTCTGTCCGGTGGCAATTGGCAGACGGGCACCGCCATTCCGCTCCTCAAATACGGCACGCTGGTTAACACCAATTTCGCCGGTGTTTTTGGCTCCTTCGCCTTGGGCGCCTTGCCGCAGGGATTTACGGCGGCCCTGTCCGACGGCACCAGCACCAATCAAATCAATCTGAATGTTTCGTCCATCGTTCCCCTGGTTTGGGCCCCGCCCACCTCCGGTTCAAACAATTGGACGACGAACAGCCTCTGGAGTTTGGGCGGAACGGCCGGCAAAACCTATGCGGAAGTTAACCTGTTGGGACCCTCCGTGCAGTTTGACGATTCCCTGACGCCCGTTGGCCCGAACATCATAGTCACCAACAATTCGGTGCTTTCGCCCAATAATGTGGTTTTCAACAACTCGACGCATAACTATACGCTGCTGGGCAGCGGCGCCATCGCCTATTATGCCGGCATTACGAAGAGCGGTACCGGTTATCTGACCAACAGCCTGGCCAATTATTATTTCGGCAGCACGGTTCTCAACGGCGGGGTGATGGTGTTGAACAACGCCACAGCCCTGGGCTACGGCGGCCCCATTAATTTCAACGGCGGCACCCTCCAATTTAGCGCCAACAATAAAACCGATTATTCGAGCCGGTTCAGCACGGCGGCCAATCAGGCTTACTCGCTCAACACCGGCGGCCAGAGCATCACCCTCGCCACGGGACTTTCGAGCAGCGGCGGCAGTTTGACCAAGCTGGGCGCCGGCACCTTGATCCTGAGCGGCGCCAACGCCTACACCGGCGCCACCACGAACGCCCTCGGCACCTTGAAACTGGGGGTTGCCAACGCCATTCCCGCCACCTCGCCCTTGACCTTGGGCAGCAGCGGCAATGCGGCGACACTGGATCTGGCCGGCTACGGTCTGAAAGTCGCGGGTCTGGCCATGGATCCCGCCGCCACGGCCGTGATCATCACCAACAGCAGCACGGCCAATCCGGTGACATTGAATTACAGCGGGGGCACTTCGAGCTTTGGCGGGTCGATTGTTGATGGCGTCATTGCCGCCACCAACCTGACCAAGGGGCTTGCGCTGACCGTGGGCAGCGGGTCGCTTACCTTGACCGCCGCCAACTCCTACACGGGCAACACCACCATTACCAATGGTGGCACCCTGGTCATTGGTGCCAGCGGTACGATTACCTCTTCGAATATTTTTGTGGGCGGCGGGTCCACCTTTGATGTTTCCGCCATTTCTTATGCCACGGTGGCCGGCGGCAGCGTGAGCGGTATCGGAACGGTGAACGGCAATGTGGAAGTTGCCAATGGGGCCGGCATCCGGGCCGGTTTCTATGGCAGCACCACCAACCACGGAACCCTGACCTTGAACAACAATCTGACGCTGGATCAGGGTGCCACTTGCACGTTCAATGTGGATACCACGGTGGCCAGCGCCAACAATGACAAACTGACCGTCACCGGAGTGCTTTCGGCCAACGATTCGAGCGGTAACACGGTTAATATTACCGCCCCGGCGGCGGCCCTCGCCACCGGCAGCGACTATACGCTTATCACGGCCCCCGGTGGCATCGCGGGCACGTTCAATGCGGTTCCAAACTGGGTGGGGGCGACCAAGCCGTCCAATTACGGCCATTATACGGTGGTGACTTCCGCGAATGCGGTGACGCTGCACTACTCCACGGGCGTGCTGCTTTCCGGGGCGGGCGCGGTGAGTCCCGCCACCGGCGTGCATCAAAGCTATTTGTTTACGGTGACCGTGACGCCCGGCACGGGCAGCACCGGCATCGGGGTGACGGCCGACTTCAGCAATCTGGGCGGCTCGGTGCAAACTTTTTCAAGTGCCGGCAATCTTTATTCCTCCACCTACTCGGTCCCGGGTACGCTGGCCCCGGGAACCTATGCGGTGCCCTTTACGGTCACCGATGCGCAAGCCGACAGCTACACGGCCAATATTAATGTCACCATTGCCAATGGAACCTTGGTCTGGGATGGGGCGGCCGGCGACAACAACTGGAGCAGCTTGAACTGGCTCAATGGCACCACTCCCGATGTGAGCGGTGACACGGGCGACGCCCTGTTGTTTGCGGGCTCCACGCGCCTGACTCCGGTAATGAACAATTCGTATAACGTTTCCGCAGTGACCTTCAGCAACAATGCGGGGGCCTTTAATGTCACGTCGCCCGGTTCCTTCCTGACTTTGGGCGCCGGCGGTCTGGTGGAAAACGATTCGGCCGCCACCGAAACCTTGGACGTATTTATCAACCTTACTTCCGGGTCGGTCTTTAATACCCCGGCCGGCAATCTGATCGTTGGCCCCCTGGCGGCGAGCAGCGACGGATTCACCAAGACTGGCAGCGGCAAACTGATAATTGACGGGACGGCCGCCACCAGCAGTTATTCCGGGCCGACCACGCTGGCCGGCGGCACGCTGGCGATTACCAATGCGGACAGCGTCCTGCCGCCTGGCACCACCATTGCCTACACCGCGCCCGCGACGCTTGACCTCGGCGGCCAAAATCAGTCGGTCGCCAATTTGAACCTGTCCGCCCTGGGCAGCGGCGCCGCCGTCATCACCAACGGCAATCTGACGGTCACCTCCAGCTTGAACTTCTCCCCGAACACGGCGGCCACGGCGGTCACCACCGTGGATTTGAGCGGCTTGAGCACGTTCAACTTTCCAGCGGGGAATATCACCTTTTATGGTGCGATTGGGGCCAATTCGACCGTCAAACTGGCGCAGACGAACAACATCACGGCCAACAACATCCTGCTGGCCAATGGCGGCCTCACGGCGGCGGCCACGGGCGATACGGCAACGCTGCTGCTTGGCCAGTCAAACGTCTTCGACGTGGGGAACATTCAGTTGGGCGGCTATCATAATGCGGCCGGCACCGTTGCTTTCAACGCCGGGTTGAGCAACCCGACGCTTATCCTGCGCGGCATCGGCGGCACCGGAGCGGCGGTGGGAACCCTTAACGTCGGGGTAAACAACAATGGCGGCCCGCCCGCCTTTTCCTTCGATACGACGGCCGGCAGCCTCGATGCTGTCGTCAACAACCTGTATGTCGTGAATAACAACTCCACGGGCGGCAACGGCACGTTGAGCGTGTCCAACGGCATACTTAATGTCGGAACCGTCTATATGAGTTATGATAACGGTGCAACCGTCTCCGCCAGCGCCAATGCGACCATCAATCAAAATGGCGGCACCGTGCTGGCCGGCACCCTGGGGCTGAACTACAACGTCTCGACCGGCGATCCCGGCGTGACTTCCACATACAATCTGGGCAAAGGCACCAACGGCTCCGGTTTGTTGAGCGCCTACGTCATCGACATCGGTGCCACGCAAGCGATAACCAATAGCAGCCGGGCCACGCTGAACTTCAATAATGGCACCATTGAGAACTATGATCCGGCCCTGGGCCAGGCCGACGCCGTCGGCATAGTAACAGGCGGCGTGGGCAGCCAGCAGAACCTGACCATCAGCGGTCTGGCGGGCGGCGGCGCCGCGATTGACAACCTCACGCTGAATATCGTTCTGGCCGCCACCGGCACGCATAACTTTTATGCCGAAAGCGGTTATTCCATTACCGAAGCCAATACCGTGCTGATCACCGGCGCCGGCGGACTCACGGCCAACGGTCCCGGCCTCGTGACGCTGAATGGCACGAATACTTACACCGGCAACACCACCGTCAGTGCCGGCACGCTGGAGCTCGCGCAGCCGACCCTCTTCTGGCGCTCGACCGTTACCGTGTCCAATGCGGCGGTGCTGCAACTGGACTTCGCGGGAACCGACCAGGTGGCGGCGCTGATCATCAACGGCGCGAGCAAGGCTCCGGGTGTCTACAGTGCCGCCACGGATCCGGCTTATATCACCGGCACGGGCAGCATTACCGTGGTGCCGCTCAAAACGAACGCCTTTTTGACCTCGCTGGCCTTGAATCCGGCCGACAGTTTGACGCCCGGCTTTGCCACCAACGTATTCGCCTATGCGGCGACCAACGCCTTTGGAACCAACCTGACGGTGACCGTGATCAACGGAGATCTGACGGCTTCCAACAAGTTGTTCTTGAACGGCCTGGCGATCCAAACCCTGACCTCCAGCGTGCCGAGCATTACGCTGACCAACTTTGGGGTCGGCTCGACCAACGTGATTAAAGTGCTGGTTACCGCGCAGGACGGCGTAACCACCAACCTCTATACGGTCAACCTGACCGAATTGCCGGCCATCATCGTTAACACGAACCCCGCGACGGCTTACTTCACGGCCGCGTCGGCCGGCAGCACGCTGTCATTCAACTGGGCGCCGGATCACAAGGGCTGGCAGCTCTACACGAACGCTGTGAGCCTCACGGCCACGAACCAATGGTTCCCGCTGACGGGCTCCGGCAACGTGACGAACGAGACGATCACCATCAATCCGGCGCAACCGAACGTGTTCTTCCAACTGCGTTATCCGTGAGCTGATGGAGTGGGTTTGGGGTTGGGTTTGGGTTAACCCCGTCGCGGGGCGTCTATTGGGTTGGACGCCCCGCGACATTTTTTAAACCGGAAGCGAAAATGCCAAATAAACGGCCACGCTCCGAACGGCTGCACTATTTTTCAAAATGTTCGCAACGGAGTTCGCAACAAAGCATGGCTCGCGGCGAAGCGCGTTTCCCACCGGTGGCCATTTGCTTTTCTTACTGAACGGCGCGGGCGCCGGGACAAATCAAGGGCGTGCGCAAAACATACCAAGCCTGCGCAAACTGCCCGTTGTTGCGCGGGATTAGAACTTTATAATCTGATTGAAATTCACCCTTATTACAACCTATGCGCATCAAAACTTGCCCCATCCTCCGGCGGGCGTTCACCCTGATTGAGTTATTGGTGGTCATTGCCATTATCGCCATTCTGGCGGCCATGCTGCTGCCCGCGCTGGCCAAGGCCAAAGATCACGCCAAGTCCATTCAGTGTGTCAGCAACAACAAACAACTGGCGCTGGCCGCGATGCTTTACGCCAACGACAACCAGGATTATCTGCCGTCCATCAATTCCGTTCCTTACCAGGGCGGGATGATTAATTTCACCAACTGGTGGTTCATCATGATCAAAGGCTATATTGTGGGATTAACGACCACCAACAGCGGCACGGTTTGGCGTTGTCCCGTGGTGCAAGCCGCGGACATCAATGCCGGCGATACGGCCTATTTCGGAGTCACCTGGCAGGGCTACGGCCCGTGTCAGGGAGATTATTTCAATTATCCGACCGTGCCCAACGGGGCGGGCAGCCAAAAATTGGGGGCTTTGCGCCGCTCCGCCCAATTGTGGCTGCTCGGGGATATCGGCACGCCCAAGGTCACCTGGCCGGACTCCAAACCCACCTGCGGCTATTGGACGGACGTCACCTTTGCCGCCAGTTTGACGGGCTGGTCCAGTTACAACCCCCAAAAGCAGCCGGCGATCCGGCATGACGGCAATGCGCGGGCGGTGTTTTCCTGTTGTGACGGGCATGTGGAGAAATGGAATTGGCTGCAATTGCGGGGCGACCAGAATGATTTCATGGGGGTTAATTCCTTTTAGTCGCCGTCAACCCGTTGGTAACGCGCCATGAAAATGTTTTCGTCTCGCCCGGTTACTGCCATGGTTCCGGTACGGCCGGACAGCCGGTGGTCGCGGGTGCAGCGCCAATCGATCCGCTTCACCCTGCCAGAATCGTAGCCGCGTGATTATAATATTCAAAAGCGAATGCCGGACCCAACCAACATCACCCAGCGACCGGTCCAAATAATCGCCAGGTTATTCCGCCCATGGAGCTGGAGGGCGGGTATTTTGGCCGCGCTGCTGATCGCCGGTGCCGCCGGGGTTCAAGCCCAGCCGACCACGAATCTTTGGGTTGGTTCAAATGCCTTATGGAGTGCCGCCAGCGCCTGGTCGCCGGCCAATGTTCCCAATGCGGTGGACACCATGGTGACCTTCAATAACACCAGCCCCGTCAACAATCCCGCCGCCAGTGTCACCAATACGGTGGGCACGCTTAATTTGACGGCGACCACCGCTTTTGGACTGGCTGGTAACAATCTGGTGTTAAACTTCCAGACCTCAGCGGGCACGCCGGTCATCAATGTCAGCAACGGCGGCGCCTTGTATTCGTATTTTACCACCGCGGGCACGCAGGGTTTTAACAAGACCGGCGGGGGCACTCTGACTTACCGCTATGCCAGCACGTCAACCCAGCCGCTCGCCGGGAACATCATCCTTTCGGGCGGCTCGCTCGGCCTGAACGTGGATGCTAATCTGGGCGTAGCCGCCAATGGGATTGTCATTAGCAACAACGCGCAACTCTATTTCAATCCCACCGCTCTGGCCGCAGTCACGCTGGCGGCGACACGGAGCGTGACGCTGGCCTGCCCGGCCGCCAATTTTGACGTGGCTACCACGAATTATTCGCTCGCCATCCCGGGCATTATTAATGAAAGCGCGGCCGGATCCGGCCTGCAAAAAAATGATGTCGGCACTTTGATTCTATCCGGTACAAACTCCTATACCGGCGCCACCAAGATCAGTGGCGGCACGCTGGGTGTCAGTGCGACGAACAATTTGGGCGCCCCGGCGGCGAGTCTGGTTTTCGATGGCGGCACCTTGCAGATCACCGGCACGGTCATGACCAACTTCGGTCATGTCGTCGGTTTCACCAGTGGCAAAACCGTGACGTTGGACATAAACAGTGCGGGCAATTCTTTCACGGCGGATCAACCGCTCGCTCAGGGCGGCGGCGGGCTGACCAAAGTGGGCGCGGGCCGGCTGGTCTTAAGCTCCACCAACACCTACACCGGTGCGACGATCATCAACGCCGGCACACTGGCGTTGAGTGGAACCGGCACCATCAACAACACGCCTTCCCTCACCATCGCGGCGGGCGCAACCTATGATGTCTCCAGCCTCAATGCCTACACTTTGAGCGGCAGCACCGCCTTGATCGCCGGTGGTAATTCGGCCAATGCGGTGATCCAGGGTGCGCCTGCCGGTACGGTCGCCTTGGGGGTGCAACCGGTCACCTTGAACTACGATGGCACCGATCCGGCGCTGGTTGTGGCTGCGGGCACCCTGTCCCTGGCCGGGCAGACTTTTACGGTCAATGCCGCTGCTCCACTGGCTGATGGCACCTATAATTTGGTGCAAGTGAACAGCGGCGGCATTCTCCATGCCGGCAGTTACCGGGTGGCTGGCACGGCAACCAACGGCGCCAACGGCGCCGCGATCACCTTCGCCACCAACGCGGGCATTGCCTGCGTGCAGTTGCTGGTCAGCGGGGCCACCAATACGCCCATTGCCACCGCCACGGTTTTGAGCGGCAACGAGACGGATTATGGCACCGCTTCCGCCATCACCGCCACGGTCTCACCCGGCACGGCCACCGGCTCGGTGCAGTTTTTTGTGGATGGCCAGGCCCTGGGGAATCCCGTGGCGCTGGCGGGAGGTGTCGCGGCGATTCCCTCCACGCTGGGGCTGGCCTCCGGTCTCCACACCGTCTCGGCCAGTTATGCGGGCGCCGGCAACTATCTGCCCAGCACCAGCGCCAGCACGGTTTCCTTGGACCTCGTGAACGTCGCCGTCGCCAGCAATGAGGCGGATGCATTTGAACTATGGCTGCTGCATAATCAAAACCAATTTCCCAACGATTTCTACCTGGCGGCGCCGGGCAGCGATGCGAGTATCGCCGGCTACGTTGCCGCCTTGGGCACCAACGGAATTTTTCTCGATATCACCAACTACCCGCCCGCCAATTCCGGGTACGTCATGACGGAGAATGGCAGTTCCACGGGCTGGCTGATCCACCTGCCGCGCCTGACCGCCATCTATGCCGCGCTCATCAATTCCAATTCTTCGTTTTACATCGGCAACAATCCTTCCCTCATCACCAATCTCCTGCCCCGGCTCATCACCGCCACGCTGGCATACACGCATGTCCCGTGGGACATCACCGATGAATGGGGCTATTGCCATACCTGGGCCGATTTGTGCGAGGGATATGCGATCGGCAGCGTCTGCCTGTATTCCCGGCAATTAAACCGGCTGGTGCCGGGGCTGGTGCCGGTGAGCGACATCGACGCGTGGGGCAATCGCATCCCCGACCTGTGGCGGAACGGCCATATTGACACCATGTATATGACGCCGGCCAACGGGTCCATCACCACCGCGAACCTGCAATTCCAAGTCACCGGCGGAAACATGGTCTGGACCTCGCAAGGCATCGTGTTGAAATATCTCACGCAGAGCACGAACGCCGTGCGGTTGGAAGGATTGGACGCCACCTTTCAGCATTTTTGGCATGGCTGTTCGCTGATGGGGGCGAAACATGAGGGGCCGCCGGGGTGGCCCGCTTATACGTCGCTGCCGCAGATGACGGTGGACTATATGCTGGGGGAACATGGCACGCCCTACCTGTTGCTTTATGGCGGATCGTATCTCAACGGACTGATTCAGTGCCGCAATGACATGGCCAATTATCCGCGCTGGGCCATGCCTCCGGTGCTGGGCATCAACCAGCTTTATGCCGATTGCATGATTCAAGGCGTTGCCCCGGTGAACCAAGGCTATCCGGATCGCGTGCTGGCTTCACGAAGTATGACTTCGAGCACAGAATATACCCCCACCTATAATCTGAACAGTTGGCTCAACAACATCATCGGTTACGGCTATCGCACCAATGAATTGCAAGCGTTGCTCACCTGGAACAATAACAACAACCCGGGCACGAACCGCTGGCCGTTTACCAACCATACCTTCACACATTTTTATTCTTCAGATTATTCCTGCCAGCATTACCCCAATTACCTGGTCACCTTCCGCGGCGCTTCCCAACGGACCTGCGCCATTGAAAATCTGCAAAATCCGCTCGCGGGCTATTATCCGCAAGGGCGTCAGATTTTTGTGCCGCTGGGCGGCAGTTACATTTACGCGAATGGCAATGAATACGGCGTGGTAAGTTATAACTCCACGGGGGCGGCGCCTTTCGAGGCGTCCTGTGATTACACCCGGATTCCCGGCGTGACGACGAAGACCGTCCCGGACTCCGCCTTCACGAATTACTGGCGCTATGTTTATGGCAATCTGCCCTTCGCCGGCACGGCGGCCGCCAACAACAGCGGTGTCAGCGGTTGGGAACAGTCCCGCAATGTGCGCACCGACACCTGGAACAGCCCCATCTCCTTGTCCGGCCACAGTGCCGTTTTTTATCTCGATATGGCGGTTGTCCATTTGGGCGCGGGCTTCGACACCACCCAGGATGCGTATCCGACGACGACTTCGCTGAACCAATGTCTTTCCGCCTCGAATACGATTACGTATGGCCTGACCAACGGCACCACGTTTGCCATTCCCGGTACCGGCGGTGGCGTCACCAACGCCGCCATCAGTTGGGCCCTGTATCAGGGGGTCGGCTACCTGCCGCCGGCTGGCGGCGTGAAAATCTTGCGGGATGTCCCGCAAACCACCGGTGCGGCGGCGTCAGGCGCGCGCATCTTTTCGTTTTATGCGGATCAAAGTTCGCCCGCCACGAATAATCTGACCTTCGACTGGGCGGTGCTTCCCGGAATTTCGCCGACCGCCCTGGCCGCGTATTCAACCAACGGCAACCGGCCCTGGGTAATCGTTACCAACACCGCCGCTTTACAAGCGCTCTCCGTGCCTGCGGAATCCTGGCTGGGTGCCGTATTCCATACCAATAATGCCACGCTCTTTGCTTCCAACCTGACCGTATCCGTTTCGCGGCCGACGGTGCTGATCATGGTCACCAGCAATCAAATCGCCACGCTATACGCGGCCGATCCGTATGAAAACATGGTGGCGCCTTATACGAACACCATCGTTCCCTTTACCAACTCGGCCCAGCTCGTCAACCAGCTCACGGTGACCATCAACAGCAATCCGTTCACGCTGACGCTGCCTTCGTATCCTTACCTTGGTAAAACAGTCGTCGCCACGGTTTCAATTTCATCGAGCAACTACCCGCCAGTGATTGTCAGCCAGCCGGTCTCAACCAATGTCATCCTTGGCAATATGGCGGCGTTCACCGCCGTTGCCGCCGGCACCCCTCCGCCGGTTTATCAATGGCAGCGAAACGGTACCAATATTGCGGGCGCGAACACCGTCGGTTATACTCTCACGCCGACGCTGGCGGACAACAGTGCCAGTTTCCGTTGCGTTATCACCAACAGCGCTGGTGCGATCACGTCCGCCCCGGCGGTTTTGAGCGTGAATGACACCCCTTCCATCAGCACCGTGCTTGATCAGGTCCTGGCCAAAAACACTCCTTCAGCGCCGCTGCCATTTTGGGTCAATGACACTTCGGTCTCCCCCTCATCCTTGATTGTGACCGCCGCCTCCTCAAATCCGACACTCATACCCAATGCAAATCTGATTCTTGGCGGCAGCGGCACCAACAGTACGTTGACCGTCACGCCGGCCACGAACCAAACTGGTTACGCCAGCATAAATCTGTCAGTCAGCGATGGCACCTTGACCGCCAGCACCGCGTTTTTTGCAACCGTGGCCAACTACACCAACACGTTGCCACCCGTCTGCCTGCCGATCACCAATCGGACGCTTGTCGCCGGCGCCAGTCTGGCAATGACGAGCCAGGCCACCGATCCCAATGTGCCCGCCTTGGCGCTGGGTTTTGCCCTGCCGACCTGTCCGGGCGGGGCGAACATCAATCCGGCGAGCGGAGTGATCACCTGGCGTCCGCTGATCGCGCAAAGCGGGACGAATTATCCGTTCATGGTGGTTGTCACTAACACGGCAAATCTGGCCGCCACGCAAAGCTTTTATGTGAATGTCATCCGGCCGCAGGCACCGCTCATTTCGTCGCCGGCCTTTTCCGGAAAACAGTTTGGTTTCAGAATTTCCGGGGACTACGGCCCTGACTATACGATCCAAGCCACGACGAACCTCGCCCCGGCAAGCTGGCAAATCCGCTTTGCCACCAATGCGCCGCTCGTGCCGTTTGTCTGGACAGAAACAAATACTTCCCTAACGCCAGCGCGCTTTTACCGCGTTTTACTTGGACCTTAGGGTGCCTGACCGCGTTTATATTTCACCTTTCTGACCATGATGATTTTCCGAACATGCGGCCGTATCCGGGTTGCCTGGCTGCCGGTATGGCTGCTTGCGATCAGTGTCTTTTCCCTGTCGGCGCAGAGCACGTGGATTGGCCCCTCCGGCGGACAATGGGGCAGTGCTGGCAACTGGTCTCCCGGCGGGGTGCCCAATTCCGTGGATGCCGTGGTCAATTGGACCAACGGCCTGCAACCCTATCTCACGACCGGCAGCCCGTTCACCAACGGCACGATCAATATCCTCTACGGCGGCGGGAGCCTCGCCTTCGGCTCGGATACTGCCAATGACAGGCTGGTCGCCCAGGTATCCGCCGGGTCGCCGACCATATACGTAACCAATGGCGGGAACGTGTATTTTTATGTTGTGTTGTCCGGCACCCAGGGTTTCAGCAAGACCGGCGCGGGCACGTTGACGTTTCGTTACAATAGTCTGGCTCAACCCTATTCCGGAACCATCAGCGTTCTGGGCGGGTCACTCGGCATTCAGGCCGACTACAGCCTGGGGAACACGAACAATAATCTGGTGATCACCAACGGCGCCAGCTTGACCGAAGCCAGCAGCGCCAATGGCGGCATCTTCTGGCTCGCCCCGTCCCGCACCATCACCCTCGCCGGCCCGCAGGCGCAAATTGCAGTCAACAATGCCGCTTACACGTTGGTGATTCCGGGTTTGATTAATGAAAATCCCGCCGGCTCCGGTTTGCTCTGGAACAGCGCGGGCGCACTGGTGCTCTCCAACGCCAACACCTTCACCGGGCCGCTGACCGTCAACGCCGGCACCAATGACCTGGCCAATGCGAACGCCGCCCAGTACAGCACGGTCACGCTGAACGGCGGCGTTTTGCAATTCGATCAGGCCGTCAGTGGCCGGGCTTTTTCCGTTGGCGGACTGGCGGGGGCAACGGCCGGCGTGACTGTGGCGCTTCAGAATAATGCCACCACTCCCGCCGCCATCACGCTGACCGCAGGCGGCAATAATTCCAGCAACGCATTTTGGGGAAACCTCATGGGACCGGGTTCGCTGGTTAAGAATGGCACCGGTTTGCTGGCGTTGCTCGGCACCAACACCTACACCGGCACGACGGTCATCAATGCCGGCCGGTTGGCCATCTCCTCGGCCAGCAGCCTCTCCGGGGCCGTGACGGTCGCCGATGGCGCCACGAATTGCGTACAGGTCATGGGTCTGGCGCAGACCCTCACCAACAGTTCGCTCACTTTGGGTGTCAGTGCCGGTGCAATCATGGAATTTAATAATCAGGTTCCGGCCAATCCCGTCGCGCCGATGTTGTCCGTCAGCAACTTGGTCATCCAAGGAACTGCCAGAGTCAACGTCATCGGTTCGGCTTTCGCATATTACGTCGGCACCATTCCATTGCTGGCGTACGGGGCCAAAAGCGGTGGCGGAACCTGGGCGCTGAACTCGTTGCCGGCCGGCATGGCCGCCAGCCTTAACGATACCGGCTCGCTGTTGCAGTTGGTGGTCACTGCGGTCAGCAATTCCGTGGTGAACGCCTCGGTCAGCTTTTCGGCCACGAATACGGGCATACCGATCAATCCGGCTTTCTGCGGATTCAGTTATGAAAAAGCGCAGATGAGCGGCAGCCTCTTTAGCTCAAACGACATCTCCTTGCTCGGCATGCTGGGCCGTTTGGGTGCAGGCGTCTTGCGCATCGGCGCGGCTTCGGTGGATTCGACGTGTTGGAACGGATTGTCCAACTGTCCGGCTATCACGCCCGCGCAGGTGGACGCCCTGGCCGGTTTTGTGAACGCCCTGCCCACAAATTGGAGCGTGATTTATGCCGTCAACCAGGTCTCCAACACGGCGGCCAACGCCGCCGCCGAAGCGGCGTACGCCGCCAATGCGCTGGGTTCGCGCCTGCTGGGATTTGAAATTGGCAACGAACCGGATTTGTATCACGACTATTACCGCACCAATACTTACAGCTACGCGAATTTCCTCGCGGAGTGGCAGCCTTTTGCCGCCGCCATCACCAACTCGGTGCCCGGCTGGGCGGTGACCAATCATGGCGTGGGCTGGACGATCACCGGCCCGGCCACGTCCTGGAATGTTTCGGGTTACACCCTGCCGTTTATAACCAATGAGTCAAAGGTGATTTCCCTGGCAACCCATCACTATTACCGCGACAGCGCCACGTCCACCAATGCCACCATGGCGGAGCTGCTCCAGTTGGATCCCAGCCTGGCGGCCGACGTGAGCAACCTCGTGTCGGCGGCCGGTCATTTCAGCCTGCCGCAAGGTTTTCGTGTGGACGAGTCCGGCTCCTTTTCCGGCGGGGGCAACACCAATAGCGCCCAATATGGTTCCGCGCTCTGGGCCGTGGATGTGCTGTTCACTATCGCCGTCAACGGGGGCCAGGGGATCAATTTTCACAGTGGCGGCAGCGGCGCCTCATCCTATACGCCGATTGCCGACAACGGTACGGGCGTGGTGGCGGCGCGGCCGGAATATTATGCCCTCAAACTGTTTTCCATCGCCGCCGGCGGCAGCGCCCTGCCGGCGGTCATTGCACCGGCGCCCGCCATCAATTTCGCCGCCTATGGCATTCGTTATACCAATGGCGCGCTGGGGGCGGTGTTGAACAACAAGGACGCCGCCAACGCCGTGAAAGTGACCATCAGTCTGGGCACCAACGTCGCCGCCGCGCAGGCCCTGATTCTGACCGGTCCATCGCTCAACAGCACCAACGGCTATACGCTCGGCGGTGCCACCATCAATCCCGATGGCTCCTGGTTTGGCGGGTTCCAGCCGTCCATGGTCGTGACCAATGGCCAGCTCACTTATACCGTGTTGCCAATGAGCGCGGTCTGGTTGAACCCGTTGCTGCCTCCGGTTCTGGCGGCGATCACCAACCGTGTCCTCATCGCCGGGACAACCTTGTCCGTGACCAATCAGGCGGGTGATCGGAATGCGCCGGCGCTGGCGCTCGGTTTTTCGTTGCCCGTCGCGCCCGCCGGCGCGGGGATCAACCCGGCGAGCGGCGTTGTTACCTGGCGTCCGCCCGTGGTCATGGGCGGCACCAGCAACCAGTTCACGGTGGTGGTAACGAATACGGCCAGTCTGGCGGCGACCCAAAACTTTTGGGTGGGAGTGATCTCGCCGCGCAAGCCCGTGCTGGGGGTGGCGGGATTCACGACGGGGCAGTTTGGCCTCACCATCAGCGGCGACGCCGGTCCCAATTACACCATTGAAGGTTCAACCAATTTGGCGGCGGGCGGCTGGCAGACTCTCTTTACCACCAATTCTCCCGTGCCGCCCTTCAATTGGACGGATGCTGGTTTGACGAACCTTCGTGCTCGTTTCTATCGCGTGATGCTCGGACCCTGATTATTGAATCAAAGCTATGAAAACGGAGCGCGGTTCAGCCCGCTTCAAAGTACGAGGAACCAGGGCGCTGGCATCGGCCAGACCGCTTTTGCTTTGAACGCCGCGCTCCGCTCGCGCCCGGCGCGGCGCAGCCATTATACACCACGGATCATAGTGAAGTTTCAAACTTCAAGCGGTATTACTCAATTTTCAAGTATCCCTGAAGCAACGCGTAAAGCGCCGGCGGTTCGTTCTCGGCCAGCACGCGGGCGCGGAAATCGGGGTCCATGACGCGGCGGGCGAGGCGGGCGAGCACGGGGAGGTGGCGGGCGACGGGTTCGCTTTCGCGAATGCACAGGAGGAAAATCACGCTGACGGGCCGGCCATCGAGGGCGTTCCAGGCAACGGGGGTGTTCAGCTTCACGAGGACGAGGGAGTCGGAGCGGAGGGCGTCGGTCTGGCCGTGGGGGATGGCGAAGCCGAAGCCAAAGCCGGTGGAGCAGTTTTTTTCCCGGTCCAGAACGGCCTGTTCCAGGCCGCGCGAATCGTCGGTGCGGCCGAGGACGTAGAGGCGGTCGGTGGCGAGCTTGACGGCTTCCTCGCGGGTGAGGGCGGTCTGGCCGGTGAGCACCAGTTCCGGGGCGAACAGCGGGACGGTCGCCTGGGCGGAAGCCTGCCGGAGGAGGCCGGCGACTTCATTGGCGGTGGCGCAATTGAGGGCGGCGGCGAGCAACTGGCGGCAAGGCGCCGGCGGCCAGCCGGCGAGTTCGGCCTTGATCTGGGCGATGGCCGGGGCGGGCACGCTGATTTCATCCAGGCCGAGCCCGGCGAGCAGCGGGAGCCAGCGGGCGTGGCCGCCCATTTCGCCGCAGAGACCGATCCATTTGCCGTGTTTGTGCGCCTCGTCCACGACCAGTTTGAGCAGGCGGAGAAAGGCGGGTTGCAGGGGATTGTAGAGGGCGGCGACGTTGGGGTTGGCGCGGTCGGCGGCGGTGAAATATTGCAGGAGGTCGTTGGTGCCGATGCTGAAAAAATCCAGTTCATGGCAGAGGGTGTCCATGATGAAAGCGGCGGCGGGCACTTCGATCATGGCGCCGACTTCCATGGTGGCGGCGAAGGGAATGCCGGCGGCGGTGCAGCGGGCCTGTTCCTCGGCGATGATGCGTTTTACCCACCGCACTTCGTCGAGCATGGCGATCATGGGCACGAGCAATTTTAGTTTGCCATGCGCCGAGGCGCGGAGGAGGGCGCGGATTTGGGTGCGGAACAGTTCCTCGAAGCGGGGATAAATCCGGACGGCGCGAAAGCCGAGGAAGGGGTTGTCCTCGGCGGGGAGATGGAGGTAATCGAGCGGTTTGTCGCCGCCGCTGTCGAGGGTGCGGATGATGACGGTGCGCTCGCCCGCCTGGGCGAGAACTTCGCGATAGGCGGCGAACTGTTCGGCTTCATCGGGCGGGGACTCGCGGTCCAGAAACAGCATTTCCGTGCGGAACAGGCCGATGCCTTCCGCGCCGGCGGCGAAGGCGGCGGCGGCTTCGCCGGCGGTGGCGATGTTGGCGGCGATCTCGATTTTGCGCGTGACCGGGGCGGCGGCGGCGCGGGCGGCGATGGCTTGCAGGTGTTCCTGCCGGCCGATGAGCCGGAGTTGTTCCCGCGCATAATAGCGGCGGGCGGGGTCGGTGAGCTGCGTGAGCAAGGCCCCGGCAAAACCATCGAGCACGGCTTCCTGTCCCGCGAGGGCGGCGGCATCCGCCACGGCCGCGCCGGTGAGGGTGGGCAGGCCAAAGCTGCGGGCCAAAATAACGGTATGGGAGGTGGTGCCGGCGTGCAGCAGCACGAGGCCGCGCAGGAAAGTGCGGTCCAGCGCGAGGAACTGGCCGGGCGTGAGGGATTCCGCGAGGAGGATGGCGGGGGCGTCCAGCTTGATCTCGCGGGTTTGGGCGGCGGCGCCGTAAACCTGTCGCAGCAGGTGCAGCGCCACATCCTGAATATCCAGGCCGCGTTCGCGCAGCAGGGCGCTGCCGCTGCGGGCGAAGAGGTCGGTGAAATGGGCGGTGGTGTCCGCAATGGCCCCGGCGGCGGTGCGGCCATCCTGGGCGACGGCCTGGTGCAACTGGCGGCTGAGTTCGGGGTCGCGGGCGATGGCCTGATGCGCTTGCAGCAAATCGCGGATAAGCTGGTTTTTGGCGGCGGCGAGCCGTTGGTCGTAGTAGGCAATGACGCGTTGCAGCGCGGCGGCGAGGGTTTCCCACTCGGCGGCGGGATCGGCGCAACCGCTTCGCGGCAGGCTGGCGGGAATTTGGAATCCGCCGGCGAGCACGACGCGGCCGGCGGCAATGCCGGGCACCACCGGGGTGCCGTAAAAGGCGGTGATGGCTTCCGCTGACAGCATGGCCGGTAACCGGGGTGCGGCCACGGCTCCGCCGCCGTCGGGCGGCGGGTCATCGCAATGCGGCAGGGTGTCGCGAATGAAAACGGTCAGGGCGGCGAGGGCTTCGCGTTCGTCGGGACCGCTGATGGTGAATTCGCAGGCGTCCTGATGACGGGTGTCCAGGCCGATGAGAGCGAGCACGCTTTTGACATCGGCGCTGGCGCCGGTGCGCCGGTTGGCGAGGGTGATGCCGGCGAGGTAGCGGCGCGTGACGGCTTCGAGCAGGCTGGCGGGACGGGCGTGCAGGCCGTTGGGCAGCGGGAAAGCAAACTGGAGCGAGAGGGCCATCAGAAGTTTTTAAATTTGGCCCAAGCCGGGCCGATGGTGGCAATTCGTTTCATGGGGGAAACGTGGCGGGTGGCGGCAAAAATCGGTCTCATCTTGGTGGCGAGATTCTGCGGGGGTTTTATCCGCCGATAAAGGGAAAAATGCGGCGGGTTCGTTTGCCGGGCCGATTCAGCCGGCCGATAGTGCATAAATATTTTCAGCGTTTGCCTTGATGAGCAGCCTTGATTGCATGCGTTTTAACGCAAAGGCGCTGAGACGCGAAGTCGCAAAGGGGGAGTTTTGGGGTGGGGTGCGAATCCCGGTTGGTTGGGTAATCCCCATCTGTATTTATCCGTCCATCTGCGGTTAAAAATAATTGGGTCCAGCGTCACGCTGGAAAAACTTTTAAAACCGCCACCGGCATAATGCGTCTTTATCGTTAAAACATTGCCCTTTCCCCGGATTTTGGAAAATTTCCCACGCCTTTTTCACCCGACCCCGTTTCCACCCAATGTTTATGCGGGTTCCGTAAAATCAGTTTCCCTGATTTCAGCCAATTTTCAATTTTCGACCCCGTTTTTCCCCAATAACCACGGCCCTTCCACCCGAGTGCGCTGTGAGCGCGTATTATTTTTTCCAGAACCATGCCATACTCAGCTAAAAACACATGAGCCAAACCCAACCAACGCCACCCCCCGGAGCGCGCCCGTCCCCGGGCGCAGCAATGACCAAGCCCAACAGCCGCACCGCCATGCCTAAAACATCCGCCCTCCACTTTCCTCCCGATCTCCGAAATCCGGGCCCGGACCCGAAATGCATTCCCAATCGCCACGCGAATAATTCCATCCGCCATCCTCAACCCTCCACCATCGCTTAACCTATGAACCGCACCAGTAAAATCACCCGTCTGCCCGAAACCCTCCGCGAAGAACTCAAACCCGAAGAACCCTGAATCATTGGGTTTTCCCGTGAATCAAACC
Source organism: uncultured Verrucomicrobia subdivision 3 bacterium (assembly GCA_903872345.1). Lineage (GTDB taxonomy): Bacteria > Verrucomicrobiota > Verrucomicrobiia > Limisphaerales > UBA11358 > UBA11358. The sequence continues at coordinate 49,703 of CAIQKM010000005.1, read as the reverse complement.
AAATCAAACCAAATCAAACCAGTGTGAAAAATCACCCAGCCACCTGCCGAGCGCCAACGGCGCGGCCCCATACCAGCCCAGAGCAACGCTCTGGGTTCGTCCACACACGAAACTCAGCCCTGAAGGGGCGGCTCACCCCGTCCATCAGAGCACCATTAAAGCAAAACCCCCAATAATCGTGCATGATCAAGGCATATCAAGGCAAACGCCAAAAATGAAAACTGCCACCTCGCCATTTGTGTGGAGTGCGCAGACATGTCTGCGCTTTGAACTGGGAGACATGTCTCCCAGTTCCAAAGCGGCGTCATGCCGCCGCACTCCACATCGCCCTCGCCATGCCCCACATTTTTAATTTAGCCTTTAGCCTTCAGCGTTTAGCCTTTTGCTTCAAAACCCCAGCAATCAAGGCAAATCAAGCCTCATCAAGCCAAACGGTAAAAAATTAAACCAGACCCAATGACCACGCCGTCTCAACCCTCAAACGCGCTGCTAGGCCTAACATAGGATATAAATTAGCCACGTTGCGGCTGGTGCTTTGCACACAGCCGTCATTACAACCGCTCGGCACGAGCCGGCTCGGTCGAAACGCCATTATGGCGCGACGATTTGGAAAAGATGGCCGTCTTCCATGAGGGCGTAGACTTCGCCGTCGGCGTCTTCGGCGAAGCTGGTGAGGTGGCCGGATTGCGCCAGCAGGGTGCCGTGGCTGAGAAGCTTGTTGGCGGCGTAATCGTAGCGGAAGCCCCAGATGTTGCCCAAATTGTAGTCGCCGTAGATGTACACGCCGGTGAGGGCGGGGAACTGTTTGCCGCGATAAACATAGCCGCCGATGACGCAGTAGCCGATTTCATGGTCGGGGTACAGGCATTGGGGCAGGAGGTCTTTGCGGTGGGGATATTCGATGACGGGTTCGATATATTGCGCGCCGGGGGGACCGGGCTTGAAGTGGTGCGCGCCTTCGCGGACATTCCAGCCGTAGTTGCCGCCTTTGGTGATGAGGTCCACTTCTTCCCAGAGGTTCTGGCCGACATCGCCGCACCAGAGCGCGCCGTTGGCGCGGTCGAAGCTGAAGCGCCAAGGATTGCGCAGGCCGAGGGCGTAGATTTCCTTGCGCGCGCCGCGGTCGCCCATGTTGGGTTCGGGCACGAAGGGATTGTCGTTGGGGATGCCGTATTCGAGATGATGCGAGGGATCGCCAAAGGCGGCCATGGTTTTGGAATTCACATCAATGCGCAGGATCTTGGCGAGCAAGGTGGCGCAGTTTTGGCCGCTGTTGAACGGATCATCGCCCGCACCGCCGTCGCCGAGGCCGAGGTACAGGTAGCCATCCGGACCAAAAACGAGTTCGCCGCCTTTGTGATTGCTGAAGGGTTGCTGCACCTGGAGCAGGATGCGCTCGGTCTTGAGGTCGGCGCGGTCGGGGTCGGTGGCGGAGACTTTGAACTCGCTGATGACGCTGCGGAAGGGGAAGTTCAGGGGCTGGTCGCACTTGTCTTCGTTGTTCTTCTGGTTGTAATAGACGTAGAAGAGGCCGTTCGTGGCGTAGCCGGGGTGAAAGGCGAGGCTGAGCAGGCCGTCCTCGTTGTCAAAGTGCGGGTTGCGGTCCGTGATGTTGAAGAATTCTTTCGCATCGGTGCCGTCGGAACCTTTGCGGACGATGAGGATTTTGCCGTCCTGATAGACGACGAAGAGGCGGCCGGTGCCATCGGGAGATTCGCTGATCCAAACGGGGCGCTGGCCGGTGAGTTTGGTGAAGACGGGTTGCAGTTTGATGGCGGGCAGCGACTGGGCCGGCGCGGTGAGCGCGAGGCACAGGAGGCCGAGGGCCAGGGATAATGTTCTCATTTTGTTATGGCGGCAGACGATGGGAGAAGGTGCATGGTTTCCGGGATTTTGGCAAATGGGGAAGGCGGGGAAACATGCGAATGGAAAAACATCCAACACCCAACATCGAACGCCCAACATCCAATGGGGGACGGGCGACTGGAAAGCCGCCCGAACCCGCCGGCTGGAAAGCCGGCGCTACATTCACCGGCCGGCCTATTTCTCGGTGAACTCCACTTTGCCCTCAAGCACCAGGTTGGCGGGGAAAATCTTTTTGCCGGTGACTTTTAGGGATTCGCAGTTGATCAGGGAGGGTGCGCCGTGGGGGAAGGCGGCTTCGAAGTCGGCCACCAGTTTATAGTGTTTGCTGTCGAGGTCGATCACGGGGGGCTGGCCGTGGCGGGATTCGGCGAGCGTGAGCACATACTCTTCGGTGAGGCGATAGGCGTCGGAACGCAGGGCGAGGAGGTCGGAGGTGGACTTGACGGGGGCGAACCGGCTGCGGGGCACGACCACCGCGCCCGTCTTGGCGAAACATTCGATGGCCGCGCCCATGGCACTCTCGATCTGGATGACCTTGGGCGAAGCGGCGTCGCGCGGATCCACGGTTTTGGAATTGGTGATGAGGGCGAGCGGAAGCACGCCGCCGCGTTTTTCGAGTTCGGCCTTGAGGTGATCGAGGCGGATCCAGAGATTGTTGGTATTGAAGAACCGGTGGCGGGTGATGTCTTGAAACTGGGTCTCGTCCGCAGCGGGGCATTGGGCGCTTTCGCGTAGAAGCAGGCGGCTGTCCGCACTCCGACGCGCCAAGTGACCGCCTTTGCGATCGGCGCCGGTGCGGGTGGCGACTTCCATGAGGAAGGAATTGCCGGAAGCGGCGAAATGGTTAAGCAACCGCAGATCCACGGTGGCGCCGAGGTTGTCGGAGTTCGAAACGAACAGGTACTTGATGCCGCGCGCCAGCAATTTGTCGAGCAGGCCGCAGCCGAGCAGGGAGGGATAAATGTCGCCGTGGCCGGGCGGGCACCATTCCATTTCCGGGGCGGCGGGCCAGGACACCGGCAGCAGGGTTTTGGCGTCGAGCTTGGGCACCTTGCTTTGCAGGAAATCCAGTTCGCCGTCGATGGCGAGCGTGGGATATTTGGCGAGATAGGCCAGGGTGTCGGCTTGAGTGCTAAAACTGTCCATCAGGTAAAACGCCAGGTTCGGGGCACCGCTTTGGGCGCGCAGATGCAAAATCTGTTTGGCGATGAAATCCAGAAAGGTGTCCTCGCCTTTGACCTTGATGAGCGATTTGGCACGGTCCAAGCCCATGCCGGTGCCGAGTCCGCCGTTGAGTTTGATGACGGCGAGCTGATTGAGCAGGTCCCCTGCTCCGCCGCCGGCAGCCGGCAGGGATTCGAGCGTCGGCAATTCCGCCACGGGTTCAATCGTGGACTCGGGAATTTGGCCGCGTTCACCGGCGGCGACCTTGGCCACGGCGGCGAGAAAGGTGTCGATGGTGGCGTTAGCCACGCCGCCGGCGCGCATTTTGGACTGAATGGCCTGGGAAATTTCGGGATTCATATTTTTAAAGGAGCCGCGCCGCCGGGGCGGGGCGATGGTGGTTTTATGTTAGAGAAGCGGTTTTGGTCCTGAAAGATTTAAGTTTAAGTGGTGGAAATAAAGCCGAAATGGGGGCGTTGTCCCACCGGGACAATTCGATAATAGCCCGGCATTTCAATGCCGGGTGGGGCCGCGCAAAGCTGACCGTCCCACCGGGACGGCTGACGAACGTGGAAACATTTTGCGTCGTATGCATTACGACAATGTCAGCCGTCCCGGTGGGACTGAGGAGATGTGCGGCTGTAAACCCGGCGTTGAAACACCGGGCTATTATCACACCGCCTCTTCGAGGCTTGCGGAGGGTTTGCGACCGGTTCGTTTGGAAGCGAAGGCTATCGGTAAAAGAACAGTCGCTTGGAGGGAAACAGGTGGAGTTAATGGAGTTAATTACGGCTTACAGCTTTTCTTCCTTCCGGCCGAAGGTTCCGTAGCGGAGGGCGAGGGTCGGGAGGACGAGGAGGTTCAGGAGGGTGGAGGTGACGAGGCCGCCGAGGATGACGGTGGCCATGGGGCCTTCGATTTCGCGGCCGGCGGCGCCGCTGCCGAGGGCGAGCGGCAGGAGGCCGAGGCCGGTGACGAGGGCGGTCATGAGAATGGGAATCAAGCGTTCGGTGGCCCCGCGCAGGGCGGCTTCGACGCCCCAAGTCATGCCTTCCTCGTTCACGAGATGTTCGAAGTGCGAGATCATCATGATGGAATTGCGCATGGTGATGCCGAAGAGGGTGACGAAACCCACGAGGGTGCCGAGCGAGAGCGAGGCCTGGCCACCGCCGAAATAACCGGCCAGAAAGATGGCGAGCACGCCGCCGACGAGGGCGAAAGGCACGTTGGCCAGCACGAGGAACAGATGGCTGGCGCGGCGGAAGACCATGGAGAGCAGCAGAATGATGCCCACGGCGGTGAGGCCGGAATGCAGCAGCAATTCGCGCTGGGCCTGGGCCTGTTCCTCGGCGGCGCCGCTAAACTCGGCATAGACGCCGGCGGGAAAGGTGACTTGGGCGGCAACGGCTTTCTGGGCATCGGCTACGAAGGAGGCGACGTCGCGGCCGGCGGGATTGCACGTGACGGTCTGGCGGCGGCGGGCGCCATCGTGGAGAATGGCGTAGCGGCCGTTGGCGAGATAGACATCGGCGAGCTGGTTTAACGGCAGGCGAACGCCGGCGGAATTGCCGACGAGCAGGTTGCCGATGGTTTCGGGTTCCCGGCGCGCGGCCGGTTCCAAAATGACATTCACATCGAACACCTTGTCGCCTTCGTAAGTCTGCGCGGCCACGCTGCCCTGATAGGCGGTCTGGACGGCTTCCAACACTTCAACAGGGCGGTAGCCAAACTGGGTCAGACGGTCGGGGCGGAGCTTCACAACTACGCGCGGAGTGCCGGGCGGCGCGGCGACCTGCACATCGGCGGCACCGGATACTTTACTTAGCACTTGGGCGACTTCATTGGCCTTGGCATCGAGCACGTCGAGGTCATCGCCGAACACGTTCACTACCACCTGGGCGGTTTCGCCGGCGATGGTTTCGCCGATGCGGTCGCCGAGGAAGGTGAGGACTTCGGTCTGCACGCCGGGATATTTGCCGAGCGCATCGCGAATCTGGTTCTGGATTTTTTCCTGGTCGAGATCGGGATCGGGCTTGAGTTCCACGTGCATTTCGCCGCGGTGCGGGCCCCAGGTGTCTTCGCCCATTTCGGCGCGGCCGATTTGTTCCTCCACGCTTTGGACGCCGGGGATTTTGAGAATATCGGCGGAAATTTGCGTGCCGAGCCGTTTCATTTCCCCGAGCGACGTGCCGGGCGTCATGGTGACACCGACGACAAAATGGCCTTCGCGGAAATCGGGGAGAAATTCGCCGCCGAAGAACGGCAGTGTGCCCAGCGCGGTGAAGAACAGGAGGAGGGAAACGGCGATGACACTTTTGGGCCAGCGGCTGATCCGTTCCAGCCAGGCGCCATGGATTTGTTTCAACCAGCGCAGATAGCCGGGTTCCGCATGCGGTTTGGTGCGGGACAGCAACGCGAAGCAGAGCGCGGGCGTGACGGTGAGCGCCACGAGCAACGAGGCCATGATGGCGAGAATGAAAGCGAAGCCGAGCGGGGCGAAGAACTTGCCCTGCAAACCGCCCATCAGCAGCACGGGAAGGAAAACCAGCGCGACGATGAAGGTGGCGTACACGACGGCGCTCCGCACTTCCAGCGAGGCTTCAAGCACCACGGTGAAGAGCGGACGCGGCTCGGGCAGCGTGAGGTTTTCGCGCAGGCGGCGCAGGATGTTTTCGACGTCAATGATGGCGTCGTCCACGACCACGCCGATGGCCACGGCGAGGCCGCCGAGGGTCATGGTGTTGAGCGTGATGCCGAAGTGATCCAGCACCATGATGGTGGCGAGCAGCGAGAGCGGGATGGAGATGAACGAAATCAGCGCGGTGCGCAGATCGAGCAGGAAGAGGAATAACACCACGCCCACCAGCACCGCACCGAGCAGGAGCGATGAGCGCATGTTGTGGATGGCGATTTCGATAAAGTTGGCGGGGCGGTGCAGGCCGGGGACGTACTGGACGCCTTCGGCGGCAAAGACGGGTTTCAGTTCATCCAACGCGGCTTCCACGCCGAGGGTTACATCTTCCGTATTGGCGCCATATTGGCTGGCGGTGGTGATGAGGATACCGGGTTTGCCGTTGATGAGAGCGTCGCCGAATTGGGGCGCGCCGGCGGCGACAACGTTGGCGACATCTTTCAGGAGCACGCTGCGACCCGCGTGTTGGGCGACGACGATGTTGCCGAGTTGTTCAGGCGTGGTCTGCTGGCCGTCGGTTTGGATGACCAGGCGTTGGGCGGTGGTTTCCACGTAACCGGCTCCGCGCACGCCGGTGGCCTGGCTGGCGGCGGTGGTGACATCCTGCACGGAAACTTGAAAGGCGGTCAGGCGGTCGGGCCGCAACTGGATTTGCAACTGGCGGACTTCACCGCCGAAGACCTTGGTGGCGGCGATGCCGGGAACGGAAAGCAGGCGCGGGCGGACAGTCCAGTCGGCAAACGTGCGGAGTTCCATGGGGGACAGCTTGTCCGACACGAGGCCGAACTTGAGGAGGTCCATGGTGGAAGAGGTGAGCGGCTCCATCTTGGGCGTCTGGACGCCGGCGGGGAGGTCGCCGTTCAACTGGGCGAGGCGCTCGGCGATCATCTGGCGCGCCTGATAGATTTCGGTGCCTTCCTTGAAGACGGCGGTGACAACGGACAGGCCCTGGATGGATTCGGAGCGGATGGAATCGAGATTGCCGGCGCCGTTGAGGGCGCTTTCTACGGGGCGGGTGACGAGAGACTCGACCTGTTCGGAGGCAAGGCCGGGGGCCTCGGTCTGGACGGTGACCTGCGGCTGGACGAAGTCGGGGAAGACGTCCAGCTTGGAGCGCAGGGTCACGAGCACGCCGCAGCAGATGAGGGCGGCCGCCAGCGTGATGATCACGCCGCGTTTGCGCAAAGAAAGTTCTACGAGTTGCCGGAGCATGATGGGAGGCGCGTCAGTCGCGTTGACCGGTGTTAAAACCGATGCCGCTTAATTCGGCGGACAGAACCGTTTGGGCGCCGGTGACCACAATGTGGTTGGTGGCGGCGAGGCCATCCGTAATGAACCAGCCGTTCTCAGCGGAACGGTCCAGGGTGACGGCCGAGCGGCTGAAACGGTTGGTGCCGGTTTGGACATAGATCCAGGTCGCACCCTGATAGCGCAGAATGGCGCTGGCGGGAACGACCACGCCGCTGACCGGAGTGCCGGAAGTTTTGATGTAAGCGGTTACGGCTTCGCCGGGGATGAGTTTTTGAGCATCGGCACCGTCGGCCATACAGAGGATGGATTCCTGCTGTGTTTGGGGATCCATGACGGGCAGGCGGTCGAAGCAGATACCGTTCACGGGGGCAACTTTTTCGGCGAGCGGAACGAGGCGCACGGCACCTTTCAATTCGGGGAGACGTTCACCGGCGGGCAGGTCCACGCGGATTAGGCTGCTGTTATCGGTGAGGGCGGCGAGCTGGGGGTTTGGTTTCCGGACGGTGCCGGGGGGCAGGACGATGTCGCCGGTGAGGCCGGCGATTTCCGGGCCCCAAGTTTGACGGATTTTCAAATAAGCGGCCTGGGCGGCGGAGAAATTCTGATTGCAGGTGGTCTCAATATCCTGAAAGGCGCGCTGCGAAAGGTTGTTTTGGGCTTGCAAGACTTTGGCGCGGTCGAGTTCCACGCGGGAACTGTCCAAGGCGATTTCAGCGCGGTTGAGTTCCAGGAGGGCGTCGCTGAGGGGGGCGCGGTCGAGGACCTGGCCGTAAGCTTTGATTTCGGGCTGCCAGTCGGCGACGGTCGGGCTGCCGGTGGCGAGGCCGAGGCGGGATTGGGTATCGGCGTCGATGGTGACGCCGGCATCGGCCGGGGCATCGGGCTTGCTGTCGGCGGCGTCGTCGGCTTTGGGTTTGTCGTCCTTGTCACCGCCGGGTTTGCTGCAACCGGCGAGGGCGCCGGCGGTCAGGAGGGCGGCGAGCAAGAGACAAACACTGGATGTTGAGCGTTGGATGTTGAATGTTGGATGTTCCTTGCGGAAAATATTTTTCATGGCTGCTTTCCTTTCGCTTCCGCGGCAGAGGTTTTGAGGGCGATGGCGTTCCATTCGGCGGGTTGTTGCAGGGCGTCTTCGAGGGCGCCGAGGGCGGTTTGGAACTGGGCCTCGCCGTCGAGTTGGGCGAGGCGGACGGCGTTCAAATCCATTTGGGCGCTCAATAAATCGAGGCGCGTGGCGGCACCGGCTTGCACTTGGGCGGTGACGGCTTGGGCCTGCGATTCGGCGGACTTGAGCAAGGTGTGGCTGGTTGACACTTGCTGGCGGGCGGCGGCGAGACCGGCATTGGCGCGGTCGATTTGCGCGATCACCTGGGCTTGCACGGCGATGAATTTGGCGGCGGCCAGTTTGCGGCGGGCTTCGGCTTCGGCGATGGGGCCCTGGTTTTGATCGAGGATGGGCAGCTCCAGTGTCAGGCCGAGACTCCACTGGCTGTCGCCGGCGTTGCCGTTGTTCCAGGCGTAGCCGGGGCCGAGGTGGAGGTCGGGATATTGTTTGGCGACTTGCAAGCGGAGGTCGGCCTCGGCGGCGGCATAATCGGCGAGGGCGCCGAGGACGTCCGCGCGGCCGCGCAAGGCGGTGCGACGGGCATCGGGTGCGGTGAGGGCATCCGGCGCGGTGGCGGGGAAATCAAAGTCCAGCTTGAGACCGGTTACGGCATCCAAACCAACTCCCAAAGCTTCGGCGAGCCGGGAGCGGGCCTGAGCTTGTTTGGATTGAGCATCGGCGAGATCCAGTTGCGACCGATTCAGGGCCATTTGCGCGACGGTCAGGTCGGGTCGGGCGATGGCCCCGGCATCGAGCTGTTGTTGCAGTCGCTGGACGATTTCCGTTTCGGCGGTGACCTGGGTTTGAAGCAGTGCGGTGCGGCGGTCGGCGAATTGGAGGTCCAGCAGGCTGGCGCGGACGTTGCTGCGCACTTGCCAGGCGGCGGAGACAAAGCTCCAGCGGGCGGACTCGGCGACTTTCGCGGCTTCGGCGAGGCGTTTGCCGCGTTTGCCGGCGGTTTCAATCGGGATGTCCACGGACACCGGAATGAGCCACGGACTGAAATTATCCGGGATGCCGGAGTCGTAGCCGGGGGTGGCGGTGATAGAGGGATTGGGCCGGGCACCGGCGGTTTTGAGGCCGGCGGCGGCAAGCTGCCATTGGGCGCGGGCGACGGCGAGGTCGGGATGAAAATAAAACGCGGCGAGCGTAAGGGATTTTAGATCCCATGCCGCCAGCGGCCAGGCGACGGGCTCCTGGCCGAGGTTTTGCGCGAGAAACGCTTTGAGACCGGGGTCCTCCAACCGGCGGTCTTGCAATTGCGCGGCGGTTTGGGACGGCGAGAGCGGCTGCGACTCGTAATGGGCGCAACCGGCTAAGAGCGCCATTCCGAGGAACAGCGGCCAGACTTTGTTACGGGCAGGCACGGGCGGAGTTTACTTTTGATCCAGTCCGTAAACCAGAATTTTAAACGTGCCGGGCACTATTTTGCCGCGCCGCTGGCCGGGTTCCGGGGCGTCGAACTTGGCGGAGGCGAGATAGATTTTGTGGGTGACGGGGTCAATCGTCATGGTGCGGGCGCTGCGCTCAGTCTTGAGAGTTTGGACGACGGTCAGGGTGTTGCCGTCTTCCTTGGCGATGGTGGTGGTGCCGTCGCCGCAGGAGGCAAAGGCGAGTTGCGTGCCGGGGTCGAAGGCATTGGCGTCAACCCCTTCGCCGATGGGAACGGTGGCGACGATTTTGCCGGTGGTGTCGTCCACCATGGCCATGAGCTTGTTGTCGCAGCCGAGGAACAGGTGGTGATTCTTCACGTCAATGGCCATGCCCGAAGCGCTTTCGCCGGGGGCGATGGGCCAGCGGTTGGCGATGGTGTGGGTCTTGGTGTCAATGGCCACGAGTTCGCTGGTGTCTTCGATGTTGTTGAAAACGCGATTGGCGTCGGGGTCGGCCTGGGCGAATTCGGGTTTGCCGCCTTCGGGGATGGTGGCGACGACCTTGCCGGTATCGGCGGCGATGACGGTGGCGGACTTGCTGCGACCGTTGAAGGCATAGACCTCATTCTGGCCGGGCTCGAAGAGGATGCAGTCGGGATTCTGGCCGGTGGCGACGGTGGCGGTGGTTTGCAGGGTGGCGAGATCCACGATGTTCACCTGATTGGCGCGGCCGGCGCTGACGTAGCCGCGGTTCAGTTTGGGCGCGATGGCGATGCCATGGACGCCGGGGGTGTTGGTGATTTCGCCGGTGACGGTGTCCGAGGTGAGGTCAACGACCAGCACCTTCGTGCCGTGGGAGACATAGAGGCGGTGGGCGTCGGAATCCACGGAGAGATAATCCCAGCCGCCGTCGCCGGTGAGGGGGATTTCCTTGAGGAAATGGTAGGGTTCATCCGCGCGGGCCACGGCGGTGGTGAGCGCGAGCAGGGTCAGGAGCGGGAAAATCGATTTCATATGGTGATGGTTATCGAAGTTTTGCGGCTGAATGGCGAGCCAAATCGGGTGAATGACAGAAATTTAATGCGGGTTGCGGATAAGACGGCAGCGGCTCGAGGCGGCTGAATTTGAACCGGTTCCGCCTTGCAGTTGCCATCCCGAAGTACAAAGCCGCTTTGGGAAATACGTGTCGCCGAGTTCGCGAGTGGAAAACCGCCGTCGCCGCTTCGCTTTGCCGGCGCAGTCCAAATGGACGATGGTTTGGCCATGCCGCCGGATTTTGTGAGAGCGTACTGGAGGTTGGATGTTTTACGCGCTTCCCCTTTCCAGATGGCGTTTCCTTGGGTGTCCCTTATATTGTGCGCGCTCGGCATCGGGACAGCATGTCATTGATCTATCATTTCAAGGTTTTGCCCGCCCGGATGTTTTCTCAAACCATTCGCGAGGCGTATGCCCGGCACCGGCATTTTGAACGGTTATTCCAGGCCCAGCGCGACCTGCTGCCACCCGAGGGGGAGGAAGAAATGCAGGCCAAACTCATGGCGGTAAGCGCGGCGGTGGCAGCGTGGGATGGCGAACTGGCCGGCACCCGGCTGACGGAATTGCAGGCGGCGGCGGACATATGGATTCGACCGTATCCGCATGGCAGCACGCGGGAGAACATCGAAGTTTTACTCGTCGCGCTGGCGGTGGCGCTGGCGATTCGGACGTTTTTCCTGCAACCGTTCAAGATTCCGACGGGTTCGATGCAGCCGACGCTCTATGGCATCACTTCCGTGCCGGATTTCAGTCAGGACAAGATTGATTATTGGGCGGCGGACCGGCATTTGCTCTATTATCGCCCGGAGGATTACCACCCGGACCTGGTCGCGGCGGAACTCAAGGAACAGACGCGGTTGCGGGATAGTCTGGTCATTCCCACCGGCTGGAATCGCGTGAAGGAATGGTTCGCGGGAAACCGGTACATTCATCTGGTGGCGCTTACGGATGGACCGCTGGATTCCATTGACCCGCCCGTGCATGTGCTAATTAACCTCAAGCAGACGCTGTGGATCAATGGTGTGGCGCATGTCATCTGGTTCCCGCCGGATTGCGGGGAACAGGCGCTGGAGCTGCGCGCCGCCCTGAGCTGGCAGCCGGATCATGTATTTCACAAGGGGGAGGATATTATTCGCATGAAGGTGTCCGCCGGGGATCATCTGCTGGTGAACCGGATGAGTTACAATTTCCGAAAGCCGGAACGTGGGGAGATCGCGGTGTTTTCCACGCGGGGCACGGCCATCAAGAATCAGGATGATTATTACGTGAAGCGGCTGACGGTGTTGCCGGGTGAACAGGTGCAGATCGGCGATGACCGTCATCTGCGCATCAACGGGGAGCGGCTGGATGCGAGTACGCCGCATTTTGCGAATGTGTACGGTTTTGATCCGGCCACGCCGCCGCATGAGAGCGAATATTCGGGTCATGTGAACGGCACGGTGGCGCGGAAGTATCACCTGTATCCGGATCTGGCGCCCAAGTTTCCCCGCGAGAGCACCATTTTTACCAACCGGCCGGATGCCTATCTGTTCATGGGCGATAATACGTGCAACAGTTCCGATTCGCGCACGTGGGGCATGTGCCCGGTGCAAAATGTGATCGGGCAGGCGTTCATGGTGTACTGGCCGCTGACGCACCGGTTTGGGTGGAATTTGGACAAGGTGGTGAAATCGGCAGGGAACGGGGAAGGTCAACCGCAGATGGGCGCAGATGAACGCAGATAAGGCAAGGGGAATCCGGTTCGGTAGCTGCTGACGTCAGTAGGCTGAAATATCTTTGGAAACGTTTATTTATTATTTATTTAGAGCCTCCTGACGTCGGCTGCTACCTTAGAAAAGGCGTTCAGGGCATGAGCACGGCGCGATAGAAGCGGGCGGCATTGGTGGAAGAATCGGACCAGAGGTAGGGGGTGTTGGTCAGTTGGAGGGTGGCGTTGGTCTGCCAATTGGCGGAGGCGCCCAGATTGCTGGCGGATTGGATTTGGTAATTGCGGCCGGCCAGACCGGTAAGCACCACTTTGCGGGTCGGACTGTTGGTCAGGCGGACGCTTACGAGGGGGTCGGAGAGGTAAATGAAACCGTTATCTGAATAAACATCATTCCCTTGTGTGTTCCCAAATGTAACCACTCTTTTTCCATCTGTTGCGAATGGCTGGTAATAAGAAACATTTAATCCTCCTTGCTCGCTGCACGGAATTTGTTTCGGAGACTGAACCCAATTTGTTCCGTCAACCGAAGTGGCCAGATAATTTGTCGCCCAAGCCCAAAAAATGCCATTTTGATAAATGGGCCTTCCAATCTTATTGGTCAGTCCGGTCTTCAATTGGCTCCAGTTGAGGCCATCGGAGGAAACCAGATTGGAACTGCCCGTCAGGGGGATGATGAATAAACCGTTGCCAAAACCAACCACATTCCCGCCGGGTATGCTGCCACCTGACCAACTTGCGCCGGTGGAAGAGTAATAAAAGTGTCCATCATTATTGCCCACGGCCACAAACCAAGGTTGTGTGGAGGGATAGAATGGAACGGTGCCGTAAGCGATACTGCTGATGTATCCGCCATTTGCCGGTGTCTTCCGACGGTAGGTCCAAGTATTGCCGTCCGAGGAAGTGAGAATGGAGCCGATTCCATTGGTTATGCCAACCTTGACATATAGACCATTGCCGTAGGTTACATCACCAAAACCGGCATCATAATCACTCCCAACATATGCAGGCAAAGTAGAGATTGTCCAGTTGGTTGAATCGGCCGAGCTGGAAACGGAATTGTAGCCACCCACGCCGACAAACCGTCCGTTGACGAATTGCAAGGAAGTCCCCCACGGGCCGCCGCCGGAATAGCGCATCATCCAATTTTTGCCATCCTCCGAGGAGAAAAACGCCTCGTCATCCTGGTTTTCCGCACCCGCCACAAAATGGCCGTTGCCATAAACGACACAATCAATACCCCAATAATTGGTGGATATTTGATTGGTGGTCCAATTGTCCAAGGCATCGGCTTGGAGGTTAAGACGGGAGAGCAGGGCTAAAAACAGGGCCAGTGGGAGCCAGTAGCGGGTTTGTTGCATAATATACTCTCCTTGGGTTAAATCTTATGAGCCGACTCTAACCTCGCTTGCATTGCGTTGCAAGGGGAATGTGTTATGCAACCGGATGGGGTGCAACCGGATTCAAGTTTCGCTTGAAAATGCAAAACCCGAGGCTTTAACGTTATTCACCGTGTCAGGTTTTGCCCTACAAAACAATTAGGGTATGCCCGGCAGACGGCGGGGGTTCGTTAGGCCATCCTGTGAGTGGATGAAGTGTCCTCTTACATGGTTGAAGTGGTTGACTGGCGCGAGTTTGGTGCTGCTGGCGGCGCATGCCCGGGCCCAAAGTTTGGGCGGGGCCGCTACGAATGCGGTCACACCGGCCGGCGTGGTCAGGGAATTGCAATCGTTGACGCTGGCGGACGCGCAGCGGCTGGCGTTTCAGCGGAATTGGGATGTGCTGGCGGCGGCGAGCGGGGTGGATGCGGCGGTGGCGCAGAAAATTGTGAGCGAGGAATTTCCCGACCCGACCCTCTCCCTTTCCACGAGCAAAATCAATACGGACGGGCAGCCCAATTCCACCGTGCTGGGGAACAGCCTGTGGCATCGCAGCTATGACACGATTTTTGCGATCAACCAGTTGTTTGAGATCGGGGGCAAGCGCGGGGATCGGCAGCGCGGGGCGGCGGCGGGCCTGACGGCGGCGCGGGCGCAGTTTTATGACGCCCGGCGCACCTTGGATTTGGCGGTGACGAAGGCGTACGCCGCCGTGGCGCTGGCGGAGGAGAATGTGCGGGTGCTGAACCAGTCGGCGGGCACGCTGCGGCAGGAGGCGCAGATTGCGGCCACGCGATTCAAGGCCGGGGATATTTCGGAGGCGGACAAGAACCGCATTGAGATCAATGCGGATCAATATGAGTTGCAGGCGCGGTCGGCGGAGTCCGCCGCCGCGCAGGCGCGGGTGGCGCTGGAAAATCTGCTGGGCATCGTTCATCCGCAGGGCGATTGCGTTTTGGCGGATTCGCTGGCGACGCTGGCAACGGAGCCCGTGCCGCCGGATACGAATCATGTCGGCGTGGGCCGGCCCGATGTGGTGGCGGCCCAGGCGGCGGTGCGGCAGGCGGAGGCGGAATGGCGGTTGCAACGGGCGGAGCGGGTGCCGGATCCGACGGTGTCGCTGCAATACGAACATTCGCCGGCGGATTCACCCAACACGGTGGGTCTGGGCGTGAGTTTTCCGCTGCCGATCTGGAATCAAAATGGCGGCAACATCCGGGCCGCGCAGGCGGCGCTGGATCAGGCCCGGCTGGCGCAGGAAAAAGCCGAGGCGCAGGCGGCGGCGGATGTGGCCACGGCTAGGCTGGCGTGTGACGAAGCCGTCAAACGCTGGCAGGATTATCACGGCGCTTTGGAGCCGAAGTCCGCGCACATCGCGAAGACCGTGGCCTACGCCTATGAAAAGGGCGGCGCAGCCCTGCTGGATTTGCTGTCCGCCGAGCGGGACGACAATGATGTCCGCCTCAATGCCGCCCAAGCGGCGAGCGACGCCATTGTGGCCATTGCCACCTTGAAAACTTCCATGCAAGTAATGCCTGAGTTGCCGAAACACCAATGAAACCTATTTATTTGCTGATCCTGGCCATGGCCATTCTGGCGGGTTGCGACCAGAAACCCGATGATATCGCACCGGCCACCGCACCCAAGGTTACGGAGGACAAGGTCATTCTGCCGCTGAACTCGCCGCAACTGGCGTCGCTGGTGGCGGAGTTGGTGCCCGCCCCGCAGGCGACTTCGGTGCCGTTTACCGGCCGGCTGGCGTGGAATGATGACGCGACGGTGCGTGTCTTCACGCCGTTCGCCGGGATCATCCGGCGGCTGCCGGTGGACGTCAATCAGCCGGTGACCAACGGTCAGACGCTGGCGGAAATCCAATCCGGCGACTTTGGGCAGGCGCAGGCGGATGCGGGCAAGGCGCAAAGTGATCTGGATGTGGCACAGAAGAATTTTGACCGCACGCAGGATTTGTTGGAACACGGGGCGGCGGCGAAAAAAGATCTGGAAGCGGCGCAAAATGCCCGGGACGACGCGCGTTCGGAGTATCAGCGCGCGACGGCGCGGCTGGCGATTTATGGATCCACGGCCACGGCGGCGGATTCGGTTTTCCGGCTGCCGAGCCCGTTGAGCGGCACGTTGGTGGAACGTAACGTAACGCCGGGGCAGGAGGTGCGTCCGGATCAGATGCTGGCGAACATTCCGCAATTCACCTCGCCATTGTTTGTGGTGACGGATCCCACGCGGCTGTGGGTGTGGCTGGATGTGTCCGAGGCCGACCTGCCGGTGATTCACCAGGATCAGGCATTCACGATTCACACCAAGTCCTATCCGGATAAAAACTTCAAGGCCCGGGTGGATTGGGTGGGCGGGGCGCTCGACCCGAACACGCGCACGGTGCGGGTGCGCGGGGTGGTGGACAATGCGGAAGGGCTGTTGAAAGCGGAACAATATGTGGCGGTGGAGATGCCGTCGCCTGATCCGCTAAAAATCCTGATTTCGGCCAAGGCGGTGTTTTTGCGGGATGGCCAGTATTACGTCTTTCTGGAAACCGATACGGGCCAGTACCAGCGCCAAGCGGTGAAAATCGGGGCGGAACGCGACGGCAAAGTGGCCATCCTGGACGGATTGAAAGAAGGCCAGTTGGTGGTTACCGACGGCTGTTTATTGTTGCAATCCCTCACCGATAACGCCACCGGATCATGATTGCCGCCGCCACCAAATACGCGCTCCGGCACCGGGCGATTGTGCTGGCCTTGCTGGGGTTGTTCACCCTGGCGGGTGTGAACGCGTTTCGCGAACTGCCGGTTGAGGCCTACCCGGACGTGACGAATGTCTCGTTCCAAATCATCACGCTGTTCCCCGGTCACGCGGCGGAAGAAGTGGAGCGGCTGGTGACGATTCCGATTGAGAACGTCATGAACGGCATTCCGAGCCGGACGTCCATCCGGTCGGTGTCGCAATTCGGCCTCTCGCAGGTGACGCTGGTGTTTGACGATGCGGCGGACAATCATTTTGTGCGGAGCCAGGCGGCGGAATTGCTGTCGCAGGTGACCTTGCCGGCGGGCGCACAGGCCAGTCTTTCGCCGGATGCGACGCCGGTGGGCGAAATTTTCCGCTACACGCTGGAGGCGCCGCAGAGTTTTCCCAAGACGGAACTGAAGTCCATTGAAGACTGGGTGGTGGAACGGCAGTTCCGCACCGTGCCGGGCGTGGTGGATGTGAACGGCTTTGGCGGTCCCACCAAGCAGTATCAGGTGTTGATTGACCCCATTAAATTACGTTCATATGGCCTGACGCTGAACCAGGTGTTCACGGCGCTGGCCAATGGGAATCAGAACGCGGGCGGTTCGTATATTGAGCACGGCTCGGAGTTGTACATTGTGCGCGGCATTGGTTTTGTCCAAAACCTGGACGACATCCGAAATATCGCGGTGGACACGCGCGGCGGCACACCCATTCGCATTCGCGATCTGGGAGCGGTGCAGTTTGGCGAACAGCTTCGGCTGGGCCGCGTGGGCAAGGTGGCGCCCGGCCAGCCGGATGAAGCGGATGCCGTGGAAGGAATCGTGATTTTGCGGCGCGGCGAAAACGCGCTGGAAGTATTGAAAAGTGTGCGCGCCAAGGCGGCGGACATCAATGAGCATTACCTCCCGGCGGGCGTGAAACTGGTGACGTATTATGACCGCACGGATTTGATCCAGCGCACACTGCACACGGTGCGGCACAATCTTATTGAAGGCATCAGCCTGGTGCTGCTGGTGTTGATCCTGTTCTTGGGCCTGGGCAATTACCGGTCCGCGCTGGTGGTGGCGGCGGTGGTGCCGCTGGCGCTGCTGGGGGCGTTTTTCCTGCTCGATCTGCGGGGGATTCCGGCGAACCTGATTTCGATGGGGGCGATTGATTTTGGCATCATCGTGGACTCGGCCGTGGTGGTGATTGAAAACATCCTGCGGCTGCTGGAAGAAAAGCGCGACCGGATGAAATCGCTGCCGCAGACAATCGTGGAGGCGGTGAAACAGATGGGCCGGCCGATTTTGTTTTCCAAGGCCATTCTGCTGACGGCGTTCATTCCGTTGTACACACTGCAACGGGTGGAAGGGAAGATATTCAAGCCCATGGCGCTGACGCTGACGTTCGCGCTGGTGGTGGGCACCATTCTGGCGCTGACGGTGGTGCCGGTGCTGGCGAGTTTTGCCTTCCAGAAAAAAATTGCCGGCGGCGAATCGTGGGTGGTGCGGAAGATGCACCGGCCGTATGCGATGCTCTTTGACGCGGCCTTGAAATTCCGTGCGGCATTTTTCGGCACGGCCATTCTGGCCCTGGCCCTGGCGGGTCTGGTACTGAGCCATATCGGGTCGGAGTTTTTGCCGAAACTGGATGAAGGTTCGCTGTGGGTGCGCGCCTTCATGCCGCAGACCATTTCCCCCAGCGGGGCGGCGCAGCTCACGCATAAAATCCGCTCCACCATCGTGGCCTTTCCCGAAGTGCGCTCGGTGGTATCCCAGCTCGGCCGCCCGGATGACGGCACGGACATCAACGGCTTTGACGTGGTGGAGTGCGACGTGGAGTTAAATCCCCGCCGCGAAGAATGGAAGACCGCGCATAACCGGGAGGACTTGGTAAAAGCGGTTAAGCAAAAACTGGAGCAAATTCCGGGCGTGGATTTCCAGTTCAGTCAGAACATCGAGGACAACGTGAACGAGGCGGTGTCCGGCGTGAAGAGCGAATTGAGCATCAAGATTTACGGCGAAAACCCGGAGAAATTGCAGGCCACCTCCGCGCAAATCGTCAATATACTCAAGGGCATTAACGGCGCGGTGGACGTGAGCGCGGAGGAATTGTTGGGGCAGCCGCAGGTGCAGATCACGGTGGACCGCGATGCGATTGCGCGCTACGGCCTCGCCGTGGCGGATGTGCAGCAGGTTATTTCCACGGCGCTGGGCGGGGCAACCGCCACGCAGGTGCTGGAGGGCGAGCGGACGTTTGACCTGGTCGTGAAAATCGCGCCCAAGGCGGTGGCGGATCTGGATGCCATCCGGCAAATTCCGGTGTTTGGCTCCAACGGCGAACGGCTGACGCTGGGAGCGCTGGCGTCGGTGGATGTGCGGGCGGGGTTTGCACAGATTTGGCGCGAGGAAAACGCACGGCGCACGGCGGTGAAGTTCTCCGTGCGCGGCCGCGATCTGGGGTCGCTGGTGGCGGAGGCGCAGAAAAAAGTGGCGGCCCAGGTGCGGCTGCCGGCGGGCTACCGGCTGGAATGGACGGGAGCGTTTGAGAATCAGCAGCGCGCGGTACGGCGACTGGAAGTGATCGTACCGATCACGCTCACGGCGATTTTCTTTTTGCTGTTCCTGGCGTTTGATTCGAGTTCGCTGGCATTTCTCATTTTGCTTAACGTGCCGCTGGCGGCGGTGGGCGGCATCTTTGCGCTGCCGCTGGCGGGGCTGTCGCTCTCGGTGTCCGCGCTGGTGGGTTTCATGGCGTTGTTTGGCATTGCGATGTTGAACGGGGTCATCCTGGTGGAACGGGTGCGGGAACTGCGGCATGAAGGGCACGAAATGTCGGTGGCGGTGCGCGAAGGCGCGCTGTCGCGCGTGCGCCCGGTGGTGATGACGGCGTTGATGGCGGCGCTGGGCCTGCTGCCGATGGCCCTCTCGCACGAAGTGGGCGCGGAGACGTCCCGGCCATTTGCCGTGGTGATCATCGGCGGGTTGGTGACCGCCACGCTGGCGACGCTTTTTTTGCTGCCGATTTTGTACGGGGCGTTCGAGCCAAAGAACGGCCCGGCCAAAGAGGGGGCAATCTGAAACCGCCGATCAACGCAGATGGACGCAGATAAGGAATCCCCAAGCAACGATTCGGAAAAATTGGCTGCCACTATTGCAGCGACCTGCTCCTGCGGCGCAAACTTTTAAACATCTGCGTTTATCGTTAATCCGTGGTTGAACTGTTTTAAAGTTGAAGGGACCTATATTCAAACCTGTATTCGCCTCGCCCGCCCTAGCGCCGTAGGCGTGACATATTTGTAGAATGGCCCACAACCATGCAAGCTCCGCAGGAGCGGCATAATGCGGGATGGAGCAACAGATGTCGCCCCTGACGGGGCTGGATAGGTTTGGTAATTAACGCTACAAAGATGTCAGCCCTACGGGCTTGGGCCGGGGATAGCGGCGCCACTTACGCGACACCCTTTTCGGGGAACCGACGCCCACACGCTGCGCTGGGCGTCGGGGCGGAGCGGCAGCTCCGCCCCACCGGCGAGCGGGCAACTCAAATCAACCGCGGCTGACCTGCCGGCGACTTGAGGCCCAGCTTGCGGTAGCTGAGTTCGGTGGCGACGCGGCCTTGCATGGTGCGGTTGAGGAAGCCTTCCATGATGAGGTAGGGTTCGTACACTTCCTCGATGGTGTCGGGCTCTTCGCCCACGGCCACGGCGAGGGAATTGACACCTACGGGGCCGCCGCCGAATTTCAAAATCATGGTTTCGAGGATGCGCTTGTCCATTTCGTCCAGGCCGTTCTCGTCAATTTCGAGCATGGCGAGGGCGCGGTCGGCAATGGGTTTGGTGATGATGCCGTCGCCCTTGATCTGGGCGTAGTCGCGCACGCGGCGGAGGAGGTTGTTGGCAATGCGCGGGGTGCCGCGGCTGCGCCGGGCGATTTCATGGGCGCCGGCTTCCTCGACCTCGATGTTCAGCAAATGGGCGGCGCGCACGACAATTTTCGTGAGTTGGGCGGCATCGTAATAATCCAGGCGTTCGCGGATGGGAAAGCGCGTGAGCAGCGGGGCGGTGAGCAGGCCGCTGCGCGTGGTGGCGCCGATGAGGGTGAACCGGGGCAGGTTCAGGCGCACGCTGCGGGCGTTCGGGCCCTGGTCAATGATGATATCCAGCTTGAAATCCTCCATCGCGGGATAAAGATATTCCTCGATGGTTTTTTGGAGGCGGTGGATTTCGTCAATGAAGAGGACATCGCCCTCCTCGAGATTGGTCAGGAGGCCGGCGAGGTCGCTGGCCTTTTCGATGGTGGGGCCGCTGGTTGATTTCATGCTGGCGCCCATGGCCTTGGCCAGGATGTTGGCCAGGGTGGTCTTGCCGAGGCCGGGCGGACCGGAGAGCAGAATGTGATCCAGCGCCTCGCCGCGCTGCCGGGCGGCGGCGACGGTGATTTCGAGACGTTCCTTCACTTTCGCCTGGCCGGTGAAATCGGCAAAGAGCGAGGGACGCAGCGTCATCTCCAACGCGGCGTCAGGCTGGTTCAAAGTGGCAACCGGGCGATCAGACATCGCGACCAGCTTGCGGAAACCGGCGCGCAGCGGCAAGCTGACAATTTGATTTTCATGCGGGCCGGGGAATTCCAACGCCTCCCCCGAAAAACCTCTGGCCAATCACCGGGGGCTGCGGTAGGGTTTTCGTCAATCAGCCCTTATGACAAAACGCAATTATCTAATCATTGCCATGCTTCTGTCGGCGGCGGGCAATGCTTTGGCCGGGGATGCCGACATTCAACTTCCTTCCCTCGATCAGATCAGTTTTTTGCACGGGGCCGTCACCGGCCATGAGATATTATATCTCGGCCTGTTCGTCTGCATCGTGGGCGCGGCCTTTGGCATCTGGGAATATGTCCGCACCAAGGCGCTGCCCGTGCACCACTCCATGCAGGCGGTTTCCAACATCATTTGGGAGACGTGCAAAACCTACCTGTTCCAGCAGGGCAAATTTCTCGCGGCGCTGTGGGTGCTCATTGCGCTGTGCATGATTTATTATTTCATCGGGTTGCAGGGCAAGCCGGTGGGCCAGGTGCTGGTGATTCTGCTGTGCTCCATCTTTGGAATTTTGGGGAGTTATGGCGTGGCGTGGTTTGGCATTCGCATCAACACCACGGCCAACTCGCGCACGTCCTTTGCCGCGTTACAGGGCAATCCGCTCAAAACCCTGCTGATTCCGCTGCAATCGGGCATGAGCATCGGGCTGCTGCTGATCTGCGTGGAGCTGGCGTGCATGATCGGTATTTTGGTCTTCATTCCCACGGAACTGGCGGGGCCGTGTTTCATCGGCTTTGCGATCGGCGAATCGCTCGGGGCCAGCGCGTTGCGCATTGGCGGCGGCATATTCACTAAAATCGCGGACATCGGCAGCGACCTGATGAAAATCGTCTTCAATCTGCCGGAAGATGATCCGAAGAATCCCGGCGTGATCGCCGATTGCACGGGCGATAACGCGGGTGACTCGGTGGGACCCACGGCGGATGGCTTTGAAACGTACGGCGTCACCGGCGTGGCGCTGATCGCCTTTCTGGCGCTGGCGCTGGCACTCTCGCCCCTGCTCTGCGCCAAGCTGATCATCTGGATGTTTGCCATCCAATCGCTGATGGTGCTGACCTCGCTGGGGGCATTTTACTTCAACCTGTTCTTCGCGAAGTTGCGTTACGGCAACAAGAAGGATTTTAACTGGGAACGGCCGCTGACGGATCTGGTTTGGATTACCTCCATCGCCTCCATCCTCGTCTGTTTTGGCGCGAGCAAACTGTTGCTGGGAGATTTTACAGTGCCGCAAATGGTCAAGGGCACCATGGTGGACGTCCCGCTGCCGCATCTCTGGTGGGTGCTTTCGGCGATCATCGGCTGTGGCACGCTGGCGGGGGCGCTGATCATGGAATTCACCAAGATTTTTGTGAGCACGCATTCGCGGCATGTGCAGGAAGTGGTGACGGCGTCGGGCCAGGGCGGCGCTTCGCTGAACGTGCTGTCGGGGTTTGTGGCGGGCAATTTTTCCGCGTTCTGGATGGGGCTGGTCATTCTGGGGCTGATGTTCATTTCATTTCTATTTTCGGAAAATGCGGACTTCATCGCCCTTATTCCCGGGCAGTTCACGTTTGCGGCGCCGATCTTCGCCTTCGGGCTGGTGGCGTTTGGCTTTCTGGCGATGGCCCCGGTGACGATTGCGGTGGACAGTTTTGGACCGGTGACCGACAACGCGCAGTCCGTTTATGAATTGAGTCGCATCGAAGCCATTCCCGGCATTGCGGCGGAAATTCAGCGGGACTTTGGTTTCAAGGCCGATTTTGCCAATGCCAAGCTGGAATTGGAGAAAGGCGACGGCGCGGGTAATACGTTTAAGGCCACGGCCAAGCCAGTACTGATCGGGACGGCGGTGGTGGGGTCCACCACGATGATTTTCGGCATCATCATGCTGTTGGATCATGTCTTTGGCAATGCGGTGGGCCGGCTCAGTCTGGTGTTGCCGCAGATTGTTTTCGGCCTGCTCATGGGCGGCTCGGTGATTTACTGGTTCACCGGCGCGAGCACGCAGGCGGTGGTGGCGGGCGCGTACAGCGCGGTGGTGTTCATTAAGAAAAACATCCGGCTGGACCGGGAGTCCGCGTCCATCGAGGACAGCAAGCGCGTGGTGGAAATCTGCACCATCTACGCGCAGAAGGGCATGATCAACATCTTCATCGTGGTGTTCGCCTTCGCGCTGGGGCTGCCGTTCATCAATCCGTATTTCTTCATCGGCTACCTGATTGCCATCGCGTTTTTCGGGCTGTTTCAGGCCATCTTCATGGCCAATGCGGGCGGCGCGTGGGATAACGCCAAGAAAATCGTGGAAGTGGACCTGAAGCAAAAAGGCACGCCGCTCCATGCGGCCACGGTAGTGGGCGACACGGTGGGTGATCCGTTCAAGGACACCTCCTCGGTGGCGATGAACCCGATCATCAAGTTCACCACGCTGTTTGGCCTGCTGGCGGTGGAGATTGCGGTGGAGTTGAAGCAGAAAAACCCGGATTCCTGCCTGTCCTACATCATCGGGGCGGTGTGTTTCCTGGTGGCGCTGGTGTTTGCCTACCGGTCCTTTTACTGCATGCGGATTCCCGTGGAAGACACAAAACCAACGACTTCGGCATAATTTGGCTCGAAAAAATCCGGCCGCTGGCGCAGATTGGCGCCGTGTCCATGCTTGAGCGGTCCATCCAGGTTGAGTGGCAACTGCGGGTTTTCTTCACGGAAGACGTGTTTGCCCCGGAAAACCCGACGCTGCGCGAGGTGCTGACCGGCCCCGGTTCCCGCAAGGCGCTCGTGGTGCTGGAGGACACCCTGGCGCTGGCGCGTCCGGATCTGCAGGGCCGCATTGAAAAGTACTTTGCCGCCGGCAGTCCGGTGACCTTGGTGCGACCGCCCCTCTTCACCTGTGGCGGGGAAAGCGCCAAGAATTCCACCCATTTATCGGAGGAAATTCTCACCCACCTGTTCCGGTACCGCATTGACCGGCATTCGTATCTCATTGCCATTGGCGGCGGGGCGTTGCTGGATGTGGCCGGGTTTGCGGCGGCCACGGCGCATCGCGGCGTGCGGCATATCCGCATTCCCACGACCACGCTGAGTCAGGCGGACTCGGGCGTGGGCGTGAAAAACGGCATCAACGCCTTTGGCCGGAAGAATTTCATCGGCACCTTTACTCCGCCGTTTGCGGTGATCAATGATTTTGATTTGCTGAGCACCTTGGATGCCCGGCACAAGCGCAGCGGCTACGTGGAGGCGGTGAAGGTGGCGTGCATCCGGGATGCGGCATTTTTTGCGGAGTTGGAACAGTCCGCCGCCCGGTTGGCGGCTTTTGAACCGGCGGCCATGAAACGCCTCATCCAGCGCAGCGCAGAGTTGCATCTGGACCATATTGCCACCAGCGGTGACCCGTTTGAAATCGGCTCCGCGCGACCGCTGGATTTCGGACACTGGGCCGCGCACAAGCTGGAACAGGTTTCCAATTACACCATTTCGCATGGCGAGGCCGTGGCCATTGGCATGGCGTTGGATGTGGTGTACGCCTGCGAAACCGGCCGGCTGGCCGCGCCCGCTGCCCTGCGCATTCTGGACCTGTTGGAGCGGCTGGGCTTCCGACTGTACGCCGATGAATTGTTGCATACGGACAACGCGGGCCACTTTACGTTGCTGAACGGTTTGGAGGAGTTTCGCGAACATCTGGGCGGTACGCTGACCATTACGCTGCTATCGGCCATCGGCCAGGGAGTGGAAGTAAATGAAATGGATCCGCTGCGGGTAGCCGCCGCCATCCGGGAACTTCAGAAACGTGCTGGCAAATGAACCGGCTGGCCGTCATCAATGTGGTGGGGCTCACCGAGGCACTGATCGGCGAGCACACGCCGCGCATCGCAGAATTCCGGCGGCGGGGAATGTTCAGTCACATTATCCCCGCGTTTCCGGCAGTCACTTGCACCGCGCAATCCAACTATCTCACCGGGCGGGCGCCGTCCCAGCACGGGATTGTGGGCAACGGCTGGTATCATCGCGAACTGGCGGAGGTGCAGTTCTGGAAACAGTCCAATCACATTGTTCACGGCCCGAAAATTTGGGATGAACTCCGCCTTCCGTCGCCGGGGTCGGCGCGAGGGGGATCGCCCGCCACGGCGGCGAATTGTTTCTGGTGGTATAACATGTATTCGAGCGTGGACTATGCCATCACGCCGCGCCCGATGTACCCGGCGGATGGGCGGAAATTTTTCGATGTTTATGCGTGGCCCTATTCGATCCGTACCGAGGTAAAGCAGGCGCTGGGGGAATTTCCGTTTTTTGGTTTTTGGGGACCGGCGGCGGGGGTGGATTCACCGCAAGGCAAGTCGGATGCCGCGTCGCGCTGGATTGCGGAGTCGGCCAAATGGATTGAACAGACATACGCGCCGACGCTCAATCTGGTTTACCTGCCGCATCTGGATTACAACCTGCAACGGCATGGGCCATACGCTGCGGACGGCGGGCTGAATCCCAAAATCCATCGCGACCTGCGCGAAGTGGATGCGCTGGTGGGCGGGTTGATTGATTTCTTTGCGGGACGGGGCGTTGCGGTGGTGCTGCTCTCGGAGTATGGCATTACGAATGTGAACAATCCCGTCCACCTGAACCGGATTTTTCGGGAACGCGGCTGGCTGACGGTGAAGGATGAGCTGGGGCGGGAAATTCTGGATGCCGGGGCCAGCCGGGTGTTCGCCGTGGCGGATCATCAGGTGGCGCATGTTTATCTTAATGATGTGACCTTGGAGGATGAGGTTCGCAATGTACTGGGCAAGACTACTGGCGTGGATACCGTGCTGGGCAAGGCGGAAAAAATCGCCGCCGGTATTGATCACGAGCGCGCGGGCGATCTGGTTGCCGTGGCGGATGCGAACGCGTGGTTCACTTACTATTACTGGCTGGATGATGCGCGGGCGCCGGATTTTGCCCGGACCGTGGACATCCATCGCAAGCCGGGCTACGACCCGGTGGAACTGTTCATTGACCCCGCGCTGGCGTTTCCAAAATTGAAAGTGGCCCGGCGGTTGTTGCAAAAGAAACTGGGCTTCCGGATGCTCATGGATGTCATTCCGTTGGACGCGACGTTGGTGAAAGGGTCGCATGGCCGGCGGCCGGCGGATAAAAAGGATTGGCCGGTGCTTATTACCGGGCAACCGGGAGCCAGCCGGGCGCCGGAAATGGAGTCCACGGATGTTTACTTTTTGCTGCGGCGGTTGATCGCGCAGTGATTAATGGCCAGCCCATGCGGCAATCTAAGCCTTATTGGAGGTAGCAGCCGACGTGAGGAGGCTCAAATATTTTTAAGGCCTTCATTTATTTAGAGCCTCCTCACGTCGGCTGCTACAGTTTCAAAGCGCGGCTACGCCCGCAACAACCGCGCGTGTTCTTTCAACCATTGCTCAGCCGCCTGATAGTTCGGGCACACGGCGGCGACTTCCTGCCAGAAACGGTCGGAATGGTTCATCTGCCGGAGGTGCATCAGTTCATGGAGGATGATGTAGTCGCGCACCAGTTCCGGGGTCTGGATGAGCCGCCAGTTGAGCGAGATGGTGCCGCGCCGCGAGCAGGAGCCCCAGCGGGATTTCTGGTTGCGCACGGTCACGCGTTGCACGGTGAGGCCATGCTGTCGGGCCAGTTCCCAAACACGCGGCGGCAATTCCCGGGCGGCGAGCTGGTGCAGGTGTTTTTCGATGGGCGGGCGCAGGTTGGTGGCGTCGCCCACCTTGATTAACTGGGTGTTCAGCCGCACGGTGCCGGGTTCGTCCGCCTCGATGGGGTGCAGGTTGCCCAGATAGAGGACCGTGGTGCCGACGGACCAGCCGGACGGACGCTGGGGACGGTGCGCGAGTTTTTCCAATTGCTGTTCCAGCCAGGCGGTCTGGCTGACGGCAAAGCGCCGGGCTTCGCCGATGGAGCCGCCGCGTGGAACGGTAAGCCGGATGGTGGCATCCGGCAGCAGGCGGAGCAGATAGCGCCGCGCGCGGGGATGCCGCACCAGCCGGAGCGGCAGGTGACGGTTGCCGACGGGCAGGGTATCGGCCGGCGGCGGCACCGGCGCGGGCGCCGGCGGTTTCGGGCGGAAAAACCATTCCTTGAACACGGCCCCAGTAAAGCGGTTGTGAAGGGTTTTGGCAAATCCGAGAGTGACCGGTGGCGATTTTTTGCCGGTCCGCATACCGGCTTAAAATGTATGCGGTGGGCATCCCTGCCTGCCGTGGAGGGCGGCATCTTGCCGCCCGGGGAGAACCGTGAAAACATCCGATCGCTGGCGAATTACCAACCGCTGGTGCCAGCGGAGCCTTTCCCGCCGGGCTGGAAGCACCGGCTCCACGGCTGGCAAGGATGCCCGCCGCTACGGGGCGGGGGCAAGATGCCCCCGATTTTTCTCCCGCCGGGGCCGGAACCGATTACATTATGGGTATGGCGACCATTGGCCGACGGAACAAACTGTCCATCGAACGAGCTTCCGGTCCCGGCCTTTATCTGAATGGCGGGGAACTGGGCGAAATCCTCCTGCCCGGACGCTACATCCCCAAGGATGTGGCTCCCGGCGACCTCATGGACGTATTCATCTACCTGGATTCCGAGGACCGGCTGGTCGCCACCACCGAGACCCCGCGCGTGATGGTGGGCGAATTCGCGAGCTTGCAGGTGGTGAGCGTGAACCGCAAGGTGGGCGCGTTTCTGGACTGGGGTCTGTCGAAAGATTTGCTGCTGCCGTTTCGCGAGCAAGACGATCCGGTTCGCCTCGGAGAATGGGTCGTGGTCTATGTGTATCTGGATACGACCACCCAGCGCATCGTGGCTTCCAGCCGGTTGCGGCGGTATCTGAACAAACCCGGCGACACCTACACCTATCAGGACGGACAGCAGGTCAATTTGATGATCATCCGGCAGACGCCGCTCGGCTACACGTGCATCGTGGAGAATGACTGTTTTGGTTTGCTGTACCATGACCATCTCGCAAGCCCGCTGATGATCGGCCAGCGGGTGAAAGGGTTTGTGAAAGCTACGCGGGAGGACGGTAAACTGGACCTGAGCCTGGACCGCGCCGGCTACCAGCGTGTGACGCCGCTGAAAGTGAAAATTGTGGAACTGCTCGAAGCCAACGACGGCCGCCTGCCCTTCGACGACAACAGCAGCCCCGAATCGATCCGGACCACCTTTGCGTGCAGCAAGAATGCTTTTAAACAGGCCTTGGGCGCACTGTACAAATCGCGGCGCATCACGTTTGAGAAGCCGGGCATTAAGTTGTTGGACAATACACTATATTCACCGGGGCGTTAGGTGTGGTTAATCCGGTGAGGTTTTAAACCCGCAGACCGGCATGAAGAGCCAATGGCATAGAGCGAGGTGGGGGGTGGTCAGCGCCTTGCTGACCGGCCTACTGGTTACCTGCTTGCAGTCCTTCTGGGTGGGTTCGTGGGGCATTAACGGTTTTGCGCCCGCTGATTTTACGGTCCATTTACTGATAAATTCAGGAACTGCGCTGTTACTATTCTGGCTGCTGGCTCTCTCATTCAAGCTGGTCCGAAAGTTTTGTCGCTGGTTCTTTAGCTGGCGCATTTTCAAACAGTCTTTGCTCATCGGAGCCGCGCTGCTGGTCGTAATCCTTGTTTTTTACGGGGAGGAGGATTTTCGCGGCTGGTATGATTGGACAACCTTCAAACATGATCGCGAGGCCAAAGGCGAAAAATTCGATTTCGCTAGTTTTGTGCCATCGCCGGTGCCGGATGGCCAAAATTTTGCCCTGACACCCATTGTGGCCAGTTCTTACCGATGGTGTCTGGACAAAGACGGTGAGCCTCTAAAACCCCCGGACACCAATGTGGTAAACCGGATGGAATGTTCGATTTTTCATCGTTTAGAGTGTAGCAATCAACCGGCAAGTGCCGTCTGGCAGTCTGGTCACACAACTGATTTGAAAGCGTGGCAGAATTATTACCGGTCTCCCATACTGACTTTTTACGAGCAGACTAATTTCACCAATGAATTTAGCATCAGTCCGGAAGCGCAATCACCGGCCGAAGATGTCTTGCTGGCGTTGAGCAAATACGATGCAACCATCGGGGAATTGCGGCGTGCCAGTCATATGCCATATTCACGATATCCGCTCGGCTATCAAATAGCTCCGCCAATGGGTATCTGCCAGCCGCATCTTTCTTCATTGGCAAGATGCGGTCAGGTATTAAGTTTGCGGGCAATCGCTGAATTGGAACTGGGCCGCACAGAGGAGGCGCTGGATGATGTCAAACTGGGATTGCGACTGGCCGATGCCATCCGAACCGAACCGTTTATGATTTCTCAACTGGTTCGGGCAAGAATCCTGAGAGATATGCTTCAGCCAGTGGTTGATGGTTTGGTAAAGCATGAATGGGCGGACGCCGATTTGTTGGAGTTGGAATGGAAGCTGAGTCAACCGAATCTGCTCGCTGACTTGCAAATGGCTTTGCGCGGTAGGCGAGCGAGCGATCTTGCGACCATTGATTACTATCAATATCCGCGCGACTACTACGTTTATGCGGGGTATTCATGTTTTGTGAACCAGCATACATTTCAGTGGGATCGCTGGATGCTTTTGGGTGCCTTAGAATTTCATCTCTTACCGGACGGCTGGTTTGATCGGCAGCGGCTAAAGATAGCGCAAACCGATTTTGAGCAGGCATTGCGGATTGCGGACCCGGCTAGGCACCTGGCTTTTCCACAATATGATATTAATTTGGATGAAGTGGAAGATGCAACCCACCCTTGGTATATTTTTAGGGCGAATGGCCTGCGTTTTTCCCATGAGCATGACTGCCAGCTATTCATTTATACGAAGGAGGCAGTGGATTTAGCCCGGGTGGCATGTTGTTTGGAGCGTTATCGGCTGGCCACGGGGAAATATCCAGAAACATTGGATGCCTTGTCGCCCCGATTTCTGAAGACGATTCCACATGACATCATGGGAGGTCAGCCGTTGCAGTATCAGCGTACGGATACAGGCCGGTATCTGCTCTATTCTATTGGCTGGAATGAGAAGGATGATGGCGGGGCGTTTCCTGAGCGAGGATTCGATACATTTGATCCGGATATACGAACAGGCGATTGGGTATGGCCAGCACCTGAATAGTAATTTGCCAAGCAGAACCGTTAATTGACTGGAGCGTCTTTTCCAAAGACTTTTCCCGCTTGATTTTAAGCTGAATCGGTTCACATTGCGGGGAAGGTGCAAATTCCATGGACGGAGAAATCCGGTAGCCATTGAATTGGATCCATTCATCCACAATGACGGCAGCGATTTTATTGATACGCCCGGCGCGCAAAACTCCTTTGCGCCAGCGGACGGGTTTTACCCTGATTGAACTGCTGGTGGTGATTGCCATTATCGCGATTCTGGCGGCCATGCTGCTGCCGGCGTTGAACCGGGCCAAGCAGCGGGCGCAGACCATTGCCTGCATTAGCAATTTGAAACAGATGGGGCTGGGCTGGATCATGTATGCGGGGGACACCGGGGATTCGGTCATGGACAATTCCTTGAGCGGCACGACGGTGGCGTGGATCAACGAGACAACCGGTTGGGTGAACACCTCCACCGGGGCCACGAACATTCTCGCCCTGCAACAGGGTTTGTTATTTGCGTATGTCTCCAATCCGGGGGTCTATGCGTGCCCCGCCGCCAGTTCGCCGCGACTGGTGCGCAACTATTCCATTGAAGGCCGGATGAACGGGGATCAGGAGTATGTTTTGGGTCCCCAATATCCCGCCTACACGAAAATGAACCAGATCATTTCGCCGGCGCCGGTCAATGCGATGGTTTTTGTGGACGAAAGCATCAACACCATTGATGACGGTTATTTTGCGATGCAGTCCGGGACCACGGAATGGCAGAATTCGCCGACGGTGCGCCATGCCAAGGGCGGCACGTTTGCCTTTGCGGACGGCCATGCGGAACGGTGGGGCTGGAAGGTGCTGAACTCGGAGCAACACGGGGATGCCTCCACGGGCAACACGCTGGCGGACATGGTGCGCGTGCAGAACGCGATTTTCACTCCGTAGATCCCGTCATTCCGGTGACCGGAAAAAGAGAAACTTCGCGTAGCAATACGCAATGGTCTCATCCGTGACGGTTCGCACCCCTTGGCTGGTATGCCACCAATGGCGGGCGTCGTAATTGGGATCTTCGAGCGCGGTGACGCCAATCTGGGCGGCATCGCCAAACACGCGTTGAAACAGCATCCGGGAGCGGCGGGAATGCGGGCCGACGGAGATTAAATTGATCTGCTTGGGAATGCCGCCATGGGCCAAAAACCAGTCACGCAAGGCCAGCGCGGAGGTGTAGGTGCGGTCCTTGTAAACCAGTGGTGAGGGGACGGCTTGCACCATGGAGGCCTCCAGTCCCATGCCCCGCAGGGTGGCCGCGCCCAATTCAGCGAGGGTGTGATATTGGTAAAGCGGTGCCCCGATTTCAACCGGTCCGCCGGTCACATAAATCTTGTGATAAGGACTTTGACGGACCTGCTGGATGACCATCTGCATCCCGAAATCCGGCACCCAGCCTTCCACGACCATCACGCCATCGGGCAACGGATCGTTATCGGCCAAAAACGGTTCCAGATGGTGCAATACGAACCAACCCAAGCCGCCTGCCAACCCGAGCAGCAACAGCCAGCCGCGCCAGGTGGGGAGCAGCAGGGACCGCCGGCCCAGCAGGCCCCAGTATGGCCGTTTGGGTTTGTCTGACGTGGTTGCGCTATGTTTTTGGTTCGGCATGTTGATTGACGGGGCTTCTATTTGTTAGAAGCCCGGGGTCAGGTTGGCGGTAAAACCCGATTCAGGTCAATGCGGGATTGAAGCGTAACGCGGGCGCGTCCGCAGCTTGACACGGCCCCGAGATTATATAGTTGAGCGCCACCTTACCCCTACCCTCCCTCATTTATCAATGGCGGAGAGGGAGAGAACCAGCCGTGCGAACGGTTTGCGGCCTGACCACGGCTTAGAATTTGGGGGCAGCGAACATCCTGCCCGGTCACTTCACAAAACCTTGGACGCGCAACCAGACGAGGCAGTCCGCCGCCCAGGGATGGGGATGGGCGAACGGAGGTTTGTCGGCCAAGCCCATGCCGTGGCCGCCCTTTTGATAGACGTGCAGGTCGAATGGCACATGATGCTGCCGCAAGGCGGAGGCAAACATCAGGCTGTTTTCCATGGGGACGGCCTTGTCTTCAAATGTCGTCCAGACGAAACACGGCGGGGTTTGGTCGGATACTTGGAGTTCGTTGGAGAGCAATTTTACAAGTGCGGGGTCAGGATTTTTACCGAGGAGGTTGTCCCGCGAACCGTGATGGGTGAATTCACCCATGGTAATTACGGCATAACAAAGAATGCCCAGATCCGGGCGGGAGCTTTGCTGCTCGATGACGTCGGCGGTGTTGGAATTGCCGGTGTCGAAATGGGTCAGGAGGGTGGAGGCAAGGTGGCCACCGGCGGAGGAACCCATGATGCCGATGCGGTGGGCATCAATTTTGTAATCGGCCGCGTGTGCCCGCACCCAGCGCATGGCCCGGGCGGCATCCAACAGCATGGCTGGGTGATGGTAGCCGCCGGAACCAAGCCGCGATTTCAGCACGAAACAGGTGACGCCATACTGGTTCAGCCAGAGCGCGTAATCGTTGCCTTCGTGCGGGGACAGGCCGGCATAGCCACCGCCGGGGCAGATGACCATGGCGGCGCCGGTGGCGTTGGTGCCATCCGGCAAATAGGGCGTGAGGGTGGGAATGTCTTTGGCGGAATTGCCCAGCGCGCCGGGTGCGCCGGCGGGCCAGAGCGGAATGGGAGATGACATATCAGCGCGGGAGACGATGAGTGAGGCAAGCAAAGCGGCCGAGGCAAAAAGTTTTTTCATGATGGCTGGGTTACTTTTTAACGGTAGCGACGCCAGTTTGCACGTCCAAAGTCCATTCTGCCGGTTCCGGCAAAGACAATTTCCCATCGCCAATCTGCAACGGCATCCACAAATAGCGGGAATCTCCCAGGTTGTCCGGCCGCCAGATGTCGCCGACGAAGATCACCGAAGTTGTTTTGGTGCCGGTTACCTTGACCAACATGCTGGATTGAGAGCCATAAGTGTTCTTTTCCGGCGGGGCGATGTCTTTGAATTCCGACCACGGGCCGGACAGGGATTTGGCGGTGGCATACACATCCGGGTTGGCATTCCAGCCGGTCAGATGGGAGCCGAGGACATAATAGAGTCCGTTATAGTGGACCAGTGCACCGCCTTCCAGGTGTTCCGGAATCAGGCAGATGTCTTTCTCCACGGTTAGATAATCATCGGAAAGCCGGGCGATGTGAAAGCCGTTCGGCCGGTCCTCAAAAATCAGGTAAGCGGTGCCATCGTCATCAATGAACTGGCCGAGGTCGCGGCTTTCATGGTTCAGCGGCCGGAAGCTCTTGAGGTATTGATAGTTGCCATCCACGGTATCGGAAACCGCCACGCCCACGCGCGCCAGTTCGTAGCCGCCGCGATGCCCGGGCAACGGGCCGTCGATGTGCAGGTACATCACGTACTTTTTGGTCTTGGCGTTGTAAAAGACCTTGGGGCGCTCGAGAATCCAGCCCCGGCCGAAATCCTCCAAATGGTCGGTCTTGAACACCTGCGCGCGGTGGGTCCAATGCAGGAGATCCTTGGAGGCATAGCAACTGACACAGCGCATCCGCCGGCCATTCTCCGGCGCCCGGTCTTCGCCGAACCAGTAATAAGTGTCGCCTAACTGAATGACGCCGCCGCCGTGGGCTTGGATGTGCTTTCCCTGATCATCCGGCCAGAGGTCGCCGGGTTTGAAGGTGTCGGCCGCGCGCATCCCGCTGGCGGACAGCAGGAACGCCGCCGCGAGGGCAAATCCTTGGGCATAAATAGACCGTTTCATGGAAGAGCAGACGCGTTTGGGTTGTGGGGGTTACAGCGAGCCGGGCGAACTGCCCAACTCTTTTGGGTGATGGTTGCGGGATGGGGTTGGTCAGGGAAAATTTCACGTTTGCCTTGATTAGGCTTGATGAAGCACGATTACAGGGGTTTTCTGCCTTGATTGGGGCTTGATTGTGACTCGATGCCGAGGTTTTAACGCAAAGGCGCGAAGTCGCAAAGTCGCAAAGGGGATGGGACGAGGTAACTTCAAATTCCAACCGCCAAACTTGAGAGAAGTTCCAAAGGAAGGATGTTTTTTGGCGGATGCCTTGATATGCCTTGATGAGGCTTGATAAGCCTTGACCAAGCACGATTGCCGGGGTTTTTGCCTTGATTGGGCCTGGATGGTGCTGGCGGGCGGCCACCAGTCCACAACATCCACGACCGTGGGGACGAGCCGTCCCCACCCCGCACCGGGAGGGGGTGGGCATGGCGGTGTGATGGACGGGGAGACGTGTCTCCCAGTTCCAAAGCGGCGTCATGACGCCGCACTCCACAGGGGAAAGCAGGGCAGCCGGGCGCAAGTTTGGCCGTGACGGTGAGTTTACCATGTAAACCTCCACCCGGGCAATATAGCACAGGTTTTGAAATGTCAAACGCGGGAGGATGCGGAAGGGGCGAGACACGAACTTCACGAATGGGGCACGAATTCCAAAATTGAGGCGGCAACGGCATTTTGGCAGGCGCAGGCCAGATGGAAAGAGCACAAAACCATGCCCCGACTCCTTCGCGCCCGTTCATGACTCCTTAATGGGCGCTTGGGCAACGGCATACAAACAGATTGACTCCAAAGCGAATAAAGCCTTTTCAATACTTGGATTAATCTGTATAAAGAAAAACCTTATACAGCACCTTGTTTTTTGATGTATGCGTCTAAATTTTACATGCTTTCTCGGCTCGGTTTTTATTCAGCGGTTAAAGTTTGGCGCTCGCTGGTGGTTGTCCCTCTTGGCAGCCTTATCATTGGTCGGGACTCCAGCCATGGCTGCGTATGTCATACCATCCGCAGGCGGTTATCAAAATGGAGCGGTGTTGACGTATCATAACAGCAATGCCCGGACCGGACAGAACACCAACGAAATGATCCTGACGCCGGCCAATGTCAGTTCAACGAATTTTGGCCTGCTGTTTAATTATCCGGTGGATGGTCAGGTATTCGGCCAGCCATTGGTCATGACCAATGTGGCCATCCTTTCCCGGAGGGTGCACAATGTGCTGTTTGTGGCCACCGAACATGACAGCGTTTATGCATTTGATGCGGACAGCAATGGCGGTTCAAATTCAGCACCCTTGTGGCAGGTCAGTTTCACGAATCCCGCTGCGGGCATCACCACCATACCAAGCACCGAACTGGGTACGCCGCCCATTTCACCAGAAGTAGGCATTACGGCTACGCCGGTCATTGATCCCGCCAGCGGCACCATTTATGTCGAAGCCCGGACCAAGGAAATGGCTGGCGGCGTTACGAATTACGTCCACCGGCTGCATGCGCTGGACATCACGAGCGGGGCGGAAAAATTTGGCGGGCCGGTGGTTATCCGGGCGTCCGTAGCCGGCACGGGCGATGGCAGCACCAACGGAGTGGTGGCTTTCAACCCGTTGCGCGAGCATAATCGGCCGGGGTTATTGCTGAATAACGGGGTTGTCTATATTGCCTTCGCCTCGCTGGCGGATGTGAATCCCTATCACGGCTGGCTGCTGGGTTACAATGCCAAAACGCTCGCCCAAGTGGCGGTTTTCAATACCAATCCGAATGGCGCGCAAGCCGGGATTTGGGAAGACGGGTGCGGTCCGGCCACCGATCCGGCCGGCAACATTTATGTTTCCACCGGCAACGGCACCTTTGACGGTCCGACGAATAATGATTATGGCGACAGTCTGATCAAGCTCGCCAGCACAAACGGACTGCAAGTGGCCGATTATTTCACCCCGCATAACCAGGAAAGCATGGACCAGAATGATGTGGATTTTGGCTCCGCCGGCATCGCCATACTGCCGGACGAAGCCGGCAGCGTGGCGCATCCGCATCTGCTGGTTTGTTCGGACAAGGCTGGCACAATCTACTTGGTGGACCGGGATAATTTGACCCATTATCAGCCGGCGGGAGACCTCATTGTTCAGGAAATTACCGGCAAAATGCTCAAGAGCGCCTGCACCCCCGTCTATTTCAACCACTTGGTATATTATATCGGTATCCGCAGTCCGCTGCTGGCCTTCAGCCTCACAAATGCCGTGCTGGGCGGTACCATTACGACCAATTCAAACACCAGCTATGTACCGATTGGCGCCATTCCCAGTTTGTCATCGATCGGGCTGACCAATGCCATCATCTGGGCACTGGAAAATCATTCCAGCACCGCTGTGTTACATGCCTATGATGCGTACAGCCTGGCCGATCTTTATAGTAGCAGCACGCTGGGTCAAAATCCGGGACCGGCGGTCTCGTTCGCCGTGCCAACCGTGGTGAATGGCCGGGTCTATGTGGGCACAACCGCCAATGTTTCAGTATTTGGTTTGATTTCGCCCAGCATCACCAACCAACCGCAAAGTCAGATCGTCGGGGCTGGAACCAACGCAAGCTTTACGGTCGGGGTTGCCAGTGCGGTGCCTTCGAGTTATCAGTGGCGGAAGAATTTTATGCCCATTGCCCTGGCAACGAACACGACATTGGTAATCAGCAATGCCCGGGCCGGAGATGCCGGCACTTATTCCGTAGTGGTCACCAACAGCATCGGCGTGGCGGTGAGCGTGGATGCCACCCTGACCGTTACAGGAACGAGCCTGGCGACCGGCATCAAACAGCTCGGCCAAGGTACGAACCAGATCAATTTCGTGGGCACGCCAACCTTCCCCTACTATGTGGAATGGGCCTCCAATCTATCCTCCAGTCCGTGGTTTTTTCTCAGCACCAACACGGCTGATTCCAACGGGTTCTGGCAGGTCATCGACCGGCAAGCCACCAATCCCATGCGCTTCTACCGGTCATTGAAGCAGTAAGGAACTCGGCGCTCGCGGCCCAGCCTGATCGGCCGGTGCGTCACGCCACGTTTGACGACCGGGGATGGCGGCTTTAATGTCTTGCCGTGTTCGAACTCGTTTCCGATTACCAGCCCGCCGGCGACCAGCCGGCGGCGATTGAAAAGCTCACGAAAGGCATCCTGGCCGACGTGAAGCACCAGACCCTGCTCGGGGTGACGGGCTCGGGCAAGACGTTTACCATCGCCAACGTCATCAAGAACGTCAACAAGCCGACACTGGTCATTTCGCATAACAAGACGCTGGCCGCGCAGTTGTATGCGGAGTTTAAAAGCTTTTTCCCCCGCAACGCGGTGGAGTATTTCGTCAGCTATTTCGATTACTACCAGCCGGAGGCGTACATTCCGCGCACAGACACGTTCATCGAGAAGGATTCGAGCATCAACGATGACATCGAACGCATGCGCCTCTCCACCATGGCCTCGCTCTTCAGCCGGAAGGATGTGGTGGTGATTGCCAGTGTGTCGTGCATTTACGGCATCGGCAGCAAGGAGGATTACGCGGCGCTGGTCATCCCCGTCCGCGT
Organism: uncultured Verrucomicrobia subdivision 3 bacterium; assembly: GCA_903872345.1. Taxonomy (GTDB): domain Bacteria; phylum Verrucomicrobiota; class Verrucomicrobiia; order Limisphaerales; family UBA11358; genus UBA11358. The sequence goes on along the minus strand of CAIQKM010000005.1, from coordinate 12,329 downwards.
GGGTCAGGAGCTGTCACGCGACCAGTTTCTTTCCCGCCTGGTGGATCTCCAATACTCGCGCAATGACATTGCCTTCGAGCGCGGCAATTTCCGGGTGCGCGGCGACACGGTGGAAGTCTGGCCGGCCGGGCGCGAGGACGGGCTGCGCGTGGAATTTTTTGGCGATGAAATCGAACGGCTGACGCGTTTTGAAACGCTGACGGGCAACAAGCTGGAGGCGCTCCAGGCGAACATGATTTTCCCGGCGAAACAGTTCGTGACCACGGGCGATAAAATGAAGAGCGCCATCCTCTCCATCCGCGAGGAGTTGGGCGAGCGCATCGGGTGGTTCGAGCGCAACGGCCGGTTGTTGGAGGCGCAGCGGATCAAGATGCGGACGGAGTATGACCTGGAAATGATGGAGGAAATGGGGTTCTGTTCCGGGATTGAAAATTATTCGCGCCACATCGCCAGCCGTCCGCCGGGGTCGCGGCCGACGACGCTGTTTGATTTTTTCCCGAATGATTATCTGCTGGTGCTGGACGAATCGCACGTGACCGTGCCGCAGATTGGCGGGATGTACGAGGGCGACCGCTCGCGCAAAACGGTGCTGGTGGATCATGGTTTCCGCCTGCCCAGCGCGCTGGACAACCGGCCGGTGAACTTTCTGGAATTTCAGTCGCTGCAAAACCAGACCATTTATGTCAGCGCCACGCCCGCGCCGCGCGAACTGGGGTGGTCGCAGGGCCATGTGGCGGAGTTGGTGGTGCGTCCGACCGGGCTGATTGATCCCAAGATCACCATCAAGCCGTTGAAGGGACAGATTGACGATCTGATGGAGGAGGCCCGCAAGCGCAGCGACAAAAAGGAGCGCACGCTCGTGACCACTCTCACCAAGCGCACGGCGGAGGAACTGACCGATTACCTGCGCGACATCGGCGTGAACGTGCGTTATCTGCACAGCGAGATTGATGCGATTGAGCGCGTGGAAATCCTGCGCGCCCTGCGCAAAGGCGAATTTGACGTGCTGGTGGGCATCAACCTTTTGCGCGAAGGCCTCGACCTGCCGGAGGTTTCGCTGGTGGCCATTCTGGACGCGGACAAGGAAGGGTTTCTCCGTAGCGAGACAAGCCTCATCCAGACCGCCGGGCGCGCGGCGCGGCATCTGAACGGCGAGGTGATTTTATATGCCGATGTGATGACGGACAGCATCAAGAAATTCCTGGCGGTGAGCGAATACCGGCGCAAACGGCAGATCGCCTACAATCTGGAGCACAACATCACGCCGCGCAGCGTGAGTCGTGCCGTGGAGGAAAGCCTGGCGGTGTATGAATCCACGCGCGAAGAGGCCGCCGGCGTCCTGAAGGATGCCAAAATGGACGTGGACTTCACCGAAACCATCAAGGAACTGGAAGAGGAAATGCTGAAGGCGGCGGAGGATTTGCAGTTTGAAAAAGCGGCCCTGCTGCGCGATCAGATCAAGGAACTCAAGCGCATGGTGGAGGGTGGGCCGGCGGAGAAGTCATTGAAGCCGGCCAGTTACCGCAAGGGCGGGCGGCGGGGCGGGCGCAAGTAAAATGCGAAATCGGGCGAGGCTTAATTTGATCGGAGCGCGGGTCTGTGACCCGCAGCAACATTCGCCTACCGAATGCCTTGGCATAACGTTTACGATTTGGCGGTTGGACATTGCTGCGGGTCACAGACCCCCGCTCCACAGTGCCCGTTCGCCATTCACCAGTTGACAGACGCGCCGGGCGTGAGACATTGCTTTGAGAGTTTATGCTCCCCAGTGATCCCAATGGCGTCATCGGCGGACTGGCCATCTTCGGTTTGGTGATGGTCATGTTCTGGCGACTGGTTGTCTGGGTGCGGGACGCCCCGGTGCGGCCGGATCCGTGGGACAAGGAAATTGCGGAAAAGGTTGCCGATCCAGAAATCGTGCAAACTTGCACTCATTGCTCTACCGAACAACCGCCGGACGGGTGGTTTTGCCCGCACTGTGGCGCGGCAGTGGGACCCTACAACAATTGGATGCCTTACGTGCATATTTTTTCGATCGGCGAAGTATTGCGAAATGGCTCCAGCGGGCGGGTCAAGCCCTCGCCAATGATCATCATCGGGTACGTGCTTTACGCGCTTTTGCAATACACGATTGCGGTACCCCTGTATTTGTTTTTCTTTTTCCGGAATTTGAGGCGGACCAAGGCAGAGGCTGCGGAAATCTCCAAGCCGGGGAATACGTAGGCTACGAGCGAGTTCGCACACTAAAACAGTTTTGAGCCTCCTCACGTCGGCTGCTACCCATTTATATCACTTCGCCGGATTGCCGCCCTTTACCGCCATGCGGATGGAGTAAAATGATTTGCTCGCGGTGATGAAGAGGGTTTTATGATCGGTACCGCCGAAGGAAACGTTGGCCGTCCACGGCTCTTGCACGTCAATGTGCTCGATCAGTTTTCCCGCCGGATTGAAAACGCTCACGCCATTGCCGGTGATGTAAATATTTCCCTGTTCGTCAATGGTCATGCCATCGGAGCCGGGCGCGCAGAAGAAGGTTTTGTTCGTGAGCGAACCGTCGGGCAAAATGTCATAGCGCCAGGTCTGGCGCGCGGCGATGTCCGCGACATAAAGGTTTTTGCCGTCCGGCGTGCCGGTGATGCCATTCGGCTTTTTCAAATCATCCGTCACCTGGCGCAGGGTCTTGCGGTCGGGTGAGAGGTAAAAAACCTCCTCGGACGGCAGGGCCTTGGTGTGGTGATCCCACCAGGGGCGGTCGTAAAAGGGGTCGCTCAGGAACATCGCCCCGTTGGGGGCCACCCAGACATCGTTCGGACCGTTCAGATATTTGCCCTGATAATCCTTCACCAATACGGTGCTCTTTTTGTCGGGAGTGATGGACCACAACTCGTTCCGCTCATCCGCACAGGCGATGAGATTGCCCCGGGCGTCGAACATCATGCCGTTGGCATGGCCGGAAGGCTGGAGGAAGGTGGAAAGCTTTCCCTCCGTGCTCCACTCCATGATGCGGTTGTTCGGCTGATCCACGAAAAACACATTGCCCGCCGCGTCGCAGGTGGGGCCTTCGGTGAAGGCGAAGCCGCCGGATAATTTCTGCAACTGGGCATCCGGGGCGGTGACCGGTCCGGCGGTGACGGCGGTGACGGTCGCAAACAAGACGGCGACGGATGATATTTTCATACGGTGCGCCCACTCTGGCGCGAAACGGGCGGGAAGCCAATCAAAATTCGTTTCTTGTTTTTAACCCGTCCGTAACGCATCTTCGTTATGGTTTAAGATGAGTCCTGACACGAAAAAGTGGCTGCGCTTTTTGCAAAGCTGGGCGATCAACACACTGGCGGTGGCGCTGGCGGTGGAGATCCTGCGCGGCCATATCCAATACGACAAATTCACCGATCTCCTGTTTGCCTCGTTTCTGCTGGGGCTGCTGAACGCCTTTGTCCGGCCCATCCTGCTGCTGCTCGCCCTGCCGCTGCTGATTTTTACGCTGGGCCTGTTCACGCTGGTGATCAACGCCCTGCTGCTGTACTTCGTCAGCTACCTGCTGCGGCCGCATTTTCAGGTGAGCAGCTTTGGCTATGCCTTTCTGGGCGCGGTGATCATCAGCGTGGTTTCGGTGACCCTGAACCTGCTGACCGGCGGCGGCGGCAAGGTGACGGTTCGCCGCCAGCGTCCCACGCCTCCGCCCGACGACAAGGGCGGCGGGCCGGGCTCGGTGATTGATGTTTGACCTTCACGCCGGCTGCTAACGTGCCCAAGGGGCCGTCAGAGCGGCTGGACATCCACGGACACCTTCACCACGTGGCTGCCGCCGCCGGTCAGAATGCCGGCCACGGGGCTGACATCGCCATAATCACGGCCATACGCCACGGTGATGTGTTCCTCGGCGGGCTGGACGTTATTCGTCGGGTCAAAATCCACCCAGCCGACCTGCGGGGAAAAGATGGAGAACCAGGCGTGGCTGGCATCCGCCCCGATCAAACGCGGTTTGCCGGGCGGCGAATAGGTGCGCAAATAGCCGCTGACGTAGCGGGCGGGCAACCCCAATGAACGGGTGCAGGCAATGGCGAAATGGGCGAAATCCTGGCAGACGCCGCGTCGTTTTTTCCAGACTTCTTCCAGCGGCGTGGCCACGGTGGTGGCTTTGGGATCGTATTTGAAATCCTCAAAAATTCGGCGCGTCAGATCGGCGGCGCCGGCCAACAGCGGCGTGCCGGGGCGGAAACTTTCCATCGCATAATCCGCCAGTTCCCGCGAGGCGCGCAACTGCGGAGAATCAAAGACAAATTCGTACGGCGTGACGACCTCCGGCGAGACCGGATCGCGGAACAGCCGGGCGGCTTCCTCCCACGGCAGGGAGTTATCCAGCGAGGCCGGCGCGGGAGCATTCACGCTCACCCGGCTTTTGGTGATCACTTCCAGTTCGTCATGAATTTCCTGGATGGTAAATAGGCACAGCCGGTTGCCAAAATAGTCCGCCCGGGTCCGCCGGCGGGCGGGTTTGGGCAGGATGTCCAGGGTGAAGTCTTCGCAGGCCTGGCCGGGCGTGGCGCGGGGTTCGAGGCGCGCGACATGGTGCGACACGCTTACCGGCGCGGCGTATTCGTACAGCGTGCGATGCGTGATCGCGTAGTTCATGTTTCGCTTTCCCGGCCGGTGCGCGAGAGGGTGGAATGCGCGAAATAATTCGCGGCAATGATGTTGGAGATCTGCGGTAAATCCTGCAGGGTTTCCCGGATAACGGTGGCGGCGTCGCTGGAGGCCCACAACGCCGGCGAACCGGCGAGTTCGCGCGCGTCAATCCGTTCCAGCCGTTGCAGACATTTTTGCAGCAGCACCTTGCCCGGGCCGGCGGAGTTGTTCCGGTCCACGGGCAGCTTTTCAAAATGTTTTACGAGCTGCTTGAGCTGAAACAAAACCGAGCGCGGATTTTTGTCATCCAGCATCAGCAGGTCAAACACCGCCGGCACGGTGGCGAGCAGATTGTAGCGCGAGCGGAAGGTGATGGAGCTGTCCGCCACTTCCAGCACGGCTTCGAGCAGGCTGGGATTTTCCGCATCGGGCAGTTTTAGCGTGGAGTCCAGCAGCGTGGCCAGATACAGGGTGCGTTCCAGCCGCAGGCCCATGTCAATGAAACGCCACGCCTGCGCGCGGGTCATGTTTTCACGGGCGAGTCCGTGGAAGGCCGCGAGGCTGAGCAGCGTGTGCGTGAGCACGTTCACGGCATCGCCGGCGAGCATCACGAGGCTGCTGGCGGGGCGGGCGAACCGGTCGTGCAGTTCGCTCAGGACCAGCCACATGTCGTGCGAGGTCCGGTCGCGCACCACGGCGGCAAGCCGTTGCAACTGCTCGGTGGTCTGGCGCAGGCTGCCGGGATGATCGGGATCGAAAATGGCGGCCAGCAGCTCGGCTTCAAAGGCTTCCGTATTCTGGTAGAGCTCCGGCTTGGCTTCCATGTCGGGAAGCTGACCCTGCGCCACCAGGGTTTTCAACAACGGACGCAGGGCCGGCTGGGCGCTGCTGTTGCGTTCGGGATTGAACCGCAGCAGGGCGCTGCGCAAAATCCGCGCCGTGGCATCCGCGCGTTCCGCATAACGCCCGAGCCAGAAGAAAATATCCGCGAGCCGCGACGGCAGGTTGTTGCCGGTGCGACGCAATTCCACGCGCATGGCGGATTCATGCAGCAGGGAAACTTCCTCCACCGGCGTATCGGAGACCACCCAGGTGTCTTTGCTGCTGCCGCCGGTCTGCATGGAAATGAACTGGCCGCCCGCGTCCGGCGAGACGCGCGTCAGTCCGCCCGGCAGCACGCGATAGCTGCCTTCATGCGCCACCAAAAACACGCGCAAGCTGACCGGTCGCGCGGCCAGGCCATGCTTGTCCCACACGCCCGCCGTGGAAAGATCCACATCCTCCTGCGCCACGAACAGGTCGGGATCAAATTCAATTTGCCGCTTCAGTTCGTCCGCTTTGGTGGGCGGACGCACCTGCGTGCGAAACGCCGGTTTCACCACCAGCCGGTCGAGATGTTTCAGGACGTGCTCGCGCGCGTCCTGTTGTCCGCACCACCAGGTGGCCACGGACGGCAGTTGGAGGGGCACGCCGAGAATATGCCGGCACAGGCCGGGCAGAAACGGCATGAAGGCCGGGCTTTGCACCAGCCCGCTGCCGAGGGCGTTGGCCACCACCACGTTGCCCGCGCGCAGGGCTTCCACCAATCCCGGCACGCCGAGGATGGAATCGTTGCGCAATTCCAGCGGGTCGCAGAAATCATCATCCACGCGGCGCAGAATCACATCCACCGGTTCGAGGCCGGAGAGGGTTTTGAGAAATACACGTTCGTCCCGCACCATGAGGTCCTGACCTTCCACCAGCGTGTAGCCGAGGTAACGGGCGAGATAGGCCTGCTCGAAATAGGTTTCGTTCAGCGGCCCGGGCGTCAGCAGCACTACCCGCGCGTTTTCGGTGCCGCGCGGCGACAGCCGGGTGAGCGTGGTCTGCACGCTGCGAAAAAATCCTGCGAGCCGGTGCACATGATGCTCCTGAAACAGTTCGGGCAGAATGCGGGAGGTCACCAGCCGGTTGGCCAGGGCATAGCCCATGCCGGTGGGGATCTGGGTGCGATCCGAGGTCACCCACCAGCGTCCGTCCGGGGAGCGGGCCAGATCGGCCGCGTAGAAATTCAGATGCGAATTGCCGGGCGCGCGGATGCCGTGGCACGGCCGCAGAAAGTCCGGCTGCGCAAACACCAGCGCCGGGGACAGCCAGCCGGAACGGATCAAGTCCTGCGCCCCGTAACAATCGGTGAGAATATGGTTGAGCAGGGTGGCGCGCTGGATCAGTCCCGCCTCCAGCTTGCTCCATTCGGCGGGCGAGATGACCAGCGGCACGGGGTCCAGTTGCCAGAGCCGTTCGGTGCCGCGCGGATCGTTATAAACGTTGTACGTAATGCCTTGCTCGTGAACGAGTCGTTCGCAGGCGTCGCGGCGTCGCTGCCATTCGGTACGGCCCAACTCCTGCAGGGCGGGCAATAAACGGGCGTACTGGGACCGGGGTTCACCGTTGGCGCTCAGGACCTCGTCAAAAGCCGTCGGACTCCGCTGATAGTTTTCCAGCAGACTGGCGAGAGGTTTAGATTTACGGTCAGCCACGGCCCGATCCATTATTAGGCATAGCGTATCGTTTGAAGTGGCCAAATGCAAAGTCTGGTTACGATTTGGCGACATTTTCGGGGCGAGAGAAACGTCTGACGGGCCGTAAAAAGGGGATTAACGCGGAGTCGCGGAGGGGGAGGAGGTTCGCAAAGAGGGAAGGCGGGGCGAGACACGAATTTCACGAAGGCGGCACGAATTGGGCGGCAAGGGTGATGGGGTGGTGATTTTGGTAAAATAGCAAGCTACCAGTTAGCAACCCTCATAGGGGATCCAGCTATTAGTTTGGTGAATACCACTTAACGTGGTGGTTGGCATCCAGCTTTTTGATGGCCATCCGCCATTCAGCAGGTGTCACCGCTTTTTGGTTGGGGACATTATTTGTGTTTCCCTCTCTATCCATGTCTAAACGAATGGCCTTTTCACCGCGCATCAGATAATCCGAAGCACTTGCAAATAATCGCTCAGCTTCTTGTTTCTGACCCTGATGCTCTGCTATCAGCGCGAGCCGGGCTTTTGCAAATGCAATATTTGTATCAAATGGCCAATAATACTTTGCCTTGCTTTGCTCTGCCAACGAAAGATCTATAAGGTCATAAAGCGACTTCTTGGCGTCTTCAATGTCGCTCGTCCAATAAATGGAATAATACCGATGGCAGGTGACTTCGTAGTGCTGCCACATGTAACGGTTAAAACGCACTTTTCCGGAATCGCATCCAGTGAGTAAGAGCATTAGCGCCGAAACTAAAATGACTCTCATACTCGCCATATCAACGAAAAAGCCCCCGCCGACTCGTGGCGTGAACCGCGACAGCGGAACTGACAGGGCCAACGGCGGTTAGATGCTCCGCGATCTGGTTAGGCATCCGGTTCATATCTAAATTTCTCAGAAGTGGTCCAAAAAATCAGCCCCAAAAGAGCCGCAGTAACCAATAGCTCTGGCAAACTTCTCAAAGCCAAACGCCCGATCTGCGCGTGGATAAAACACCAATAAACTGGCAGGACAATAAATCCTCCGACGAACTTCAACCAAAGATAAACCTGTGCCCAGAAAAACGCCGACTTTCGGCCAAGGAAAATGCCAACGCCGATTGGTGACGCCAAGCCTAAGATGAGAGCACCGCCAATAAGAACTGAACCTCTCGACACTGTGAGATAATATGGAATCTCCACCAATGCCCGGACTCCAGAAAGCGCGAGTGCGCCAGCTACAAACATCCAAATATCTCGTGCTGATATTTTCATAGTGCGAGGATGCCTAAAATTATAGTGAGCCCCGGCTTTTGAAGATATCACTATTCATGGAAATGGGTTTAAGCCAATTTTTGTCGCTTGTCCAGAGCTATTTAGCAGCAAACGCCCATGCTTGACCTGGCGACCACGATGAATAATTATTATCTGCGCATGGTAGTCTTCCATGCAAAAATTTAAAGGTCCCACCCCGGTGACAAGAACCCAAGGGGTTCTCTCGCAAGAGTAGCCGGGGTGGTCATTTTTCAGTCTCCATGTTCAGGGGGGTGAAATTTGCCCGCCTCATACCACTTCCAGTTTGGAATTGCATCGGCCGGCTCGCAAGGAGCGCGGTTCAGCCCGCTTCAATGACCAAAACGGTCAAGCGCCAGCACGTGCCAGCCCGCCTTCTTTTTGGACGCTGAAGCGGCGTGAACGCCACGCTCCGCTGGCGCTTCGCGGATGCAACCCTGATTCAGAAGGATCATCGTGCAGTTTCAAACGGCAATTGGTATCAGCCTTCCTCACGTATGCCGCAAATCCAGCGTAAACGGGAAATCCGGGTTCAACTTCACTTCCGGCACGGTGATTTTTCCGGGGGTGTGGTTCAGCCGGAAGCCTGTGGCTCGGGGTGTTCAAAACAAGTTTCCCGTTAAAATGCACCCAATCGTAGCTAATCGTAGCTAATCGTAGCTAATCGTAGCTAATCGGGTTCATGGGGGTTTTATACGCCACACCGCAGCCTTGGTTTTGCCGTCGGTTTCGATTTTGCCATTCCGGCGGAGGCGTTGGAGCAAATTATGGATTTTTTTAGTCTTTTGCTTGTCGCTTAACAGGTCCGAGAGCTTGCCTTCCAACAGACGCTCAAAATCAGTCCGCTGTCCTTCCTTGAAGGTTTTTAGGTAGTCGAGAATCAGGTCGCAAAAGTAACGGTCATCAAAAACACGATGTCGGATGTATTCCGCCTCGGTTTCCGTGGCGGCGGCAACGTCGGCGGCGACGTGGAGCTTGGGCTTGCGGCCTTCAATCAAGCCACGATGGCGAAGGTCTTGAACCAAATTGTCTTCCGGCTGACCACCTTTTTGGATGGTGTCGAGCGCCAGAATATCCGGCCAAGGCAGATCGGCATGGGTAAGCAAGGCGCGGCTGTAATTTTCATCAATGAACCGGCCTTGGATGCGGAGTTTGACATGTCCTGACTCGGAGAGGTCATAGTCCGGCAGCGGCATGTAACGGCTGGCCTGGCCTTTCCACATGATCTCGCGGATGCCAAAGCCCATGCTGTCAATCATGCGCAAGTTGACCATCGCCTCAACAAGAAACCGGTTGCGATAACGGCGGGGCGACCGGTTGGCGCGGATGTAGTCATCGGGCGTGCCGTCGAAAAATTCCCCGGCATTTTGAAATTCCAATTCGCCAAGACGCTCAATGACGAGGATGCGTTCGCATTGGTTGTAATCCTGGTGAGCGATGCAGTTGTGCAAGGCTTCCAGCACAATGCGCTCGTCGTATTTCTGAATATCCACCGGGATGAGTTGGCCAGGGGGCAACAGGGAAAGGCGCAAGTTGCGAATGCGCTGGAACAGCTTGGACGTGTTCAGCAGAAACGGCGGATGAAAATGTTCGTAGCCGCGTTCCGGGCCTTCGAGCTTCCACGACATTTCAGCCACATAGGGATTCAGCAGCGAAGTGGCCTGTTCGCGGCCCAGCAAAAGCAGACAGGCGCGGGTGATGCCACCGCGCAAGGTCAGTCGCGCGTGTTCGAGAAATTCGGCATCGCTCCAACCCCGGATCGTTTTCGCCGCGATGCGCCCGGCATGTTTTACAGTGAAAATCTCGCGGGCTTTTGCCAAAGCACCAGCATCCAGATCGGCAATGGCAGCCTGTTTGACCACGATGGCCGACCAGTCATCGGCCAGCCCCAGGGCGCGGATTTCATCCTGCTTGGCGACACTCAAGCCGGTAAGGCTCGAACCGGCACGGGCGTAAAAATGCGTTTGCCACGCGATGGGCATGCCGCGCGGGGCGGGCGGAATCTCAAACATCACCACGCGCCCTTCAGGGGTGATAAGTTCGTGAATTTCACGAAAACTGGTGGCCGGATCAGTGCCTTGTGAAATTTGATGCTTGAGGCTGTGAAGCCGCTCTTTTTCGAGACGATAGTTTGTGCCGACAATCTTGCGGGTTTTATCGTCCACGCCAAAGACCAGCCACGCGGACGAACCGCCGCGCAAATTGGCCTCATTGGCGAGCGCGGAAAAATATTTGCCAATGTCGGAGGTGGGGAAGTTGTCGTTGGCCTCTTTGAACTCGACGCACTCCTGCTCCCACCCGGCAAGCAGGCGTTGCAAAACAGATTGCAGTTCGGATTCGTTCACGAAAATCACTTGTATTCTGTGAAAATCGAGGCCAGTGCGGCAAAGTTTTTCGGCGCGTGCTTTTCAAAGCCAATCTGGTCTGCAAAAACACAGCCGTACTTCTGCCTGTCTTTTTCGGTGGCGGTCAGCCACGGCCCGATCCATTATTCGCCATAGCGTATCGTTTGAAGTCGGCAAATGCAAAGTCTGGTTACGATTTGGCGACGTTTTCGGGGCGGGAGAAACGTCTGACGGGCGGTAAAAAGGGGATTAACGCGGAGTCGCGGAGGGGGAGGAGGTTCGCAAAGAGGGAAGGCGGGGCGAGACACGAATTTCACGAAGGCGGCACGAATGGGGCGGCAAGGGTGATGGGGTGGTGAGTTTGCCTAAATAGCACGTTACGTTTGACTGGCTCCGTTTTGGTTTTTCATCCCTTCAAATACGCTTGTCAAATCTATCATTTGAACATTCTTCCCGACCTTGCCAGACTTCAACCACTCATCAAGCTGTGGGAAAAGCAACTCCACCTGCCGAGAGACTCTCGTAAAACTCGACTTGGCAAAAAATAAACCAAAAATCGAATCGGTACGAAACCAATTATGAGTCCCATGTCCTCGATGAGGTTGAAGTCTAGCACGAACAGCAATGCGGTTAATGTTCATACGCTCTAGTTTCTGCCTGTCTCCACTATCCATAAACTTACCAGCCTCCAAAACAAACCGGCTCTGTCCAGCTTTGGCAAATTGCAAGCTCAGAAAATGCCGGTCTGACGAGATGACGCGTCTGAAATCACAACACAAAGAACCTCCAGCCCGGCTCTGCCCTGTAAACTCAAATCCGCGCTTCTCAATCAGCGGCTTCAATAGTGAAGCAATTTCTTTCTGTGACAGCCGGCTCATGTTGATGGCGATAAAACTGGTTTCATGTCATGCGGCCTAAAGTAGAAAGCTGAGCAATCGCCGACTCGCGGCGTGAACCGCGACAGCGGAACGGCAAGAGCAATGGCGGTTGGTTCCGGCAAATTAGGCGACTGGCTTCTCATAGAATCAATTCAAATGGTGCAGCCACCAATACTCATAAAGCCAACTCAATGCTGAAGCTATGCAACAGCCGATCAAATAATTTCTCATCAGCCAATGATTCCGAACCAATGATGGACAGACAACGGCAACCAGAAACAAAATAGGCGACGGCAATGCTGGAATGGCAACGATTGTGATCAACCCTGGATACAGGCCAAGAAAAATAAGTGATGCCGAAACGAATGCGCCGCCGAGGCAGAGTAATCGAATGCCAACGGTACTCGTCTGTGCAGTTGTAATGGATATGCTCATGCGCGAAGTCGCCTAAAAGTATAGTGAGCCACAGTTTTTGAGGATATCACTATTCATGGGAACGGGTTTAAGCCAATTTTTGTGGCTTGTCCAGAGCTATTTAGCAGCAGAAGCCCATGCGGGCGCATCCCGACACTGCCCCCCAATCCAGAACCGTGACATCGTCAATACTGCTCGCCGACCGGGTTATCTCCCTCTCCGCCATTGGTAAATGGGGGAGAGGGCCGGGGTGAGGTGGCGCTCATCTATTTAACCCGGGG
>CAIQKM010000004.1 GCA_903872345.1 uncultured Verrucomicrobia subdivision 3 bacterium | reverse complement strand
GGGATTACGAAACCACCGAGTCCAGTGCCGAGGCTTGGATCTATATCGCCATGATCCGAATCCAACTCCGCCGTCTGGCTTGATCCCTCAGCATTCATGATTTTTCAGACGCACTCTAACCACAAATACTTCGTTTGAGTAATTGTTGTCGGACCTGAAAAGCCAGACATCTACAATTCCTGACTCTGTGTTTGTGACAATGATTTGTCCAGCCGTTAACTCCGGAAAAACAAAGTAAAGATGAAACTCGGAGCTTGCGTTGTAGGGAGAGAGGTCAAACCCCGCGAAACGCTTGCCGTCATCCGTTGGCCCTGTGCTAAAGCCATGACACTCGGAATTAATTGTGGCAACCTGTCCATCTCCCGTCAGATCACCAATCTTGCCATTAAAGAGCCTGTGGGCTTCCGAGTCCGTGAATTGCACTGGCCAAGCCAAGCTTCTGATGTGCCCGCATACTAATAGCGCCAGCAACAGTAACAAAATGGTTATATAAGAGCGCATCGTATCTGAGGTGGTGACTTTGGCGACTCAGGCGTCATGATCCGATCTCAAATCATTTTCCACCCGTGTCGTCGATCAAACTCATATCCCGCCGGCTGTAATAATCAAACCGTGGCAAATCATATGCCGACGCCATGACCTTTTGCCTCGGCCTTTCCGCCGGCGGTGGAAAATCCCCATCAACTACCACGACTCGCTTGCCTTCGCCACCGCCGAAAAGGTGATACTCCGATTCAGGAATAAAAATGGCACAGCCCGGCCCCCGATCAATCTGATAATAAACATTCGTGGTCGAGCTGGCGGCATGCTGCTCGGCAACCGCCAGAGCTGGCAACCTTGGCGAAGACGTAAAGGTAACGCTCTCGTCACTCTGGCAGCCCGTAAATAACCATGGCGCTACCAAAACGGCCGGTAATAATCGCATTCGTTTCATAAAAGTGCTCTGGAGTCTCGCCAATACATTGTCCACCAGCCAACGTCAGCTTGTTGTTGCCGCTGTTCACGTTTCCGAGTTTCCTCCTTGGGACAGGATTGTCAATTCCGGTTTGACGATTTCCTTTCACCTCAATCCCGGATCAGCGCATAAACCTCATTCGTCGTCTCGTTGATCCACCAGCCTTCGCACCAACCCTGACCGCCCGGCCCCGTATGGTGGTCGCAAAAGAAAAACCGGGGATGCGCCATCATGGCGGGCTGCCACCAATCCCACGGCGTCCGGGTGTCCCGCAGCACACCGTACCCGGAAACACTTGTCGAATTCTCCGGCTTGTCCAGCGTATCCGGCACCTCTACCAGCTCTTTGGAATGAATCATGGCAACGATCACCGCCGGTGAGCTGCTGAAATGGACAACGGAACCAAACAACTCGCTTTTGCCACGGTAAACCCTCAATTCCTCCGGCACCGGCAGCGGGTTAAAAAACATCCGCAATGCTTCCCGGGTCTGATACCACGACAACAGACTGATGCCGAGCAGGGAAACACATGCAACCTCCCAAACGAGACGACGCCACGAAAACCGTTTCCCGCAGCGTCCCATAATCAGAACCACGACCAAGGTCACGACCGCGCAAAACACCGTCGCCCCCACGACCGCAATGTAAGTATCCAGCCCGCCAAACAGCCATCCCGATTGACCGGCCGCCATCGCCCAAACAAATGCCAGCAGCAGCCCCAACCCGACGGAACTGCAAAATGCCCCGAGCATTCCCACTGAACCCGCGATTGCAGGGGTTATTTTTTGCATGCAGGTTAAAGACTGATTTGCATATTGCCACGATCCACAAAACCGGTCTAACCCCTTTCCTCCGCCTTGTCCAGCGCCATCGCCGGAAAGAATTGCCACCGGCGGCGCATCCCGCAACCACCTCCAATCCTGCGACGTGGTCTGGCAGCAAACCGGTCGCACGACGCCTCTCCTCCCTCTCCCCCATTTGAAAAATGGAGGAGAGGGTCGGGGTGAGGCGGCGCTCGTCTATTCAGCCCAGCGGCAGCCTCCTCCCAATGCGCCCCGACAACCGCAAACACCACCATTTGACATTTGAAAACCTGTGCTATATTACCCCGTTGGAGGTTTACTTGGTAAACTCACCGTCACGGCCAAACTCGTGCCCGCCCGCCCCTGTGGAGTGCGGCGGCATGACGCCGCTTTGGAACTGGGAGACATGTCTCCCAGTGGATCGTGCAGCCATGCCCGCGCCCGCCCCCCGCCCCGCGCAGGGTGGGGACGGCCCCGTCCCCACGTTCCCAAGTTTTGGGCGGGTGCCCGTCCGCCCGAACCAACCCAAAAAACCTGGCAATCAGACCAAATCAGACCAAATCAAACCAAATCAAACCATCCCTCATCCGCACCTCGGCCCCGGCCCCCTTTCGCGTCCTTCGCGATTCCCCCTCCCGGGCTCCCCCGATCTCCGAAACCCGTGCCCGGCTCCGCCCAATCAAGGCAAAAACCCCTGTAATCGTGCCTAATCAAGGCTAATCAAGCCTCATCAAGGCAAACGCAAAACTGGCAATGGATGTTGGACGTTCGATGTTGGGTGTTGGTTGTTTTCCATTTATTCCACCCATTCGCCCGTCTGGAGGTACGGCTTGAGCTTGTCCTTGAGCGTTTCGCGACCGCGATGGATGAGCGACTTGGTGGCGGAAAGCGAGCAGCCGAGGACCTCGGCGATCTCTTCGTAGCTCAGTTCGTCCTGCCGGCAGAGCAGGATGGCTGTGCGCTGGTTTTCCGGCAGGTCGGCCAGGGCTTCCTCGACCTTGCGGGCCAGTTCGCCGTGCAGGACGTTTTCCAGCGGCAAAAAGACCGATTTGTCCACGTACTGCCGCGAGGGCTGGTCCTCGTTGTCGGCGTGGGTTTCGTCGAGGGAATCCGCGGGATGCCGGGTGCGACGGCGAATTTCGTTCAGACAGAGGTTCCGGGCGATGGTGAAGAGCCAGGTGGAGAACTTGGCGGTGCGCTGGTAGCGGTCGCGGGATTTGTAAACCTGTAGAAAAACGTTCTGGGCCACGTCTTCGGTCTCGGTTTCATCGCGCAAGGTCCTGAAAATGAAGTTAAACAGCGGTTGCCGGTACTTTTCGACCAGGGCGGCAAAAGCCGCCCGATCGCCGCGTTTTACGCGCAGCATCAGGGCGGCATCGGGGTCGGCTTGCTCAGGCATCGTCGCCAAGTCTATTAAATACCGGCGCAGCGACAAGGTTTCGCTGGCGGCGGGACATTTTAATCCTTATTTTTTGGCCCGTGCAGGATTTGCTCAAAAAAATCGAAGCCGCCGCCGCCGCCCGCCTCTCCTTCTCTCCGGGAGCGACCCCGGCGGAAAAACTGGCCCGTTACAAAACCTTTCTGAAGGTGGAATCCCACCGGCTGAAACTGTTGCACCGCGCCGGCGCGGACGGCCGGGAAATTTGCCAGGCCCGTGCGGCGATTCTGGACGCATTAATCCGCCATCTGTGGGACACGGCGCGGAGCTCGCTGCCGGAGGCGGCGCAAAAGCAGTACCCGAACATCGCGCTGGTGGCGATCGGCGGCTACGGCCGGGCGGAGCTGAATCCCTTCAGCGACATTGATTTCATGTTTCTGCACGAGGGCCAGGTGACGGGTGCCAAGCCGCAGCCGCAACTGGCGAAGATCATGGACGGCGTGCTGTACCCGCTCTGGGATCTGGGCATGAAGGTCGGTTACTCGGTGCGAAGCCTGGATGACTGCGTGAAGGTGGCCAATACGGACATGCAGTCCAAGACCTCGCTGATCGAGTCCCGCCTGATCATCGGCTACGAGCCGTTATTCACCAAGTTTCAGAAAATCGTCGTCACGAAATGCGTGCTGGGCTTTGAGGATAAATACATCGCCGCCCGTCTGGAGGATCAGGCGACGCGCCGGAGCAAGTACGGGAACTCGGCGTGCATGCAGGAGCCAAACGTGAAGAACGGCTGCGGGGGCCTGCGCGATTTTCAAAATCTGCTCTGGATGAGCTTTTTCAAGCATCGCACGCGGTCGCTGCAGGAGTTGCAGGACAGCGAGTTCATGAGCGCGGCGGAGCGGAAGCAGCTGGAGTCGGCCTACGAATTTCTGCTGCGGGTGCGCACGGAGCTGCATTATAACACGAACCGGGCGCAGGATGCGCTGGGCAAGAACGTGCAGCCCGCGGTGGCCCACAATCTGGGTTACAACGACCGGTCGCCGAGCAAACGGATCGAAAAATTCATGCGGGATCTGTACGTCCACATGCGGAACGTGTATCTGATCACGCGCACGCTGGAGCAGCGCATGGCCCTGCATTCGCCCGAGCAGACCAGCCGCCTCACGCGGCTGCGGCGCCTGCTGCCGGGCGCCAAGCCGCGCAAAATGCCCGAGCCGGTGGATGGTTTTCTCTTTGTGAACGGCGAGATTCGCGCCGCCAGCAACCGCGTGTTCCGGGATTCGCCGCGCCGCCTGATGCGCGTCTTCCTCCACGCCCAGCAACGGCGGCTGACCTTGCATCCGGACCTGGCGCAGCTCATCCGCCAGCAGTTGTCGCTGGTGGACCGGGAGTTTCTGAAAGATGAGCAGGTACACGAAACGTTTCTGACGATTCTGGACCGGCGCGGCGAGGTGGCCCCCACCCTGCGCGCCATGCACGAGGTGAATTTCCTGGGCAAATACATCCCGGAGTTCGGCAAGCTGACCTGTCTGGTGCAGCACGAATTTTATCATCAGTACGCCGCGGACGAACACACGCTCGTATGCCTGGAGCAACTGGACAAGGTCTGGGAGGCGCCGGAACCGCCGTACAAGCATTACAGTTCCATTTTCCTGGGGCTGGAACGTCCGGGCCTGCTCTATATGGCCCTGCTGCTGCACGACGTGGGCAAGGCCGCCCAGCATGAACAGGGCAAACACGCCGAGGTGGGCGCCACCCTGGCGATGCGCGCCGCGCGCCGGCTGCAACTGGACGAAAGCGGCCAGGACATCGTCTGGTTCCTCGTGGAAAACCATCTGCTGCTCGCGAGCATTTCCCAGCGGCGCGACCTGGACGACGCCACCGTCATCCGCACCTTTGCCCGGCAGGTGGGCACGCCGGAGAAGCTCAATCTGCTGGCGTTGCTCACGTTTGCGGATTCGCAGGGCACCAGCGACCAGTTGTGGAGCGGGTTCAAGGATTCCCTGCTCTGGCAGCTCCACACCCGCGCCATGACCCTGCTGACCGGCGGCACGGAATTCCGCCGGGCCTCGGAAAAGGCGCGCGAACAAATCCGCGACTTGGTGCGCGAGCTTTCCACCAAGCGCATTGATGACGAGGAATTGAACGCCCATTTCAACCTGCTGCCGGCGCGGTATTTTGAAATCCACACGCCCACCCAGATTCTGGATGACGTGGAACTGGTGCACCGCTTCATGCACCGGCTCATCCTGGAAAGCCACCGGGAACTGGCGCCGGTGACCGCCTGGATTGACGAGCGCAACCGCGGTTACAGTCTGGTCAAAGTGTGCACGTGGGATCGCGGCGGCCTGTTCAGCAAGATCGGCGGGGCGTTGAGCGCCGCCGGCCTGAACATTCTCGGCGCCCAGATTTTCACGCGCAAGGACGGCATCGCCATTGACACGTTCTTTGTGAACGACGGCCGCACCGGCAACATCGCCGCGCGCGAGCAGCGCGAAAAATTTACCGACCTGCTGGAATCCGTCCTCACCGGCAAAACCGTGGATCTGCCCGGCCTCATCGCCCGCCAGACCGCGCAAGCCTCCGGCTATTCCGCCTACCTGGGCGAACGCATCGAGACCAAGGTGCGCCTGGACAACGAAGTTTCGGACGAGCGCACGCTGATTGAAATCGAGGCCGAAGACCGCCTGGGCCTGCTGTTCACCATCACGCAAAAGCTGGCGGAACTGAAGCTGGACATCGCCACCGCCCGCATCTCCACGGAACGCGGCGCGGCCATCGACAGCTTCTACGTCAGCTACGACACCGGCGGCAAAATCAACGATCCGAAACAGCAGGAACGCACCGTCAGCCGCCTAAAAAATGCGATCGACCAGATGGAAAACGCGGTCTGAGCGCGCAAACGAGTTGTCAAGCGGTCGCGGGTCTGGTAATCATACCTCAAGACCCCACACGCGGGTGTGGTTCAATGGTAGAATGTGGCCTTCCCAAGGCTGAGACGAGGGTTCGATTCCCTTCACCCGCTCCATTTCCCTTATTTTCCTTGAGTTTTCGACATCCCTGACACTAATTTACGTTGCTGACGTTAGCACTTTCGTTAGCAGCATATGCCTTTTTTCTTCATGTCGTCGGTGCACCGTCGACCGCGCTCCAAGTACTGGCACGCGGCGTGGCGCGATGCCAGCGGCAAGTTGCATATGCGCTCGACCAAGCAGACCAGCCGGTCCAAAGCCGAGGAGGTCGCCCGTGGTTGGCAATTCACCGAAGATGCCGTTCGGAGCAACGCACAGGCCCAGAAGGTCGTTTCCCAGATCTTGGAGCGCACAACCGGTCAGTCCCTGCCCACGCACACGGTCCGGGAATGGTTCACCAAATGGCTGAGCGGCAAAAAGGAAGAGACGTGCAAACGGTACACCGGTGTCGCGAACGCATTCTATGTGCATTTGGGACCGCGTGCCGACCGGCAGCTGAGGGAAGTCATGCCGAAAGACGTAGAAGCCTACATCGACGAAATGAAGGCTGCCAAGGCTAGCGACAAGACCATCCAGCTTCATCTGCAAGCGCTTAAGTCAGCTTTCAGCCACGCCGTTAAGATGCAGGTGCTGGAGACTAACCCAGCGGACCCGGTCACGTTTACGGTCACGCACGAGGAGGAACGCGAGCTATTCACCCCGGCGGAGGCGACGAAGATCATCGACGCTGCCACCGGTGAGTGGAAAACGCTGATCCGCATCGGCTATTACACCGGCCTGCGGCTGACCACAGCTGCATCGCTCAAGAAAACCGCGATCAGTATGCAAGGTGCCGATGGACGCCCGGTCATCATCGTCCCCAAGCCCGGCAAACGCGCTAAGGCGGTCACTATCCCCGCCCACGAAGACCTTGTGCAAAGCCTCGCAGATGCTCTGGCGGCCAGCCCTGAAAACGAGGAATACCTCCTGCCGCAGCTGGCTGGATCTGAATCTGGCGGCAAACGCGGGCTCAGCCGTGCTTTTCGACAGATCGTGGTTCGGGCGGGCATCGACATGATGGAAATCACGCGACCGAACGGACACAAGTTTGCGAAACGCAGCTTCCACAGCCTCCGGCACGGCAGCGTGTCTGGGATGGCCAACGCAGGCGTCTCCCCGGAGCTGCGCAAGGAAATGACCGGCCACAAGACGGATCGCGAGCACGCCCGCTACACGCACCTGCAGACCGAGACGCTGCGTGAGGCCGCCAACAAGATTCCGAAGCTGCCAGCAGGCACTGGAGCCCCAGCAACGGCCACCCCAAGTAAACCCGTTCCGGAAGCGTAGCAAGGGCACGCCTGCTGCCTGACGTGTAGTTGGAGGCGGCTGCCCCTGCAGCGTGGTGAGGTGACACCTATGAGCCGTTAGCGGAAGCCGCGAACACAACCGGCCATACGTTGTAGGCGAAGGTCGCAGCCGCTTTGCGTTGACTTCCCAGTCATGCCGTGGCTTTTTTTGTCATTATGCCTGCCGATTATAAATACGAGCACATAAGCGTGGGTCGCATGAAAACCCTCAATATGGCTAGCTCACATTTTTACGATTTGTACAGCGAACTCGCCAAATCAAAGGTCATCGATCCGGCATTCATGGAGCGGATGCGCGTCGTGAAAATTTTACTCGGTCGCGGTGTCTACGGAATTATCGATACCAATGACAGACAGCTGCTTAAAGATTTGCTTGGCCCTGACATGGGAGAGCAAAAATAGCGATAAATGGCGTATTCCTAGTGTAGTGTCCCGCAAATAACTGTACTTATTGGCGGCCTTTTATTTTGGTTGAGCCGGGAGGCAATTCTTCGAGTCGGCGACGGCATTTGGCAATTTTTTCGAGGATGGCCTCGATACTGGCAGTCCAAACAAATGGTTTACCATCGCCACCAGCCGATGTTGCTGTAGACGGTGACCTGCTTTCGGACCTTTTACATTAAGTGCTTCGAACATTACATTGCTTCCGTACTCCCCTCGGCTGTTACCGGCTGGAGCGTAAGTTGCCGGGTGGGTTTCATCTTTCGACTCGCCCACGGGAGTCCTGCACCTTTCCACGGCGCACTCAGACGCACTCTTAGGACAGGCACTCGAGAACAAAATAGCGGCGTATACCGGCGGGATCCACGAACCAGGTCTGTGCGTTACCGGGCTGGACGTTCCGTGACTCGGGCAAATCCGGGCTGTGCAGGATCACTTTCGCAAGCGGAGCTGGTGCGACGAGTTTTAACAGTTGGCTTAGCGGAACAAATTGGAGTTTTTCCACAATGC
>CAIQKM010000003.1 GCA_903872345.1 uncultured Verrucomicrobia subdivision 3 bacterium | reverse complement strand
TGCGCCAGCGGCGGCTGGTGCGTGATTATGAAACCACCGAGGCCAGTGCCGAGGCTTGGATCTATATCGCAATGATCCGAATCCAACTCCGCCGTCTGGCTTGATCCCTCAGCATTCATGATTTTTCAGACGCACTCTTAGGTAGTCCACAAAGCTAGGTGTTCCGGCAGGAATCCCATTGCCCGGTACAGAGGAAACTAAGATAGCATTGGGGCTGACATCGCAGCCGATAATGAGAAGATCCCGCACCGCTTTTGCCAAGGCTACGTCAGCCGAGGAATGGCTCAAGAAAACCGTTTTGGGTTTGGTGTTCATTAGTTGATCACCACCGGCCCTTTCTGGATCTTCTCCAGCAACTCCGCTTCCGTCTCAGCCAGCCAAGCCGTGACATCCTCGGGCGATTTGAGCGTGCCACTGGATAGGCTGACCCGTTGGGTCTTCGGTTCCAGCAACTGGGCGGCTGCCAACGCCACCTGCCGGAAACGCTCCGGCAAGGCGTCCGCCTCGGTCGCCCACATCTTTAGCGACCGGGAAGACAGTTCCGCCAGTAGGCCGGCGTCATCACCAATGGCCAACTCCGCCAGCGGCATCAGTTGATAATCCAACACCAGTTGGTCGCGTTGAGGCTGGGAGAGCTTCTTCCAGTTAACATTGGCTGCCAAGGCGGCCATTTCATCGTCAAACACCCCGGCGACGGTCGTATACTCCTGCTTAAGCGCTGCCCGTAACACCGCCGCCAGTTTGCTCTGGATGGCCGGAACCGGATCGCTGGCGGCCAGTAGCTGGCGGTCATTGCGCACGGCCTCGGCTTCACTCTGACAGTCTGCCGCCTCGGGCAACCCCGTTGCATGGTGAAGCAGCTTTTCCAACTTCTGCCATGCGGGCAGCCGCTGCTCCGCCAGAGCTCCCAGCGCCTTCCAGCTCTCCAGCAGCTTTTTAAGGGTGTCGTGGTTCGCCAAAGTGGCCGCCAACATCTCGTTCCCGGTGAGGTAGCGAATATCGTACAACAGGGTGGTATCGGGGCGCTCGGGCAGCGGGGCGTCACCGCCGGCTTGGTCAGCCAGTGCCTCCAGTGCCTTGAAAAAGTGCTCCGCCGCCGCCGCTTCCTCATCCGGCTTGCACTGGATCTGCGCCTCGGTGAACAGTCGGCGCAGTTTGATGCGGCCCTTAACGTCGATGGTCACCGTTTCGGTGCGGAAATCGGTCACTGGTATCTTGGCCTGATCGAGCTGGCCTGCCAGCAGGACCGTGCCTTTGTTGACGGCTCGGATATGACCGGCAGTGTGCAACGTTATCAACGCCCCATCCACGGCATCCCGTGGCCAGCCATAGGGGGTGCCGGCGAACTCATCACGGAGATCCTTGCCCTTTTTGCCGGAGCCAATCGCGGACAATAGCGCCGCGCAAACCGGATGTTTTTCCGGGTTGTCCTTGTGATCTACCGCCTGTAGCGCATTGGCATCCTTGCTCTTGGCGCGGTTGATCACACTATTCCAGCGGCTATCGTCCGCCTCCCGGAATTGCTTAAAGAGCCGGTCAAGGGAGGCTTCCGCTGCCGACTTCACCTTTTCGATCAGATCAAGACCCATTACCTCCGTGCCGCCGCCCTTGAACACCCGCGCGGTACCGATCAGTTCATGGATGATGCGATTGCGATTATTCTCCGACATCGTCTTGCGCGTCTCCATTGCCGACCGGGCGTCGTTGCCTTCGTTGCTCGTCGGCACGCCTTTAAACTCCATGGTCTGCTTGGCCGCCTCAAATTCGACAATGGCTTTTTTGAGGTCATCCGCGCTGGCCTTGGCGATGTGAATGAAGATGGTCGGGCTGTCGGTGCCGGCCTTTTGCGCATCGGTGACGACGGTTTTTTCCGAGTCGCCCCAGCCGTCCCGAATCCAGACCGGCACCTCGGTACCCGTCGTCTGGGGGGCATCGCTGCCGTAGTGAATCTTCAGCTCGCGCCCCGTCTTGCTCGCGCCATGGGCCAAGCGAATGCTCTTGAGCGCCTCGGTACACTCGGCGTTCAACAGGGTGGCGCGGCGGTTGTTGATGCCGGCCAGATCACCGTTCAACGCGGTCAGTTTGCGCCGAAATTCGTTCTCCCACTCACCGCTTTCCCGCGTCTGCAGGCTGTACTCATTCTCCAGCTTGATGAGCTTGGCGTCCGCCACCAGTTGGTCGAGGATGGGCGGGATATCTTTGCGCAAGCGGGGGCCGTCCGTGGCCAGATCTTCCACCAGCAGGTCAGCCAGCATTTCGGGAGTGGCCCGCACGCCGATGTCCGCGACCTTTTCGCGCGGCAGCTTGCGGATCAGAAAGATCAGGCCGCACAGCCGGCTGGCCAGCAGTCCTTCAGGCGTGCCATCGCGCAGCTTGCGGATGGTTTCATCAATCTCCTTGGGCAGAAATTGCGATTGCAAAAGGTTGGGCTGCAACTGGTCAAACACGCAGTCCGCTGCGAGCACGGTTCCCAGCGGCTTCTCCGCCAGCCCGCTGACGGCATCGTGGATAATGCGCAGCTGACCGCGCAACTGGGCAGTGGTGCCCTGCACATCGATCGCGCGTAATATCTTTTCCCAGAACCGGCGACGTACCGGCAGGAGCGGATAATCTTCGACCCGCACCAGTTTATCTTCCTCCCGCGCACCGATCTTGGTGGATGAGAGCTGCCGATCCACTTCGCCGGCATTGGTAGCCAGCACGGCCTCGATGGCCTTGACCTTGTCCGCCTTTTTGGCCAGCACCACCCGGCGGGTGACGGTTTCCACGTCGGCGTCGGACAGTTCGACACTGATCTTGAACCGGTCTTTTAGGCGTTGCAGCAGGGAATCCTGCCCGGCCAGCGCGGTCTGGCCCGCGCCAATGAGCAGCACCCGGCTGTTGAGCTGTTTACAGATGGCTTCCGCTATCATCTGCACATCAACCGACCGCTCCGGGCTGGTGCCGATATAGAGCTGGATTTCATCCAGCACGATGACCGTGCAAGGGAGTTTGCCGTTTTCTTCGAGCACCTCGCGGATGATGCGGATGAACTCCTCGTCGGTGACGGTTTCGCGCCGGGGAAACTGTGCCCGCAGTGCTTCCTTGGCCTTTTTCTCATCCGAGGAAAAGTTGGGGTCAGCCGCCAGCAGGGCCTTGGCGATGAGCGTGCTGACATACAGGTCATTAAGCTCCTTGTAAAAATCTTTGCCCGCCGCCGTGACGCTGGCTTTGACTTTGTCGAACAGGCCGCACTTTTTAAGCCAGAGACAGAACTGCGCCTGCGGCAGCGACTCCGGCAGGTGTTTGGAACGGAAGACCACGCCCAGAACCGCCAGCCGGACATTCTGACCGCCACCGGCAGGCAAGGCACCGACGGCGGCGTGCAGACCGCCATACCGCTGGCCCAGCGTATCCAGCTCCCGGAGCAGTTCCGTCACCTCGGCGGGCAGTCGGGCCAAGCCGCGCGCGGTTTCACTGGTTTCCGGGAACTCGGTGTTGACCCAGAGGTGGCGCAACATCTTCTCCAGATGTGACTTGCCGCTTCCGTAGAACCCGCTGATCCAGACCGCCGATTGCGCCGCTGAACTGATGCTGCCAATGTAGGACTCAAGAATGCGGACAATGCCATCCTTGTATTGGCCTTCGCAGACAAACTGCGTCAATTCGTAGCGCAGAGTCTCGCGTTCCTGATCGGTCACGGCATCCTTCACCGCCGCCACGCCGTCATTAAGCAACCGCGATGTGGTCGGGTCCCGTTGGAACAGTTCCTTGTTTTTAATCATAGTTCTCCTCCCCCATGCACGGTGATTGGTATCGCGTGATAATTCCAGCCATCCCGCGCATCCAAGAGCCGGTAATTTTGGTTCTCGTACTCGCCCGGAAAGAACAACACCAGCCGGCCCCGGATGCTGCTTTCGATTTCTTTGAGCACCAAAGAAGCGTGGGTGAACCCGTAGAGGCCCGCCACTCCGAAGGCAGCGACTACCGAGTTCTCGTCCGCCTTCGCGCTGGTCAGGGCTTCGCGTAGCTGACTGGCGGCGTATTCCAGAAAGTCCGTCTCCAATTTCATCGTCAGGTCGGACGGGGTCTGAAAGTATTCTCCCCGGTAGGCAGTGTCAGCCATCCAACGGGCGAACACGGGCGTGAAATCGAATGGCACCCAGCCATGGCCGGATTCCTTGGTAGCCAGCTCAAAGAGCTCCAGCCGCGCTCGCAAGCGGCGCTCATCGGTCTTGGGGTATACGACGAAGATGGCCTTTTGAGCGCCGGCCAGATTGCGCTGCCACGGAGCTGAGATGTGGGACTTGTAGCTGCCCACCAGTTCTTCAATAAGCGCCATTGATCAGCCTTTTCTCTTTGTCGGTGAGGATGCTGTCGAACGACACCACCAGCATGCCGCCGCCGGATTTTATATCCAACAAGCCGAGCCGCTTGGCGTCCATGGCCAAAAACATGAGTTCGTCTTCATTGCGATCAAGCATGCGTGTAAACAGGCTGTCGAAAAGACCGCGCCCGCGCAAGCCCAGCGCATAACCAAGTAACAGGGCGAAGCTAACCGAGACCGGCGTTGGCGCGACAGCCGTCCGCTTCTTGCGGCTGCGCCCATCGAAATGCCCGGACTGGGTCCACGAGGAGGCAGCATTGCGCACGACTTTATCCAAAGTGGCGTCGTTGAGCCGCCCCTCGGTCGCCTCGGTAACGGCATCGGTGAAGCGCTGGCGCGCGACCTCGTGACCGATAGGGGTGGCCTGCACAGCGGCCCACGTAGCCCGCAGCAGTGGATCGCGCGCCAGCGCTGCCAGCATGGCTAGCTGGCCATAAGCGCTGTCGCCCGAATACCAAAACTGCCGCAGCAGGCGGAACAACGGCATAGCCGGGTCGAGGGCGTAAAATTCTGATAGCCGTTGCAGGGATAGTTTTCGGGTGGCGAGGGTATGCTTGCCGAGCACGTTATCGTCAACGAGCGCTGCGACATAGTCGGCGCGCGTGGCTTCCGGCGGGCAGGTGCGCAGAAGGATTGTCAGCTCATCGAGCATGATCGTGCGACTGGTCAGCGTGCTGCTATCGCCAAAACGAACGCCGAACTCACTCCAAGCGGCAGCGGCCTGCTCGGTGGCAGGAATCAACGAATTGAGCGGATCGAGCCTCATGGCAACAGTGTCTTTTTAGCCGGCAAACTAGCCGGCTAATATGCTGGTCTAATTAAGCCGTTCTGCAAGCCGGAAATTCAACCGGCTGTCACGCTAGCCGGCTTGGCCAGATACAGGGTTGAATCCACCGGGCTGTGTAGACGCGGGTAGTTAGGGTGTATGATTTTCATCGAACCACTAAACGTCTACGCACTCCGAACGGCCTGCGATGCTCAGGCAACCGAACCCAACCTACGACGCGTAACCAGTATTCGCGGCCACAAAATGTGGGAACACATGCGCCAGTACGGGGGCGCGCCGGTCGGACTTTGGAAAGTCATTGGAGCGCTTGTTAAGGCCGAACGCCCCTGTGACCGGGAGGATGCACGAAGCCGGGCAGTTTACTACTGGGTGGGTTTTAGAGAACTACGTCGGGCTGGGCTTATTTTCCGGCATTTCGGGTTGATTGCGACGAAGGATTTTGCCTACGCGCCCAGCCAAAAATGGCGCAAAACACTGTTGCCGACTGCACGCCCATCGGACAGCCAAAACGCTGTCAGCAACGTCCCGCCGCCAACTGTAATTTCTGTGCGACAGCAAGATCATCCCCCTCAAATTCAGGGCGCAAAGCCCATATTGCCATGTTTGCCTATTCCCGTAAAAACCCAAAGCGCTAGGCCAAGCGCCGACCATGTCAACGACGCCGCACGGCTTCTAGCGACGGAACCACGGCCACGCAAACGAAAATGGACTGGTGAATTTAACGGGGAACGAGTCCGCCGCCGGACGATGTTCAAGTTGCCGAACGGCGAGATTTTACCCGCGATTCTAGTCCTGCGCGGCAAAGCCTACCTCTTCCGCGAGTACTCCGAGCGATTCATCGAGCGCGTTGATTGCTACGATCTAGTCCGTGTCAAAAACCCGGCAGCGCAGTTAATGGGCCGACTAAAGCGCGGCAAGCGCGAAGCTCCCAGCGAGCTAAAGGCTGCTACCGCTCGGTTTAATGGCGCGCAACCATGTCGCCCCGGCAAACACCGGGGTCGCCCAAGAAAGGTTACGCCGTTCGCCTGACGGAGCCTGTGAACGGTTGAATAACGAGATGGCACGCCTACGGCGGTCTACACTTGCGCCCGCCCCGCCGGGGACTGGCGCTACGCTGACCCGGCAGCGCGCTGGCACGAGCCCACAGGTGGCTCGCTTGCGTATCCAGCGCAATATCTGGGCCATGATTGCCGCGTGTCACGCCGCAGAGCCTCCGAGGCATAGCGGCGCGGTCTGGGATCTACTGGGTCTATTGAATCCATAACTGTCAGGGTTCAACCGGCACTTTACCGGGAAAAGCTTCACTGGCACCCGGTGCATAAACATCCGGCTTGTTCACGTCACCCCAGTAGGCAATGTAGTAGAGCTTTACCGCTTCGACATCTTCGATGTCGAACGGACGCCACTCCGAGTACTGAGTACCGATATCGACCAAGAACCGCTGTTTCCGGGCAAAGTTTGTTTCCTTGTTCGTTACCAGTCGACTGATTAACCGGTCAAGGTCTGCGACCCCGTCACCGGTAAAGACCACGCTATCCTCGGTCGGTATCCCGAAGTAGCAGTCAAAATACCAGATCGCCCTACGGGCAAGATCTCGTTGTTGGTCAGGTGTCAGAAGCACACGTTAACTACTTCGGATAGCTGTAGAATTCGTGCTCGCCCGGATCAGTTCCCGGTACGTAGTCTGGAATTACTTTCTCTGTCCGTTTATACGGTCTCGGCATAACTTTACCGCGTTCATCCCGGTATACCCTTTTTTCGATCTCAGACGTGTATCCTTTACCGAACTGGATGACCTTCTGCTTGGTCTCTGGATCTAGTCTGCGCATGATCTTTTGACGTTCAGTGAGGGTCATCTCCGGTGAAAGCGTAAGCGACGGCGAAGCCGTACTCACTTCGTTCTCAGGCTCAGAATCCCGGCGAGCGTCAGCGAGCTGGGACTCAGCCTGAGACGAGGTGAAAGTTCTTAAAATAGCTTCGGTAACTGAAGCTTCAGAATATAGCTTATTAACGGCGTCGGAAGTATCTGTGGTTTCGTCAGTTAAGTCCTGTTGACGTTTCCTTTTGGCGGCAGACAGTTCCTTTTGGCGGTGCCGAATTCTAACGCACTATCTTGGATAGACTTAAGTGCGATTTTAGCCATTTCTTTCTTCGGCAAGTGCCAAGCCGGGAGTCGGTTCGACCGGTGCACGACTTCGAGCAGTCCAGCGCTAACCAGTGTCTGAAATCCGCGCTCAGCGGTGCGTAGCGGGATGTACCTGTGCTGGCAGGTCCAGTCGAAGACCGACTTCAGGTGGTAAGCGGCGGGCCGCGTTTGTGCGTAGGCAAACGCTTCCAGTTCGACGTAGTTCTTGAAATCATCCAGTTTCAGGGCTGCCACGACCGCACTGGTCTTGTCCTGCCAGTTGTACTCGATCCAGTGGGATACGTTCGCGTAGATGATCGCCGGAACGACCCCGACCTGTGTGGCCAGCTCCACGTTGAACTTGTGCCGGGGTGCGCCGTTGTCGTAGTCGATACACGACGAATACTCGAAAGAGTGCCGATCGCTGCGCCGAGAGAGGATGGCCGAAGTCTTGCGGGTAGGCATGATCAGCGCCTGCAGGGCCGCCCAGATTTGTTTGCGGCTCATGTACGGGTACAATGTCATCAGGTCAGGTATCGTGACGCCAACGAACCGCCTGCTGTCGTTAAACTCACGGTAGCTGATGTACTGGAAGATGACCGCTGCGTTGATGCCGTAGATTTTTGCGATGCTCGGCAAGAATTCGTGGTAGACCGGCTTTTTTACGGTGAGGCTAGACATAAGGAATGAAGGGGACTGGGCCGCCGCCGCTACTGACGATGGAAATTAGCGCGTGCAGCCGCGCATGCGCCAATAACGACGACGACCCAAGATTGATGTAGTATTGCATATTTGTCTGGGCTTTCCATGGCCCGGGTACCCGCAAGGTACTCAACGTAACTAGCGGGCACTTTCTTAGAACAGCTTTTCCAACCGCCGCAAAGCATCGAATTCGCGCATGAAGTTTTGCGGTGGAATGGGCTGGCCGGGGATGCAAGTAACGAATGGCCTATCCTCAAAGGTATACAGTTTTGAAACACTCGAACCGATTTTGGCACGACACCACCGTGGCTTTTGTCGCGGTGTCACCGTAAAAGGACTGATAGTACAGCACGGTTGGGCTCCTAGAGCTGCCAGCCTACAGTAACCTACAGTAAATATCCTAAGAGGATTTTAGGCTGTTTAGCTAATTTCTCAATTCGTCACGAAATCGTATACGGCCAACGGTATCAATGCTTTTATAGGTGTTTAAGCAATTCCAATGAATATATCATAACAGGTTCAAGTCCTGTCGTGGGCACCATCTTGAAATCCTCCAAATAACCCGCTTTTCCTCAAGAAAAGCTCGTGGTTATTGTCGATTACGCTCCTCTACCCATTTGGTCAGCTTTGGTTAACTTTACCCCGTTTTAAGGGCATCTCCAAAATCGCCCTCACCGTGTGCCACCCGAAATCCGGAACCCGAAATCCGCGCCCGGTTTCCCCCGTCACTTCGCCGGTTGCGGCGGGGGACCGTTTTGGGCGAAGGGCATATCCGCTTCGTCATGCAGCCGGTTGCCGGCGGGGTCAACCATGGTGGCGGTGACGAGCACGACCAGTTGTCTTTTATCCGCATTGGCGGGCTGGAGGATCGTTTGTTTGCCCGCAACAAATTCATCGGCGGGCTGCGGCAGCGTCACCGGCAGATGGGCCAGAATCACGGTCTGATTATCATACAGATTTACCATGGCGCTCATCTCACGCTGGCGGGTCAGGGGCAGGGGCACATTGATTTGGGAACGCTGGCCAGCGCGATAAATGGTGAGCTTATTGGTACGGCTTTTTTCGTCGTAGCCAAGGAATTCGTTGAGGGATGCGGCCATGAACAAATTAATGGTGAAATCATCCGCCATCACGTAAGGCACCACGTCGAATTGCGGGCCGAGTTCCAAGGTTTCCGTTTCCAAAATATTGGTGGCATCGGCACCGTTCACCCCGGGCGGCGTCAGGGCCGCCGCTTTGATGTCCGTAATAACGGTACGCAATTGCGTGGCTTTCATCCGGGTTTGCCGGCCTGAAGTGGTCACGACTTCCGGCTCGGCCAGCGTTTCCGCGCCAGGCAGTTTTTGCCAGCGTTTCAACAACGCCCTGGTCTGGGTGTCCGTGAGGAAACCCGTTATCTGGCCGCTGAGATTGGTCTGGTAAAGCGTAACGCCGGCGAGCGCGTCGGCCGGCAGTTCCAGAAACCGGGCTTTAAGGTGGACCTGGGGAGGCAAGCTGGTGCCGGCTGGCAGCAATTGTTCAATGACATCCAAATCCGCCGGGGTGGCTCGAACCACCAAAAGGCCCCGCTCCTCATTAAAGAAAACGGATTTGGGAGATTTCAGATTCAGACCGAAGGCGGTAAACCAACCCTGGCAAAGCTCCGTGAAACTGGGGTTATAGAATTTCACGCCATCCACATTGGTGCCCGCTCGTCTCAGGGTGTCCAAAATGGCATCGGGGTTGACTTTGAATGTGCGGACAGTCAGCCGGTGCGGATTCGCGGGGGCGTTGGTTGGCCAATTCTGCCATGCGGGAACACCCGGGCTGGTTTGGCCGGGAACAGTGTGTTGGGCTTGGGCGACCAAATTTGAATAATAAAGTGCGGCGGGATTGGCAGGATCATCAGCGAGGGCGGTCTTTAATTCTTCCGCCGCCGCCGTGAGCTTGCCTTGTTCGTATAACAACTTGCCCATCTGTACCAAGTTGCCAGCCACCAGTTTTGGTGTGATCGGGGAATTGACGGATTTCGGGTCGTTCGCGGGCAGATGGATGAGCGCCTGTTCGATGGTATCCAGATCCGCCCGGGTGGCGTGCACCACCAGCAAGCCTGCGCCATCATTGAAGAACGAGGATTTGGGATATTGCAAGTCCACGCCCAAGGCGGCAAACCATCCCCGGCAGAGTTGTGGAATATTGGACGCCATGCCGTCCACATTCTTGCCCAGCCGTTTGAGGCCGGCCAGCAGGAACACCGGATCCACCTTGAAGGTGCGGACTTCCAGTTGATTTGAATCCGCCGGCAAACCGGACTGACGGACGGGCGTTAAACCTGCCGCCGCCACGGGTGCCTTGGGCTTCAACTCGCTGCCGGGATACGGGGTGACCTTGAGCAGCAGGTTGGTCTGACCGGCCTTGAACTCGCTGTTGAAATTCATGCCAAAGTTGGCCCCATCCACAAATACGCGATAGGTCGCATCGGCCAGCGTGGTGAATTCGAACCGGCCGTCGCCATCCGTGTGCACGGTCTGCGCGGGCCATTGGGTGCTGCCATCGGATACCCAGGCGCGGATTTCCGCGTTGGGGATGACATAGCCGGTGGCGGCCTCCACCACTTGGCCGGCAATCCGCCGGCCGGGTTCGAGCCGAATTTTCACCGGCAGCCGGGACAGGTTCACGTCCTTGTGTTCCGCCCGCCAGCCGGGTTCGGAAACATTCACGGAATAAATGCCCACGCCGGGGGTAATTCCTTCCACCGTAAACCGGCCTTGGTCATCCGTATTCACCCCCGTCAAACCGAAGCTGTGGGTGCCGATACGGAACTCCAGGCCCACCCCGCTATCGCGCACGGGCTGGCCATCGGCATCCGTCACTTCGCCGGTGAAACTTTGCGTGGGCGGAAATTGCAACGTCACCTCGGCATCCGGTTGGGACTCGGTAAGCTCCACCGGCGCGCTGGCGCAGAACGCATTCTTGCGCCAGCCAAGGATCTGGTATTTGCCACCCAGCGGCAGCGGGCCGGAAACCCATTGGCGCGGGGCGTCGCCGGAAAGGCTGTCCTGGTTGTCCGTTAGGAAACTGCTTGGATCCCGCTGCGGGGAGCGTTTCAATTCTTCGACAGAGAAGTACAATCCACCTGCCGGCGTGCCATCCGCATTTTTGGCCCGGGCATAAATCGCCCCGGCGGGAACCACCGGTATATTAATAATCAGCGGGCCGGGGCCGTTGGTAACGATGGTGCCCATAAAGTTGTCATCCTTGAACCAATAGCCGATGGTGCGCTTGGGTTTGACGGTGACCTGGCCGCCCACGGGGATTTCCGCCCGGACTTCACCATTGGTGATGACCAGTTCGGCATTATGGGCAGTGAGATGGCCTGGTTCCAGGCTGTCCGGAATCTCCACCTCCACCGTGCCCTGCGGGGCGATGCCGGAAGGATGCTGGAAACGGTAAATGACAGTGCGTTTCACCACCGGCGCACTGGCGGCAACGGCATTGGAGGTCAGATCAATCACCCAGTCCGCCACCGGCGCGGTAATCTCGCGGCGGACGGTGAAATTCGTGCCGCCCTGAATGGTGATTCCCCCGGCCACGCGGTTGGTAAATTGGAACCGGGCCACGCCGCCTTCCAGCCTCACCGGAATCCATTCCTGATGGCCGTAGCCGTTGCCATCAAAATTGTCGGTATAAGTGGAATACAGGCAGCTCTCATGACCATACTTCTGCAAACCATCCAGGCTGCCAATCACCCGGCCGCGCAACACCAGTTCCGGTCCCAGCCGGATGACCCGATCCGCCATGCGAGACCACGACGGCGCTAGGATGACCGACCGGTGTCCCGGCGCACTCACGCCCAGCCAGCAGACATTTTTGGCATTGAGTTGGTTGACGGTGAAGCGTCCGTTTTGATCCGCCACCGCCAGTTGGTGCAACGGATCGTTCCACTCAAACCGTTCCGCAGACACGTCATTTTTTTGAAAGATCATGCAAACGGCCGCGCCCGGAAGGGGGTCGCCGTTTTCATCCACCACGGTGCCACTCACGGCCACCCCCCGGTGCAGGGGCACTTTGAGCGTCTGCCCGGCCAGCAGGCCATCAAATTCACGCACGGCAATTTCGTAGCCGGGGGCATTGATGGTCATACGCAGCGGCAGATTGGCGCAATGGGTCATTGTGCCCAAGCCATCGGCCCCGGCGGTCCACGAGTGCGTGTTGAACCCCATGTTGCTAATCTTGAAATAGGAGCTGAACCGCGCACCGGGCACGGCCGCGCGGGTTTCCGCGTCCACAAATTGCACGGGCACGTCATAACCTCGTTCCAAGGTCAGGTCGAGGTTGTCCAGCCGGTTGGTGGCAAAGCCATCCAGCGGGCCCAAGGAAGCCGGGGCAAAGTGGTCCGGCTCCACATAAACCCAGATGGTGCCGGCAGGAATGGCGTTGGAGAAAACCCCGTTTTGGACGGGAATCGCCGTGATACTGGACGAATGGGAAATGGCCGAATCCGCGCTCAAGTAAAGCCACTTAGGCAACGGTGAACCATCGGCGGTATGGATATGACCCGTAATCGTCACGCGCGGCGATTGCTCGGTAAAACCGGTGGCGGTGGGCGTATTGGGATGCTCGCCGATCTCCGCCATCTTCTGTTCGATGCGGGCGATGCGTTCCTGCGGCGACATAATGGCCGCCACCGCCGTGCGCGTGCCAATGGCGCAAAGAAAGAGCAGGCCGCCGCCGGTGAGCATCGCCAGGATCATGGCCCGCCACGTGAGGCGCAAGGCCGGCCGGTAACCGGGAATGAGCATCCGCTGCACGCGTTCCAGCAGGGTGGAAGGCGGACGCGACCGACCAAAGGCCGGGGCGGCGGCGGGCGGCGGTTGCAGAATGCTTTCGGCCACGGTCAGCAGGGTTTGGGCGTAATCCGCCGGAGCGCCGCTCAAGCCAATGGCCGTGGCATCGCAACAGGCTTCGCGCTCGACGCGGAGCTGGCGGCTGATCCACCAGACGGCGGGATTGAAGAACAGCAGGGATTCGGCAAACAGTTGAAAGAGATTGGCCAGGTAATCGCCGCGCCGTATATGGGCGAGTTCATGCAGCAGCACCATGCGAATCTGCTCGGGCGTGAGCATGGTGGTGAGCGACAGCGGCAGGATGAGCGTGGGCACGAGCACTCCAGCCACAGCGGGTGAGGTAAGTTGATCAGTGACGGCCAGGCGCACACGGCGGGCGAGCTTGAGCGCCCGCTGGGCTTCCTGAAACAGCGCCTGAATACGGGCATCCTCCACCGGCCGGCAGGTGCGGCGCAGGCGTTCCGCCCCCGCCACTTGCACGCCGGCGCGGCCGAGCATGACGGCGGCACCGAGGAGCCAGACGAACGCGAGCCAGGCGGTCCAATTGGCGTTGGCTGCTTGTGGTGCCAGCGCGGCGGCTTGAACAATCAAAGTGGGCTGATCTGAATTTGGGGTGGGAGCAACAAGGGGAGCGGTTCCAACAACCAGAGCGGTAGCGGTCGCCGGAGCGGACGGATGCATCAGCACGGCCCAGGTGATGAGGCCGGACAGTATCACGGTGCCCAGCGCGAAGAGCGAAAAGCGGTAACGCCAGACCGGTTGATGCACCCGGCGCAAAACCAAGCCCAGCCCCACCGCGAGGATGGCCCCCTGCCAGAGCGTGTGCAGCAGTGCTTCCACGAGGCGGGCCCATTCCGGGGCGGCGAGCCATTGGAGAATCATAGCCCGCCTTTCCCGTCCGCCTGACCGGGCGAATATTTGGCGATCAATTGCTTGATGTCATTCAGTTCGGCGGGCGAGAGGTCGCGGGATTCCAGCAGGCATTGCAGCATGGGAGTGAGCGCGCCGTTGAAGGCATGCTTCAAGGCATAACGGAGTTCCCCGCGCTGCGCCTGCTCGCGGGTGATGGCGGAAGTATAAATGGTGAGCTTGCCGGCCTTCCTGGCTTTCAGCAGACCCTTGGCCGCCATGCGATCCATGAAGGTGCGGACGGTGGAATAGGTCCAGCCGGTGGTGGGGAGCAGTTTTTCTTGGATGGCGGGAGCGGTGCAGGGTTCGGTTTCCCAGACGGCTTTGATGATGGGCCACTCGGACTCGGTCAGCTCGACGTTTGGCTTGGTCATGCGGCCAGTATTCTCTACAACGGTAGAGAATGTCAAGAATGAAATTTACATTTGTAGAGTTTGCCGGTAAGGGGAAGCCACGAATTCCACGAATGGGCACGATTTAAGGCAGCCGATGACGGCGGGACAAGGAAGTGGCAGCCGACGTGAGGAGGCTCTAAACAAATGAATGCTTCCAAAGATGTTTGGAGCCTCCTCACGTCGGCTGCTACTGCTACAACAGGCCCCTTTTCTCCGGGGTGGTTAGACGGCCGGCTGCTGCTGCGTGAGGCAATGCAGTGAACCAAAACCCCAGACCAAATCCACCGCGTGAATTCCCACCACCGGCCGGTCGCGGAACAATTCGCCCAAAATGCCTAACGCAACCCGATCATTGGGATCATTGAACGTCGGCACGATCACGGCGGCGTTGCTGATATAGAAATTGGCGTAACTGGCGGGCAGGCGCACGCCATCGAAATGCAGCGGGTTGGGCATGGGCAGTTCGAGGACTTCGGGCTTGGTGCCGTCTTCGAGACGGAGGTCGGGCACGCGGTCCCAGTTTTCTTCCAGCGGCCGGTGATTCACATCCTTGCCATTGCGTTCGCGGACGAGCACAAGGGACTTGGCATTGACGAACCGGCAGATGTCATCAATGTGGCCGTGGGTGTCGTCGCCAACGGGACCCCGGCTGAGCCAGCATACGTTGGTGACGCCCAGATAATTTTTCAGCGTGGTTTCAATGTCCGTTTGGCTAAGCCCGGGATTGCGCACCTGAATCTTGGGGTGGAGGTAGCATTCCTCGGTGGAAATGAGCGTGCCCCGGCCGTTGAGTTCCATGCCGCCGCCTTCGATCACAAAGGGTCGGCCGTTGGACTCAGCATGAAACAGTTTTTTGCGGAGCAACTTGGCGGCGGTCTCGGGCACCTTCGTATCCTTGCGCCAGTTGTCGTACTTGGCCCAGGCGTTGAAATGAAAATGGACGATAGCCGTCTCGGCGCGCTTTCCCGCCAAGGTGCGTTTGACGAAGAGCGGGCCGGTGTCGCGCGTCCAGCCGCGGTTCGTGGGATGCAGCACGAACTGGATGTTCCGGAGATTCACGCCCACATGCTTGAACACGCGGCGGGCAAAGGCCTCGTCTTTCTTATGCCGGATGATGAGGCGGACCTTTTCGCCGGCGGAAATTTTCCGGACCATCTCGCCATACACCCACGGGATGACCTCGAATTTGCCGGGCCAGTCGCTGGCGTTGTGGGGCCAGCCGAGCCAGGTGGCTTCATGGGTTTCCCATTCGGCGGGCATGGTGTACCCGAGCGCGGCGGGGACGTCGTTATTGGCGGTTTTCACGGTCGGCATAAAATTTCGGCGGCAGCATAACCGCTCCGCCGAATTTGGGAAATGCAGAAAACCGTCTGGTGCCAAGTATTGGCGGAGCGCGGCTGTCCCTTGGCAGCGCGTGGCCAGACCAGGAGGCTGCGCGCGCCGTGTTGGCGGTACGGCGTGGGCGTGAGAAGTTCAACCCGGACCGGCCTGGCGGCCCGCTGCGGCTGAGACAGCCGCGCTCCTTCGGAACCGAGGATTAGCGTTTCAAGAAAAAATCTGCAAAATATTAATCTTTGTGCTGGCGGTTTATTTCTTTGTGGACGACATTGCTTCACAGACCCCGATGGAGCCGAAAGGAAAGTTGGCTATGAAGACTTACTTCAATCATACCGGCAGGCTGGGGGTGGTGGTAACCGGGTTGGTGTTGGTGTTGCTGCTGCTTCCCTTATCCACGATTTTTGCTTCGACCAATTCAGGTACCCGACCAGTCGTCATCAAATTAACCGCCGGCATTACGGACCGGGAAATCCAACTCGCGTTGAATTCCCTGCCCGACGCCGGCGGCGAAGTGGTGCTGCCGCCGGGAACCATTCAAATCCGCCAGCCCATCATTCTGCAACGCAACGCCCAAACCCTGCGCGGCGCGGGCAAAAGCACGATTTTGAGGCTGGCGGATGATGCCAATTGCCCCGCCATCATCCTCGGTGAACCCGTGAACCATCCCCAACGGGTGGTGTGTCATCTGCGCGTGAGCGATCTGGCGATTGACGGCAACCGGTTGCAACAGCAACGCGAACTGTGGCAACTGACCGGCGAAGGCTCGGAAATCCGGAACAATGGCATCACCGTACAGAGCGTGAGCGATTCCACCGTGGAGAACATCATTTGCGGGAATTGCCGTTCCGGTGGACTGGTCACCACCCTCGGCGTCACCCGCCTG
The DNA here is from genome assembly GCA_903872345.1 of uncultured Verrucomicrobia subdivision 3 bacterium. Taxonomy (GTDB): domain Bacteria; phylum Verrucomicrobiota; class Verrucomicrobiia; order Limisphaerales; family UBA11358; genus UBA11358. The sequence continues at coordinate 625 of CAIQKM010000003.1, read as the reverse complement.
CTGGTCCGGGGCTTGACCGCATTTGGCAATCAGTTCGACGGGTTGGCCTGCTATCTCACCACCGACTCGGTTTTTGAAAATCTGAGCCTGCATGATAATCCGGGCGCCGGCATTTCGCTGGATTTGGCATTCAACCACAACGTGATCAGCAATGCGGTGCTCTGCGCGAACGACTTGGGCATCTTCATGCGCGCCAGCCGGGCCAATCAGTTCCACAATATTACGATCAGCAACAGCCATCATTTCGGCGTGTTCATGGCGCATGCGGAATTGTACACAGCGGGCGGGGTGAGACCGGCTCCGGCCTCGGAATGCACGCAGAATGCCTTTACCAACCTCTCGGCGATGAATTGCGGCAGCGCCGTCTTTCGGGTGAATAATACGAGCTGTACGAATAACGTCATTATCAGCCCTCAGTTTGCGGTGAACGCCAAAGGTGGCCTCTCCGAAGCGCGCCCGGACTTGGTGTCAGTGCAGTGAAGGGACGATAGGGGTAGGGATGGGGGATTAGCCCCACCCCTCCCTCCGAACCGGACGGGCGGATTTCCCGCATCCGGCTCTCCAGTCAGTGGGTTCGTAGTTTTACGATTGTCCGCGTATAAGCATGTTCCGCCACCAAGGATAG
>CAIQKM010000002.1 GCA_903872345.1 uncultured Verrucomicrobia subdivision 3 bacterium | reverse complement strand
CGCTCTCGATCTCGCGCAAGGGGCGGGGACCCGTTGGTTTTGTATTCATCCTCTTCCTTTGGTTGGTTGGTTTTTGCCAGTTGGTTGAGGAACCCCCCTCTTCTAACCGTATTCCGGGGGCAGTGTCAAGATGCGCCCGCCGGGCCGCGCTCCGGACGCGGTGTCAGGGCCGCTTCATTAACGTTACCGGCCCCAGCAGACCGACATCGCTCAAAGCGGTGTCAGCCGTTAATTTTGTCTTTGGGCGAGGTGTTTTCAATCGCCATCTTCTGCATGGTTTAAGAGCCAATTAGTTCTGGACAAACGGGAAGGATAAAATAAAGTCGAACTCATGGAAAAAATCGCACCGCACTGTGCGGTAGAAGAACCGTTAGGCCACTACACACCGCATGACATGGACACGCCATTTATCCAAGCAGCGACTGGTCTTTTTTATCGCTGCGGTTGCTCTCTATGTGGCACTTTGGTTTCTTACACACATGATCGGCGCACCGCAGGTTCGATCCGTCGTAGTCGAGGCCATGCACGTGCCGCCGAATTCCACATATTCTTGTTCGTGCCGAGCCTACGCTCCTTTTGTCGTTCGAGCCGATTACGGTTGGCATGGCGGGCCGACCTATGGAGACGGTGGTAGCGCACTGTATTTTTGGTTTTTTGGTAGCGCTACCCGAATTCGAGAGTTACAACATTGGGCAGAATGATTTATTACGCGTGGAGTATCAAGATAGGATGAGAAGGCAGAGCCCAATTTTCAAAAGTGGGTTATCCTCTGCCTATGAAAACCACCAAAAAATAAAATCCCCAATGTCCGTTGTTTCCACTCCCACCGCCTTGGCGTCACCGGGCGGTGTACCATTGGACTTACCAGTCGCAGACATGCTGGCAAACGAATAGGGGCAGGCGAATGTTTTGCGTATGCCATGAGTCTGGATTCGCTTGCCCCCATTCGCTTGCCATAAAAAAAGCGGCGGAGGGCCGCCGCACTCCAAGACGCTGGCGCGACTGCCGTGGCCCCCGCGTGTACGGAGTGTCCTGGTTTGGAGTTCCGCTTTCAGGTGGCGGGGCGGCGGGAACCGCCTGAAGGCGGAACTCCAAACAAATGTTTGTCGGATTTTCGCCTCACCCGCCGGGCCGGACAGACTATGAGTTCAGGGCCGCTTCATTAATGTTACCGGCCCCAGCAGGCCCGCATCGGTCAAAGCGGTGTCAGCGGTCAATTTACGGATGTTGGTCCGGGTCAACCGCTGGGCGGCGGGCAGGCTGGCATCGCCAATGACGCGGTTGGCCCAGAAATTGACGACTTCAATTTGTAGGTCGTTATCCCCGGGCTTAAGAGCCCCGGTCACTTCCACCTGCCAGGGCGGGCACCAAGTGATGCCGCAGGACTGGCCGTTGATTTTGACTTCGGCCAACTCGCGGACATCGCCGAGATTTAGAAAAAGGCGCGGATGCCCGGCGAGGTCGGCGGCGGTCACGTTGAGGGTTTTGGCATAAACCGCCGTGCCGGAGTAATACTTGATGCCCGGCTCAGGCCGTTTGGTCCAGCTTTGCAACTCATCGAACTGCGCGGCGGCGGGACCGCCCCATTGGGGATCGAAATGCACATTCCAAGAACCGGCCAGTGACTGAACCGAAACGAGCGCAGGTTGATTGGACGGTGCCACCGCCGGGTGGGCGGCAGCCGGTTCGCGGAAAATCACAAACCAAGACCCGTACGGGGCAAAGTTCAGCGGCACGAAGGTGCGGCCATCTTTTTCCTCATAGGCGGCGGCGAATTGCCGTTCACCGGTGACGGCGTTCCATAGTTCCGGCGCTTTGCCGGTCACGCGAAAGGCGGCAGTGACATTCACGGCCAGATTGGTGCGGCTGGCGGTAAAATAAATTTCCGCATCGCCGCTGGTGCGGTGGATGTAATCCAGCGTCTGGTCATTGGCACCGGGAAATTCACAGTCCGGCTGGATGCCATTTTGGAGCAGCACCTGGCGCCCGCTCACACTGGAAATCACGTGACCGGAACCCACCTGCCCACCCCATAGTTCGTCTGCGAGACGGGCGACTTCGGCATCGGTGGAGGCAGCGTCCGAAAGGGTTTCGCCTTTGAGCGGTTTGGGACCGACCACCGTGGCCCCGGCGGCAACGAGCTCTTTGATTTTTTTGAGTACCGGCAGCGAGATGACTTCGCGGTTCGGAATGATGAGGATCCGATAGCTGATGCCATCGGGCAGGAAAATCCGGCCATCCCGCACGGTGGCGCGCTCGATCAACGCCTCCTCGGTAATCACGTCGTAGTCGTAACCGGGCCGAATGTGCGCGGGGTCAATGTGCTTATGCTGGGTAAAATTTGGAACGTGATCGCCGTAATAATAAAGGACGTCGGCGGAAAAATATCCCTGCTGTAACAGCCATTGGCAGCGGTCAATGTAGCTCAGGAACGGCCCGGATTTTTCCCACCACGTCACTTTGGGATTCATGTGGGTGCCGGCAAAGTACTGTTGGCCGGGGAGGCCGGTTTCATCCGGCGCACAAACGAACGCGTGCCAGACCAGAACATTCAAGCCTTCGCCCAGCGCCTTGTCGAAGGCGGGTTTGAGATTACTCCAGATGGATTCCTGCCAATGCGGTCCGATGTCCGTGAACCCTTCGGCAAAAACATATTTGTGGCCGTAGGTGTGCGCGGCACTGGCGGGTTGCTTGACGAAAAAGCGGTTGTCATCGCCAATCCGATGGGTCCAGGACCAAGCCCAGAATTCACTCATGGGCACATCGTCCCAGCCAAGGCAGCGCTGGGCATCGATGGGCACGGAATGGGGGCCGCCGCTTTCGGGATGGATGCCAAGCCCATGGGCGTGGGCGCGATCACGGAAGAGACGGTAATGATCGTCAATCGCCAGATCGCCGAGGGTCTTCCGATAATCAAACAGGAAGCGATCGCTGTCCTCACGATTGTTAATGATGCGGCCCGTCAGGACGGGCAGCCACGGTAGCAGATCATAACCGCGCCGTTTTTGAAATTCTTCGCGGAGCAAGGGCGTCCAGTTGGCGAGTTCGATTTCCCAACTGTCGGTGTGCAAATATTTCAACGATTTGCCGGCCAGCGGACCGGCATCCAGAATGAGCGGTTCGACAATTTTATCCCAGTAATGGGTAAAGGCGGTGGCGCTGTACACATCCAAGGCGAACCCGCCCCAGCCGTCGCTGCTGGTGGAAACGTAGGCATGGTCGCCCACGGTGTAACCAAACCGGAACACCTGCCAGTCGCCGGCGGGCGCGTCCCAATGCAGCGTCCCCGCAGGATCGAGGTTGGCGGTGAGGTCCACGACTTCGGTGACGCCGGCCTCGGCTTCGCCGGGAGTGGCCGGGTCTTCGGCAAAGAGCGACGAGGAATCGGGCGCGGAAAAAGGCACCAACGATTCCTGAAGGGCTTTCTGCTTCCAGTTTTTCAAATGGGCGATCGGTGCGGGGGCGGCGGCCGCCGTTCCTTTCAGCCGATAAGCAACGACATAACTGTCCCGGTAAAAATGTTCGCGGCTTTTGGGTTCCGCCAATTTTAGGGTGACCGGCGCGCCGCCGCTCACGCGGGTTTCGGACCAGATGTATTTCTTGGCGGCATCCTCGGCGGTGACTACCGGCCCGCCGAGATTCCAGCCGCTTTGGATGTTCAGGCTGATTTCCAAGCCCAGGCGGTCGGCTTCGCGCAAGGTATGTTTGTAGAGTTCACGCCACGCGGGAGAAAAAAAGGTGGGGCCATGCGGCGCAGGGGTGTTTCCCTCCTGCGAAGAACCGTTGGCGTCAAAGATGACGGCGCCGCCGAACCCCTTGGCCTTCATCTGCTCGAGGTCATGGGTAATGGACGCCTTGGTCACATTGCCGTTGAGCCACCACCAATAGGCGCGCAGGCGAGCCTGATTGGGCGGGTTTTCCCAGCCCTGCACGAGATCATCGGCCCGAACCGGCAGCCAGGCCAACAGCAACAGCGCGCCCAACACGATAACTTTTGAAACCATATTTTTCATATCAATGCCCCAATAAATCTTTATGCGTCACGGAAAAATCAGCCGGTAAAAAACACTGCCATTGCCGGTGTCCGGCTGGACCAGCCAGCTGTTCGTGGTAGCGGTGCCGCCCAGGTCAAACCAGTTGGTGCCCAGACCGGCGGAAAGCGGATTCGTCTGCACCTGCAAACGCCAGCCGGTGTGATCGGCAGGCCAGGCCAGTTGCACCCCGCCGCCCAAGCCGGTCGCAATGATATTAACGCTGTTGGTGGCCACAGTTTGGACCACGCTCAGGGTGCCGGCAACCGGATTAAACACCCAGCCGAGGCCGGCGGCAAGGGCGGGCAGATTGGTCTGGGCAAAGGCGCCGGAGGTGCTGGCCGCATTGAATAGTTGGAACGTATCGTTGGCCGCCAGCGCTCCCGCCAGATTGGTGACCGTAAGGGTGCCCCCGTAATTCAACGTGCCGGCAACGCGCAAGACGTCGTTGGTGAGCGACGCCTTGTTCAATTCAAAAAAACTTGCGGCCCCCGAACCGAGCGTAACACCGCCGCTTACCGTCATGGAACCGCCGGGGGCAAGGGTGCCGGCGGTTGCCGTCAAGGAACCGCCGATGACACCTTTGCCGCCCAAGAGTCCGCCGCTGAGGGTTACGGTGTTGGTTCCCAAAGACCCGTTGACCAGGAGACTGCCACCGCGAACGCTGGTCGGACCACGATATGAATTAACGCCCGCCAACGTCAGGCTTGAATTACCGGCCTTCACCAGGCTGATGGCATTGGCCGCCGAGGCATCCGCAATGGCACCGCTGAAGGTGGTCGCCGCAACGGCGTTATTGGAAATGATCAGGGTGGCCGGAACGCTGGAATTATTGGTCAGCCCGCCAGCCCCCGCGCCATCCGCCAGCGAGACGACGTTTTGCGAAATGCCACCCAAGTCCAGTATGGCACCGGACGAAATGGTCACCGGCGAAACCGCCGGGAGCTTGCCCGCAAAATTCGTGGATTGAAGTACGGGTTGATTGTTGTAAATGGATTGAATCTCGGTCAGGCTCAGGGCGCGATCAAACAGATAGACCTCATCGATCAACCCGTTGATTTTGACGGCTCCGGCATCCGTGTCCGGCGAACCGCCGATCCACAGTTGGTTGGCCCCCGTACTTAACGGCTGTGTCATGGAGGAGGTCACGCCTTGGGAGACACCATCCACGTAAATGGATTCCGTGCCCGCCTTGTCCGCCAAGGCGATAAAATGCCAGTTGCCGTCATTCAAGGCGGTGGTGCCGGTCAAAAAGCCCCCGGCCCAGCGGACGGCACCGGCCTTGGTCCCGGCAGTGCTGGCGGAATTGGCGTTCAAGAGAAAGGTGGTTTGACCGGAACTCGACCAGGCGCCATCGCCCTGGTACATGATCTCCGCGCCGGCGGTGGTGGTCTTGATCCAGTAACCCACGGTCCAACTGGCCGTGGCATCGGTGGTCACCGCCGGATCACTGACCAGCACGATGTTGGTGGCGGCGGCGCCCCCCGCCCCATTCACATAAAGCGCGTTGCCGTAACGGCCGGCATTGGTGACATAGGCTCCCATGCCGACAATGGTGCCGTTCAGCGTCGCTCCGCCTTTGCCGAGATTGGTGACGATGCCGCCGCCAACCTGATCAAACGTGAACCACAGGGTTGGCTGCAAGGTGGCAATCAGATTGGAATTGTAACCCAGCCGGAGCACGCCGGCATTCACGGCGGTGGTTCCGGTATAAACGTTGGTGCCCGTGAGGGTGAGCGTGCCGGACCCGGTTTTGACCAGACTGCCCGCGCCATGCAAAGCCCCGTCATAACTGGTGCTCTGACCGTTATTGCCGGCCGCCAAGGCAACTCCGCCGGCGGATGAATTGGTCAGCCACAAATCGCGCAGGCCGGTCAAGCCGCCGATGTTGGCGCTGGTGACGGGGCCAAATGTGAGGATGCCGCTGTCGGCATAATTCAGATCCACCCAGGCGCTTTGCAAGGCGTTGGAATTGGCCACCATTTCCGTGCCGCCGGCGATCCGGTTGGTGCCGGTGAAATAATTGGCGCCCGACAACGTCAGCGTGCCGGCATTCGTTTTGGTCATGCTGACCGGATAGCCATTGGCATTGGTGATACTGCCCGAAACCAGGATGTTCGCCGCGCCCATGAAGGTCAGCGTGCGACCGCTGGTCACGGAAGCACTGGCGGGAATGACCCCGGCCAGATTCAAAGTGCCGCTGTCGGAATCCAGCCAGTAATTGGCGCCGCCAGACGCGAGCGTGAAACTGCCGGCAATGGTGTTGCTGCCGGCATAATTGACAATGGCCGCCACGTTGGTGTTGCGGCCGGCCAGATAGATGCCCTGCGGAATCGTTACGCTCCCGAGCGTGCCGTCAATCTGAAGAGTGGAACTGCCGCTGTTGTTATTGCGGATATTAATGGGCGACGGCACGTTGGCAACGTTGCCGTTGCGGGTCAGGCGCAGAATGCCGTCATTCGCCGCCCCGCTGCCGGTATCCACATTCAGGGTGCCGGAAAAAGTGTTAGTGCCATTGATGATTACAGTGCCATATCCCCCTTTGCTGAAAGCGGCGGTGCCGGCGAGGGGGCCATTCAGACTCAGCAAATTTCCGGGATTGTTCGGCCCGATAGTCCAGGTTTGCGCGGCTCCGATGGTTACGGGGCAATTGAGCGATACGGAATGATTGGCGGCAACCATGTCCACGCCGCCCGCCCCGATGGTGAGAGTGTTGGCGCCGTTGATGGTCACGCCGTTGTTCAGGTTCAGGAACACGAGGCTGTTGATGGTAAAATCCTGCCCCAGCACGTTGCTCAAATTACCGCTCAGATACGAAAAAGTGAGGTCGCTCAAAGCGGCGGGTTGCAGGTTGGAAATCCAGTTCCCTCCGTTGTTCCAATAAGCGGAGCTGGCGCCGGTCCAAAACAAGGTGTTGGTGGGGGCGTAATAGCGCACGTAATCCACCGTCAATTTGGCCGTGCTCGTGCCCAAGCCGCCGTAACCGCCGGAGGGAATGTAACCAGCCCAGGTCGTGGAAGTATCGTCCACTTCGCTGCTCAGAATCATCCATTCGGAGCTTTGCGACACAGGCACGGCGTTGTTGGCGTAGCTCCAGGAGCGTAAATTGCTGCCGTCAATAAGGATGTTATAAACCGTCGGCGTCCACTGAAACCCGTATGTATGGAAGCCGCTGGCCAGCCCCGACCCAATGTTGCCGCTACCGGCGCTCTTGGCGGCGGAGCCATACCCGTTCCAGTGAACGTTGTTTTGAACGATGTTGGCAAGGCTGTTCGGCACATTGTCAACATAGCGATGCTCGGCAACGTCAATTTCGGAGCCGGATACAAACGCGTCGTTGAGATACGTTCCCATCGTGGGCGATTGCAGCCAGACGGCGGACCACATGCCGTTGGTGTCGCCCCATTTCACATTCGCCTCCCAATAACCATAGCGGGAGCGGAAGGTGCCGTCCGTCGCCACCATGGCAGTGTAATGCGTGCTGCCGGTGGTATAGGTGTTGATGACCAGGTTGCTCCCGTTGAGCGTCACCGCGTTGGTCACATTGACGGCATCGCGACGACTGCCGAGGAGCCAGTAATCCCACTTGGTCGTGTCCAGATTGGGCGAATTAAATTCGTCACTCCAAACCAAGTAGTAACCGGCGGGCGGCGAGGCTTTCAGCACCGCCGGACCGGTTAGAAAAACCGGCAGCCACAACAGTCCCAGCAATGCTTGAATATAGCGTATGAACATCAGGTCAATAAGGCAGGCTGTATTGAAGCCGGTAAAATTGCAACGACGGAAGCACGGGGAAAACCGCCTGGTACAGAACATTGCTCCCCACCGGACCAGCCTGGTTTAATTGCGCCGGCACCACATTGGTCCAGCCCTGCAAGTCCGGCGAGGCCTGAAACTGGCGGATAACATTGCCCAGCGAGGGACGCTCCTGAAACTGAAACACGAACTGGCCGCCGGATCGGGCGACGGCTCTGAACTGCGTGTTCGTCCGGTCCGAAATCAGCGGACTGCCGCCAACCGCGAATTCCAGCAGGTTGGGAATGCCGTCGCCATCCGGGTCGGCATAGGCCGTGCCGATGGCGGCATTGGTCAATTGGGCATCCGTGAAACAATGCAACTGCCAGTCGGCAAAAGTGCCCGGCTGGGCGCGTTCAAAGAGTTGAAATTCGACCACCTGCACGTTTTGAGGGTTGGCAGAATTACCCTGATAATAGGAGCCGGTGATATATAACTCGGCATTGGTGGCATACACCGGAGCGGCCAGTTTGACGTCCAGCGAGGCGGTGGCGGACATGGTGTTGGTGCTCACCGGCACGCCATTCAGCCACAGTTGCAGGCTGGCGGGACCATAGCCGCCGTTGTAGGTGCGGGGCACCACTTGAAATTCCGAAACCGCAACCTGGCGCGGGAAGGTCACCAACAGCCATTCGGGATGGGCCACGGTGGGGCCCTGCCCGGCCGTGGTACCCGAGGAAACCCAAAAGGTGGAAGCACTGCCATCCACGGCATTGGTGGGCGGATAACCGCTTTGCGAACTGGATGCCGTGACAGTGGAAACGCTCAATTGATAGGGCGGATAAACGGGCATCAGCGGCACGGCGGCGGCCACTTGCGCGGCGGCTCCGGCGGGGCCGGGAAAGGACAGCAAGGCGTTGGTGCCCGTGACATACCAACTGACCTGCGCCGCCAGATTGGAGGTCTGCAAGGCGGTGCGCCCCGGGAACCAGACGCCATAACGGGGCGTCAGCGAATTGGTAGGCACGTAGCCCAGCGTATCCTCCGCCGCGCCCAGGCGATTGTACGTGGTGGTGGCCGTGTAATTCAGGTAGCCCGCCGGACCAAACGCGACACCGTAATGGCCGGCCACGCAAACCCAGTTATTGGTAATATTCCGGGAAGTTCCCGAGCGATTGGCAATGGCGGCCGAGGCGCCGCTCCATTCGAGCAACCGTGAGCCGCCGGTGAGCGGGTCATTCTCAACCCCGATGCAAAAGCTGTTTGAACTGCTGCCGGTCACGCCCGCAGCGGGCCAGGGCACTTCAACCACGCCCACTGCATCGCCCGTGTCGTTGAAATAAACTTCGGTGATGCCGCTGGTGCCGTTGGTGAGTTGCAGCTCCGCAAAAAAACCGCCGGCGCTGTTCGTGGCAACCTTAACCAGCCGACCGCCGGTGGGGGCGCCCATGGCCCCAAGGCCGATGATGCCCGGCAAGCGCGGGGTGCTCACAAAGGTATTCGTGGGAAAGGATGTCACCAGCGGTTCGATGACGGCCATGATGCGCGCGGCCGAACCATTCGTCTGCGGCCCGTAGCTGAGGCTGATAAAACCATTGGTGCCCCGGGCGGTGAGCACGGCCACATCAGTCAAGTTTTGCAGACAATTCGTCGGGGCCGTGGCGGGGCCGGCGGGATAATCGGCATAGTTCCAGTGCAACCAGGCGATGGCCACACGCCGGGCTTCCACGGCTTCGCGGTAAAAACCGCCGCCGCTGGCCCCCACAAACGAGCCGTAGTTGGCGGGGCTGGTGGTGTCGTTATTGTTGACAATTTGCCGGTAGCGCGTGAGCTGGGCCAGCCGTCCGTCGGCCCAACGGGCAACGGGGTCATCGAAGTGAGCGGCCATCCAGGTGATAAAACTGTACTGCTCGTAATCGTGCAGCTCCCAGTCAATGCCGTCCGGATACGCAAAGTCGCCGGAGTCCATAACCATGCCGCTCATGTTGTTGGTCCAAACGGACATCACATTATGCTCGGCGAACGGCTGTAGCTGGGCGGCAATATTAGTATCCGCCAGGCGGGCCATGAGCAGTGAGTCTCCGGCGGACATCCCTGCCACCATCTCGTAGGTCGGGTGATAGAAACCATGATTTTCCAAAGCGTAATCGGCGTACAAATTCACCGTGGTATCCCACGCCGACAACGAATCGCCATTGGTGGTGGTAAAGGTGTAGGTGTTGGCCAGGTATTGTTTTGCCGCCGTCAGCCAGGTCGCGGCATTGTTGCTGGTGCTCATCCACGCGGCGGACAGGGCCAGCACGTTGCCCTGCCAGGCATTTTCCTCGGCTTTGGTATCGGAGACATGCCCGGAAGCCGGCGCGATGCTCGCACGATGATTGGCCTCGTTCACCAACACCCGGCGCACCCCCAGCAGGGTGGCGGCTGGCAGGCTGGTTTGCACCAAAATGCAGGCCAGGCCCATGGACCCGCTCCACTCCGGCGTCTGCCAGTCGGTGCTCACCCCGCTCCACCCCCATTGATTGCCGCTGGTGGTGTTATAGGAACCGGTGACATGCGTATTGGCATCGTAGTTCAAGGCCTGCCGAACGCGTGACAGCCGGGTGGCATACCGGGGGTCGTTGGGCAACGCCAGGCACAGCACCGCATAAGCCACGGCCACGCCGCCATTGCCACGAATGCCACCGTTGCCCGTGCTGCCGCCATCGCCCCAGTAGCCGGAGTCCGGAATGGTTCCGCTCGTATGCCAGATGGTTTCCGCGTAAGTCTCGAAATTTGTGAGGCACTGGAGATAGATCTGCTGCGAATTGGTCTGGGCCCGCGCCCGCCCGTAGCCGACCCAACCCAGCAGTAACAGCACCAGGCAACCTCGGGTTAAAAGTGCCGTCGCAGTTTGGCGCATATTCAACATTGTCCGGCCTCGCAAAGGGTGTTTTGCAAACGTTGCTTCAAATGGGAAAAGTGGTTTCCGCCGTCCCCGACAGCCCGCTGGGAGCATTCAAAAAACTTCCGCCCAGCCGGCGAGTTGCCTCCCACCAAAACGACCTTTACTGGTGTCTTGGGCGGCAACTGCCGGGATGAGGCCGGGCTCGGTTTCATAGGTACATGAGGTTAGCTGCATCCGGTGGGATTTGCACCACCGATTTCCGTCATGTGCTGTGCGAAATCCGTCAGTCCATTATGGTGGGAATCGACCACTGCCTGAAACAGGTGGTCCCGCGTTGGCCAGTCAAACTCGTATACGGGTGATTCCGCCTCCACCATTCTTTAGGGCCAGGGAGACCACGAATCCCCCCCAATCTTACCAACGAGCACGGCCAGCCACCAGTTTGCACCGGGAAAAGCAGGACAAAATTATCCTGCATTCTCCAATGCTTGAATAGGCGCCTGACTGCAGGCAAATCCCATCTGGTGGAGCGGTGGGGGCATAAACAGGTTGCCCATTACTCTAACCGTTTGGACAATGCGGCGACAAACCGTACACATTCTGACAATAAAAGCATCGAATCGGCCAAGTTTTCCTCGACAATAAAATCCCACTGACCAAAACCTGCTCCCAAAGCCACCTCAAAACCTGCCCGTTTAAAGCTTAGTGTTGGCTGTGTTGAAACTACGGCAACCTCATATCGCAGCTGAGAATGTCGGCCTGCATAGTCAATAGTAACTTCAACTCGTGAGCCATCAAGAACTCCAGCATAAACCCAATAGCCGCCGCCATCCTTGGAAGGTTTGGCCAACAAAAGTGAAGCACATACATCCCTAACCTGCTTACGTAATGCTGGTAATTTAACACCGCTCACAGAAGCCGCGTAATCTTCAAGCTCCTTGGAAACGCTGGAAACACCACCACGCTGTCGGTCAATTTTGGCCTGAGCCATAGACATGCGAAGGCTTGGGATGGAATAATACCTAAAATCACGAAAAGCTCCCATCGTCATTTCTTGGCGCCATGAATTCCACATTTGATGCGTTTCGAGCCTTTCATGGCATTTGCTTGCCGCACTGGGTTCCAGCCTCGCGACTCCCCATAAAGTTGAAGCATCAGCCAATGCATCTTGATCGTGGTGGTTGAGGCTCATGTAATAGTCTAAAAAATGCCGGACGTGGGTATCCGGCACCCGTTTCAATCTCGAAAACCCTCCCTGCGCTTCCAATTCAAATTCTGCGCGGAGCAATTTATGCAATAGTCGTACATCGGTCATACCGTTAACATCATTGCCAGTGCCAGCGGCATCAGCTTGCCCGGTGGCGGGACATTCACGCGACCGAGTTATAAACCGCTCGTTTTTAGATGTCTAGCGCAATTGCGGCATCGGGCATAATGATGCCATAATTAGGTTTGCCTTTTTCAAACCCGCGCTATTTTAACCCTGTGAACGTTCATAAAGTGGATTACCCATCGGGCTCGATGCCCGGCCGCCAGACCACGCCTTCGCCGGCGTGTCCGCCGTCTCGTACCGCATCCGTTTGCCCGGGCCGCCGCCCAAATCGTCACGCCCCATCATTGCCCATCCTCGGTGAAAACCGCCCGTCACGCCCCCCTTTCGCGGTATCCGGGAACTTTAGCCTTTGGCTTTCAGCCTTTAGAATTTGTTCAATACCCCTTTGTTTTCGTCAAAATCAAGGTATATCCAGATTTGATTCCATCCGCCACCTTCGACGCCGACTTCAGCCTTACCTCCTGACCTTCGCCACAAACCCGTTCGCCCGAAACCAGGTCACCGCGTCGGTAAACGCCTGTTGCGGCGGTGTCTGCGGCAGTCCCAATTCCCGGATCGCCTTCGCCGGATTGAACCACATCTTGTACTTGGCCATGCGCACTCCCGCCAGCGGCGCTTTCGGAGGATTGCCGGTGATTCCGGACACCGCTTCATTCACATGCGCCGCCGCCAAGGCGGCCCAGTAGGGAACCTTCATCTTCGGGGCCGGCACCATGGCTATGCGGGCCAGCTCGGCCAAGGTCTGTTCCATGGTCCAGTTGCCAAGGGCATTGCCCAAAATATACCGTTCCCCCACCCTGCCCTTTTCCGCCGCCAAGATATGACCGACCGCCACATCCCGCACATGCACCCAGTTCAGGCCCGTATCCAGAAAGGCCGGCAGCTTGAGGTTCAGAAAATCTACTATGATCTGCCCCGTCGGGGTCGGCTTCACATCCCGCGGCCCCACCGGTGCGGACGGATTCACAATCACCACCGGCGCGCCCGCCGCCGCCAGTTCCCGCGCCACCACCTCCGCCTGCCACTTCGAGCGCTTGTAATGATTGCTCATCTGCGCCTCCGAAACCGGCGTATCCTCATCTGTCGGCACGATCCGGCCATCCAGCAGTTTTGGCAACCCGATGCACCCCACCGTGCTCGTATAAACGATCCGTGAGCAACCCGCCGCCTGCGCCGCCTCAATCACGTTCCGCGTGCCATCCACATTCGCCGCGTACATCGGCGCATAATCCCGCAGCCAAAGCTGATAGCTCGCCGCCATGTGAAAACACCAGTCGCAACCCGCCAACCCCCGCTGCAGCGCTGATTTGTCCTCCAGTCCGCCGGCCACCCGTTCAAACGGCACTCCCGCCAGCCCGCGCTCATCCGCCCCCCGGCGCAACAGCACCTTCACCCGATGCCCGCGGGCAACCAGTTCATGCACAAGGTTCGCACCAATAAAACCGGACGCCCCGGTGACAAAACAATTCATTCTGCCTCCAATTTAAGGGGGAACCATGGCCGGACTCCACCCTTATTTATGTCCGCCGACGGCTTGACTTGTTCGCCCCGGTCGGAAAAAATCACGGCTGTTGTATGCCGACTAAAAACAACAGCCGCAAAAAGGTCAACCGCGCCGAACAGCGCGACCTTGATACCAAGATTGAATTCATGGAGGGAATCTTGCGCCGTGATCCCGCCTATGTGGACGCCCTCCAACTCCTCGGCGATCATTATACCCAGCGCGGCCGTTTCGTGGACGGCCTGCAAGTGGACGAACAGCTCGCCAAGCTGATGCCCGACAGCCCCATCGTTTTTTACAATCTCGCGTGCAGCTATTCCCTCACCGACAAATTTGAGGCCGCCTTCCAAGCCCTGGACCGCGCGCTCGAGCTCGGCTACCGTGACTTCACCTGGCTCGTGAAAGATCCCGACCTCAAGAAACTTCGCGCCCAGCCGGAATACCAGGAGATGAAGGAAAAAATCCTGCGCCTCAAAAACGATGCCCGATAATCGGGCGAAGCCTGTTAAATCATGAATGTCACCGTCCATGGACGGACGGAACATAACCGTACCGTCGCCTTTGATGTCTCGTCCAACTCCGTCCTGTTGATCGAGCAGAGACTCCTCCCGCACGAGTTCAAAATCGTTGCCACCAAAAATTTCCGCGAAACCGCCCGCGCCATCACCGACATGATCGTCCGCGGCGCCGGCGCCATCGGTGCCACCGCCGCCTACGGGCTCGCCCAGGGCGTGCGCGCCTTTCGCGGCACCAGCCTCGCCCAATTTTCCGACCATACCCGGCAGGTGTACCAAACCCTCAAGGATGCCCGCCCCACCGCAGTTGACCCCGTCAACGCCATGAACGGCGTATTGCTCGAGATGGCCCGAGGCGAAACCGTAGCCGAGCAGCAAGCCCTCGCCCTGGCCGCCGCCGAGGAATTTGCCCACGACGACGTGGCCCATTGCGAAGCCATCGGCCGTCACGGCGCGAAACTCATCCGCAACGGCATGCGCGTGCTCACCCATTGCAACGCCGGCTGGCTCGCCTTTGTCGATATTGGCACCGCCACCGCCCCCCTCTACGCCGCCCAGGCCGCCGGCAAAAAATTCCACGTCTTTTGCGACGAAACCCGCCCCCGCTCCCAGGGTGCCACCCTCACCGCTTGGGAACTCGCGCAGCAAAAAATTCCTCATCACATCATCGCCGACAACGCCGCCGGCCACCTCATGCAGCGCGGCGAGATCGACCTCGTCATCGTCGGCAGCGACCGCGTCCTCGGCCGCACCGGCGAAGTTGCCAACAAGATCGGCACCTACACCAAAGCCGTGCTCGCCCGCCGGCACCGCATTCCCTTTTACGTTGCCATCCCGCTGTCCACCATAGATTGGAACCTGAAACGCGGCTTCGACATCCCCATCGAAGAACGCCACGAACACGAAGTCCTCGGCGCTTGGGGCATTAATCCCCGGGGCCAGCGTGAATACATTCGCGTTGCCAACCCCACCAGCCCTGCCCGCAACCCCGGCTTCGACGTGACCCCGGCAGAACTCATCACCGGCATCATCACGCCGCTGGGCATCTTTCAACCTCGCGACCTCTGGAAACACCGCGTGAAACTGGGGTATAAGCGTTGAACGACCGTAAGTTGAAGCATCACCGTACCGCCAATTGGAACCCAATCTGTCTTTGATTTGTGATGAATTCGGCTTGCACCCTGGGCCAAATGAAATTATTCTTCACGTCCCCTTAGGCGGGGTAGCCAAGTGGTAAGGCAGGGCTCTGCAAAAGCCTCATCCGTCGGTTCGATTCCGACCCTCGCCTCCAAATCAATCCGCTTGTGCGGCAATGGTTTACACAACGTCGGCAGGCTCACCTCCAGTAAAAGCTCCAGTAAAATGACTATTATGGCACTATTCTGGAACTATAAATCGCCCGCGCCTACCTGATGGCCGTCGATCCGCAAGTGGCCAAACGGAATTGGCAGCACGTCATGGAGGAAATCCTGAAGTTTAAGAAGGGGGCCACCCTGCAACGCTGGCAAACCGCCATCAAGGACAAGGCCTTCGATGCCATCCGCACCCTGCCCTTGCTGGAAACCCAAGCCGAACAACTGCGCGCGGCACTGGAAAAAGGCACCGTGTCCACCAATGTGCATTTACGCAAGCTGCACAACTTTTGCATGGATATGAACTGGCTGCCCTGGCCGGTCATCCCCAAAAAGCAATGGCCGCCGGTGGAATACAAAATTAAGCGCGCTATCACCCTGGCGGAGCATCAAGCGATCATCGCCCATGAAGCCAACCGTGAACGCAGGGATTTCTACCAACTCTACTGGCATTGGGGGCCAGTCAGGGTGACATTGCGGTCCTTCGCGCTGAAGATGTGGATTGGGCCAACAGCACCATCAGCTTTTTCCGGAAAAAGACCGGGGTGCCGGTGGTTGTCCATCTGGGGCCAACGGTCTTGGAAATTTTGAAGGACCTGCCCAGTGCAGGCATGCTCTTTCCCTATCTGGCCACGGTGCGCTCCGGGGACCGGGCGACGGAATTCAAACAACGCTGCACGGGTTTAGGGATCACCGGAATCTCTTTACACAGCTATCGCTATGCTTGGGCCGAACGAGCCAAGGTCGCCGGCTACCCCGAACGGTTTGCCCAAGAGGCACTCGGCCACAACAGCAAAGCCGTCCACCGGGCTTACGCCAAAAATGCGCAAATGAAATTGCCGTCATTGGAGGAATATGAACGCACATCTCAATAAGGACCTGCAAGTGCTCAGGTGCTTAGTGGTGCAATTTGGGGGAAGAAGTTTAGAGTGGACATTGAGTTAGATGGTGGTGATTTTACTGTCATAGTTTATGAAAATTATTGATGAGGCTGTTCCTAATGCCGCGTTATCCGCCACTGAAATGGCAACAGTATTTCGCCGGGTGTTGACCAGTGCAGCTACCGGATTGTGCTGCGAATCGTGGAGCATCAATCATCAGGAGCTGCCTTTGGCGACCAAGTCTTCTTGGTCCGTGCGCAAATATACTCTCTGCGGTGGCCGGCAGCAGGGAGTGGATGTGATTGAAGTGGATAACGGACAAATGCGTTTTATCGTTATCCCTTCGCGCGGCATGAGTGTTTTAAAAGTTGAGTCAGGCGATGTCCGGCTAGGCTGGGATTCGCCGGTCAAAGAGGTGGTGCATCCCCTGTTCATCAATTTGCAGAGCCGGGGTGGACTGGGCTGGCTGGAAGGTTTCAACGAATGCCTAGTCCGTTGCGGCCTCGAATGGGCCGGGCATCCGGGGCGGGACACCTTTCGTAATAATGTTGGGGATGAAGTTGAAATGGATCTCACGTTGCACGGCAAGATTGGCAATCTGCCGGCTTCCGAAGTGGAGGTGCATATTGAGGCCGGACCGCCGCCCCGCATCCATGTTCGGGGGCGGGTTGATGAACGAATGTTTCACGGCCCCCAGTTGGAACTCTGGACAGACATTTCCACGGAAATCGGCTCCAACTCTTTCAGGGTGGACGATCAGGTAACCAACCACGGGGCTCGTGACCAGGAATTTCAAATCATTTACCACGCAAACTTCGGTCCGCCGTTGCTGGAAGCGGGAGCGCGATTTGTGGGGGCGGTTAAACAAGTCACACCGTTTAATGCTCATGCAGCCCGGGATGTCAATGCGTATGATAAGTTTGCCGGGCCTCAGGAAGGATTTGTCGAACAGGTCTATTGTTTACAACCATTGGCGGATCAGGAGGGGCAAACCATGATCATGTTGCAAAATGCCCGGGCGGACCGGGCGGTCTCGCTGGCCTTCCCGGTGGATCAGCTTCCTTATGTTACCCTTTGGAAAAATCTGGCCAGTGAAGCGGAAGGCTATGTAACCGGGCTGGAACCCGGAACGGGTTTTCCCGCGACCCGCCGGCTGGAACGATTGGCTGGCCGGGTACCAAAGCTCGGTCCGCAGGCCTCCCGTCGGTTTACTTTGGAGGTGGCGATATATGCCGACCAAGCCAGTGTGGCTGAAGCCGACCGACGCATTCAGAGGATTCAGGGAGAGGCTCGGGCGGAGACGACATCCACCTAGCTGCATCTGGTCACGACCCAGATTTCGTCCCTTTGATGCGCGGCAGATAGGCCCCGCACGATTCGCGAACCACCAATCGGGGGCGCAGGGCGATACTTTGGATGGGCAGCAACGGTTCGGCCAAACGCCGGATCATGGTCTGAAAGGCGATAATGGCGATGTCCCGGCAAGGCTGGTGAATAGTCGTCAGCGGAACGGAAACGAGCGTGGCATATTTGACATCGTCAAACCCCACCACGCGTACGTCGTGCGGCACGTGAACTCCTTCTGATTCCAAGGATCGGAGCAGGACGGCGGCGGTGTCATCATTGGCGCAAATGAAGGCATCCGCCAGTCGCCCGGCCACCAGTGAACGGACAAACTTCAGGTCGGAAGGATCGCCCGTGCGCACCCAGCCGGCCGGCGGTTCGATGCGGTTGCGAACAAACGCCTCACGAATACCGGCGATCCGGGCATTTACGGTGGCGGCGGACAGCGGTCGGGCTACAAAAAAGATGCGTTCGCAGCCGAGCTTGATGAGGTGTTCGGCCAGCAGGTAACCGCCGGTCATATTGTCAATCCCCACCATGTCGAAATCACTGCGTTCCGGGAAATTCAGCAGGTCCCGGTCAATTAGCACGGCAGGGATGCCGGCCTCGCGCAGTGATTCCGCCAGCCGAGTGTTGGCCGCTTCCTGGCCGGGCTGGAGTTCGGCCGGAGCAAAAAACACACCGCTCACCTTGCGCTCAATGAACTGTTTGCAAATCTCCTCCGCATGTTTCAGGCTGGCATCGGTGTCCGCCCGCGGATTGGTGGAACCGCCCCAGAGAAGGCCGTAATCATTTACGCGCGCCAGACTTGCGATTTCTCCGCAGATAATCTGGAATATTTCCGTACTTGCCAGCCCCGGTACCAACAGGCCCAATATCCGCGCCGAGTTGTCCCGCTGATGGTTGGTATTGACGTAAGTGCCGGATCCAGCCCGACGATTGATCAGCCCTTTCACTTCCAAGTCGCGCAAAGCCCGCGCGACGGTGGGCCGGGAAACGCCAAACTTCTTAACCAATTGCGCCTCACTGGGCAGGCGATCACCATCCCGGTACCGCCCGGCGGCAATTTCCGTTTCCAGATATCCGCTAATTTCATTGTGCTTGGGTTTGGCTTTCATGAGCTATTATTCGTTTGGCTTGGATTCCTGTGCTGACAGCTTCCTCTGAGTTTGTACCAGCCGGCTATGGCGCTGTCTAGCCTCATTTGCCTCAATTCCATAATACGGGATGGAATGGCGAAGGCGTTAACTTGGTTGTTTTTTGTTAGAATCAGTAAAAAAGGCCGTTTTCTTTGATAATAGGCTAACAAACCAGTGTTTCTTGCATGAATTTCCCTTATTTCTGTGTAATAGCACAATGTATAAATTAGTAGTTACAGGCTTTTAATATGTAATTACAGGAAACGAATATTCTGTCTAGTCTGCATTTGTATCTTCGGCGGTCCAAAGGTAAAAAGGAAGCACACCCAGCGACTATGTTGTATCCGGTTCATTGACGCGGCGAGAGCTGCGATGAAGAGCCAAAAAGAAATTTTACGGAGTCCTTCCGTTCCATTTCTTAAGTTGGATGGGAAAAAACAGGCAAGTCGATCAACCTTAAAATGAAAACGAAAACTAAATACCTAGAGACAACCATGCTGGCTTCCACGCTCATCTTTGGAGCGCTGGGGTACGCTTGGGCAGATGAAGAAGACACCAGCACCAACACCATTGCCTATTGGAAATTTGGCGCAACGGCACCGGTCGTTGAATCCATTTCCGGCGTTGGTGTTTTGGATTTGGCCACCAACCTAGGTCAGGGCATGTCCAATGGAACCGCCTCGACCATGGGTATTCCGGCTTCGGTGGATAACTTGGAAGCCGTCGGTTCAGTGACCTCCTTTCCGACTGATGTTCCTCCAAGCAGCATGTTTAGCGGCGGGTTTAGCGCGGGTTCGGCTTCGTGGGACAGCGGTATTGATGGCCCTGGTGGCGCAGAAATTTTTGCCGATCCCACGGTGTCCGGCAATGATTGGATTCCGAAGAATTTTACCGAGGAAGTCTTCTTCAAGACGGACACCACCAACGACCCGACTTTGGGCACGGTAAAACAGACGCTGATTTGGAACCACCAAACTTCCGCCTACGGAGAACTGCAACTGAACGAAAGCGCCGCCTATAATACCAATGACATCGGCAGCCTTTTGTTTTGGAGCTGGAACGTGGTGACATTCCCGACCGTCCGGATCACAGCCGCCCAGAATGGCGGTCATCGCTTCGATGACGGTCAATGGCATTACGTTGCCTGCCGTTGGAATTACTCCACGCTGACGATGGATATGCTGGTGGTAAACCAAGACGGCTCGACTGCGGAAACATCTTCCTATCTGGGAGCACCCTTAAATCCCGGCAATCCGGCCGGGGGGAATTTCATTGTGGCCAATGACGAAGGCGGCGGCACTCCCTTCCTGGGCAAAATTAATCAAATTCGCTTCTCTCAGGCATCGCTGCCCGCGAGCAAGCTGTTGGCGAACGTAACGAGTTGTGTGAATCCGGTGTTTGCCAATTCTCCCACCACCAATACGGTAAATGTGGGCGCCGCCTTAAACCTATCGCCCGCGTACCAACCCGTGACCGTTACGGGTGGACCGCTGCAGTTGCAATGGCAGTTGAATGGTCTTAATGTCGCGGGTCAGACCAATCTCAACTTGTCGGTGTACCCGGTCACGCTGGCCAATTCCGGCAGCTATACGCTGGTGGCCACCACTCCCTGCGGCGGCATCTCGGCAACGAGCGCCCCGATGGTGGTGATTGGCGAGCCGGTGGTGACCCTAGCCCGTTGGGGTTTCAACTTCACCGAGGCCAACACTTTTCCGCAAGCCACGGTGGATGATCTGACGCCGGCGTACTTGAATGCTTACGATCTGATCACCTTCAATAATTCGCCCAATGTCAGTGGCATCGGCGGCAACGGGGAGATCCCGTTGACCAACAGCGTGCCGCCGACCACGATGTTTATTAACGGAAATAACGCCGGCACCAATGCCTTCGATTCAGGCTACCTGGCTGGTAACGATGGGGTGGTCTTCTATCCGGCGGGACCGGACGTTTTTGATTTCCAGACCTCGTTCTCGCTGGAGTTGTTCTTCCGCACCTATGGCGATCAAAGCGCCGGCGGCACCATGGAACTGGTTTGCCAGGGCACGGATGGTGGCAACACCTTCCGCTACGGTGTCAATGTGAACCAGGCTGGGCCGGGCGCGCTGACCTTCAACATTAACAACTATTCCGTCGCCGCGACGGGCAATAGTTATGAAGACTTCAACAACCCCGCTGTGCAATCGGTGGTTTTGACGAACGCAAACTACGCCGATGGCAACTGGCATTATGTGCTTGCCCAATATGATTCCATCGGCAACACGATCAGCCTGCACGTGGCGAACTCGGATAATAGTGGCACCAATGCGACCGTTTTATTGCCGGTTGGCTATGGTCCGTTGCCCAACTATTTTGAAGGCAACCTGTTTGTTGGCCGTTATCGCTATCCCTGGGGCGACGATAACCGCAACTTCATGGGCGCCATTGATGAAGTACAAGTGTCCGCCGGTCTGGTTACGCCCAGTCTGGGACAGTTGGGATATTTGCCGGCACCGCCTACCATCACTGGCATTTCAATCACCGGCGGCACGGTGACGATCACCTTTAAGGGTGCTCCCGCCGCGTCGGGCTCCACTTATTCGGTCGTCAGCTCTGCGGCCGCAAATGGTAGTTTTGCGACGACGGCGGCCACGGTCACCTCCCTAGGCGGAGGGAATTTCCAAGCGACGCTGACAGCCAGTGGATCTGCGAAATTCTATCGCATTAAACAATAATCGGCCTTGTGGGGGGAGCCGGCCGGCAGATTTCAACCTGCCGGCCGGCTATTTACCCTGATAATAATTGGATTGGATTTGTAACCGCAAAAAAGAAAATTATGAAAACACGTGCCACCCAGAATAGCCCCCGGACTAGTCGAGCCTTTACCCTGATTGAGTTGCTAGTGGTGATCGCCATCATCGCGATCCTAGCGGCCATGTTGCTGCCGGCGCTGGCTTCAGCCAAGCAGAAAGCCGTTCGGCTGGCCTGCCTTAATAACTTGAAGCAGATGACATTGCTTTGCCAGATTTATACCGATGACAACGGTGATCGCTTTCCGACCGCACTGGGTGGCCCGCTTGGCGTTTGGGATGCCGGAGATGAGGCGACCAACTGGTGGGGGACGTTGATGAGCAATGGAAGCACTAACAACTATCAGTCCTTTCACGATCCGGCGGTTAATCGCGCGATCGTTTTATCCAGTGGATTGGCCTGGAACTGGGCTTTTAATTTCAATCAGGTTGGTTACGGTTATAATTCTTATTTTCTAGATGGCTCGCCGAATGCGGCAGGCAGTGACTCGGTCTCGGCCCCGACCGCAGCCGGCCGGGTGACGTATAGCAGTCAGATTGGTTTTAAGCGTGGTGCCGTGTTGCACCCCACCGATTGCATGGTTTTTGCCGACAAACAGCCAAAACCGGCCGATGTCTCAGCTAGCGCCAGTTTGTGGTGGTATGACGCGTGTATGAATCCGGCCACGGGAACCGGGTTCGAGGGGGTTGATACCATCCGGCACAACGCCGGCAAATTCCCCGGTGTTGGTAACGTGGGATTTACGGACGGCCATGCCGAATCCAAAAAGGATGCCAATATCAATCCGCCAGCAGATCCCAAAAATGGGTCCTCGCAAGGGATGATCAATTCTCAATATTGGGATCCGATTCAACGAGCAGGGCAGATTTAACTTACCGGCTTAAACCTTGAAACGTCTTGCTAAGGAACCGGAAATGCAAAACAGAAAAACAGCCGATAGGTCATTATTGACTTCGGTCTCGTACAGATAAAATTTTTGAGATGAATTCCATAAAACCATCCACAATGGATACCCCCGGCAATCTGCCGGTTTTCAACCGCCGGATATTCTTCTGGGCCATTGTTTCGGCGCTGGCTGGCTTCCTATTCGGCTTTGACACGGTAGTCATTTCCGGTGCCGAACAGAAAATTCAGGCCTTATGGGGTTTGAGCCCCGGCTTGCACGGCTTCGCCATTGCCTCCGCGCTGTACGGCACCGTGCTTGGTTCTTTGTTTGGCGGACTGCCAACTGATTTTTTGGGGCGCAAAAAAACGTTATTAAGCATAGGTGTACTCTACGTCATCTCGGCGGTGGGGTGTGCATTTGCCAATAACGTCACTATCTTCATCATGGCACGCGTCATTGGCGGCATCGGTATCGGCATTTCCACGGTGGCCGCGCCGCTTTATATTTCGGAAATCTCGCCCCCACCGTATCGTGGACGCCTCGCGGGCATGTTCCAATTTAACATCGTTTTCGGCATCCTTATCGCCTTTGCCTCCAATGCTCTACTCGCGGGTATCGGTGATAATGCCTGGCGCTGGATGCTAGGCGTCGCGGCGATTCCCTCCCTTATCTACACAGTGATGTGCTGCGCGATTCCGGAAAGTCCGCGCTGGCTTATCAGCCGCAAAGGCGACCGAGCCGCTGGTGTAAAAGTTCTGAAACTTGTCGAACCGGAAGCCACCGATGCCCAAATTGAGGCGGATGCCGATGCGATCCTCGTCGCGTCGTCCGAGCGCGTCGGTTCGGACAAATTTTGGACCTGGCGTCTGCGCGTGCCCATCTTCCTCGCGTTCCTGATTGCATTTTTCAACCAGCTTTCCGGCATCAATGCGATTCTCTATTTCGCACCGCGCATTTTTGAAATGACCGGCCTGGGCGCCAATGCCGCATTGCTGCAATCTGTCGGCATCGGCGTCACGAATCTGCTCTTCACGTTTGTCGGCCTGTGGCTGATTGACAAGCTGGGCCGCCGCACGCTGCTGTTTATCGGTTCGTTCGGCTATATCATTTCGCTCGGCCTCACCTCGTGGGCTTTCTTCACGCAGCATTACGCCATCGTCCCGGCTTGTATCTTTGCCTTCATCGCCGCGCACGCCGTCGGCCAGGGCGCGGTGATCTGGGTGTTTATTTCGGAAATTTTCCCCAACCGCCAGCGTGCCGAAGGCCAGACGCTCGGCAGTTCCACACATTGGGTTTTTGCCGCGTTACTTACCACCTTTTTTCCGAAGATGGTTGCCGCATTTCCACCCGGCTATGTGTTTGCCTTTTTCGCTTTCATGATGTTACTGCAACTGATCTGGGTGAAAACCATGGTGCCCGAAACCAAAGGCGTTCCCCTGGAACAAATGCAAAAAAAGCTGGGGTTTTAAAAGTTCCGGCCGCGTCACCTTAGATTCATCAACATGCGTTTTAAAGTCATCGGAATTGGCGAAGTCCTGTGGGATATGTTCCCGGAGGGTCCGCAATTGGGCGGAGCCCCGGCGAATTTCGCCTGTCACGCCCGCGCCTTGGGTGCCCACGGCGGAGTCATTACCCGGATTGGCCGGGACCAGCTTGGTCGCGAGGTGGAGGAGCGTTTCGCCCTGGCCGGACTGTCCTTGGGCATGGTTCAGGTGGATCCCCAAGCACCTACGGGAACCGTAACTGTCCGACTCAATGGCGACGGCGTTCCCCACTACGTTATTCAAGAGGATGTGGCATGGGACCGGCTGGAGTTCAACCCGCTGATGATCCGAGAGGTGGAGACCGCCAACGCCATTTGTTTCGGCAGTTTGGCACAACGGAGTCCGGCTTCGCGCTCGGTGATTCAGCAGTTGCTGGCCGCCGCTCCACTGGACTGCCTGCGGGTTTTTGACATTAACCTCCGGCAAAATTATTTTTCTCAGGAGGTCATTGAAAAGTCCCTGCTGGCCGCCAATGTGCTCAAATTGAATGACGCCGAACTGCCGGTATTGGCACGGTTGCTGAGCTTGGCCGGGCCGGTCAAAAATCAGATTGAAACACTCGCGCAACGGTTTCAGTTGCAAGTGGTCGCCCTGACGCGCGGTCCGGAAGGCAGCCTGCTCTTCCAGTCGGGCGAATGGTCCGATTGCGGGACGATTCCAAGTCTAGTGGTGGATACGGTGGGGGCCGGCGATGCGTTCACCGCTGCTTTGGTAATGGGCTTGCTGGGTCGCCTGCCACTCCATGAAATTCATCTTTTGGCAGATGAAGTGGCCCGTTATGTCTGCACCTGTCCCGGAGCTACCCCACCGTTGCCCAAACAGTATTCCGGGCGGTTTGCTCGCCGGCCGGAGGTGGCAGAGCCGGAAACATTTTCGCCGCCAACTGAAAAGCAATCCACATGAAAGCTCATGATCATCCCATCGCGCCGGCCGTGCGCCTTTTGCCGCAACTACCCCTCCTACTAACCGCCAGTCTGGGCTGCTTTGCCGGGACCATTACCGCCGGGGAATCCGGCCCGCTGACCGGTTATTACGGTGAGCCACTCCGCCCCCAATATCATTTTACCCCGCAAGCACATTGGATGAACGACCCCAACGGGCTCGTATTCTACCAGGGCGAATATCACCTGTTTTACCAATTTAATCCCTTCGGGAATACGTGGGGGCACATGAGTTGGGGCCATGCCGTAAGCCACGATCTGATTCATTGGAAACATCTGCCGCTCGCACTGGCGGAGGCCGATGGAATGATGATTTTCTCCGGTAGCGCGGTGGTGGACTGGCACAATTCCAGCGGCTTCGGCAAGGACGGCAAACCGCCACTCGTAGCCATCTACACCGGCTGCCGCGCAAACGGCGACGGCACGCAGTTCGAATGCATCGCTTACAGCAATGACAAGGGCCGTACTTGGACGAAATATGTCGGCAATCCGGTGATTGACCGGCACTCAAAAGATTTTCGCGATCCGAAAGTGCAGTGGTATGAACCTTCGCACCAATGGATCATGACGGTTTCGCTTTCGGCGGAACACAAGGTTTGCTTTTATGGTTCTTCCAATCTAAAAGACTGGAAGCTGCTGAGTCAGTTCGGCCCGGCGGGAGCGACGGGCGGCGTGTGGGAATGTCCGGATTTGTTTGAGCTGCCGGTGGAAGGCACGGATGAGCGGCGCTGGGTTCTGGCCGTGAACATCAATCCGGGCAGCGTGGCCGGCGGTTCGGGGGGGCAATATTTCATTGGCCAGTTTGATGGCACGCGTTTCATTGCGGATGCCCACAGTCATCCGCAGGCAGAGCCGGAATTTGTTCCGCCCGGCCCAGTCATCGCGGATTTTGAAGGCCCGGATTACGGTGCTTGGAAGACCACTGGCGAGGCTTTTGGTCCCGGTCCGGCGACTGGTCGATTGGCGGACCAAAATCCAGTGGATGGCTATGTCGGTCATGGGTTGGTAAACAGCTATTATCATGGCGATGCCACTACAGGCACGCTCACCTCGCCCGCGCTTACCATCTCCAGGCCATACTTGAATTTTCTAATCGGCGGCGGTTCCCAAAAGGAGACGCGCATGGATTTGCTGGTGGCGGGCAAAGTGGTTCGCACGGCCTCGGGTCAGGACAGCGAGCGGCTGGCGTGGCGTTCGTGGGACGTGCGCGAGTTTCTAAACCAGCAGGCGACCCTGCAAATTGTGGATCAGGCCACGGGCGGCTGGGGGCATATTAGCGTTGATCAGATCATGCTGGCGGATGCGCCCGCCCATGCCGCCTCGGAAGCGGCGCAATGGTTTGATTACGGCCCGGATTATTATGCGGCTGTTTCCTGGAGTGATATTCCGAAATCAGACGGCCGTCGGCTTTGGATCGGCTGGATGAATAATTGGGAATATGGGCAGGAGGTTCCCACCTCAACTTGGCGCAGCACGATGTCCATTCCCCGTGAAGTGGGCTTACGCAAGGTCGGTAGTGAAATCTTGCTGGTACAGAAACCGGCCCGGGAGGTGGAGTATCTCCGTGAGAAACATTTCGTTCTCCAAAGTAGCGATGTGTCCGCAGCCAATGCTTGGATTACCCATAATCACATTGCCGGTCAGCAACTTGAACTTAAGTTTGATTTACAACCATCAACGACCGGTGTCCAAGGAGTGAAAGTCTTGCAGGGCGCACACGAGGCGACGGTGATCGGCGTTAATCGTGACAACGGTCAGGTTTTTGTGAACCGCACCCAATCCGGCAACGCTAATTTCGATCCAAAATTCTCTGGTGTCTACAGCGCCCCGCTGGCGAAGGCCACTGAGCGGGTGAGCTTGGACATCTGGGTGGACGCCGGCTCGGTTGAAGTATTCGTCAATAACGGTGATCGATTGTTCACGGCTTTGGTGTTCCCAGCGGCTGATAGTCGCAACGTGGAATTTTTCGGGACTTCAAACCGAGCGAAAATAAATTCGCTCAACGTGTGGACGTTGAAATCGTGTTGGAAATAGGTCGGTCGCAACTATGGAAGCGACTAGACTTTTGCGAAGATGGCTGCGTTCCTTCATACGGGTATGCCTGTTTGTCATAGGATGGGTGGGCGGCTGCGGATGGCTTTCGGCCCAAGACATTTTGCTGGCGAATTTTGAGCAGACAAATTATGCTTGGCTGCCGGGCGGTGTGTGGACGGCGAACGGAAACTGTTTTGGCGGCGGTCCGGCTCAAGGCTCCCTGCCGAATCAACAGGCCGTTACGGGTTATCTGGGAAATGGTTTGGTCAACACCTACCTGAATGGCGACGGCACCACCGGGACGCTGACATCGCCGGAATTTTTAATCCAGCGGAACTATCTTCGATTTCTGATTGGCGGGGGAAATCATCCGGGCCAGACCTGCCTCAACCTGATGGTCGGCGGACGGGTGGTGCGTTCGGCGGTGGGCCTGGGGGATCGCGAGAATCTGGACTGGTTGCAGTGGAATGTCAGCGCGCTGACCGGGCAAATGGCACAGCTCCAAATTGTGGACTCCTATACGGGCGGCTGGGGACACATCAATGTGGATCAAATCACGGAGACGGATCAATCGCTGGCCGGGGTGTTCTTGGCCAGCCAGCGGTATCTGAATCTTCCCGTTCAGTTTAGCGCCAGCAATCATCTGGTGGAATTAATCACCAACGGCATCGTGGCCCGCGAATTTGACATTAACCTCGCTGCCGGCGGGGCGTCCCCGGATTACAATGTGTTCGTAGACTTGGCGCCGTTTCAGTCGCAAGAGGTGCAGGTGCGAATTGATTCACTGCTGGCCACCACGAACCAACTCACACAATTCGTTCAAGCCAGTAACATCATGAGTGCGGCACCCATTTACCAAGAATCGTTGCGCCCCATCTATCATTATTCGGCGCGGCGCGGATGGGTGAATGATGCGAATGGCATGGTGTACGCTAACGGACAGTATCATTATTGTTACCAGCACAATCCGTACGGCACAGCGTGGGGTAACATGCACTGGGGCAATGCGGTGAGCGGCGATTTGGTTCACTGGGCCGAACTGCCCGAGGCGTTGTATCCTGATGATCTTGGCACGGAGTTTTCCGGTTCGACCATTGTGGATTGGAACAATTCAGCCGGTTTTGGCACCAATGCGTTGGTAGCATTTTTCTGCGCGGCTGGCGGAGGCAATCGGATGTCCACCGGACAGCCGTTTACTCAGGGCCTGGCTTACAGTTCGGATTATGGGCAAACGTGGACGAAATACCCAAACAACCCGGTCATTCCCAACATCGAAGGAGACAATCGCGATCCCAAAGTCATCTGGTATGCGCCGGGCAACAAATGGGTCATCGCCCTGTACCTTAACAATAATGACTTCGGATTCTTTTCTTCCACTGATCTTCGCCAGTGGACGCAAACATCCACCTTTACGTTTCCGGGTTTGAGCGAATGTCCCGAATTGTTCCCGCTGCCATTGGATGGAAACACGAATGACCTAGTCTGGATCTTTTGGGCCGGCGGTGGCAGTTATTACGGCGGTCAATTCGACGGAAATATGTTCACCCCACAATGGGGGCCCTTGAGATTGAACGGCGGTAATAATTTTTACGCCGCCCAAACTTTCAACAATATTCCGGCAGCGGATGGCCGCCGCATTCTCATGGCATGGGCGAATGGCAATAATTATCCCAACATGCCTTTTAACAATTCGATGACCTTCCCGATCTCGTTAACCTTGCAATCCACCGCTGGCGCGCCCAAGTTGTTTGCCAACCCCGTGAATGAACTTGCCAATCTGCGAATCAGCACGAACACCTGGCCGTCGCAGGCATTAACCAACGGTGTGAATGTCCTGTCGGGCGTCTCGCGTGAGGCCTATGAGTTGGATACGCAATTCGCCCCGGGGACCGCGACCAACGTATCCCTGTCCGTTGCCGGAACAACCTTGGTCTATGATAACCTGGGCCAGCAAATCACTTGCGCGGGATTAAGCCAGCCATTGGCTCCCAGCAACGGAATGGTAAACTTGCAACTCTTGGTAGATCGTGGGATGCTTGAAATCTACGCCAACCATGGGCTGGTCTATATGCCTATGAGCGTAACCCCGGTGTCCGGACCGCAGCCCGTGGAATTGGTGGCGACCGGTCAGGGTGCACAGTTGTTGTCCTTGAGCCTATATAATCTGGGATCCGCCTGGCCGGCCATGCCGCCGTATATTGCCACACAACCCGGTCCGACCATCACCACGAATGCCGGCCGTTCGGCCACCTTCACTGTCACCGCCACCGGAACCAGCGTGCCATTTGCGTACCAATGGTTCTGCAACGGCCAACCGCTCGCCGGAGCGACGAATAATGCTTTGACCGTGTTGCCCTTCGAGCCGACCAACGCCAATTACATTGTGGTCATCACCAACATCGCAGGCGCGGTGACGAGCAATGTGGCGAAGCTTACAGTAAATGAGCCTTCCGCGTTGGCTTACTGGCGGATGGAAGCGCAAATTGTTGCCCCCAATAATGAGGGGGTTCCGACCTGGCCGGGTATCGCGGATACTGATACCAACAGCGGGCAAGGAAACTATACCACCGGGACACTACCCGCCACCATTGATGATTTGATCACCTTCAACGGTTTAACCGGCGGCCCGGTGACACTTGCCACGAATGTTGCGCCTGCGGCCATGTTCGTTAATGGACACAACGCGGGGAATTTCTCTTATAATGCGGCAGCCATCACGAATGTGGATGGTTGCCTCTTCTTTCCTCAGGACCAATATGGCGATGAGTTGGATTTCACCGGGGCGTTTTCCCTTGAGCTGTTCTTCAAGACGGACGGCAACCGCAGTTCGGCTGGGCCGATGCAATTGCTGTCTCAGGGGACTGACACCGGGCAAACGTTTCGCTATGGTATCGACTTGAATGTTGCTGGGCCTGGTGGGTTGCGCTTGGCCGTGGCGAACAGCGTTCTGGTACAAACCAACTATGCCAGCCTGACGGGTACTAATTACGCGGACGGCCAATGGCATTACCTGTTGGCGGTTTGTGACCCGGCGGGCGGGGGCGCCGGCCAGTTGCGACTGACGATAGCAAATCAGGATGGAACACAGGCCAATGCCACGAATCAGTTGCCCGCCAGCTTTCTGCCGTTGCCCGCCACCGACAACGGTAATTTGTTTTTGGGGCGAAACACCTATCCGGTCAGTGTGAATCCCGAGACATTTCTTGGATTTATTGATGAAGTGCAAATCACGGCGGGAGTGGTGCCGGACACGGGGCGCATTGGCCGGGTGCCCGCCAGCGACAACCATCCGCAAATCGGTGGCATATCGGCGGCGAGCACCGGGGTGCGATTCCAATGGACGGGTGCGGCGGCGAATGATTTCAAGGTGCAATGGACATCCCGACTGGGTGCCGGTTGGCAAACTATCGCCACGTTGTCAGCCGGCAGTGCTCTCAACAGTTTTGTGGATACAAATGCCGCGCGCCAGACCAACGTCACCGGCTTCTACCGGGTTCTTTCAGAATGATTCCATTATGCCGCGCACCCAGATTCAATCTCACATTAGCCGCCTTGCTTTTCTGTTTGCGCTGCTGGCTTTTCGTCTGACAGCGGCGGGGCAGGACATCCTGCTGTCAGACTTTGAGGAAGCGAATTATGTCTGGCTGCCCGGCGGCGTTTGGACGACTACCGGCAACTGCTTTGGTACTAGGCCGGCGCAAGGCACTTTGCCGGGGCAACAGACCGTGGACGGCTATGTGGGGAATGGCTTGGTGAATACGTTTCTAACCGGCGACGGCACCACCGGCACACTCACTTCTCCACCATTCACCATTCAGCGTAAGTATCTCAAGTTTCTCATTGGCGGCGGCAACTGGCGCGGGCAGACCTGCATCAACCTGCTGGTCAATGGACAAGTCGTACGCTCGGCGGTGGGCATGGGCGACCGCGAACACCTTGATTGGTTGCAGTGGAATCTGAGTGCTTATACAAACCAAACTGCGCAGTTGCAAATCGTGGACAGCTACACCGGCGGGTGGGGGCATATCAACGTGGATCAGATCACGGCCACGGACAATCCCATTCCGGGAGTGCTGGTCGCAAATCAGCATTACCTCA
The DNA here is from genome assembly GCA_903872345.1 of uncultured Verrucomicrobia subdivision 3 bacterium. GTDB lineage: Bacteria > Verrucomicrobiota > Verrucomicrobiia > Limisphaerales > UBA11358 > UBA11358. The sequence goes on along the minus strand of CAIQKM010000002.1, from coordinate 8,171 downwards.
ATTTGCCGGCGAATTTTAATGGGCCGCCGCATCTGGTTGAAGTCATAAAGGAGGGTTTGGTGGTTCAGGAATTTAACATCAACCTCGTGACCAATGGAACGCCGGATTTTTATAATTTTCTGGATTTATCGCCATATCAAGGCGGCGAATTGGTGGTGCGGATTGATTCGCAACTGGCCAATGAGGGCCAGTTGGCGTCCTTGGTTCAAGCCTCCAACATCATCACGTCCGTACCGATTTATCAGGAGTCTGACCGACCGGTTTTTCACATCTCCGCCCGGCGCGGATATATCAACGACCCGAATGGCATGGTTTATTACCAAGGTGTGTATCATGTCTGCTTTCAACATAATCCCTATCAATTGCAGAACGGCAACCACTGTTGGGGGCAGGTGGCGAGTACGGATTTAGTGCATTGGACGGAATTGCCCGAGGAACTTTACTCTGATCCGCTGGGTACGTGCATTTCGGGAGGAGCGACCGTGGATGGGAATAATTCCACCGGCTTTGGCACCAATGCCATCATCGCCATGTTCACTTCCGCCGGCGGCCTGACTCGCATGTCGGCTGGCCGGACTTTTACCCAGAGTATTGCCTACAGTTTGGATGGCACGAATTTTACCAAATACGCTGGTAATCCGGTGCTGGGTGCCCAGCGGACCACCACCGACCACGATCCTAGGCCGATTTGGTATGCACCGGGCAACAAATGGATCATGGTGCTTTACTACAACGACGGAACGCACACGTATGGATTCTTTTCATCGCCCGACCTCAAGAATTGGACGCATGAGAGTGACTTTACATTGCCAAACCAAGCCGAGGTGCCGGAGTTTTTCCAGCTGCCGCTGGATGGAAATACGAACAACTTCAAATGGATCTTTTACGGCGGTGCCGGCGGTTATGAAGTTGGCACCTTTGACGGTCATGCATTCACGCCGCAAACCGGTTATCTCACCATTCGCGGGGGCAACAATTTTGCAGCAGCCCAGACATTTTACAATCTGCCCGCATCGGATGGTCGGAAGATTTTGATCGCCAATACCCCTAACGAATACCCCGGCATGCCGTTTGACTGCACACTGACTTTTCCGGTGCAGCTGACGTTGCAAACCACCGGTTCGACGCCGCTCATTTACGCCAATCCGGTAAATGAAATCGCGAGTTTGCGAACTAGCACCAATACGTGGCCAGCGCAGGCGCTGAGCGACGGAGTGAACGTGCTGGCCGGGACAACGGGCGAAGCCTGCGAGTTGCAAGCCGAGCTCCTGCCCGGCAGCGCTTCGAGTGTCACTTTTACATTGGGCGGCACAGTGGTAACCTATAACTGCCCGAGCCAGCAATTATCCTGTGAAGGCATCACCAATGCCTTAAGCCCGATCAACGGGGCAATAACCTTGCGAATATTGATGGATCGAGGAATTCTCGAAATCTTCGCGAATAACGGACTGGTTTATATGTCCATGGGGACGACACCCGTTGCCGGTCCGCAAGCGTTAAGTCTGGTGGCCGACGGCACTGGCGCCCGGTTGGCCTCCCTCAACCTGTATAATCTGGGGTCCGTCTGGCCGGTCGCACCGCCCTACATTTCCTCACAGCCCGCGCCGGCGACCACGGTCAATGTAGGTGACAGAGCCAGCTTGAGTGTCACCGCCACTGGAACAACGTTGCCATTAAAGTATCAGTGGTATTTGAACGGTCAGCCGGTTGGTGGAGCAACCAACAGCACGTTTTCGATCTTCCCAGTGCCGGCGACCAATGCGGATTATTTTGTGGTAGTGAGCAATGCCGGCGGTTCTGTCACCAGCAGTGTGGCGCCCTTAACGGTGCTGGCACCGTACCAAGTCGCCTATTGGCGGATGGAATCGCAAATCATCGCACCAAATAATGCCGGCACTCCGAGCTTTGTGGGCATCGCCGATGCCGCTACGAATAGCGGGCAGGGAATCCACACCGTCGGCGCGTTATCGTCGTCGATTGATGATTTGATTACCTTCAACGGGCTGACCAATGGTCCAGTCACTTTGAGCACAAATGTTGCGCCAATTTCCATGTTCGTGAATGGGCACAATGCTGGCAATTACTCATACAATGCCGAGGCGATCACAAACGTGGACGGAGCACTTTTCTTCCCGCAAGACCAGTATGGTGACGAAATGGATTTTGTCAGCGCATTTTCGATTGAACTGTTTTTCAAAACAGATGGCAACCGTAACAACGCCGGCGGCATGCAGTTGATATCGCAGGGGACGGACAGTGGGCAAATCTTCCGCTATGGCGTGGACCTGAATGCCATCGCGACTGGTGCAGTTCGGTTTATGGTGGTGAACAGTAGTTTGAACCAGACTAACCAGGTGGTGTTAGCCGAGACAAATTACGCCGATGGCCAATGGCATTATCTGCTGGCCGTCTGTGATCCGTGGGCTGGCTCCGCTGGGCAACTGCGTCTGACGATCGCCAATCAGAACGGTACCCAGGCCGTTGCCACCAACAATTTAACAGCGGGCTTTTTGCCGTTGCCGGCAACCGATAATGGGAATTTGTTTCTGGGGCGGAACACCTATCCAGTGAGCGTGAACTCGGAAACTTTCCTGGGCTTTATAGACGAGGTACAGATTACCGCCGGGTTGGTGTCTGACACGGAGCGGATTGGAAAATTGCCGGCGGTGGATAATCATCCACAGATCAACAGAATAGTCATGGGTGTCAATGGGGTCAGCTTTCAATGGACCGGGGCGGCGGTAAATGAGTTTTTGGTGCAATGGACCACAAATTTGGCAGCCAATTGGCAAACGATTGCAGCCATGTCGAGCGCTGGCTGCTCGGCCAGTTTTACCGATACCAACTCCGGCCACCGTTTTGGTTTGGTCGGTTTCTACCGGGTAGTAGCTGAATAGTTAAATAATTGGTTCAGAAATTGGCTGCCTGCTTCTCGACCGAGCAAAATTTTTCAAACACAAAAACCGCTTGTCCTGACAATGGTTTTATGACTTGTCACTCACCATTTCGAATGATTCCAAAATCGACCTATCGATTCAAGCATCCTGACTGGCTTTGCAATTATTTTCTCTAACCTCCTTTGCAACCGCCTTGCTGGCCTTTTCCACGAAATCACCGTCCGCAGCCAGACTCAAAATATAGGCGCCATGAAAATACTTCCGGGAATTCCGACTTTGATAATTGATGCATTTGATTCGCCCATGGCGAACCAAGATCAAAATCTCGTACACTTGGAAGCCCAGCAGCAGAGCTACCTGCTCGATGGTGAGTCGAGCAGGTAATCTGCGGCAATTGAACAGATCCAGATCGTTCATGGTGCGCGAATCTACTGGCTGCGTTTACTTTTATGCTCAGTCGGCCTCGTCGTTGCGTTTGCTTTGCAATAATTCGATCAAGGCAAACAGATCACCTTTGCGTGGATCGGTCCAATTCTCCGATGTGAACCAAGAATTCGTATCGGCGTCCTGAATGAAACTCGCATCGAATTCTTCATCACTGACGCGCATTAGTCCCAGCGGATGCAGGTCCACATTGATGCACCAGCAGGATTGTGTGGTTTTTCCGCCGAATTTTTGCCGGTGCCCGGATTCACTTTTTGATGCATGCCAGTAGGGCCGGGTTCTCATCTGATGGAGCAAGTCAGTTTGTGAAATCGGCAAATCGCCACCACAGCGCCGTTTAAATGTGCGCAGCATGTCAATCACCGGCCCCGGCCGGAAATACAGCAGATAAGATTTCCAGGACTTGTAACTCAATTCCGCTCCGGCCTTGGTCTGGTGTTCGCTGACGGGCGACTTGGCGGCCTTATTTTCAATTACCTGAAAATACTGGCGGCGGTCCGCCGGTGAATCGCCAAAGTCCCGTGATGCGACGGCGTTCAACAACTCATGCCAGAAGGAATCCACACTGACACTTTTCTGGATTTCAGCCGCGCTGCGCTTGCAGTGATCGATCAGCCAAATCCGGTAGCCGTTCAAGTCTGCCGCCACATCGAAGACTTCACAGGCGGCATGAAACCCGGCATAGGCCAGCGCATGCACCATCCGGGCACGGTCATCGATTTCTTTCATCGCCGCGCTTTTGGTCCAGACCTCCATCGCGCCGAGGGCGCTCTCCACATACTTTTTTCGATTTCGCAACAGGAACCGTCCCAGCCGGTAAAATTCCGGACTATGCGTTTGAAACCATTCGTAATGATTGGCCGTGCGTTTTTTGGCGCTGACCTGAATATGGGCGTAGCGGCTGCGCGTCTGCGGTTCACTGGAAGTTGCCACCCCGCTGACAATGACCGAGGAGAGGTATTCCCGCGGGCTGCCGCCAAAATCCTTTTTGGCGCCTTCCGCCCGGTCGTAATTGTTTTTTAATATGGCCCGCACCCATGAGGGTGTCCCCGCCTGGTATTCATCCAGCCAAAGGGACAATTCGCCATACTGGCCGAGGGCACCACTCAAGGCTGCCAAGGTCAGGGTGGTGCGCTGATCATCCGCCGGCAACGGCAGACCTTTATCCTTGTTAAAGCCCCAGATGCGGATTGCCCAGCGGCACAAGGCTGATTTGCCTTCCCCTTGTTCGCCGTACACCCATAGACCGGGGAAACAACTCCACTTCTTGAATATTTCCGGTCCGGCCGCGCTGGCAAAAACCATGCCCAGCACCATGTAAGCCTCCATTCCTCCGAGGGCTTCCGGCAATTTTTTCAGCACTTCCTCAAAAAGCGCCGTGACCTCTTCAACCGTATCTTTGACTTCCGGGTGCATCATGGGGGAACCCTGCCGAAACACCTCATTTTCCCGGTCGCGCGCCCGCCCGTTTAGATCCTTGGCAAAGGTATATCCTTTGAGCCCGGTGGCGTTCTTGATCCAGAATATGCCGGTCTTGGGATCAGGCGTGAATTCACCATCGTCTGAAATGGCCACATCCTCAAAGAACCAGATGTTGCTTTTGGCATGATAACCGCGCAACGGCACCTCCTGAACATCTTTGAACGCCAGATGGTGCCCCAGATCTTCGTGCAAGGCCGTCAATTCGGCCTGGCCGCCATCCCAAGCCGCCCCGTTGATTTTGTGGTGCAAACAGTCCCGCAATTTCACCGGCGAACCAAGTTCTTCGGTAGGAATCTCCACCATGGTGCTTGTATCCCCATGGATATTGTGGATGGATACAATCCGTGTGCGGGTGCCATTACTACGGTGCAGCACATAATGCGGCCGCAAATAAAAATCCGAAATTGTTTCCGGAATGTGACCGCGTTTCATTGCTTTCAGGCTTTTGCGCCCGCGCAAGACCATGTCGCAGGCACGCTTGGCATCCTCGTCGCCACGTTCGCGGGCCGTCTTTTGCAAACCTTGCCATAATTCTTCCATCTTTTCAGTCAGCGGCTTCATTTTGAAATACCTGCCGGCCGTGGACTGATACGATTGGCCCAGCAGACTCAAAAATCGAACCGCCTTGAGCGGAAACCAGTCTTTTTGTTTCAGTCTGGCTGCCAGTCGGTGACAACGCCGCGATAACACTTGTTCCCCCTCGCCGCCAATCGGCAAGCAAGGCTCGTAGCCGATCTTATCCAACTGACTACGAATAATGCGGCCGACTTCGGCATCAAACAGTTTGATGTGACGGATTTCCCCAACCATTATCGCTTTGTGAATCACGGCCAGAAACTTGGCCCGGACTTCCGCCCTCACGTTTTCCCAAGCCACTAACGAACCATCAGGCACCCCTAATTTTTTAGTAAACATCGCGAGGCTGCCATCCCAGTCACTTTTACCCTTTTCATCCCGCCATTCGTCCGGCAGGACGCAGAATTTGCCTTCAAATCCCTGCTGGTTCAGCTGCTGGGTCAGGTAGAGCGCCCACACATGCGTGTCGTAGCGACGGTGTTTTTCCCGCTGATACCCCGGCAGCTTTTCGTCCTCCTTGTTTTCGTTGTCATATCCCACCACGACCTGACGCACCCCTATGTATTCGAGCCATTCCTCGATATCCCCAATCAGCGGCTTCGCCATGGTGATGCCCGGCAACGCCCCAATCTCAGCGTCTTCCCCCAGCACCTGGAACAGGGCGGCGGCCTTAAACTCGCCTTCGGTGATGATCCCGAATTTATTGCTGCCGTTAATGGCTTTCATGCCCGCACCCCGCCCCTTGGGACGTGCGACATAGAAGCGCGGGGTTTTGCCGGCCATCATGCCCTTATGAGGGCGGAGGTGGATCAGTTCGCCCTGCTCATTCAAATAGGGAATCAGGATCGGATGATTCCACACACATTCGCGGATCACCTGGCCGCTCCGGTCACGGACCTTGCGGCCCTTCGGATCGCGTTTCTCGGCAATGCTCATGCCATGGAATTGAGGGTTTGGCCTGGGCGACTCGCCCGGTTTCGCCGGATCGACTTTCCATAGCCCGCTCTCAACCAAGGCGGCCATGGGGAAGTGGTTGGGCATTTCCAGGAGGATCCCCTTATTGGAATCAGGATTGGAACGAAACCCCAAGGCATCGATGGTTTGGTCGTTCAGACCGCGTTTTTCAAATAATGATTTCCGGTCGGCTTCGTTCAAAGACAGCCGGTCGTAAAACCATCGCTGAGCCCGCAACCCCGAATCTGAATCTATCTGGGGAGAATCATTCGATTCCACATCCGGAGCAGTTTCATCTGAAGTCAGCGTTTCGTTTTCTTTTGTTGTTTTTTTCATACGTTGCTTTTTGTGTTGTTTTCTACGTTGAGAAAAGAGCCATAATTGGCCTTTAAACTCGCCGTTAGTGCGATATTTGCACGAAACCCGGCGAGTTTCGGGGGAATGTCGTTTTTATTTTTAACAACCGAATTCGAACCCCGGCCCATGCCCTTTTGGGCGTTTTTATTGGCTTTTTTAATCAACCTCTCAAAGTTAACAGCTTATTTTTCTATTTCGGGGTTATCGTTTATTTTTGGAAAACCGAATTTCCGGACAGAATTTTTCACTTTTTTGGGGTGTCATTATCGATTTCGGGGGCAGAGCCATTATTCCCGCGCCCTTAACTCGGTCGGGAATGACATCCGATCACCCTTTGGAACCAAACAGACTGCGATTTCCTCATAAAACAAAGGATTTCACACGCTGGTAGTCATGGTTCACGTCTTTACCCACTGCCCCGCCTACTCCATCACGATTGGTTCACACCTTCTTTCTTTAAAATTAATATGTATATATAGGAGGTAACCAAGGGAACGGGTGCAAAATAGGCTTAATAGCCAAGCAAATCGGCAGTTATTAAGTTCACTCCCAGATCGCCATGCGTTGTAACCGCGTAAACCAGCCGCAGCCCCGTACCCCCTGCCCCCCCCATTGCTGGGCATCTTGCCGCCAAATTGGATCAGAATGGCCCCAGAGCCATCCCAGGAGCACGATGCCCCATCACCATTGACGATTTGACCAAGGATTAAAAAAGTGCGTGTGTTCAGGGCCTATGGGGGTGTCTATGTTTTTGCCGGGTCAATTTCCAAAAATATACCCCCCATTAGGGGGTTACACCCCGTTTTGGCGGTGTCGGCGGGGAGGATGATTTCAGCCAACGTTTGCCGGGGTTTTACCGGCTGGCCGGCCAAATAAAAACGCGCGCGGCAAGGTAGTCGGCACCGCCTGTATGCCGCTATCTAGGGGAGTAACGCATTCGACTCACTTTTTGCCGGTAAACCTCCGGCAAGGTCGGCTGCTCAACCAAAAATCAACTGCATGAATACGAGCATAAATCCCAACAACGGCGGGCGTTTTTCGTCCACCGAATTTGAATTAACCCCAGAACGGGGGCACGGGCGCGGGCTAGGCAGTCTGGGCGAGGCACTAACCCTGGCCGGACTGGCCGGAGTCGGGGCGGTGGCTGTCCCGGTTCCCGCCCTGGGCATGGCGGCGCGGAGCGTGGCCGATGGCCTTGCCTCGGGCGAGACACCAGCGGGCGAACTGCTGCGGGAATGTCAGGGGCAGGCCGATTTGCACCTTGCGGAACGATGTCTTGTGCGGCTGGCGCGGCGCATGGCGGGTTCGGGGCGGGTGGTTGAACCGCCAAAAGTGTCCGGCGTGGCCGTGCGGGACAATCAAGGGCGGGAACATCTCCGGCAGGCGGTCACGGGCGGGGACGAATGGCGGGAAGCCGTGGCGGCGGGGGCGGCGGCGCTGGCCGTCTGGCGGGCGACGGGG
>CAIQKM010000001.1 GCA_903872345.1 uncultured Verrucomicrobia subdivision 3 bacterium | reverse complement strand
GCTTTTGGTATTCGCCCCGCGAGTGATTGACCGTCCGATGGGCTTGCCAAGCCTTCAAGGGGTTTTTGTAGCCCGGATGCTCGTCCGTGTTCACAATGGCTTCTGGGCTGACGCATTCCGCCAGGGCGGCCCCTAAATTATGTTGTGAGACCGTCGCGATGATTTTCACCCGGGCCAACCCTTGGCGTTCGAGGAGCGCGACGACGGGCGTCTTGGGCCGCCCCTTGGGCCCCACGAAGGTCTCATCGACTTCCACCGTCCCGGTCAACTTCGGCAGGACCTCAGGCGGGGGCGTCATGGCCCAGCGCAGCCGATGGCACATGAACCAGGCCGTCTTGTAGCTCACCCCGATCATGCGGTGGAGTTGATTGGCACTGAGGGACTTTTTGGCGGAACACAGCAGAAACAACGCCATCAGCCACTTGGCAATGGGCACATGGGAACCCTCCAAAATCGTCCCCACCGTCACGGTGAATTGCCGCCGACAGGCCCCGCAAAAATAGACGCCCGGGCGCACGCCCTGCGGACTTTCCGCCCGCGCCGCCAGTGGGGAGATCCGCTTCTCCCCCGCGTTTTGGCAGTGCGGACAAATCACCCCGCTCGGCCAGCGCAGCCGCTCCAAGAGGCGGCGGGCCCGATCCTCATCACCATAGGCTTCCGTCAACTGCACCATAATCGTTTTGTCCACTTCGGTCTTGGTTGTATTCATGCCGCCAGCCTAACCCCCAACCTAGGACACCCGCTGTCCAATGCGTTTGGGAAATACATAAGCCCATGTTTTTGCGCTCGGTAAAACACATAAGTTTTAAGCAAAAAACCGACGCCAGCACCGGAATCAAGTTTATTTTTTGGCCACCTTGGCCACTGCCTGCGCGCGGGAATGGACGTGTAATTTTTCGTAGATGCGCCGGATGTAGGTGTGCAGCGTGCCCATGCTAATGCCGAGGCTGTCGGAAATCTCCTTGTAGAGGTCGCCCCGCACCAGGCCATCCAGGACTTGTTGCTCGCGCTCGGATAATTGGCTGCGCGGTTCGGCCACCGTCGGTGATGAATGGTGAAATGATTGCACCACCTTCCGGGCGATATTTGGACTCATCGGCGATCCGCCGCGATGCAACTCCCGAATGGCAATGATCAGATCTGCGCGCGGAGTTTGTTTCAGGATGTAGCCGGTGGCGCCGGCGGCAAGGGCTTGAAAAATTTTGTCGGCATCTTCATAAACGGTGACCATGCCGAACTGTGTGGCCGGCAGCAGTGGCTTCAATTGTCGCACGCAATCAATCCCGCTTTGTCCCGGCAAATTAATGTCCACCAGAGCCACCTCGGGTTGGTCCTTGGGAAGTCCAATCAATGCGCTCTCGGCGTCGGCGTATTGATTGAGAATCTGAAAACCCGGCTCGTGTTGCAACCAGCGGACGAAAAGTTGGCGTAACCGTGCGTCATCTTCAATCAGGCAGATTCGAATGGGCAATGGTTTAGTCATAATTTTCGTGGGAGTATAGCGTCACGCTGATTTGTGGTTGCTCATTTGTGCGGCGTCAACGGCACGATCAAGCGGACACTCGTGCCGGAGGCTGGCGTGCTTTCAATTTCACAGCGGCCACCCACGTCTGCCAGTCTGCGTTTCATGTTTTCCAATCCATGGCTGTGGACTTTCGCCTGAACCAAGCCGCAGCCATCATCCGCCACGACCAAGGTGAAGTGTTGATCCGCGAGCGTCAAGGTCACCAGCGCAGACTTTGCGCCCGCGTGTTTGACGGCATTGTTTAAGGCTTCTTTGAACGCGAGAAACACGTTGTGCCTCACTGGTGAATCAAGCACCAAGGACGGCAGTGACAGGGGCAAATCCAACCGGCAACGCATTCCCGTTGCGGCCAGAAAATCATGCGCGTATTTGCCCACATAGGTTGCGAAACTGTCGAGCGTGTCATGCTCCGGGTTCACGGCCCAAACGATTTCGCTTAATTGGAGCGTGAGGTCGCGACCGGTATGACAGATTTCAGCCAGATCAGTTGCCGCCTGACTGGGTTGCTCCAAGCCTATGCGCGCCGATTCGCTCAACATCACGATCCGCGTCAGGCTACTGCCTAAGTCGTCGTGGATGTCGCGGGCGATACGACCGCGTTCACGTTCAACCGCGCGTTGGCGTTCCAAGACCGCCAATTTGCGGTGAGCACGGCGGCGAACAATCACCAACACAGTCAGGGCAATCGCAACGGATCCGCCCGCGCGACTCGCCAGCTTGAACCACCAAGTTTGCCAAAAAAATGGCAAAACCCGCACGAGCAATGAAGCGCATTTTTCGTTCCATACACCATCGGCATTGCGTGCGGTGACGCGGAAAGTGTAGTCGCCGGGTGGAAGGTGCGTGAATACTGCGGAACGTCGCGCCCCAGCATCAAACCAATCTTCTTGAAGTCCTTCGAGTTCATACCGAAAAGCCACGCGCGCTGGATTTGCCAGGCTCAATCCGGTGTAGCGAAACTCGAATTGCCGGCCGCCGGGTGGGATGGTAAGCATCCGCCGGACATTGCTAGTTGCCACGGGATATAAAAACGGGCTGACCTGCTCGGAAGATGGCGGCAACGTGAGCGCCTCGCCATCCACCAACACTTCTTCAATTTTCACCGGAGGTGGAAGCAGATTGGGGGTCACTTCATCCGGCTCGACCATCGCCAACCCACGGCCCGTGGCAAACCAGAGTCGGCCATCGCTCGTGCGACATCCTGCGGGCTGGCCTTGTTCGGACATTTCCAACGTCGCCAGTCCGCCGGAACTATCACACACCAGACAGCTCACCGAATTTATTTCGCCGTCGGCACACCGGTTCAATTCAGTCTTGGCCACGCGGAACAATCCGCCGAACGAACTCATCCAGTAATTGCCTTTGCCGTCGTCCAGAATCTGGCAAATCACATCGCTCGGCAAACCTTGGCGCATGGTCACGTTCGCAAATTTTCCATTCTTGAACCGCGACAAACCACCACGCGCTCCGATCCACAGCGAGCCATCTGCATCCGCGTGCAACGTCCGGGCATAGTCGCTGACCAGTCCGTCGCCGGTTTTGAATTGTGCGAGTTGGTCTCCTGTCATCCGGCAAACCCCACCGCCATCCAAACCAAACCAGATTGCGCCATCCGCCTGTTCAGCAAAACAGCGCACGGCGGAATGAGTGGAATGAGTCATGTCGCTCTTAATTTCCGGCCAAGTCCATTGGCCCCCGCGCAATCGTCCCACCCCGCCGCGCGTGCCCACCCAAATATCACCACGGCTGGATTCAAAGGTTGAAAGCACCACATTATTTTGTTCCGTGAGCGGAAAAGAATTTTGGAAATGACCATTTTCTAAAACCAATTCACCTGAAGCCCAGGTGCCCGACCAAAGCTTTCCGCTGGCGTCCTCCATCACGGAGTTGACCACCGACTGCCCGGGATGTTCGCTCACGGGAAAGTTGGAAAATTCACCGTGACTTAATCGGTAAACGCCACCCCCTTCAGTGCCGATCCACAATCCACCATTTGCGCTGGGGGCCACTGACAAAACGGCGCTGCTGCGCCAATTGTCCGGCGGATTCACCATCGTGACGCGCCTCGGAAAAAGCACATTCAATCCTCCGTTGCCGGTGCCGGCCCAGACATTGCCTTCGCGATCTTCGCAGAGGCAATAAACCCAGTTGTGGGACAGGCCATTTGCCTCCTCGATTTGTTCCACAACATTGCTTTTGTCAAGGACGTGAATTCCCTCTTTGAAACTGCCGCCCAAGATTTTGCCCGCGCGGGTTTCCAGAAACGCTGGCAATACAATGGTTCCCCAATTGCTGTGACCGCGATCTTCAACCCATCGCCCCTCGTTCCACCGACGCAACCAGTCGCCATCCAGAATCCATAATCCACCTTCACGCGCTGGAAAAATGGCCAGCCAGCCATTCACGACCTCCGGTCCGGGATCCAGCGGCACGGCACCCAGCTTGGCAGCGAGACGGCAAAGTTTCCCAGCGACCGCCGCCCATACTTGGCCGGCGCGGTCAGCTACCAGCGTTCCCGGCACCCCGAGCGTGGCCAGAGGGTCGCGAGCCACGCCATTCACCAACGGCAGCAACGTCCCGATTTCGTTCATGGCCCAGACGGTTCTATCCTCGCCCGCAGCCAATCGCAGAACCGGTTTGGCCGGCCAAGTTCTTGGCAAAACCACACTTTGAAAGGAGCCATTTACCAAAACCGAAATTCCGCCGAGGTTGTCACCCACCCAGAGTCGGCCATCACGATCCTCACACAAACTCTCAATGGCGTTGTTGCGCAACCCCGTCGTATTGGCAACATCAAACACTTTGAAACGGACACCGTCGAAGCGCGCCAACCCGTTGTAAGTGCCAACCCAAAGATAACCATCGCGCGTTTGCACAATGGCCCGGACTTTGTTCAGCGGCAACCCGTCTTTCATCTCCCAATGTGAAAGCACAAAACTCGCAGACTCCGGTGCGCCATGCGAATTTAACAGAAAAAGAAAACATGCCAGCAGGGCTAAAACCGCCCGCGAAGAGCAGCCCCAAATGGCATGACGACTGGGAGACATTTGCAATGCAGTTTTAAGCTGGGATTTCCCATATGGTTTAATGCCCACGAACGGCGTGGGTGGTTTTCGTGATTTTCTGCCTTCTTCATAAGTTTGCAAGTCATTTTTCCAGTCTGACCTTGGTTTTTGTCCGGCGCGGAAGGTGTTTTGACGCCATTG